>JAUCGA010000006.1:0-73302 GCA_030377865.1 Anaerolineales bacterium HSG25 | reverse complement strand
GAGTCTCATAAAAGAGCCGTTTCACCACATCCGGCTCAATCGGTTGACCAGTCTCCTTTTGATACCAGTCGAACATGCCGGTCACTTCATCCTCAGTCAAATTGGGGATATGCATGCTTCGTTGCACATTGAAAGGTGAGCCTCTTGGATTTTCTACGCCCAACACGGCCCGCACTCCGATTAGAGCTATGCCATGCAGTAGATAACTTCGCTCTAACGGGGGACGATTTAACTGCTCTCCACGACGAATATAAATATTCCGAAAGGCTTGTACCAACTGGCCTATCACTTCCTCAGACAAATTATCAAACTCATCTAACATTAGTATCAATGGTTTCTTCAACCATTGAGGTGAAAATAGTTTCTCAAATTCAGTTAGACTTTTGGGTTTTGGCAGTTCTTGTTTCAAGTCCTCTGCCATAATCTCAGAAATATATTGGATTGTCTGCTCAAAATTTTGGCCTACTATTTGCAGATTTACTTTGACCACATCAAACCGCTCATCCTCTTCCAATTGCCACAATACCTGTTGCATTACCCAAGTTTTGCCAGTCTGACGCGGCCCCCAAACAGTGATGTAATGTCCGCCTTCATTTGGGTTCTCACCGATTAGTTGGGTTAAGCCTCGTTTAATCAATCCCTCTCGCAGGGCATGATAATGTGATTCTGGGTTAATCGGCCCGTAAGATGAAAATCGTCTCATTGTTGCTACCTCCATGTATATCTGTGAATAGTGAATAGTGAGGTGTTTCCTCGATGACCACCTCGGGTACGTAGGAGCAAACTACGCACCTTGGAGGAGAGAATACGCACCACGCAACACGCCCTACGCCTTTCGACTACCAATCACCACAAAAACGGGTTTGACGGTGACACCTGTCGTGGCATCTTGATAGACCACCTCGTATTTCTTACGATTGGCCTCGTCGATGGCCTCCACAAAAAAGCCAAGAGTTATCTCGTTCACTCCCAAACTCTGGCCGTACCGAGCCGCTTGGCTCAACGCTTTGTTATACTCATGGTTCGTTGAGAAACTCTTTATTTCAAGGCCATACATCTTACCGGCATGCTTGATAATCAGGTCAATCTGACCATTACCTGTCGGAAACTCAGGGTAAACATGACCATCATATCCTTGTAGAAACTTTATCAGATACATGTACAGATTGAAGTGATAGATCGCCTCAAATATCCGTAGATCAGCGCGGCGCGGTACATCCTTCAACAACCAATCACGGTTCTCGGCCAGATAAACCCCATATCGCTGGAGTAGATTGCCGATATGTAGACTGGTTTCGGTGATGGTATCGCTAAAATCATCAAACGGGTCATGTATTTGACCAATATAATGGAACAGTTCATCAGAAAAGTAGTTGAACAATCGTTTCTGTACAAACGGACAAGGAAATTTTAGATAATATTTTCCTTGCTCCTTTTCTTGGTCAACAACTCCATTCAAATACAGAAAGTTTGTTAAACTATTGTCATACTTAAAGAGCATTTTTTCAGTCGTTTTGAATATATCCAAGACCAATCTTTTATACGGTTCTTGTTTGGCCTTGCCAATGATATTCTGGATGTTGTTGTTGGGCAACAGATTCATCGCCGCTTCATACATATTGTCAAACTCAGTTATCGTTATCGGCTCATCCAAGCTCTTATTGAACTCTTTTTTCTCGGTCAACAACTCTCCAAGCCAACAAACAAGGCCCGGCTGTCCTTGCGTTTCGTAAAAGAGCCGTTTCACCACATCCGGCTCAATCGGTTGACCGGTTTCCTTTTGATACCAGTTGAACATGCCGGTCACTTCATCCTCGGTCAAGTTGGGGATGTGCATGCTCCGTTGCACGTTGAAAGGTGAGCCTCTTGGATTTTCTACGCCCAACACGGCCCGCACTCCAATTAGGGCTACGCTATGCAGTAGATAATCCCGCTCCGCAGTAAGTCGATTAGCTTGACGTTGGCGAACTATATAGATATTACGGAATGCTTGCACCAACTTGCCGATCACTTCCTCAGATAGATTATCAAACTCATCTAACATCAAGATTAATGGTTTGTCCAAGTAATTAGGAGTAAATAACTCCTCAAATTGCTCAATATCTGCTGGCAAAGGAAGTGAAATTTTTAACTCGTGGGAGATTTTTTTAGTGATATATTGTATCGTTTCAACAAAATCATGCCCCATTATTTGTAGCTCAATCTTAACCACATCAAACCGCTCATCCTCTTCCAATTGCCACAATACTTGGTGCATCACCCAAGTTTTGCCAGTCTGACGCGGCCCCCAAACAGTAATGTAATGTCCACTTTTCTTTGGGTTTTCGCCTATTAGTTGGGTTAAGCCTCGTTCAATCAATCCCTCTCTGGGGACATGATAATGTGATTCCGGGTCAATCGGCCCGTAAGATGAAAATCGTCTCATTGTTGTCACCTCCATGCATCTGGCATTATATCTGCGAATGGGCGAATGGGCGAATGGGTGAATTAGTATCTTAACAGTCAGGTTCTAGCTTTTTGAGCAAGAAAAAGCAGTTTAACGGGAATAATAACCATATCTCTTGATTTCAAAGCCATAGTAGCGGCCATTTGTCCAAAGTTAGAGAGGTAATATCTGTAGCGTTACCAGCGCGTTTAATGAGACCATGGACACGTAGCCTTTTGATCAAACGAGTAATTTGACCTGAGTTTTTGTCAGTTATGAACTGTCGCAGATACTTGTTGGAAAAACCAGAGATAGTGAACTCACCGCGTAACAAAAGACGAAGCAAATGTGTAACTGATTTAATTCCGATTCCTTGGTCAAACCAAAAATATCAACAACGGCCCAGCTAACAGCCATAACAAGCTATAGTTCAGCAATTTTCTTGACCGCGTTACCGTCCCAAACAGTACGGTTGTCACAACTAAACCACTCATCAGACGCAACATGCCGGGCAGGTCGGCATAGGTCGAAAATGGCAGGGTAATCATCATAAGTAGATGTAAGACCAGTACCCAAACCATAGGATGATGCTTACCCGCTCGGAGGTATTGAATGACATGGAAACTCAGGGTGAGGGATGGGAGTATCACGATGGGGCCAAGAATCAACAAAACGGTAATAAGTGTGGCAGGTTCAGCCAAATCGAACCCTAACAAACCGCCAAAGGGGATGATGCTAAATGAGGTCGCGCCTTGTCCACCGGAACGGAGTCCGATTTGACCCAACGTCAGCCACAAAACTAACTGCAACATGGCAAACGGAGTCAGGCTGATGAGACCGGTCTCTAGGCATAAGCGCCACTGTCGGCGTAAGAAAAAATAGAGCAAATAACCACCAATAAAGGCGATGGCCGTCTCTTTACTGAGCATGCTCAAAGCCAAACAGAGCGCGCCAATACGAGGCCGTTTCATCTCAAAGGCATAAACTGCACCAATGGCAAAGGTCAAGGCAAATGGCTCGTTCAAGTCAAGCCGCAAACTGACCAACTGTCCGGCAAATAGGCCGACAGTCAGGCTGTACCAACGGCTCAGGTGATGATGAGTCAGAATCAGCCCTATCAGATACGTTCCAATCGTCAGAGCCATGATGTTTAGCCCGATGAGGCTCCAAACGATGAACTGAGGTTGTCCCAACCCCGCCAGACGGGCGCTGATAGGGTACAGGATACGCTGGTAACGATAGGCCGGAATGTCCATAAAGGCGGCGGCTTCAAAGGGAGCAATGGCAATTTGATAAGCAAACTGACCATCGTAGCCAATCGTACCGTTGGGATCACCCTGTCCGTAACGGGTACCGAGTCGAACAAAGCTCATAGGGTCGCCGTGATGAATTGTTAGGATGGTAATAACAAATAGAGTCGAGAGAAGCAGTACCACAATGGGTGGGCCAAATTTAGGCCATAAATGATAGATCATGACTGAATTGTAACCTGACCATCATGGTCTGTCAAAACGATGAAGAAGCACCACAAAATTCTTAATTTTTAATTCTTAATTTTTAATTTAAAATAGGGTCATGTTACAATCTAAAGCATGAAACTTTATGCGATTAGCGATTTACATTTGGGATTTAAGCAGAATCGGCAACAGTTACAAACGTTACCGAACTATGGCGATGATTGGCTGATTATCGCCGGAGATGTCGGTGAAAAAGAAACACATCTGAGGTTTGCATTAGAAGCGCTCGGTCAGCGGTTTGCTCGCTTGCTGTGGGTGCCGGGCAATCATGACCTGTGGAGCCTGCCCGGTGATTCTCATCGAGGGCAAGCCAAATATAATCATCAGGTGCAAATATGTCGCGAGTATGGGGTATTGACTCCCGAAGACCCGTATGCTATTTGGCCCGGCGAGGGTGGGCCATGTCTGTTAGCACCGCTCTTTACCCTGTATGATTATACGTTTCGGCTCGACAATATTCCCGTCGAAAAGGCGGTGGCTTGGTCAGCCGAAACGGATGTAATTTGTAGCGATGAGGAGCTACTCCATTTTGACCCGTACTCCTCCCGTGGTGCATGGTGTGCGGCGCGATGTGCTTACAGTGAAACACGGCTCGAGCAGGCTCAAAACGGCATGCCGTATGTCCTTATTGACCATTTTCCCCTCCGATACGATCTCATCCGACTGCCCAGAATCCCCCGTTTTTCAGTTTGGTGTGGCACTCGTCGCACCGAGAATTGGCATCAACGTTTTCCGACGATTGCTGTAGTATCAGGCCATCTACACATGCCCGCCACCGACTATCGGGACGGGGTACGGTTTGAGGAGGTTTCGTGGGGTTATCCTCGCCAATGGGCGCGACGCTCTAAGCCCCAACCGAGTTTGCGTGAGATTCTGCCGGGGCCATCTCTGCCGTATCCACAGAACGCGGGGCCGTTTTGGCGGTGGTAGGAATGAGCAATTAATTATCGTATGCTCGTGAGGCATTGCTCTGTGGCGCGGTTCATGTTACAATCGTAAATATTCAGTGAACTCGCCAGAAAGAGCGTCAGAAACCCGATTTCTCAAAGAAATCGGGTTTCTAGGCTACTTTACTGAACTTTTACTTACAATCCCGCAAATATATGCAACGTAATGTATGGCAAATTCAAGCCTGATATTTCATTATCCCATAATTTCTTTGGAAATCATCGAGAGAGAACCCATGAAAACAAAACCTATTAGTCCATTTACGCAACCTGACCCAACGATACCGATTCGTGAGGGTGCCCCGCCCCTTATGCGGCCCACCAAGGCTGAGATTGCTACTTTTCCCACCGAGGCACAGCGCCTGCTAACGAGCAACTGGCAAGCTCAACAAGAGATGTTAACCACCCAAAACTACAACCTCAACTGGCTTGAAGGGCGACATATTCTCCTTGCCGGAGCGACTGGCCCCGGCTTAGGTGGCGCGCTGGCGACGGCGGTTATGGGATTGCGGAAAGCGGCTAGTGTGACCGTGGTGGCTCGTGATTTGAGTCGTTCGTTAGGGTACGAAACCGGCAAGGCCATGCAGGCTCAGGCCGAGGCCGAAGGGTGGGGCGACAGATTTAACTGGCTCAACAGTGGCATGGAGCTAACGGGTAAGCCGCTCCAAAAAATCGTGACAACCCTCAAAGCGGTGCAGGCCGACCGTGTGGTCTACATCAATACGGTGGCCGCGGCCTTGTCTGGTCTATTACCGAACATGCCACCCGTATTTTTTAAGGATGCTGATGAGCAGGAGTTATTTCAATGGGCGTTGACTCCGCTCAGCGAGAAGGAGATTCAGATTACTAAATATGTCATGGGCGAGATGGCAGTCAGGTTTCCGCAAGCTCTGCGAGACAGCGGCATCGAGGTTGAGGCGACTGTTTTTGCCGACTGGCGCGGCAGTTTAGATAATATCAGCCGTGACCCTAGTCAGCCTGAATATGGCCGCCAAGGAGCCTACTCGACCAGTCTTTATCTGCCCAAGTTAACCCTGCAACAGGTGGCTCGTGACGCTTACGGCACGGACAATCTGGTGCTAGATGTCTTCCTGCCCATGATGCGAACCCGTGCCCTTTCCTTCATCCCCGGCGGAATCCTGATGGCCGGCATAACCGAAACCCTCATGCAAAAAGATGGCGTGCCACATGTCGGCATCCCCGAACTGGCTTTGGGCATGTTAGATTACACCGGCCAGGCTCTCACCGAGGGGTACGATAACCCTTTCCCGCGCTTAGACAGTCATGATAGTCATCTTGACTTGTGGTTGTTCGAGGTGATGGCTCGTTTGAATAATAACGAGGATAGTGACTTTTATTATAAACGGTGGGTGTAGGACGTGGTGCGTGGAACGATTCTGCCACGAATTACACGAATTGACACGAATTTTTGATTTTAATTCGTGTCAATTCGTGGCGAAAATCTCTACTCCACGCTTCTATGCTACCAATTGTTGCTTTTGAGCTCAACTACTGAATTTTTTTCCGTTGTGTACCAAATTGTTGCTCTGTCTCGTCTCCAATCACCGCACCAATAGCGGCAAATATCCTCGCCAACCAGATCGACTCAACAAGGCAAAATGAGTTGGATCATTCAACACCACTACGAATCGATTGGCCTGTATGTCATGAAAACAACCGATACAAGGCAATAAAGAATCCCACTGTTGGGTCACATCATTGAACAGATAGAGGTTCAATTGAGTTTCATCGTCTATACCAGCCCGTTGCCAAGATGTTTCTGGATAGCTGACGGTTAGGGTAAACATGGTTCCCTCCATATTGATATGTTGTTTGGATAACGGGATCACATTGTTGACTGTTGGTAACTCAGCCTCTGGCATGGCTAATGGAGTAATAGTAGGCGGTGGTACAGTGCTAGAAGTGAAGGTCATTAAACCGTATCGAGTTTGTTCATCATTGGTTAAATTGGATGGATTGCGGGTAATATGATTTTCTAGCCAATCTAAAGCAACCTCCGACGATGCTCCCCACAACTTGGCAGTGTTATCATCACTGGCCGTGACGATTGTTGTGCCATCGGGAGCGAACACCGCACCGTTAACCCAATCGGTATGCCCTTGTAAGGTGTAAAGGAGTTCACCACTATTTACATCCCATAATTTGGCGGTATTATCACGACTAGCGGTGACAATCGTTTGCCCATCAGGCGCGAATTCAGCCCTGTTAACCCGATCGGTATGGCCTTGTAGGGTATGGAACGATTCACCCGTCACCGCGTCCCATACTCTAACAGTTTCATCGAAACTAGCCGTGACCAGTTTAGTGCCATCAAAATTAAAAGAAACAGATCTAACCGCTCCATCATGACCCGTTAGCGTTAGAACTGTTTGACCACTAATTACTTCCCATATCCTGGCCGTCTTATCATCACTGGCTGTAGCAATTTTTGTTCCGTCAGGGCTGAACACCGCACTATTGAGCCAACCTGTATGACCCTTTAGGGTAATGATCTCTTGACCGTCTAACACATTCCATAGTTTAGCGGTATTATCATTGCTGGCAGTGGCAAGTTTTGTCCCATCAGGACTAAATACAACAGTATTCACTGTGGCGGTGTGGCCCTGTAAAGTATCTAGTTCTTGGCCATCTGGCACACGCCATAGTTTAGCGGTATCATCATTGCTGGCAGTGGCAAGTTTGGTGCCATCGGGACTAAATGCAACGGCATTAATTGTGGCGGTGTGGCCTTTTAGGGCAATGATCTCTTGACCATCTAACAGATTCCATAGTTTGGCGGTATTATCATAGCTAGTAGTGGCGATTTTTGTTCCATCAGGGTTAAATACTGCAATTTTGACACCTGCTGTATGGCCTGTTAACGTCAGAACAGTTTGCCCATTCAATACATTCCAGACCTTCGCAGTCCTATCACCACTGGCGGTGACGATTTTAGAGCCATCAGGGCTAAATACCGCGGTATTAACGGTTGATGTATGGGGTTGCAAGGTTTGATGTAGACTACCGCTACTAACGCCCCACAATTTGGCGCTGTTATCATTGCTAGCCGTAGCAATTTTGGTGCTGTCGGGGCTAAATATAGCAACATTAACATCGTCGATATGGCTGGTTAAGGTTCTCATGATTTGCCCTTCGGTTGCGTCCCAAACCTTGGCGGTATCATCATCACTGGTGGTCACGATTTTAGTGCCATCAGGACTGAATACCGCGCTGTTTACTCTAGTTGTATGGCCTTGTAGAGAATACTGTAGAGAATACAAAGATTTGCTATTATCATCGATATTCCATACTTTAGCAGTAGTATCTTCATTAGCCATAATAATTTTGCTTCCATCAGGACTGAAACGAGCAAAGTTGATGTTAACGTTCTGTTGGAAGGTATGGAGATGGAGAGGTTGACGGTTCTCTACATCCCACAGTTTGGCGATGAAATCGTCGCTAACGGTGACTAGTTTAGTGCCATCGGGGCTAAAAATAGCGACATTAACTTTATCCGCATGTTGGAAGGTATGAAGAAATTGACGGTTCTCTACATCCCACAGTTTAGCTGTATCATCATGACTAGCGGTGACAAGTTTCGTTCCATCGGGGCTAAAGTTGACATATACAACTGAGCCACCATGCTCGCCTAAGGTATAGGTTTTGTTTTCCGTCAAATTAAACAGTTTGACCGTTCTATCAAGACTAACCGTGGCTACGTTACGGTTATCAGGACTGAATATTGCCATGTTGACCAGTGACGAATGTTCTTCTAATGGACGGATAGGTTCACCGCTCACCACATCCCATATTTTAGCACTTTTATCATCACTAGCCGTGACGATTTTGGTGCCATCGGGACTGAACATGGCCGTGTTAACCTTGGCCGTATGCCCGGTTAACGTAAAAATCACTTGACCACTGCTGACATCCCATAACTTGGCCGTACCGTCGGTGCTGGCTGTAACAAGTTTAGTACCATCAGAACTAAAATCAACCCAATTTACTGCCTCTGAATGTCCTGATAAAGTATGAGGCGGAGGCGGAAGGGCTTGAAGCTGGTAGATCGCCTGCAGAATTTGGAAATCAAAGGGATCATCCGTGGCGTTTTGCCAAATATCAACCGCCTTTTGAATAAGAAGTAGATAGAGACTATCTAACCAAGTCGGAAGATTTTGACTAGCAGCTTGAGCTTGAGTGGCTAAACGAATAGCTAGATTACGTTGACTTTCTGTTTCGGCAACTATACGAGCCTCAGCCTCCGCTTGTTCTGCTTGTTTTGCCCTTTTCGCTTCGGATTTGGCTTTGTCCTCGGCCTCTTGAGCCGCTTGCCGTTGTCGTTCCGCTTCGGCCCGTTCGGTCTCAGCCCGATTTCGTTCCTCAATGGCCACGGTACTGGCCGCTTCGGCGGTTGCTTTTTGGGTAACCGCATCTTGTTTCGCCACATCAGCTATGTCTCGTTCTGCCTCGGCGGTTTCCTTTTGGTATGTCTCCCCTTGTTCAGCAATTACGGCTCTATCCCGTTCTGCCTCAGCCGTTTCATTTTTGTAGATCACCTCTTGTTCAGCAATTACGGCTCTATCCCGTTCCGCCTCAGCCGTTTCATTTTTGTAGATCACCTCTTGTTCAGCAATTACGGCTCTATCCCGTTCCGCCTCAGCCGTTTCGTTTTTGTAGATCACCTCTTGTTCAGCAATTACGGCTCTATCCCGTTCCGTCTCAGCCGTTTCGTTTTTGTAGATCACCTCTTGTTCAGCAACTACTGCTCTATCCCGTTCCGCCTCGGCTGTACCCTGTTTATCAAGCGCATCTTGTTCTGCTGTGGCCGCGGCTGTACTGGCCGCTACAGCAGTTTCTTTTTGCTCAACTGCATCTTTTTCGGCAATTATCGCTCTGTTTCTTTGTGAGAAGCTCAACCAAGCTAACCCACAACTCATCAACAATAAAACAGCTAATACAATAGCCGCAATTCCTGTCCATCTGGCTCGTTTCCTCTTTGATCGTTCTGCTTCTGCTTCTTTCTTACTGGCCTCTAAAAACTCTCGGACAATTTGTTCAAGACTCAAATAGTCAGTTCGAGCTAAGGCATTTGCTAACTCTGTTCCTCGATAAAGTAAATCAGCAGATTGGTCTTTTTGTTGCCACTGATTAGCCGCAAATAGCAAGGGATCACTTTGGAGAAAATCGGTGTTACTCTGTGTAACGGGTTCAATAAAGCGGTCATGACTCAACTCGTACCATGTACCACCGGCTCGGCTTTGAACTCTAAGCAAAAAACGATCGACAAGCTGTTGCACCGCTTCGTTTGGCATGCCTTCTGTCGTTTCGCCTTGATGGACAATACCACGAGTGCCAGTTTGGGTAATCAGTTTGGTTTTAAACCAGTCTCGCAACTCAAACTCTGATAGTTGATGCTGTTCGACTACCTCTTGCAAACAATCTTCATAAAAGTCGCGTAAGGTTATATCGATATTGCCGAGATCATCGATATCTTGGGAGGTAATGACTTGACTCATAATGATTTGTTTCCTTGTTTTATGAAGAAGCTAATTTTTCCTCTTCCCGTCTGGCTAAGTTACCCCATAACTGATAACAAACAAGTTGTAACTGCACTGGCTCTACAAATTCACCTGAGATATAGGTTGTTTCGGTAGAAGGGGGGCCATATTGTTCTACTCGAATTCGGCTCAGGTTTTTGATTAACTTGTTCGCCGCGTCATCAGAAAAATGAAATCGTTTTTGTTTAAGTAATGGTTGTTTAATTGCTTCCAAAGCCTCGTCATGTCCCATTAGTTCCATAGGGTAACGGGTTCGTAGATGATCAGGAAAGAATGAACTGTATCGATCCAAACCGGCCACATAGTCGCTCCGCATGACCAACACCAGCCACAAAAATGGATCCTCATGCAAGGACTCGGCCAACTGTTTAAAAAACTCCGTTCTCTGCTCCCAACGATCTAAATGGGTGGTCAAGACCTCTTCAAATTGGTCAATAATTAAGGCACGGGGTGGCCAGTCCTCATCTGTTTGATTGGGGGTATTAGAAGAACGGCTGATCGGAGGTTCTTCATACCGATATGCCCCCTCAGTCGCTTCATCTGACAGAAGACCAGCTAAAAACTTAGGCAATTCCAAATCAGCTAAATAATCTGGTTCACGGCCACTTTGCTCTAACCGAAGCATGAGGTTATATCCAAAAACATTAGTTTTATCTTTTTGATCAATCGGTTGCCCACTAACTCGCCCTACAGGTAATATCTCAAACCCTTTGTCTCGCAAATTTGGAATGAGGCGGGTGTTAATTAAGGAACTTTTACCCGCTCCTGAAGGCGCATAAAACAGTACTAAGCGATTGATCGTGACTAGAGACAACAGGGTTTGGGCCTCTTCCTCTCGACCAAAAAAGAGGTGTGCCTCGTCAGGATTAAAGGTACGAGGGCCAACATAGGGATTATCATTAGGGTTTATTGGGTTTTCCATGTCTGCCAAGCCTCCCAGATTTGGTTGATAATGGTGTCACTTTCGCCCCACATCATTCGATATCGTTTGGGGTCTAAATATTCAGCCAGATAATTTCGAGCCGCAGGGCCATTAATTTGACTGGGAATAGTGGCCTCAGTTTTTGGGTCAAGTTGAATCATCAAGCTATTCATACGCCGACCATCTTCGATGGCATTCAAAAGTCGAAACAGAGTCCGAAAATCCCAATCATACAACCGATATCCCAACAACATCAACGATGATTCGGCCAATTTCTCGGCCAGATAAAGGGGAATTATCGAATCTGTTGTTTTGTTGGTTTGAGCCATTTTGTATAGAAAATCAAGGTGATCGTCCTCACTCAATACCAAAGATGCGGGGTATTTTTCTAAGCCAAACAGATGATAAACTAGAGGATTTTCTGCGGTTGGCCTAAACTTAGGTGGAGGTTGTTCGCTTATGGGCACAGCTTTTGTCCATTCACAAACCTGTCTTTGAGGGGAGCGTCCTTCGGCCTCAATCATCCGAGCCAAAAAATCATGGTGGCTAGTGGTGATATAGATGGGCAGTTGCAACTGAGCCAATTGTCGCAATGGATCCCGTTTTTTAGCCTCGTAACGGGGGTAATCTAATTCTGTGGTTACATCAGATACGGTTAGGCGATGAAGCTGGTTTTCTAACTCTGAGGTCAACACCGAATCGTCAGGTTTCAATGTATCGCTATCCGCAAGATCAAGTAAAATTGTTTTAAGAAATCGGAGGTAGTCGGTTTTACTCTTTACCAAATCAAGGCTAGTTACCCGTTTATAACGAGCCACTCCTTCTAAACGGTAACTATCAGGAAGAGGGTAATCAATATCCTTAGCCCATTCAACCGCTAACTGCTCGGTAATGGAGGATTGGAATGGCAACTTTGAATTTATATCCTCCCGCTCTAGTTTTTTTTGGAAAATAGCCTTTAAACGCAAACTATTGCTAATAATTGGGATAACTTGTTTTTTCTCTATTCGCTCACAAAGAGTATCCAAACTATCATCTGGCTTTCTGACTGTTTCTTTTTGGGATGAACGCCGTCGTCGTATCATTAATAAATTCCTTGTTTTTTTATTTCAGTACTATAGGCAAATAAACCGGCTGTTTGGTGAAAAAAAGCTCTCGCGGGCGAGCTTGGAGATTGCTCATATCTTGAGCATAGATGAGTAGACGATAGTCACCATGCTCATTGAACTCAGAGTAGAGGGATCGATACTGATTATTACCAGCATAGTTTAACGATATCAAGGTTTCGGGGCTGGCGATCATGGTTTCGCTGTCGGTTGGGGAGGTATAGCTGGGGGGATAAAGAACGGCCCAGACCCGTATATCTTGGCCGTCGGTGCTGTCATCCTCTACCTCGGCCACGATTTCGGCGGATTGTAAGGTTTTGTTGGTTAGATTGACTTGTTTGATATAGGGAGACCATTCGGCTTGGTCGCTGGCAAAGGAGCCACTGATGGCAAAGCCTCGTTGGGCCGCGGCGGCATAATCGGCTTTTTCGTTGGGAATACCGTCTCCGTCCCCATCGAGCCAGGCTTGTTGAGAGGGGTTTTGCTGTTGGGCTACCAGTCGCGCCTCCTCATAAGCCTCGGCCAAACTTAGCTCTTGACTCAGGCCATCAATTAAGGTATCTGAGAACCATGCCCCTTTGGGAGAGGCGTAGGCCAAGGCGATGGCCTCGGTTGAGGCGACCACCACCCGATTTTCTCCGGCCAGACTCTGCAAACTGTTTTGCACCCCGGCCTTCTGCTGGGCCAACCTGTTTGATGACGGTCGTAGAAAACCACCGGCGTAACAGGCTTCGATAATGATGTTGATTTTTACGCCCGGATTTTGGGTTTCCAACTCGGTTAACCAGCCATCCAGTTCAGTGCTATTAACCCACTGGCTAAACGGTTTATCGAGATAAAAGCGACCATTTTGCCCGCCATGATCGACCAGATAAAGGGTAAAGGCTCGGTCTGGGCCTAATCCTTTGTCCTTGGTCCACTCTAAAATGGCCTGTTCCAGCGCTTGTTTGGTGGCTAAATCATCAACATCCGATTCCCCATCCCCATTGGCATCGATATTGAGATCAGTGGCCAGATAGTGGATTCGATCCGCGGGATACTCTTTGTTTCGCCACAGAGCATAAGCACTGTTGGCAATATGTTGGATGTTATCTTGCAAATCCTGGGTGCGGTCACTATAAAGCCGACCGGCCACAATCACGACTGCGCCAGCATCCTCCTTTTGACCGATAGCCCGCACCGAGGCTTGGTAGCGTACTTCGGGGCCTGCGATATCGGGAGTCTGGTTTCGTAGATAGAGATGGTAGGTGCCGTTGGTGGGGGTTTTGATAAAATAACGCACATCGGAGGAAAAACTGGGGTCTTGGGGTGGTTGGGCTTCCGAACCACACTCACGCTGTAGGGCGGCCACCATGTCGGCGGAGGAGTTGCCCGGCACTCGTACGGAAACGACATAACTGATGCCCGCGGTGGCCTCAAAACGAATCCAATCCTCATCTCCGGCTTGGTGCAGGGTGTGTTCTTGAATGGTGCCATCGGTGGGGATTGGGTTGGCTTCAGCACAAACGTTGTCGGTTTCATAAACATCGGGAGGAATGGGAGTGTGGGTGTTGGTTGGTGTTGAGGTTGGAGTATTTGTGTGGGTGTTGGTTGGGGTCGGAGTATTTGTTGATGTATTGGTTGGTGTCACGATTAGATCGGGTTTACTGGTTGGGGTACGAGTATGAGTTGGGGTTGGAGTATGAGTTGGGGTTGGAGTATGAGTATGAGTTGGGGTTGGGGTTGGGGTATTGGAGACTAAATTGACCTCTAAATCCTTTGTAATGTTCTTATCAACAATAGACGCTGTAACGATAGCACTGGTGTGACTACCCGCATCAACACACAGCGGAAGGGTTACATTGCCGGTTAATCCCTTATCTTGACTATTGTGGCTAAATCCACCATCTGCATAATCAAATATTCCATCCGTAGGCTCACCACCGCTAAACCGGATATTGGCTTCAAAGTTCTCGATGCTTATATCTATGGTAGTGGACGAAGTGTACTCGTAAGTAATTGTCCAGATTACTCCTTGGTTTGTACATGCCGCTCCATTGACATCAACTTTCATATTGGAAATTAAATTGGACTGAAAAGCAACTAAACTTCTAACCCCATCAATCCTATCGGTTACACCATCGATCTGTCCAACAAACTCCAAATGAATGGTATCTTCTTGGGCTTGGGTGGGGCTATTTAGTCTGAAACTAAATAGCAGGGTACAGAACAGGATTATTGTGATAGTTATATATTTAATTTTCATTATTTGCTCCTATTGACAATAAATATCTAGATTTATTGTCGCCTCATATTGCTCATTTTTAACGAATTGTTGCTGTTGTGGCTCCTGACATTTGGTAGTCGCGACGATAAAGTATCGATCTACCAGCGGTAGATTACCACACTCAAAAAACATGGGATCATCTGGTATACACTGCAATAATAGAGTCCCTGTATCGGGATGACGAATCTCCATCTCTGTCACGCCACCGGCGCGGGTGGCATCAACCAGCAAACGGCTGGTTAAAACCTCCACGGAGGATTCATCCTTGGCGGTGACGGTTTGCTCGGCATATTGACCCGTGCCACTGGCTTGATTGGTGATGGCGGTCAAATCTTCTAAGCCCACTTGATATTCATGTTCTTTATCAATGACTCGGGTTTCACCAGCCTTAAGGGCATTGATCGTTATTTCGTTCAGAAACTGGTTACTTATTTTTATATTGGTCAGGGGCACATTGCCGCTGTTGTGGATGACGTAGTTATAAACGACATACTCATCGTAAGCGACCTCTTGGCTGGCGGGTGGTCGGCTCTCTACGGCTACTTGGAATTTAGGATTGGGTATTGGGGTCGGTGTAACGGTGGTTGCCTTACGTCTGATTAAGGTGGGTAGATAAACGGCCAACTGTTTCCGGCCAATATCGGTTGTGGGCGGTTCATTATCAAGCGTTACCAAGGGATTTGCAGGAATTAGTTTATCTGGGGCTGTTTCTCCGAAATAGTTATTACATGACGAGACTTTAACAATCTTCAAATCATATTTAGTGGCCGAATCGGTGGGAGCATGCACCTCTATTTGATGTATGCCATTTTGCTGGGCCGTAAAACATAACTGGTCAACCCCATTACGGTTATTGCTAATCATTGGCTCTGTATCGAACAGTTGCCCCACCTGCCAACCATACAGGTCTGGATCACCAGAACGGGGGGTGAGGGTGGTGGCTAAAAATTGGCCCGCCCTCAACCGCCAACGATGGAGCCGAATCTGGCCTTTATCCAGTAAAATTCCACCGTCTGGTTCAGGTAGATATTCGATCATTTGCCGGATTGGGGCTTCAGAGACGTTGTTGGCATCATCCCGCACCCAAGCCTCCAGATAATGGATACCCGCCTGAGATGAAAGGGTAAAAGGGTAGTTATCTTTGTTGATGTCACGGTAGGGGAGCCAACCACTATTATTTTTAGTCCATCGTTGCCCGCCTTGGTTAAAAACAAACTCTTGGTAAAGCACCGCGGCAATCGAACCAGACGAATCATCCACAGCCTCGACCGTCAGTTCAACCTGACGATCTTGGGTAGTACTGGTGTCGTCGTCATCCCCATCAATGAACAGGTCGGTTATTTCGGGAAGCCCTCGGTCTGCCCGAGCTGGTTCAACCTCAACCTCTTTCACTATAATTGTACGGCCTAACCCCGAAATCTTATTATCGGGGTCAATGATGGCTTTGATCTTATACGACCCAATAGGGCCAGTATCCCAATAAATAGGATGCGTGGTGGCGGTTCCATCTGATGCTAACTGATCAATGCTCCGACTACCCAAAAGTTTATCATCAACCCGAAACTCCACCGGAATGTTGGTCAGGGTTCTTTTTCCCCCAATCCGTTGTACGGTTATCGCGATTTTAATACTATCCCACGCTTGGGGGGCGATAGGGTTAAGCTGGATATTGTCAGCCGTGGCAAAGACATGGTCATCCCCGTTAAAAGCGGTATATCCTTGGGGTAATATGGTGGTTTCACCATTGGCGTAGGTCAGACTGACATCATGATCCCCTTGAGACAGGCCAGCCGGGACGAGAGTGCGGAGATGACGGCCCCGCTCAGAGACCTCCTCAAGCGTTGAGGTTAAGACAACACCTCCGATTTTAACCGTAATATCTTCATCAAACAAGCGTTCGCCATACAGATTAAGCTCAGTCGGCATGGCCCGATTACCCTGCGCTGGTTGTAGCTCACTCAACACTGGATCATTCTCTTTGACGGTAAAAGTCTGCGGTAAATAGGCGGACTGCTCGGTGTCGGGATTGGTCACTTTGAGACAGTAGCTGGCCGGGCGCAGATTGGGCGGTACGATGGCGGTCAGGCGTTTATCGCCGTTGAGATTGTCACCCTTTAGCGCAGTGGCTCGCCATGTGAGCGGGGTGCAACTGGTCAGACATTCAGGCGCTTGATACAGACACAAGGCCATCTCGGAGTCGAGATTGAAGTTTTGGCCGCGAATGGTCAGTTCGGTATTGGTATCATTCGCTCCCGAGGTCGGCGTAACGCTATCAATTTGGGGTTTAATGGGCGAACTGGTCGCGGCCTCACTTTCGACCATGACTCGATAACTACTCTGCTCTGGCTCAAATTCCTCAACCTCATCATTAAACAGATAGAGGTAGACAAAGCCACTTTTTATGGCTTGATAGCGCACTTGGAACGAAGCGCCAAAGCTATCCGGCGGAGTCTTACAATCGGGCCACAGGGCAAAGATGGGTCTGGCACTAGGGCCAATACTGCTGGCGGTCATGGTGTAAACTTCTCCGACCTTGACTGGAACCTTAAGCCAATCCACATCAGGGTAGGGGGTTTTGGACTTAAAGTTATGAATCTGCGGTGGATCATTGGGCGAGATTTCTGAGTCGGCGGTGCAGGCATCATCTGGCTCAAACTGATCCTGACCCGAATCGTAATCCGTGACCAGTACCTCAATCTCGGCTATATTATTGGTTTCATCCGTCTCCGTAATTCGTTCCAGAGGATCAACGATAGCCTCAATGAAATATCTTCCGGCGTGATCAAACTCATAGTAGGGAACTTCAATGCCCTGAGAATCCCCCGCGGGCCAAGGTACGCCAACCACATAAGGCTTGCTAAATACGATGCTGTTGGTGATGGTGGTAATGATAAGCCACACTCGCCGCCCATCGACTTGGCGTTGACCTATGTTCCGCACTTGCATGGTGATGGTGACCCGTTCTCCGGTGGCCGGGAAGGGGTTGTCGATAGTTAAACTGGTGAGGGCTAAATCGGCGGGCAGTTCTTCTTGGGCTTGGGCCGGACTGACCAAGCAGATTCCGGCTAAAACGGTGCTGGTTAAGAGCCATGATAATAGTAAAGCAGGTAGTAGTTTGGATAACATTGATTTTTCCTTTTGAAGTATAACTGCTTTGAGTATAGAGATACTATGGTTGTGATGACCGAGCACAACGAAATCCAAGAAGATCACCACTATCATTTTGGGACGCCATACTCCGATTAGCCGAGCGTGCTGTGTTATGATCGTGGTACCACGAGTTACCGCGTATGACGCGATAATTACTAGGCAAAGTATTGACTGGATTACTGCTCGGAGATTTACCATAATAGTCACTATCATAATAATCTTGCACCCATTCCGACACATTCCCAGCCATATCATATACCCCATACGGGCTGACACCATTGGGATAGCTACCGACTGGGGTTGTACTCCCAACACAGCCGCTATAGCTCAGTCGATCACAGGTCGGTGTTTCGTCTCCCCAAGGGTAAATTTGCCCTGTCGTACCCCGTGCCGCTTTCTCCCACTCAGCTTCGGTTGGGAGCCGTTTGCCTTGAGCCTGACAATACGCTTGCGCCCCATACCAAGTTACAAAAGAGACTGGGTGAGCCTCGTAACCTGATACTCGTTCAAACTGCTCATTTTGCCAAATTATCCGATCCTTCCAATCACTACAATTCGTACAGATTAAATCGTATATCTTATTCCCTTGATAGACTACAAACTCACCATCCTCTACTGTCACTCCCGCCCGAATCTGATTCAAAAAGGTGGTATATTGGACGTTGGTCACTTCGTAGGTGTCGATATAAAACCGATCCAAATAGACGGTATGAACCGGTTGTTCATCGCTATCCCCATTATCACTACCCATCACAAACTCCCCGGCTGGCACATAGACCATGTTGGGTGGGGGCGGGGGGACTCGTAACACAGTTGGCAGATAGGTCTGTTTAGGAACCACCACCGTCAAGCGGCGGGGGCGACCCAAGGCTCCTTCTTGATCCCGCGCATAGATAACCAGATGATAGGTTCCGAATTCGGGAAAACTGTAGGATGTTTCATAAATTCGATCGGCATTATCATCCCACAATATTTCACGCTCTATTAGCGCCGTTTCATCGACCAAGGTTTCGGTTTGGGTCGCCACCGGTGGGACATAGTCAGGAGGATAGACCCTAACCCAAACCGTCGTATTATCGGTGGGGTCGTTATCTTCAACCTGAACCTGAATTTTAAGGGGGTCATTAATCGCCAAAACCTTTTTGGGGATGTTATGCCACACGATATGGGGGGGATAGTTCCATACGCCCGGAAAAGTACCAGTGTATGCAAAACCCCGTTTGGCCGCTTCTTGTCCATCCGCAGGGGTGTACAAGCCATCTCCATTATCATCCAACCACGGCTGTTGGTCTTTATGGGCGGTATGGGCAATGGCCCGAGCCTCCTCAAAACTGTTCAACAGACTCATGCCTTGCCCAAGACCGTTCAAAAAAGCATCTGAGAAAATCGCGCCTCGTTTTCCTTGCATGGAGGCGTAGGCCACCGAGGCCGAGGCGGTGGAGGTCATAATTAAACGCCCGGGTTTGCTGAGGGTTTTGACAAAACTACCGGAGTGACAGGCTTCAAGGATAATGTTGATCCGTACTTCGGGCACAGCCTGCTCTAGTTCGGTTAACCAGCTATCCAACTCCTCAGCAGTTACCGTTTGTCCCGGACCATCTAAATAGAATTTGTTCTCCGTACCATGATCCATCAGATAGAGGGTAAAGGCTCGGTTAGGGCCAACCTTATCCACCGCCCATTGGGTAATGGCGATTTCTAAGTCGGTCGGGTTCGGGTCGAGGTTATCTACCTCCTTGGTTGAAGGATCATCATCGGGGTTGTTATCTTTATGGGCCATATAGTAAATCTCTTCGCCCGTATAACCATTGGCCAGAAACAGTTTGTAGACCTCGTCGGTCACATTGTAGATATTCTGTTGTAGGGAGTCGTCGATACGCAGTCGCCCAGCCACCAGCACCAAGGCTCCGGGTTGCGGGGTTTGGGGAATATCCCGCACCGTGACTCGGAAGCTGTAGTCAGCCTGTGGGTCTAGTTCGTTTATGGCACTGGTTATTTTGAGGTAGTAGGTCTCATCGGCTGGGGCCAGAATATTCAACCGTGCCCCAGGCAGAAAGGTCTCGTTTTTGGTGTCGATAGGCACGGTGTTACAGCCATCATACACCGTCACAATCAGATCGGCCAACGACTCTAACGGGGGCTGAACATCAATCAGGTATCGTGTACCAGAGATCACCGAAAACGTGAGCCAATCCTCGTCAGCGACACTGGTAAAGGTGTGGGTCTGTAGTGTGCCATCCGTCTCAATGGGGGTGGCAGACTCACAATCGTCATTCGGTTCGTAGCTGTCTTGGGCATAACTTTGGTGGGTTTGGCTGTATAGGCTTATCAATAGTACAACGGTTATGGATAGGTAGATTGTTTTGGATAACATTAATTACTCCTTAGTTAAGTACACGGCTCAGGAATGGGCATTAATTAACTTGTGCAGTTCGCCATGAGAGTGGTTCAATCTTAAAGATTGAACCACTCTGAAGCGTGCAACTTATTTAGGCCTCATTCCTTAGAATATTATAGAAAAGCGAACCAATTATTATTAGAATCAACGAACACAACGGAAGCCCATCCAACTGTATGAGCTAGTTGGATCACTAAAAGAACGAGCGGTGGTGCGTACATCACTCGATTTGTCAAAATACGACCCACCACGCAAAACGCGCGAAATACTACTGGAACATAATGATTCATTGATTGGGTTGGTATCAGGAGAATCGCCATAATAAGAGCTATTGTAACAATCTTGCACCCACTCTTCTACATTACCTGCCATGTCATAAACGCCATAGGGGCTAACCCCGTTAGGATAACTGCCAATAGGAGCAGTATCTTTATAACCATCATCATAATTTTGATCAGCCCAACTAAATATACACTGTTTATCACAGAAATTGAGCCGACTACCATCAAAGGTATTTCCCCAAGGATAGGTCTGCGCGGTCGTGCCCCGAGCCGCTTTTTCCCACTCGGCCTCGGTCGGGAGCCGTTTGTCGGCCCAGCTACAGTATGCTCCTGCCCCATACCAAGTTACCTCTACCACCGGATGGTTGCTATACCCCTCATCGGCGCGCCATTGATCTCCCTGTTGATGAATCTCAACGCTACTATCAGCGGCATCCAACCAAGGTACCCCACCCTCAGTTTGGTTGCCCTGCTCATTCAAAAAGGTGGCATATTGAGCATTGGTCACTTCGTATTTATCAATATAAAAGGTATCCAGAGAAACCGTATGAACCGGTTTTTCATCGCTTTCTCCGCTGTCACTGCCCATTGTAAACTCCCCGGCTGGAACGAAAGCCATGTTAATAGGCGTTGCCGTTGGGGTTGGGGTTACAGTTGGCGTTGGGATTGGTGTTGGGGTTGAGGTTGGATATACCAATATATTGGGCAAATACATTTTTGGCTTACCAACTTTAACGGTTAACCGGCGGGGACGACCCAAAGCGCCATCCTCATCTCGAGCATAGATGACCAGTTGATAGGTGCCTCGTTCGGTAAAGGTATGTGTCCCTTCATAAACAGTATCTACATCCTGATCGTTTAACAATTTTTCCTCCAAATCACTCTCATCAACTAATGTTTCTGTATCTTTAGCTACTGGGGGGAGATAGTCGTGTGGATAGATTCGAACCCAAACAGTAATATTGCCATTAGGGGTATCATCTGTCACTCGGGTGCGAATGTTGAGTTGTTGACCGATCTCAAAAAACTCCTGTTGAGTGCTACTATTTTGTTCCACCACCTCGGCCCACATGGGGTAAGGCGGATAGTTGCCCACTCCCGGGAAGGTTCCAGCATAGGCAAAGCCCCGTTTGGCCGCTTCTTGTCCATCTTCAGCAGTGTATAACCCATCCCCATTGTCATCCAACCACGGCTGTTGATCTTTGTGAGCCGATTCGGTAATAGAGCGAGCCTCCTCAAAACTGTTAAACAGACTCATGCCCCGCCCCAGGCCGTTCACAAAGGCATCGGAAAATATGGCTCCCCGTTTACCCTGTATAGAGGCATACGCCACCGAAGCCGAGGCGGTGGAGGTCATGATCAGCCGTCCCGATTTGCTGAGGGTTTTGACAAAACTACCTGAATGGCAGGCTTCGATAATTACATTGATCCGTACCCCGGGCGCGGCCTGCTCTAGCTTGGTCAGCCATGCATTCAACTCGTCAGCGGTCACGGTTTGCCCCGTACCATCCAGATAGATTTTATTCTCGGTGCCATGATCCATCAGATACAGGGTAAAGGCGCGGTTGGGGCCAACCTTATCCACCGCCCATTGGGTAATGGCGTTTTGTAAATCAACTGGATTGGGGTCAATGTTATCCACATCCGGCAACGAATCATTGCCAGGATTATGATCCTCATGGGCCATGTAGTAAATTTCTTCACGAGTATAACCATTGTCCAAAAATAGTTTATAGACCTCGTCGGTCACATTAAAAATATTCTGTTGCAAGGGGTCGGCAGTACGTAGCCGTCCGGCCACCAGAATTAAGGCTCCGGGTTGAGCAATTTGGGGAATATCCTGCACCGTCACATAATAGCTGTAGTCGGTCTGTGGTTCCAACGGGTTTAAAGCACTGGTTATCTTGAGGTAATAAGTGCCATCAGCAGGAGCCAAAATTCGCAAGCGCGCCCCGGGGGTAAAGGTTTCGTTTTTAGTGTCGGTGGGCACAGTATTACAGCCATCATAAGCGGCTACAATCAAATCGGCCAGCGATTGTAAGGGGGGTTGAATGTCAACCAGATATTCCGTACCAGAAATAACCGAAAAGGAGAGCCAATCTTCATCAGCCGCAGTGATAAAGGTGTGGGTCTGTCGGGTGCCATCCGGCTCAATGGCGGTGGCAGACCCACAATCGTCATTCGGTTCGTAGTTATTTTGGGCATAACTTTGGGGGCTTTGGCTGTATAGGCCAAGCAATAGTATAACGGTTATGGATAGGTAGATTGTTTTGGATAACATTAATATATTCCTTTAGATTGAGATGTAACTACGATGGAGAGAGGGCGCAACGAAAACCGACATTGTTGTTTGTGTTCGCTGGACTGAACCAGCTACGGTCTATGGAACGGACGACGTTATCGTTATTGTCCCACGAACCGCCACGCAAGACGTGGAGATTACTACATGAGGCGTTCACCGGATTATTAGTTGGACTATTACCATAATACGAATCATTGTAGCAATCCTGTACCCACTCCCACACATTGCCAGCCATGTCATGTGCTTGATATGGACTGACCCCAGTCGGATAACTACCGACAGGAGCAGTATCTGCATAACCATCATTATAATCTTGATTAGCCCAATGCCACGGACAGTTTTTATCACAAAAATTGAGACGACTACCATCAAAATCATTACCCCACGGATAAGTGCGGGCACCAGTCCCCCGGGCCGCTTTTTCCCACTCTGCTTCGGTAGGCAACCGTTTACCTGCCCAACTACAGTAATTGGTGGCCTGCTCCCAATTCACATAAATCACTGGATAGTTGTTATATATCGGGTTGCCATAGTAACTATCACGGGTATAGGAGCTAGTTTGGCTCGGCGGAGTACAACTGCCAGCGGTCACACAATTTGCATATTGAGCATTGGTCACTTCGTATTTGTCGATGTAATACGTGTCGAGGTAGACGGTATGGATGGGTTGTTTATCCCTATCCCCACTGTCACTGCCCATGCTAAATTCCCCGGGTGGAATTAACACGATGCTGGTAGAGGTAATGCTCATTGGTATAGGAAAGTGTTTCAAAACAATAGGCAAATAAGCGGTTTTGCCCACTTCAATCGTCAAGCGACGCGGACGGCCCAAAGCACCATCCTCATCACGGGCGTAGATAACCACCTGATAAGTGCCTCGTTCGGTAAAGGTGTGTAAGCCTTCATAAATCGTATCAGCATTATCATCGGTTAGCAGTTTGCGCTCTAAAGGTTCATTAACCAAGGTTTCGGTATCCTCAGCGATGGGGAGCTGGTAATCAGGCGGATAAACAACCGCCCACACAGTCAGGTTATCTTTGGGGTTATCGTCAGTAACACGAGTGCAGATTTTGACTTGACCCACTTCTAGGGAGCCATCCGTTTGGGAAGGGGAATCACATAATTCCAAATCTACAGCCGTCACCTCAGCCCACATGGGATAAGGCGGATAGTTGCCCACATCGGAAAAAGTACCAGAGTAAGCAAAGCCCCGTTTGGCCGCTTCTTGTCCATCCGCAGGGGTGTACAAGCCATCTCCATTATCATCCAACCACGGCTGTTGGTCTTTATGGGCCGATTGGGCAATGGCGCGAGCCTCCTCAAAACTGTTAAACAGGCTCATGCCTCGCCCAAGACCATTTATAAATGCATCGGAGAAGATGGCCCCTCGTTTACTCTGCATAGAGGCATAAGCCACCGAGGCCGAGGCAGTGGAGGTCATGATCAGCCGTCCGGGTTTGCTGAGGGTTTTGACAAAACTACCGGAGTGACAGGCTTCGATAATCACATTGATGCGTACGCCGGGCGCGGCAGTTTCTAGTTCGGTTAGCCAAGCGTCCAACTCAATAGCGGTCACCGTCTGTCCCGTCCCATCCAGATAGAATTTGTTCTCTGTGCCATGATCCATCAGATACAGGGTGAAGGCTCGGTTAGGGCCAACCTTATCCACAGCCCATTGGGTGATAGCGTTCTGTAAATTGGTTGGGGTCGGGTCTAGGTTATCCACATCATCAGTCAAAGGGTCGTCATCGGGGTTGTTATCCTCATGCGCCATGTAGTAAATCTCTTCGCCAGTATAGCCATTAGCCAGAAACAGTTTATAGACCTCATCGGTCACATTGTAGATGTTTTGTTGCAGAGGGTCTGCGGTGCGTAACCGTCCCGCCACTAGCAGCAATGCACCCGGTTGAGCGGTTTGGGGCAGATCGCGCACTGTCACATGGTAGCTATAGTTGGTCAGTGGATCAAAGTCGTCATCGTCAGTTGAATAACCTCTTGCTTTTAGGTAGTAGATACCATCGTTAGGAGCGAAAAACCGATACCGTACTCCTGGGGTAAATATCTCATTTTCAGTATCGGTTGGCAACTGGTTACAGTCGTCATAAATCGCCACCAGCAGGTCAGCTTGTGATTCGGAAGGAGGTTGGATATCGATTAGATATTCCGTACCAGAAATAACCGGAAAGGTCAACCAATCCTCGTCAGTCGCGCTGGTAAAGTTGTGGGTTTGTAGTGTGCCATCCGGTTCAATGGGGGTGGCGCTAGTACAGGTGTCGTTTGGTTCGTAGCTGTCTTGGGCGTGCGTTTGGTGGGTTTGGCTGTATAGGCCCAGCAATAGTATAACGGTTATGGATAAATAGGTTAATTTGGATAGCATTAATTACTCCTTTTGATATCAAACTGTATTTATTTGCATCACCACTCGTAACCCATGCTGATTGAGGCGAAAATTTGTCTTAGGCATGGCCGCTTGGCGAATTTGACAGGTCATAGTGTTGGGGGTGTTGGTTGCACCGCCCCGATAGATACGACGTACTTGGCTGTTAACGGTGAGGTCATTACGACCATCATACTCCGGCTCTGGTTCACGGGGGTTGGTTCCCCACAAACTGGTTGTCCATTCGCGTAGGTTGCCCACCAGGTCATAACAGCCGTACTCATTTTGAGCATCGTAGAGATTGACCGCGGTAATCTGGTTAGGATTGGGATTGGCGCGGTTTTCCTGCCATGTTTCTCCCCACGGATAGGATAATCCTTTTGTTCCGGCGGCGGCCTTCTCCCATTGAGTCTCGGAGGGGAGACTGTATGCGCGACCGGTTTGTTCGCTTAACCATTGGCAATATTTTACGGCTAAATACCAGTTAATGCCAGTTACAGGTAACATATTTTGTTCGGGGGCTGGTTTTTGCCCCGGCCATCTGAGGGAGGTGATGACATCACCCGTGGCGGCAATAAACGCGGCAAATTCTACATTGGTCACTGGATATCTACCAATCCGATAGGCTGGTAACTCAACCTGTTTTCGGTCAGACCCCATCAAAAATGAGCCAGCAGGGATGTAGATTGTCTCCGGCTCGAACGGTTTTCGGGTAATGATAGGAAGTGAATCACCTGTAGGAATGGTCAGTAGTTGATTTTTGGGCAGACGACTAAACAGCACCGGAATTGCACTGCCGGGTAACCCTGCGGTTAGTACAGCCGAACGGGCTTGATTACTGGCTAAATCAATTTGACCATGACTAAATAGCTCGCGATAAAAAGTTTGGCTAAAGGTTTGAGCCGTTTTAACAGGTACCAAATCTTGCATGGCTAATACAGTCGGAATACCGGCTTTGACCAACTGTGGAGCCAATCCCCGAAACGCATCCGCTGGAGTTTGGTTGGCGGTTTGGCAACTGGCTAAAAATATCAACCTTGGCAGGAAGGATAACCGACTCAGCATGGCGGTTAGGTCGGTATCGCGAGCCAGTTTGACCCGATTTGCGTTATCGGCTAGATAAAGTACTGCCTGATTCCGCCTTGTACTAAATGCACCATGACAAATAATATGAAGCAGATCATATCCTTTATTCAAAGCGGCTTCCAAACGAGTTAGGGTTATTGGTTTGGACAGGTAGGTGCGCTCAACTTGACCGATTGTCAAATCATCGAAGGCGGTCTCCAGTAACTGTTCCTCGGTAGATACCTTAATCGGGGTCAATTTGTAATCGGCCAAATTGGTGGGGTTAGCAATGACTACTAACATTTTGAGAGGGCGTGTTGTCAACGGTATATTGACCGGCCATTTTCCGGCGAGATAACGTGAAAATGGAGTCATTGCACTAGCCGCTACCGAATTTTGTTCATCGTGCAATGCTTCCCAAGGTAAAACATGTAGCTCAGGAGCATCGGCATCAATCCTTAACCGAATGCGCCGTCGTTGACTTTGTCCCTTAATCTGGTGCCACGCCGCGGCTGTTTCGGGGTCAATCAACAAGTAGGCCAAAAGCTGTTGTCCATCAGCCACTAATGAGGCCGTTGATTGCCAATCGACAATGTCGGCAGGCAGATACCCCCCGCGAAACTGTTGCTCATTCTGGTTAAGGGTTAATTCAATTGGATAACCGTTTTCGGTTAGCTTTTTAATATGGATTTCAACATCGAGAAAAGTTTTACTTGATGACATTGATTATACCTTTGTACCTACAAAATAGTTATTATAGCGACATAGTTGTTAGCTTGGATTGTATCATGATTCGGATGAAATCACATCTTCAACACCTCCAAGGCAGTTCCAGTTTTTTAAATTTCCAAGAAATTGAGTAGCCTACAGTATTTACGTTGTTTAGAGTAGAATCTCTAGGATATGAGGATTTTTATTCTCCTATCCTGAAAATTCTGCTCTATAATAGCCATTGGATGAGTTCTGCGTAGTTATCAGTTGTTCGGGCGATTCAACGAATATTCGCCATTCACATATTCGCCCATTCGCTAGCGCGAAGCCTCCCTGTAGTTCGCTTGTAAAAGTTCAGTAACATCGCTTTAGAAACTCGATTTCCCAAAGAAATCGAGTTTCTGACACTTTTTCTGGCGAGTTCACTGTTCACTGAATATTTACCCTCGCAGGAGAAGTCATATCTTTCAAGGTACTTTGCTCCTACGTGCCCGAATGGGTATTGAATATCTCTTTGGCCTCTTTGGCCCAAACGAAACTCAAGGCCGCTCGTTCCGTAGGTGCTTCAAACGTTTGTCGATTCATTGAGCTAGCTACAATTTTTTTCGAACACGGATTGATACATATTTTCACGGATATCCGCGTTTATCCGTGTCCTGAATTGTTTTTGTTGAGAAACGATAAACTTCTGGTGCTCAACTAGTTTTTAGCAACAACCAAGACCATGCCTCATGCATGGTCTTGTGATTCAGGTCGGTTAATGGTAATATTCGCCCCAAAATCTTTATCACTTTGGAGCAGATATGCCATCCCCTGAAAACCCTATTTTGTTTGAATTTGGACCGTTTATGATTCGTTGGTACGGTCTACTGATTGTTACGGGCGCGCTATTAGCCGCCTATGTTGGAACCATTGAAGCCAAACGGCGCAGAGAAAATCCTGACCATGTTTGGAACCTACTTATCTGGTGTCTCATCTTTGGGATTCTAGGTGCGCGGTTATACCACGTATTATCCTCCCCGCCGGGCGCAAGTCGAGGCTTTAACTACTATTTTTACGAACAACCCTTTACCGACTATGTTATCTTTGGCATCACCATCCCTTTTCCTACCGCACTACAGATATGGAGCGGTGGGATTGGTATTTTTGGGGCCTTGTTGGGCGGTATCATCGCTGTATTGATCTACACCTATCGAGAAAATCTTATTGTCTGGCGTTGGCTTGATGTTTTGGCTCCCGGCATGATTTTGGCTCAAGCTGTTGGACGTTGGGGCAACTATTTTAACCAAGAGTTATATGGCCCTCCCACCGATTTACCGTGGGGTATCCTGATTACCAACTTCAATCAACGGATTACACCCTACAATGACCTAACGGCCTATCCGCTTGACACCATGTTTCATCCGGTATTTCTGTACGAATCACTCTGGAACTTGGTCGGGTTTGCCCTGATGATGTGGATTGGACGCAAATATGCCAGTAAACTGTATGACGGAGACATTCTCTCCATCTATTTAATCTGGTATCCACTTGGGCGATTGCTCATCGAAAATTTACGTCCCGATGCGTGGGTGATTAGTGGCATCCCTACCGCTCAAATCGTCAGCGGTTTGCTGATTATACTTGGTGTGGGACTAGCTGTCTTCCGTCACCAAAACCCTCAACAGGCGACAAAACCCAATATCGACGGCTCAGGCTCAAAAGGTCGACGGCGGCATCGGGCACAACAAAAATCGAGTTAGTAAATAGAGTTGTTCGGGAATAAAGGAGTGCAAAAGCTGATTGCTTGTAAATATTCAGTGAACTCGCTAGAAAGAGCATCAGAAACCCGATTTCTCAAAGAAATCGGGTTTCTAGGGGGTTTTGCTGAACCTTTACATTGCTTTTGCACTCCGCATATCTCGAATTTGAGTTTTTATGCGATGACAAGTTATTGCCGAACAAGTCTAATCAAAAAAGGAGCATGATATGTCTATTGAACATAAACGTTTAGGAAAACATGGAGTTTTAGTTAGTAACCTTTGTTTAGGAACTATGAACTTTGGCTGGCACACCTCGGAGGAGGACAGCTTCAAGATTATGGATCGAGCTTTAGAACTCGGCATTAACTTTTTTGACACGGCTGACGTGTACGGCTGGGAAACGGAGCATGGCTGGACCGAGGAGATTATCGGGCGCTGGCTGGCTCAAGGGGGCGGACGACGTGAGGCGACGGTGTTAGCCACCAAAGTCTACAATCCTGTTGAGCGGAAAGCCAACTTGCCAGAAGTTAATAGCGATGGACGGAGTCTGTCAGCTTACAAAATACGCAAACATTGCGAAGGGAGTCTCAAGCGACTTCAGACCGACTGGATCGACCTGTATCAGATGCACCATATTGACCGAGATTGTCCGTGGGATGAAACGTGGCATGCGTTTGATAACCTGAGTAAACAGGGCAAAATTGTTTATGTTGGCTCTAGCAACTTTGCCGGATGGGACATCGCTACGGCCTGCCAAGAGGCCTCAAAACGAGGTTTGATGGGACTCGCCAGCGAGCAGAGCATCTATCATCTCGATAATCGCCATATAGAACTAGAAGTGATTCCAGCCTGTCGGCATTACGGTTTGGGCTTGATTCCGTGGAGTCCGTTGGCTGGTGGTCTACTTGGTGGAGCGCTGGAGAAACTGGAATCGGGGCGGCGTAAAGGTGAGGATTTTGAAAAGCAGGTCAATGAAAAACGAGATCAACTAGAAAAATATGAATCTTTATGCAAGGAACTGGGCGAAGAACCCGCCACCATAGCCCTCGCTTGGTTGTTGCATAATCCAGTTGTCACCGCGCCGATTATCGGGCCACGTACCATGGAACAGTTAGAAGGCGCGGTCCGAGCTACAGAGGTCACGCTGGATGATGAGACATTGCAAAAGCTAGACGACATCTTCCCCGGTCCGGGTGGAGAAGCGCCCAATGCTTATGCGTGGTAATTTGCCATCATTATTTTCAAAACTAACTTGGAATGTGGGTTAGTCGATATGTAGTTAACCATAAGAGAGGTTCAATCTTTAAGATTGAACCTCTCTTGAGTGTACCGTTGTAATAGCCTACAGAAGTTTATCGTTTCAACATGACTAAAACAATATCTGACAGGATTAACGGGATTGACAGGGTGTTGACAGTCATGGTGAAACTATGATCTCTCAAGCGTTTTCACCATGTTCCTGATCGTTGCGATTATGTAATCGCAACGGGTATTTGGCGGGTATATACCCGTCTATTATGGGTAACGGGTACACACCCGTTACCATCAGGTGAATATCGAAATTTTTTATAAGTTAGTTCTGAAAACTACTTAAGTTGACAGTCATGGTGAAGCTATGACCTCTCAAGCGTTTTCACCATGTTGTATCCGGTAATATTAAAGCCAATTTTTTCGTATAGTCGCAAGGCTCGTTTGTTGTGATACGCTACCCGTAGTTTGATCTGTCCAACTCCCGATTCGAGCAGGTATTTTTCTAAGGCTATCAATGCCACTTGCCCATGCCCCGCACGGCGAAAAGCCTCAAAGATGATGAAGTCCAGAATAAACACAGTCTCCCCATTGTCGAAAAATTTATACCACAGATAGCCAATCGTTTCAGCCTCATTTAACTCAATACACAATAAAACATGGTCGGGCGTAGAGAGGTTTTGTGGCAGGTCTTCATTGAGCGATTTTAAGGCAATGGCATGGCTTTTTTCAGGCAGGTAGCCGTAGTTGGCGGTAATTTCGTCAGCATAGTCTACTACGAAATAGTCGCAGTAAGCGGGAAACTCCTCGGTTGTCATGGCTCTGAAGGTAATCATAAAACTGTCCTTAGGAATTGAGATTAATTGTGGTCAAGATGATGTTGAAAGCCATGTCGTTGAGCCGAAGGCGAAGTATCCGCTCGAATCTCCCTAAATTCGGGTAAAAGAGACCCTTCGCATAAAACGCTCTTTCTGGCGAATATTTATGGCTAAAGCGGCTCTTTTTTAGGCGTACCAGAACGACGAGGATACCGTTTGGGGGTTTGTTTGCGTTTGATGATCCGTACCACATGTCGAGGTGCTGAAAGACCGGGGATGGTCACTTGTTCGATGTGGGGCGATTTGCCCCCCAAAATACCGATAGCTCGGCGGGCTTCGTTCAGTTCAGGGGTGGGGTCTTGCCCTTTGAGAGCGAGCATGGAGCCGCCGACCTTCACAAAGGGGAGTAGATACTCGGCCAAGGTGGATAGTCGGGCCACCGCTCGCGCCGTGGCGACATGGTATCGTTGCCGGTACTCAGTATGTTGCCCGGCATCCTCGGCCCGACCTTTGACCACCTCAATCTGCTCTAAGTTAAGAGTCTCAATCACATGATCAAGAAACCTGCATTTTTTACCAGTTGATTCGAGTAATGTCACCCGTAGATCGGGCATGACAATTTTAAGAGGAATACCCGGAAACCCCGGCCCACTGCCTACATCAATCAACGAGGCCGAAGTCGGTAGCTTGGTTAACATGGGATACAGAGTCAGCGAATCGAGAAAATGTTTGCTGATCACCTCACTCGGCTCAATGATACGGGTCAGGTTGAATTTCTGGTTCCATGTTTGTAGCTCCTCAAAATAGCGTTCAAACTGATCAGCTTGGGTAGAGGTTAGTTCGATATTAAAATGGGAACTATCTTCGTGTAGTTGTTGACGGATTATCATAATAATAGACCTTGATGTTGTGAGTATAACTGTTATTCACAATATTTAACTATAACTTCATCACCATTCAATAATTTTTGGAAATCGCTTTTGCTTTGTACCTCCATTTTAGAATAGCTAATTTCAGTACCATTTTTGGGACGTTTTTCCGAATCGATCAATTTGCGGATACCGCCAAAAACCCACATGGTAGGGTGACCGTAAATATTCAGTGAACTCGCCAGAAGGAACGTCAGAAACCCGATTTCTCAAAGAAATCGGGTTTCTAGGGCGGTTTTACTGAATTTTTACGTCTCGTCGGCAAACCTGAAGGTTTGGATTCCAACATCATCCTGACCACTACAACTTCTGATAGTTTTAACTAATAATGAATCTAACCCTTTGGAATTACTCCAAGTTGCTGCATTAAACCCAAAGCATTGGTTGTTTGCCATTCGGCAGTTACTTTTCCATTCTTCACTTCCCTAATAAAGTGACCGGTGCCGATTACTCGTTTACCAGTCGCTGGAATCTTAAAAAACTCTCCAGTGTGTGTCATTTCATTGGTGTACTCTATTGCAACCAAATCATCTTCAGCAATTACTCGCAGGAATTTCATATCCATATCAGTCATTGCGGTACATAGCACTCCTCGCATAAAGCCAATATACTGCTGTTTGTTTATAGGATCCGCACCATCACCAACATAGATAAAACTATCATCAAGCAACTCATCTACCTTTTCCCAATTACCATTCATGATGGCTCGTGATACACCTAACGCAATTTCTTTGTTTTGTTCTAAAGACATTTTACTCTCCTTAATAAATTTGGTAGTGGTGCAGAAGTACGGATCCGTTAGCTACCCGCAAGTTCTAAACTTGCGGGTAGCTGATCACTACCTATGCAGGACTACCGTGGTGCAGAAGTAGTGGTACGGATCCGTTAGCTACCCGCAAGTTCTAAACTTGCGGGTAGTTGATCACTACCTATGCAGGACTACCATAAATTTTAATGCTAATATTTGTTAGACCTGTTCGGAAATAACTAATCATCTCGTAAAAACTCAAAATCGAGATGCGCGGAGTGCAAAAATTTCTTGTTTTTGCCAGAAACAATCATGCAAAAGCAAGAAACTTTTGCACTCCTTTATTCCCGAACAACTCTATTTAACGAGTATACATTGAAAATTTAGGTATGTAAATGGACAATCAAGATTTTGTCTTGTACTATTTGAACATTTTGGTTTTGAATTGTTCAGGTGTAATGCTGGTTTGTTTTTTGAAAAAGCGGCTGAAATAGGCAGGGTCTTTAAATCCGAGCATATAAGCAATTTCTTTTATGTTTTGTGTACCGAAATAAAGCTCACGCTTTGCCTCCAATAACAAACGTTCATGCACTAACTGAGTAACTGTTTTACCCATCCGTATTTTTGTGATTTCGTTGACTCGCTTTGGAGTAAGAGCTAGATGGTTCGCATAAAAAGCTACTGCTCTCTCCGTTTTGTAATGAACTTCTATCAACTGAAACAGTTGAGCCAGACGTTCATGGCTTTTCTCGAGGATACTTTTTTCCGTTTGTTCCTTAATCCTTTGAGTGTACAAGAGAAAAGCTCTGAGATACGTTTGTAAAATGGTAATATCATTCGGTATATTATCGTATTCAAGAATTATCAATTCGAATAAAATATCAAGTCTATACACGTCATCTTTTGAAGGCTGTATAAATGGGAGATTGTCAAAGGAATAGAAAAGGGTAAAGAAATTATCCTCTTGAGGAAAGACTATTTGGGACATAAAGTTTTGAGAAAAAACAAGTAAAAACCCTTCTTTATCTGAGATGTCCATCTGATGGACTTTACCGGGAGCGAGAAAGAAAATTGTATCTTTTTTTACTTGAAAAGATTGAAAATCAACGATATGGTTACCACCATCGTTCTTGAACCAGAGAATTTCATAAAATTTGTGCCGATGCGGGTTATTTACAAAAGCATCCGATCTATCTTCAATCCTTTCGAAGATTATCGGCATCGAAAGAGGAAGTTCATAGGTAGGAATATTTTTCTTAATCATATTTTGGCGCTCATCTTAGCTGATGAGATATGTTCGGGAACAACTAATCATCTCATAAAAACTCAAAATCGAGATATAAGGAGTGCAAAAGCTTCTTGCTTTTGCCAGAAACAACTATGCAAAAGCAAGAAGCTTTTGCACTCCTTTATTGCCGAACAGCTCTATTGATGCTAATAAATAAATTCCGATATTTATCCATTTTTAACAAGTCTCCTACTCCAATAAATATCGTTGTATCAGGATGAACCACCACGGCTGGTCCCAGAATCTGCTGACCGGGGCGAATATCAGCCCCATGAAAAAAGGGGGTCTCGACTCGTTGATTAGATAAAATAGTAAATTTCCTATCAAAAGGTTTAAGTAACCCATCTATAGAGGTAAATTCAGCCTCTGGCAAGGGGGGTGGTGGTAAATACCCAAGTACACGTAGGCGAATGTTGACAATCTCGACAGGCATGGTTGGTTCGCTGTAACCATAAGTATGCTCATGGGTAGTATGGAAACTGGATAAGAATTGCTCATCAAGGGGAATCATCAGTTCGTAAGACTGCCCCTGATAGCGCATGTCTAACAAAGGCTCTAAGTGAATATCGTTTTCTGGTACACCTTCGGCCAATACTTCAATTCGTCCTTGGTTGACAAGTTGTTCCATGCGATCAGCCAACTCTGCATAAGAAGTCTCGCCAGTCAGCATGACAGTGCGAACGTAGTCTTTAATGACATCGGCAGTGAGCATACCAAACGCCGATAAGGTCGAAGCATGCGGCGGAATCAATAATTTGGGGATGTTCAATACTCGCGCTAATTCAGCCGCGTGTAGACCACCAGCCCCACCAAAGGAAACTAAAGTAAACTCACGCGGATCGTAACCCCGTTGGACTGAAATCACCCGTAAGGCTCGTTCCATGTGGGCGTTAGCGATGGTGATGATACCCGCCGCCGCGCTTTGGGCTAAACTCAGGCCGGGTGGGGGTGTTAAATTGGCTTGCCGAGCTAACTGCTCCATTGCTATTTTGGTTGCGGCTTGATTCAGGCTCATCTGACCACCTAAAAACTGATTAGCTGGCAATCGTCCCAAAATCAGATTGGCATCGGTTACGGTTGGTTGGGTACCACCTTGATTGTAACAAATTGGCCCCGGATTAGCTCCAGCGCTCTCAGGTCCGACCCGTAAGGCTCCCCCCGCATCGACATAGGCAATTGAACCGCCACCGGCTCCCACGGTATGGATGTCGATAATAGGAATACGAATCGGTAGTCCGCCAATCTCTCCCTCCGTCGTAATCTGAATGTCACCGTCACACAACGACACATCGGTTGAGGTACCTCCCATATCAAAAGTTATAAGCTGACTAGAGCCTGCCTTTTGAGCGATATATTTGGCTCCAACCACTCCTCCGGCAGGGCCAGATAAAACACAACGCACCGCTTCCCGTCTGGCTTGGCTGGCTCTAATACTCCCCCCATTCGACTGCATGACTCGAAAGTCAGCCGCACCACTCTTCTGCTCTAATTGAGCTAAATAACGATCCATAATCGGTGAGACATAAGCATTAACCGTGGTAGTGCTACAACGCTCATACTCCCTAAACTCTGGCAGAATCTCATTCGAGGCCGAAACAAAAAAACCGGCCTGCCGCAACCGATTGGCAACCTTGTTTTCATGCTCAGGATAAAGAAATGAGAACAGAAAACTGATTGCCACAGCCGAAACGTTTGCCTGTTGAAGTTGCTCAAGCAAAGTGTCGAGTTCACTCAGGTCAAGCGGCTGAACGATTTGGCCCAAATGATCGACCCGCTCAGATAACCCGAAGCGTAAAGCCGGAGGAACCAAAGCTGGAGGACGATGACTGCTAAGATTATAAATATCAGGGCGATTCTGACGCCCAATTTCAAGGATGTCCCGAAATCCGGCGGTAGTGATGAGGGCAGTGATAGCCCCTTTTCGCTCTAACAAAGCGTTAGTGGCGACAGTTGAGCCATGCACAAGGTAAGGTTTTTCGGTCAATGATTTAGTGGTAAGGCCGAATAGAACTGCCTCCTCCGGTTTATTGGGAGTTGATAAGGTTTTGAAAGTTTCAAATTGGCCTGTTTGCTCATCAAAAAAAACAAAGTCTGTAAATGTACCACCAATGTCGATACCTATTCGCATAAGGTGTTGTCTCCGAGATAGAATTTTTCAAGATTGATCACATGTCAACCTTGACCCATTGATAGGAATAGTTTTGTCAAAACAAAAACGCCCTACTTAACAGCCGATTAGAGCGATTAATGTAGGGCGTTTACATACGTGTAACTGATATGAAACTGTTGCAATTTATTCGCGGGTGGTGTTGACAATGCAGTTTTCACTGTCTTGACCACTACTCGCGTATCCATCAGCTTCAGGGTCATTGTACCAGACATCACCATTGATGACATAGCGGAAGTTGTATTCTTGGTCTATTTGTAGATCAAGAATCTCTTTCCATGTACCACCTTTCAATCTTCTAAGCGGTGTCGCTTCTTGGTTCCAGTCGTTGAAGTCACCGACTAGACTGATTTTTTCAATTTCCATACCTTCCGGTAGTTGTCCTTCCGGTAGTTCAAAGCTTACTTTGCAGTTATCTTTGGTTTTGAAAAATCGTTTCTTAATCATAATTATCCTCTTACTTTGCTTAAATCCTAAAATTATATGTAGTAGTTTTATTTGGGTTGAGTTTACCTCAAACATAGTTATGCTTGACCTAAACTTGTCCAGATACAGAGCCTATCATATCAACAATTTACGTTAAAGGCAAATCATTAAAGTGATTTTTAGCTACCTTCAACCAATTTTCAACCAAAAACGCCGTGTTTTAACGGCGTTTTTGGTTGAAAATTAATAAATAAACAAATTCCTAACAAACTGTTTAAGTGCTTGTTGTTTTTAGCTCCGCTCCCATTCTTTGATAGAATCCTGGATGAACGCTTTGACCTCTTGGTCAGGAATTTCTTCCTGACTAGAATAGGTCTGATTGTTAACCTTTATCTGAATTCCACCGCCAGGGCCTGTGGAAAGATCAATCTCGGTAGTAGCCGCAAGGGGAGAATAGGCGAGTCGCTTTTGCACGACCTCATTAATCTCATCAGCCAAGCTAAACCCAGTTACCAAGCCATCATTAAATTGTGGAATTTCTATCAAGTTGGTACGGGGAGATGGTTCGGGCAAGCTAATGTCAGGCGCAGGTGGTGGGAAATGTGTTGGTAATGGGCGTTGCGCCACAGATGCAGGTTGCTCTGGCATAATCGGCTCTGGTAGGCTACCGACACGAGGTATACGCACTGATTTAACGCCAGATGGTGTGGCAATCATGCCGTTGGTAAAAGCCAACAGATGGGCAGTCAGTTCCAACACATACTGTCCCACCTGTCTATCGGAGATGTCGGTTAAACTGGCGTACTGTTTTTGTCCCACTTCAAGGGTCAGAGTTTCGGTCTCAGGGTCACGCAATAACCGTAACATCTCATTTTTATCAGCTATGTTAATCGGAGCGGCTGGAGTTTGTACAATCGGTTTAGGGCTTAAATCGGGTGTGGGTTGTTTCACAGGCATGGGAGGCGAGGCGGGCTTGAGAGAATTCTCGGCCAATGATGATAGGACACTGATGTCGAGCTCGTCCGAATCAACCCGCATATCGTTCGAGGAAGGTGGGTCGTCATCGGTTTGTGTTCGGCGGGCAAAGTTCCCTCCCACCTTTGTGTTCGACTTGCCTTTAGGCCCATAGAAGAAAAGTAGAAAAAAAACCAGTAAGACACCCGACGCCAATGGCATTGCGGTCAGACATAGGAGTTGGCTTGCTGGAGCATTACCTAAAAAATCTTCCATGAATCACCTATTTATTAAATTTTAACAGTTCGTAGATACTCCGCACTCTCTTCTGGTAAGGCAGGATTGATAAACATGCCACTACCAAGTTCAAAACCAGCAGTACGGCTCAAACGTGGTACTACGGTGGCATACCAATGCATATAATCGTTGCTCAACTCTTTTACTGGTGCAGTGCGGATAATAAAGTTATAGTCAGGATCGTTTAGGCCGAAATATAAACGACGGAGGACATCGCGCACAATGCCTGCCAAATCATTCAGTTCTTGCGGACTAGAGTATAGGTAGCTAACATTGTGTTGGCGAGGCACAATCCAAGTGTGGAAAGGGGTAGGAGCGGCATACAACACAAATGCGACAAAATGCTCACTTTCGCTGACTATCCGTTTTCTATCTTTCAACTCTTTATCCATCATACTACACATCACACACTGCCCCGTATCATCAAAAAAGCGACGCATCTCATCAATCCGTCGCCGGATACTATGTGGTACAACGGGTAAGCCGATAATTTGACTGTGTGGATGTTTTAGAGATGCACCAGCTCGTTCTCCATGATTTTTAAAGTAGATAATTTGCTCGATACGGGTATCTTTGCGGATTGCCCAGCCTCGGTCATAACACATGGTCAATACTCGGGCAATATCTTGAACCGACATTAACGACAATGTGGTGTTATGAACAGGGTGTTCAACCAATACCTCATGCTGACCTACGCCAGATATTTTACGAACTACCCCATTCATTGTTCGCACTACCTCCCCTTCTGATGATAACGCGGGGTATCGGTTTAAGACCACTCTGGTTTGCCAATCACCAATTAAGGGGATGCGGGCTACTTCTAAATCCAGTTCCTCGTTACCTACACAAAAAGGGCATCGTTCATCGTGCGGAGGAGAAAGCTGTGAGGTTGTTTTTTTGTGGGATTCAATATATACATCCGGTCGTTTTGCTCGTTCTGTAGATATAATGACCCACTCTCGTGTCACTAGGTTTTGTCGAATTTCTGGCATAGTTTCAATCCTTAAATTTCAATACTCGGCATGTTACAAAGCAAAAACAGTTCGACAAAATCTTCGGTGCAACTAACACGATTTTTTGTCTTTAATCCTGTTAATCTGTGGTGGTCAAGATGATGTTGGAGTGCAATGGATTTAGCCATTGCCTGTAGCAACAGCTAAAGCCGTTGCACTTCGTTTTCAACATCAAGCTGACTACTACATTAATCCCGTAAATTTTGTCGGCTATTCACTAAGGCTAAGATTTTTTATCGAGTAACGAATCCTTCAATAAATTGTTGATAAATTCTTTTATAAAATCATAAATAAATTAATTAATAATTGTCAAAAATTCACTCAGCATCATGGCTGTTGCGCCCCACACCTTATGCCCGTACACATCAAAATACGGGATATTTCGCGGCACACCATCCTTAAATGTTCTTATCTCATGCCGACGAATGGTTGGGTCTTGCATGAGGTTTAATGGTGGCTCAATCAGTTCTGCCACCTCAACCATATCTGTCTGAAAATCAGGGCGTTGGTCAACATAACCGACATAAGGATAGATACAAAAATTGCTAGGTGGGGTATATAAATATGATAATTGCCCAATGATGGTCACTGTATCGGGCAATACTCCTACCTCCTCGTGAGTTTCACGTAAAGCAGTTGCCTGAAATGTTTCATCCGCCTCATGTCGTCCCCCCGGAAAAGAGATTTGCCCACTATGTACCCCCGGATACTCGGAGCGACGAGTAAGAAGAATATGCCATTCTTGTTTGGAGTTGCGAGTTATATGAGGATAAAGCAACAATAACACGGCCGCGTTTCGACAATCGGTTGGCTTGTCCCATCGACTTAGCATATCCGGCAGTGGCTGGGGAGCCATTTTGTGTTGAGCTGATCGCCCCGGCAGTTTTTGAGCCAAAGCGGATTGAATCTGCTCAATCGTTAGATCACTCATCGTACGCCCTGAATTTCGGCAATTATTTGTTCTACAAACTCGGCCATAAACCGATGACGACCAATAGCGATTTGTCGTGCCGTAACAGTAAAAAGGCTGTCCTTTATTTTTACCAGTTTGTGCTGATATTCTTGTAGGGCAGTATGCTCATCAGTATTATCTCGCCATAAGGAGCGATTAGCATGACCCGAATAAGCAAACACACGCGCCATACCGATGGCCCCGATTGAATCGAGTTTATCTGCATCATATAATATTTTAGCCTCTAAAGTTGTGGGAGGTGCATCAATTCGAAACCGATGAGTGACAATCGCATGGTACACCGCTTGAATGAAGTCAGGTTTATAGTTTAAATCGGTTAGTATCTGCTTTGCTCGTTGGGCACCAATAACTGCATGATCCTCGCCCGTTCGCTCTTGGTCAGCCCGAGCAATATCATGAAGCAAGACTGCGGTCTGCAAAATTGCCATATCAGCGTTTTCAGCTTGACCAATTTGCTGGGCATTGGCTAATACACGCAAAATATGGTCAAAATCATGTGCCGCATCATTTTTATACAGTGGTTTAGCTTGGTCTATAGTTAGCATGGTTTTTTATGTATCGGTCATTATAGCACAACTCAGAGTAACTACCAACGATTTTGTGATTAAAATCAGTCTGCTTAGACCGAATGCATGTCTAACCAATTATCGCCCACTTCAACATCAACTTTGAGTGGGATTTTTAATGAATAGGCTTGTGACATAATTTCACGGGTTAGAGCCACGGCTCGGTCAACCTCATCGTTAGGTGCTTCTAATACTAGCTCGTCATGGACTTGCAATAATATTCTTGTCGCTAAATTCTGGTCTTTAATCGCTTGGTGAAGATTGATCATGGCTAGTTTCATGATGTCTGCCGCGGTGCCTTGAATCGGGGCATTAATTGCTTCCCGTTCAGCCTGACCTTTTTGTGGCCCTTTTAAGCGTCTCAAACTAGGAAACTCGCGCCGTCGTCCGAGCAGTGTGGTCACATAACCTTGCTCGGCGGCCAGTGCTTTGGTGGCCGCGATATACTGCTTCACTTCCGGATATTTCTGAAAATAGGTGTCGATAAATATTTTGGCCTCTTTATTGGTCATGCCAGTTCCCTTGGCTAACCCAAACGCGGTTTGACCATACACCAGCCCAAAATTTACGGCTTTGGCAATTCGGCGCTGATATTTGTCAATCTCCTCAAACGGCAGACCTAACACACTTGAGGCCGTGGCAGTATGAATATCCTCGTCATTTTCAAAGGCTTTTAAGAGGCCGGGATCTTCGGCGATATGAGCCAAAATTCGTAGTTCAACCTGAGAATAATCGGCGGCGATTAGCTTATGTCCCTTTTCGGCCACAAATGCCCCCCGAATAGCCCGTCCTTGAGGAGTCCGAATGGGGATGTTTTGTAGGTTTGGGTCGTGGGACGATAGCCGTCCGGTAGAAATCCCGATTTGGTTATAACTGGTGTGAATCCGCTGGGTGTTTGGATTAATCAACAAGGGTAAGGCATCAATATAGGTACTTTTTAGTTTGGTCAACTGCCGATTCTGCAACATCAAACCGATGACATCATGCAAACCCTCTAATTTTTCTAACACTCCAGCCGCAGTAGAGTAATGGCCGCTTTTGGTCTTTTTAAGCCCCTTGGTCGGTAAGCCCAAATCCTTAAATAGGACATCAGACAGTTGTTGGGGTGAGTTGAGGTTAAATTTCTTATCCACCAAGGCATGGATTTGGTCGGTTAGCTCACTCAGCTTGGCGGTCATTGTGGCAGACATGTTCTGCAATAATGGCACATCAAGCCGAATTCCTGCAAGTTCCATATCTTTAAGAACATAAATGAGTGGCAGTTCCATACTCTGCATGAGTTGTTGGGGCGTACCATTGTCAGTTTTTAGTATCGGCTCGATAATTTCAGCCAAGCGGAGGGTCATGTCTACGTCCGCCGAGGCGTAGGGGGTTGCAATATCAATCGGAACCTGCTTCATGGTAATCTGTTTTTTACCAGAGCCAATCAAATTCTTAATCGGGGTCATACGGATATTGAGTTGTTCTAGGGCCAAATCTTTGAGGCCATATTTTGCCCCCGGGCTATTGTATACTACCCAAGTAGCCAACATGGTGTCGAAAATGGGAGGAGCAACAGGCAGGCCATGCCGTTGCAAAACGATCATGTCAAATTTGGCGTTGTGCATGTATTTGGTGAGGTCTGGATTTGCCAGAATCGGAGCTAAGGCGCGCTGTACTTCGGCAAGTGAAAGTTGCGGTAATAATTCGGCCTCATCGACGGGCATATCAAACATAGAGGCTTGAGTAGTAGCTGGTTTTAGGCCATGCAGAAGAGGGATATAGTATCCTTGTTGTGTCGTCGCGGTAATGGCGATACCAACCAAATTGGTCTGCGTTTCCTCCACGCTATCGGTTTCCACATCAACCGCCAACCTATCACTAGCAGAAAGTGCAGTGATCAAATCGACTAATTTAGCAGAATCATCAACCGTAATGTAGTCGCCGTCGGACGCGGTGGTGGGCGTGGTAAAACGTGGTTTGGTCAAAAGTGTGGTCGGTTTTAGATCTGATTCTGGTTGGCGTGATTTTCGGGGTTTAAATGGTGCAGGTGGCAACGAATCGGCAGGTAAACCGGCCACTTCATGAGGAAGCTTATCCTTCGGTGCGCCCGGAATCCGATTAAATATGGTGTTAAACTCTAGTTCGACAAACTGTTTTGCCACCTCGACCAAATCAAAATCATTGGTACGTCCAGCCTTAAGGTCAAGCATTATATCAGGCACATCGGTGATGATACGCCCCAAATCACGAGACAAGAAAGCGTTTTCTCGGTCAATCTCTAATTTTTTGCGTACCCCTTTTGAATGACTGTCCATATTGGCGTAGATGTTATCAAGAGTGCTATATTTCTGAATCAGCTTGGCTCCACCCTTTTCACCAATCCCTTTAACGCCGGGGATGTTGTCACTACTGTCACCCACCAACCCTTTGAGGTCAATCAGCTGATTCGGCGTAACCCCGTATCGCTCTTGAACTTTTTCTTCATCGTACAAAATTCGGTCAGAAAATTTTCGTCCAGAGATCACAACGTTGATATCAGGCTTAATCAGTTGGAACGCGTCACGATCACCAGTAACAATAAGTGCCCGAATTCCTTGCGTCGCGGCCTGATTGGCTAATGTGCCTAGCAAATCATCTGCTTCGTACCCTTCTTTGGTAAAAACCGGCATGTTAAAGGCCCGCACCAACTGCTCAATTCGGTCAATTTGACCGCGCAGATCGTCAGGCATTTTTTCACGGGTGGCTTTATATTCTGTATACATTTTATGACGAAAAGTGTCGCCTAAATCAAAGGTAACGATAAAATAGTCGGGCGTATATTCGCGCCATACGGCTAATAACATGTTGATGAACCCATACACCGCATGGGTCGGCTCACCGTGGCGAGTAGTAAAGGTGGCGGGCATGCCAAAATAAGCACGATAAGCGAGGGCATGCCCGTCAATCAAAATGAGGGTCTGTTTTTTTGTATCGGTCATAGCTGATTCTGCTTTGCGTATGGCCTGTTGGGTGATAAATATGTGAGTTAAGGCAATTAAGGAATGAGTAATTAACTTGTGCATGTCGGCCATGAGAGTGGTTCAATCTTTAAGATTGAACCACTCTGAAACACGCAACTTATTTAATCCCGATTCCCGACCAACACTTTCAAGGAACTTCGCACCTTGAAGGTGGACAACTCATAATTAACTCAACACGAAATACGCAAACTCTTTCTATTATATGCGACCTATAACAAACCACCAAACAGTGCGGTTAACTGTCCTGACTATAATTATGACATGTTGCAACTTTTCCTCAAATTGACTCGTATATTTATTTGGAGCTTTCCATTTATAACCACATAAACGGACAGCAACTACGCCAATTTGCCTACTACCATATTCGCCAACTTGCTTATTGGTTATTGATGATTGTCAGAGATTACAAGGTTTGGTATAATGGTCAACATTCTTGGCCCAAAAGGGCTTATTAACATTATGTTTTAAGGAGAAACAAATTAGGTTTAATTGTGTGTTGTCAGTTTTTTGACAATTCGTAACTGACCGTTCACAATTATAATAACTATTTATGGATATCGGAACAGCGTTTACTTACATGATGGAAGATGAGAACATTATGATGAAGGTTCTCATCGGCGGGATAATTATACTTGTGGCCCAATCAACATCAATGTTTCTTGTTGGGATACCGCTTGTGTTTCTATATTACGGGTATTGGCTTCAAACAATGACCCAAGTTCGGGATGGTCAAGCCATTCCCTTACCGGAATGGGGTAATTGGGGTGAGTTATTCTCTAAAGGGGGCATGGTGCTTGTCATTACCCTCATTTATAACCTGCCGATTTTATTAATAGCCTGTTGTATGTTCGGATTGGCTATCCCCGGTATGTTTGCCCCAGGTGATATGCAAGAAGCAGTAGGTGCTTTTGTTGGCATTATGGGCCTCTGCTTGAGTTGTGTATCCATTATTGTTATATTCGTCGTCAATCTTATGGTTCCAGCGGCTTTAATTCGATTTGCTCAAACAGGGCAATTTAATTCGGCCTTTGAGTTCAAGGAAATTTTAGCCTTTATCCGCAACAATTTCTCTGATTACTTAATTATGTTTGTCGTAATCTGGGCAGCTAATTTTATTGCCAGTTTTGGTATTATTCTATGCGGTATCGGCCAAGCATTCACTGGTTTTTGGGCATTATTAGTTAGCGCTCATCTTAACGGACAGTTGGCAACCAAAATGAACGGCGGTAGTGCCACCCCCGATATTGCTCCAGTTGGATTTTAAGGATTCGGAATTAAATAAGTTGCGTACTCCAGAGTGGTTCAATCTTAAAGATTGAACCACTCTCATGCACAAGTTAGCCCATAAACCAGACCATGTCAAAACAGATAACTCCAACTTCAATCTTTTTGCTCGAATGGCTTGGCGGCATGGTTGGGTTGCTAGGGTTAGGGTATCTCTATATAGGTCGTACGCAAGAAGGCTTAATCCGCCTAGTTTGGTGGATTATCTGGCTAGTAATGGCCTATATCTTGATTTACCTTTTACCGTTTAGAGTATTGGCAGTTTGTTTTTGTGTGCCCCTACATGGCGCGATACAAATATTGGTACCGTTTTGGTTAGCCAATCGGTTAAAAAAAGAGGTGGCTGATAGCAGGTGAGATACTAGACCTGACAGGTTTTTAGAAACCTGTCAGGTCTTAAAAAAAACTCCCCTACTCTCAACCACCCGTATATGGAGGTTTCTTATGGATGCTTTGTTTAATGTGATGTCCGCGTTTGGACTATCGGCCTCAGCAGGATTAAACGCTTATTTGCCCCTGTTGGTTGTGGCCGTGGCAAATCGGTATACCGACATGATCGTTCTCTCTAAACCGTGGGACGTACTTAGTGATGGTCGAGTTATTGCTATGTTGGTTGTACTTCTATTTGTTGAAGTTTTTGTCGATAAAATTCCAGCTATCGACACCGCCAACGATGTTATCCAAACCATTGGTCGCCCCACCGCTGGAGCAATCCTATTTGCTTCAAATTCTGGAGTGGTTGGTGATGTCAGCCCTGTTTTAGCCTGCATTGCTGGCCTCATGGTTGCCGGTACGGTTCACACCGCCAAAACAGTCGCCCGACCGATGGTCACCGCCTCCACAGGTGGCACAGGTAACTGGGCCGTCAGTCTAATTGAAGACGTTCTCGCCTTAATAGGAACTATCCTCGCCATTGTCCTACCCGTTTTAATGGGTCTGTTTGTGCTCATCTTCTTGGGGCTATTTGGCTTCTGGTTCATTCGCCGCCGCGTACAAATAGCCTGAAATGTGATACGTGAAATGTGATACGTGAAATGTGATACGTGAAATGTGGCACGTAATTCATGAGAGAATTGTCACTCATCACGCATCACACATCACGTATTATGTAACTCAATATGCAACCAGTTGGTTTTACCCCTATTCCCAATAGGATATCCCGTTTAGCCGAGTTGGCCTATAACCTCTGGTGGACGTGGCATCCTGAAGCCCAAGAACTGTTCCGACGCATCGACGCGCCATTGTGGGAAGAGGTCTACCACAACCCTGTATTATTTTTACAAAATGTGCGTCAAAGTTCGCTTGATAGCGCGGCCAATGATCCCGAATATCTGCGAGCTTACCATGAAATATTGATTGCTTTTGGTGAATATACCGTGTTCGACAAAACATGGTTTAAACAAAACTATGGCGATAAGCTAAATCAGCCTATCGCCTATTTTTCTGCCGAATTTGGCCTCCATGAATGTCTACCAATCTATTCGGGTGGTTTGGGCATCCTTTCTGGTGACCATACCAAAGCGGCCAGTGACTTAGGTCTCCCCTTAATTGGAGTCGGCTTCCTGTATCCCCAAGGCTATTTCAGACAAGAGATAACCGCCACAGGTGACCAAGAGGCAATTTATCAGAAAGTCCGTTTTTCAGAAGTTCCTGCACAATCAGCCTTTACCCCACAGGGAAAAGAGGTCGTAATCTCAGTTGGCCTCCCCGCGCGTGGCTACCTCCCCGAACGCCGAGTTTACGCCAAAGTATATCATCTGAATGTGGGCAATGTATCCCTCTATTTGCTCGATACTGACATCCACCCTAATGCCTCCGAAGACCGTGAACTGTCGGCGCGTCTGTATGGTGGTGATGAAGAAATGCGACTAGCTCAAGAGAAAATTTTAGGGCTTGGGGGAGTCAGAGCTTTACAAAAACTGAATATCACTCCGGCTGTTTTTCACATGAACGAAGGACATTCAGCCTTTCTAGTTTTTGAGCGTATGAGACACCTGATAAACGAGGGGTATAGTTTTCAAGATGCTCAAGAAAAAGTTCGTAAAAGTACCGTTTTCACCACCCATACACCTGTTGCCGCAGGGCATGATGCCTTTCCATTAGACATGATGATCCGTTACTTTCCCAACTGGCATGATTTTCTAGGCATTAGCCGAGATGAACTCCTCAATTTAGGTCGTCAAGAACAACATTGGGGGCCAATGTTTAGCATGACGGTGCTGGCTCTACGGCTATCGGGACATCATAATGGTGTTAGCCAACTGCATGGAGATTTATCGCGTAATATGTGGCGCTGGTTATGGCCTGATGAAGCGGTAGAAAACGTGCCGATTACCCACATCACCAACGGCGTACACACTGAAACATGGCTTTATCCTAAAATGAAAGCTGTGTTTGATGAATATATGGGCAAAGCTTGGCCCTACCAAATGGATAATCCAGCCATGTGGGAGATGATCGACAATGTACCCGATGAGTTACTTTGGAAAGTCATCAATCAAGGGCGTGGCGAACTGATTGAGTTTATTCGGAACAAAGTTCGTAAACGGTTGGCTCGTCTACATTTGGGTCAACATGAACTTGAGGCCATCAATAACCTGCTCGATCCGAATATATTAACCATCGGATTCGCTCGCCGTTTTGCGACTTACAAACGAGCCACGTTACTGTTCCATGACACCGAACGTCTAAAACGAATTATACATGGCAATGGTGAAAGACCTGTACAGTTTGTCTTTGCAGGTAAAGCTCACCCACGAGACGAGCCGGGAAAAAACTTTATTCGGGAAGTATATCAACGTTCACAAGAATGGGGCTTGGCCGGACGGCTAGTCATGTTAGAAAATTACGACATGAACATTGCCCGCGAAATGTTCGCGGGCGTTGATGTTTGGCAAAACACCCCCCGTCGCCCTATGGAGGCGAGTGGTACGAGTGGACAAAAAGCGGCCATCAATGGTAAACCAAACCTGTCAATTTTTGATGGCTGGTGGGCAGAGGGATATAACGGTAAAAACGGTTGGGTGATTGGTGACTATACTATCGACCACCATGACGAACATTCACAGAACCACGCCGATGCTACCTCGCTTTATGATTTGCTCGAATATGAGATTGTACCTGCCTTTTACGAACGAGATGAGAGCGGCATTCCTCGTCGTTGGATTGCCCTAGTGAAAGAGACAATCCGTAGTTGTGCGCCACAATTTTGCACGTTCCGCATGGTCAAGGAATACACGAAGAAAATGTATATTCCCTGTATGTAAAAGTTCAGTAAAGTAGCCCTAGAAACCCGATTTCTTTAAGAAATCGGGTTTCTGACACTCTTTCTAGCGAGTTCACTGAATATTTACCCCCTGTATGGAGTGATGAAACGACCTACCCGTAAGTTTAGAACTTGCGGGTAGGTAATCCACGTTTCATGCTATAAGTAACAAAAAGAGAGCGTATCTAAATTGATACGCTCTCTTTGTTATTGTGTCTATCCTTTATCCAGACTCTGTTTACGACGAGTAATATCCCGTCCTACCCCCTGAATCTCGATGAGACCTTGTCCTTGATCAAATATGGGCAAGGTAATCCACTGTTGCCAGCGTAAAGCCCCACTAGGTTTTACAACTCGAAACTCAAGTGCACTAACAGAGTTTTCTTCATCCGTTAAAGCGGCAAAATGAGCTTTTACTTTGGGTAGGTCTGCGTTGTATACAAAGGGAACAAATTGCCCAATTAACTGTTTTTGTTCGGTATTAAAATACCAACAGTAAGCATCATTAACAAAGGTTAACTTCCCCTCGGGTGAAAACCTACAATGAAGAGCCATCTGTTCTTCGCTAGTCATAAGGGCTAGTTCTGTTTTTTTCTGAGCCGTAATATCTTGTACATAAACCATGACCAAGTTAGGTGGTACGAAGTTATAGGTAGTTACAAAAAATTGATCTTCCGAATGACGAACTAGCTCATAAGAAGCCTCTTGTCTAACGGTTTTCTTTTCACTAAAACATCGGGTTAGGTTCTCAATAATTACTGGTCGTTCCTTAAATGCCTCACTCGCTGTCGTTCCCATAAAGTCAAAAATTCGTCCTTGGCTTGTTTTCTCGACCGCATCATTATAATCAACCAAAATAAAATCACCACCGACTCGTTGCCATGAATAGGTAGGGATGGGAATACTTTTATATTGAGCCTTTAATCTTGCCCGATTATGACGAATCGCCTCCTCAGCTTGACGCAACTCGCTCAGTTCCCGTTGTAACTGCTCATTCATCATCGACAAATCAACCATGCCTTGTTGTTGGATGTTGTTAAGCTCAAGAGTTTGTTCTTTGTGTGCGGCCTCTAGCTTTTTCCGAGCCAGTTCAACCTGATGCCTGTCATATCTTTGGGTCGCAACCTCGTTTTCTAACTTACGGATGGTAACTGTATGTTCCTCAGCCATCGCTTTAATCCATTTTTTCGACTTTCGCAATTTAAGTTGCGCTTCATTGAGAAGCTTTTCAACCCGTTTTCGTAGTTTCTGCTCGTGCTGTAACATTTCCTTTATATCGGCGAGTTTTTGGGTAATCGCTTCAGATGCCTTATTTAAACCTTGTTTATAGGCGGTCAGTTCATCCTCAATTTTCTTATATTCGGTAATATCTTGAATATGTACAATTACCATATTGGGTGGAGTATAGATGTATGAGGTGACAAAAAAGCGAGTCTCGCCAGATGTGACCAAGGTGTATGGTGCTTCTCGGGTGATGTCACGCTGTTCATAAAAACTGGTCTCAAAGTCAGCTAAGACCTGATCACGGTCTTTGAATATTTCGCTGGCTTTCTTGCCAAAGAAATCGACAATACGCCCCATTGCATCTGCCGCGGCATCGTTAAAATCGACCAACACAAACTCATCAGCAATCCTCTGCCATGAGTATGTAGGGATGGGGATGCCTCGATATTGCTCCTTCATACGCTCATCAATATTGTTCGCCACCGCTCTCATTCGCTCCTCTGTTTCGGCCAAGGTTTGCTCAAGTTTCTGACGCTTCTCGGTCTCGGTTTGGAGCGAGGCTTTTACCGTACTTAACTTTGCTGATATATCTTGTGTTTGGTTATGCCCATTTTGTAGATGCTTTAAGCGTTCTTCTAGTACCTGACGATGTTTTAATTCGGTGCGTAAGGCTGTTTCCACCTCAAGCAATTTAGAGGTGTTCGCTTCATGGTGAACCATCTCTACCAATTGTGCATCTCGCTCATGAAGAGCATTTTCGACCAGTTCTCGCTGTTCAATTTCATCCTGTAACTGAGCCTCTAGCTCGAATATTTTGGGGCTTACGTCATTCTCAGCCATGAGTTTATGCTGATTACGGTAACGAATGAGTTCCGCTTCAACTGCTTTATATTCAGTAATATCTTGGATATGAACGATGATAAGATTCGGTGGGGTATAAAGATAGCTGGTAACAAAAAAACGGGTTTCACCTGTAGTGACCATTTTATAGGGTGCTTCTCGTTTGAAATTTTGTTTTTCTCGATAACAGCGCTTAAAATCACTCAAAACCTGAGGGCGCTCTTTGAATATTTCGGCGGCAGATTTACCGAAGAAATCGATAATACGTCCCATCGATTCGGCCGCGGCATCATTAAAGTCAACCAAAATATATTGATTAGCGATAACCTGCCAAGTGTAGGTTGGAATGGGGATACCACGATATTGCTCTTTCAGACGGTCATCAATATTGTTCGCTACTTCTTTAAGACGACTCTGTGTCTGCTCTAATTCAGCTCTAATATTTATTACTTCTAGGGCATGTTTTGCTTTTAAGTCATCTAATTCAGCCAGTTCAATACCAGTTCCTTGAGCATGTTTATGCTCGGTAATATCTTCGATATGAACAATGACCAAATTAGGCGGGACAAAGTTATAGGTCGTCACAAAATGGCGTGTTTCACCACTTGAGACGAGACGATAGGGAGCTTCACGTTTGACCAGTTTACGGTCTCGAGCGGAGCGCTCAAAATCAGCCCGAACTTGAGATCGATCTTTGAACACTTCACTCGCCTTTTTACCCAAAATATCAATTACCCGTCCATTACTACTTTTTTCTGCCGCACTATTATAGTCAACTAGTACAAAATCATCACCAGAGACTTGCCACGAATAAGTCGGTACAGGAATACCATTATATTGCGCTTTTAGTCTAGCTCGATTACGCTGTAGAGCAATTTCAGCCCGTTTTCGCTCCTCGATCTCTTTTTGCAAGATTTGATTCATGGAGGTTAAGTTGCGAATTTTGTTTCCCATTAATTCGCCCATACGATTATGGGAATGGAATGCTTCGGCTTCGTTCTGTATACGTTGAGTAATATCTTCCTGCACAACCACAAAATGGGTTAATGCACCCTTTGAGTTGTATACCGGCGTGATAGTCAGAGCCTCCCAATATTTTTCATCGTTCTTTTTAAGGTTATGGAACTCACCTCGCCACTCATCACCAGTATTAATAGTTTCCCATAAATCCTCGTATAAATCACGGGGAAGATGTTTTAGCTTAAAGGCACGAATATGCTTTCCGGCAACATCTTCGTAGGTATAACCAGTCATTTCGGTATATTCAAAGTTGGTATATTCAATACGACCTCGATAATCAGTAATCATGGTGGCGATGGCACTTTGTTCTAGGGCACGGGCTAAAATGCTAATTTGTTTGACCGCTTTCATGCGTTCGGTAATGTCGCGGCTATAGGCAACCATGCCTGTAACCGTGCCGTTGTTACCAAAAACAGCTCTAGCTCGTCGCCAGACCATGATCTTTGTGCCGTCTTTACGTACTAACTCGACTTCATTTTCAATAAAGGGTTGTTTTGCCAGTTGAGATAATTTATGCGTCAGCATCTTTCGACTACGTTCGGTCATAAAAGAGGTGGTTACTTGGCCGACAATCTCATCTCGGGTATAACCAATTAACTGCTGATACATGGGATTACAGTCAAGAGCCACACCATCAGCGTTTAAAACCTCGACAGCGTATATGTTGATATCGAACAACATCTCGTACTGCTGACTACGTTTTTCAATTGACTTAACCTCTTGTTTGGTTTCCACCACCTCTTGCTCTAGGTTGACGTTAGCGGCCATCAGTTGATTGTATTGAATTGCATACCGTAATGCCCGCTTTAATAGGGCCGCGGTAAGTTGTGTTTTAACCAGATAATCAACCGCGCCAATCTCCATAGCTTCATTAATCAGAGTGGGGTTTTCAGATTCAAGGAGTGCAATTAAGGGGATTTTTATATCTTGACTAAACGCTTGTTTGATAAAGGGATTGCCATGATCTTCATAATTGAACAAACAAACCGTATAATCAATCGTTGATAACTTTTCGACCCCTTCATCAAAGGAGAGAGTCCATTCAAGATTAACGTGCCAATCTTTAATTCGAGTTAGCAGATTGCGGGTAATTATATAGTCTTGTTCATTATCATCTACAAGTAAAACATTCAACTGACAACCATTCATGGTGCCTCCAACTGTTTGGCAATACATTTGAGGGGTTTTTAGGATAGAAAGGAAGACATTAATATTTCTATTTTACCACAGGACATTGTTAAAAACCGATATGACAATTGGGCTATTTGATAATGTTATAATTTTATAGCCCTAACTAAAAAAGGCCGATTTAAATGAAAATCGACCTTTTACTACAGTATCCGACCCTGATTCGGCTCAAGTTGGCTTCGATATGAACCACTTGTTTATCAAGTGATTCGGGGCATATTAGCTTGTTGTGAGTACGGCAGACAAAACGCCTACATAAGTAATGTTAGTCACGGAAGAAAGATTCAAAATTATCCTGTCCACCATCACTAGGCAAAGCTTCCATAAAGGTTATCCGCGCCCACGGGAAAAAAATCAGCTCGGCTTCAGGGTCGATATAGATAATCGGTTTACCATCACGAGTACGAGGATTGGTACAGATAACATAAGAGGCTGTGGGGTCTGGCATCTCATCTATTTCAGCCATCATTGTATCGGCTCCTGCCAAGTGAATAATTACCGTAATTGACATGTTTTTTCTCCTTTAGAGGATATAAGTTACCCCATTCCAATTTCTATTACTAGATTACCAAGCTGAAGTTGATCACCGTCATTTAGGGTTTCGGGTAAGTACGGAGCCAAACGTTTTCCATTGACAAATGTACCATTGATACTGCCTAAATCCTCGACCACCACGGTCTCGTCACGTTTTATTATCCGAGCATGACGACGTGAAACGCCTTTTTCTAGGCCACTTTCATCACTCAAATCAACTTCAGGAAAGACATCACTAGCAGGGTCTAAACGTCCCAAATGAATGGCTTTAGCCAAAGATGCCTCAATTTCTCGTATTCCATCTCCAATTTTCAGATGGATCGATTGTTGCAAGTTGTTTTCTGGTTTAACTTCAACGGCTTGGGGTTCCTCATTCTCATCCCCCCAATCCATCTCGTCAAAATCAAGCGCTTCAGTTCCTCGGCGCTCATCTTCTAACAAATAAACACCACATTCACTACAAAAAATCGTATTATCAACCTGTTTTGCTTCGCAAAAAGGGCATTTAATCACGGTAAATCTCCTTTGGCAACATCGACAAACTACGAGTACCGTATCGGATTTTTTTCCGTCCTTCGGCGGACAAATTACCGGTACGAGCCAAGCGTCCAGCCTCTAACAAAGCCGAACGAGCTAATTCAGTTTCACCAATATTCAATAAACGGGTGGCCATAGTTTCTAGTCGCTGAGTTGCAGTTGTTACTTCACCTTGTTCCAAATCAATCATTGTTTTTTCTTGTAGTTTGAAAATGGCAAGTTTGCCTAATGCAGTAATAATATCCGAAGGTATTGTTACATTTCGAGAGGGTTTCTTAGAAAACTCGACCGTAATCTGTTTTGAAAGTCGAGAACAATAATTCGTCTGCTCTGGTAAATCACCCTCAATATGTATCTGTATTGAGTCAGGATACGTTTGTGCGACCTCTGCCCGCACCCGAAACTCCATGAGCATTGTTTTCTCTGTGTCACAAGCTAAAGGGCCAAGCAACAATCTGGAAGCCTGATGCTCTAACACAGAGATGTACGGGGTCATCATATAGATATTTTCAAGTCGAATCCCTGATGCTGTATCAACCGTCATGCTAACCCCTCGTGCAACTACGGAGGTAAGTGCATCCATGCTTGTTTGGAAGGCTTGCCTAATCTCACGAGGAGAATCAATATATAAAGATGTTCCACCTGAAGCAACAGCCATCTTCTCTAACAGTGTTTCGTTCCAATCTTCGCCAATCCCCATAGTGGTTAGGGTGATTTGGCTTGCATTTGCCAATTGAGCTTGCTCTAAACAGCCAGCCTCATCTCCATAGGTTTGCCCATCGGTTATGAACATAAGATGATTGATCGAGGTCATCGTCCGATGTGTCCTTAACTGCTCAATCCCAGCTACAAGCCCTTGTAACATTTCGGTACCACCACTCGATTGAATCGCGCTTATTACCGACTTAAGTCGAGATTTTTGTATATTTTTTTCACTTGGCAATAATACTTTGGCTCGATCACTAAACAAAACCACACTCAATGCATCATCTGGTTCCAAATCATCAATAATCTGTTGCACTCCCTGTTTGACATTCTGTAGCCGAGCGCCTCGCATAGAGGTGCTACGGTCTAGTACTAAGCAAAGGTTGAGTGGAAGTCTTAATGGACGTAGGTCAGAGGCATGGGTCATTTTAACCAACAGATACAAAGCCTGCTCCTCAGTCGAAGTTGATAAATATTTATGGCTCTGTCTAACATCAAGATTAAATGCCGGAGATTTATTAATATCTGCTACTTTGTTCAGCAAACCCATAAGATTAGTTGTAAATGTTCAGTTAATAACGTTATCGAAAACAAGGGGTTGGATAATTCTGTGGTGCAAATGGCATTTTCCAAATACCCCAACAGAATTTTCATTTTCGATAGAGATTTTTATTGATATATGAATCCGTGACTATAAAAATCACGGATGGACAATTAAACAATTCGCCCATTTAGGCAATTCCAAGAAAATAAATCTCCCAAATTGAGCAGAGTCTCTACCCCCCTCAGTCCCCCCTGCTAGGGGGGAAGTGGCTTCGGGGGTAGAGTGTCTCAATGGTTTTGGGAGGTTTTAAATTCTGGAACTGCCTTACTACGCGGGTAGCGCATAAACGCTATGGTCGTTCGAGCCAATATAGACAATATCGTCAACAACTAAGGGTGATGAAGGAACTGGACCATCCGTCTTAAAGCGCCAACGGAGCTTTCTATTGCCACGTTCAATACTAATTACGTCACCATCGGTGGTACCGAAATATATTGCCTCATCCGTAACCGCAGGAGTAGAGATAATGGGTGCATCGGCTTCATATTTCCACAGTTGTCGTCCAGTTTCTACATTGATGGCATACAGATTTTTGTCAGCCCCGCCAATATAAGCAATATCCTCATAAATGGTTGGACTAGAGATAACCGCTTGTTTGGTTCGAATCTGCCACAGTTCATACCCGTTTTTGGCGTTTAAGCCATATATCGCTCGGTCAGATGAACCCACGACCAGTATATTTTTCTCTTTATGTCGAGTCGGACTAGAAGTAATAGCCCGTTTAGCACGGTGTTTCCATTTGAGACCACCGGTTCGCAGTTCTAAAGCCAAAAAATCACCTGCCTCGGTACCAACAAACAGAAGTTCGTCCCCTAAAACAGGCGTAGAACGAATGGGGTCAATAGCCTCGTAATCCCACACTACCCGACCGTTTTCGGCACTAATGGCATACACATGCCCATCATCAGAACCAAAAAATACTCGACCAAACTCAACCGTAGCCGATGAACGAATACGTCCTTGTGTAGGACATGTCCACATCATGCTTCCCCGCCGAGCCGAAATAGCATACAAGACCTGATCTTCAGAGCCAAATATGATTCGATTATCTGAAACATGGGGCCGAGTAGCAATACCACCATCGGTAGCAAACTTCCATTGAAACTCACCCGTTTTCAGGTCAATAGCATATAGATTATGGTCATAACTACCAATATAAAGGTTATTCTTATCAGCACTAGCCGACCCGCGTACCTCATCCTCACACTTAAAAGTCCAAATTGGAGTAATTGTCTCCTCTGGTTCAACCTCTTCAACCGGATAACCGGGTGGCGCATAGCCGGGTGGATATTGAGCCGGATAACCGGGTGGCGGATAGTTGGGTGGATATTGAGCCGGATAACCGGGTGGCGGATAGTTGGGTGGATAGGCGGCTTGCGGAGGATATTGTTGAACAGGTGGAGGTGCTGGTGCTGGAGTTGGGTTGACCATGTTTGGATTGGTATCAGGAAGCACCTTCGTAGCCATAGGCGCACTACTAGAGACCGTTCCACCGCTTTTTTCGATAATCTTCGACAATGCCTCTCTAAAAACAGAGGCTGAGGAATAACGACTATTGGGGCTATACTCTAATGCTTTCATGATGATTGCCCCTGTCTCTTGGCTCAGGTCAGGATTAATGGAGTTTGGAAGCGCCTCTTGAAACGTAAAGGGCGGTTCTAGGCGAGGGTCTCGTTTGGTTAATAGATGATGTAACGTTGCTCCCAAGGCATAAATATCGACCTTAGGAGAAGCCACTCCCTGATACTGCTCTGGAGGTGAGTAGCCCTCTGTACCAATCATCGTCCCTTTTTGACCGGACTCGAATGCTTTGGCGATACCAAAATCAATTAGAGCAATGCGATTTTGTTTGCGTAACATAATGTTGGCCGGTTTTAGGTCTCTAAAGATAATCGGCGGTTTTTGGTTGTGTAGATAATTCAACACATCACAAATTTGAAGCGCCCAGTCTAGCACCGTAACCTCATCAAGCTGATCATCAGAATTTTCCAGAATCGTCTCTAAATCCTTACCATCCACATACTCCATCACCAGATAACTTCGATTAGCTTCATTAAAGAAATCATAAATCTTGGGGATACCGGGATTACTAAGTTGCACCAATAGATTCGCTTCTCGATTGAAATTTTGCATAGCTACATGACGAGTTTGCGGGTCAGGCGTAGCAATAACCATTTCTTTGACGGCACAATGCCGAACCACGCCAGTAAATCGCAAATCTTGAGCCAGATAGACCGCGCCCATACCTCCGACACCTAATACTTTAAGCACTTCGTAGCGTGCTTGTAAAATTGAGCCTTGTGGTAAGGTGTTTTGACCTAAATCACCAAACCCACTGGAGTAGTCGGATGTACCCCAGCCTGATGTATAATTTTCATTTGCCACAGTTAATCTCCCACGTTTAGATAAAACCTTGTATTATAATTATATTGAATCTTTTCCGTTTAATCAACTGTCAGGGGATAAAAGTAAGGGGAGTTATTAGAAAAGGAGGAATAACCCAATATTGTTTGCCACAACCCCCTGCATGCAAGTACAATAAAGTCGAAATCTGTCAATTGGCATTGAAGATGAAGCTGATTTGATTGCCGATTTTGACTAAGCCTTGAGCAATAGAATATAAAACGAACTTATATCGTGTACACAAAAAAGGTTAGCGTATTTTAACGCTAACCTTTTTTGCGTTAGTCTTCGTTTCGGCCAAAGAGACCAGACCTTCAAGGAGATTCGCACCTTGAAGGTCGTGGAGTCGTTCTCCTTCGAGGTGCGAAGCTCCTCGGAGGTGTTGGTCGAAACCATGACCATCGCCACAGATAACCTGAAAAAAATTAGCGCCGATTCAGGCGTGGGTCTAACGCATCGCGCAGACCATCACCAAGGAGGTTAAAACCGAGCACGACCAACGTAATAGCCATACCGGGAATAAAAACCAAGTGAGGGGCGGTAAAAACCTGATTCCGTTCGGCACTAAGCATGGAACCCCATTCTGGAGTGGGTGGTTGTGCGCCTAGCCCCAAAAAGGAGAGAGCGGCGACTTCAACAATAGCCGTCCCGATACCCAAGGTAGCTTGCACAATGAGCGGGGTAATCGAATTAGGTAAGATGGCTCTGAACAGAATCCGAGCCGGAGGAACGCCCAAGGCATGACCGGCAGTCACATACTCTTGCTCTTTGACCGAGATAACACTGGAACGAATAACCCGTGCGTAACTCGGGATCGTCACAATGGCGATAGCGAGTAAGGCGTTTATTAGACCCGGGCCAAGCACAGTGACAATCGCAATCGCCAAAATTAGAGCAGGAAAGGCCAGGAGGACATCCATAAAGCGCATAATCAAATTATCAACCCAGCCTCCCGCATACCCGGCGATAGCACCTAAAATTGTTCCGGCCACAATGGCAAAGGTCACAGAAGTAAACCCAACCATCAACGATAGTCGAGACCCATATACCATACGGCTGAAAAAATCACGGAAATTAGCGTCTACACCAAAAACATGTTGAGGGCCTTCACAGCCCAACATGTGGATGCAAGGAGGTGAGCGTTTTTTGATACCATCTTCTTTACCAATCAACTGCGTGATGGGATCATACGGGGCAATCATCCCCGCAAAGACGGCCACAAAAACGAAAAACAACAAAATGAGGAGACCTATTACAGCAGACTTCTTCTGCATAAGATGACGAAATGCATCCTGATAAAGACTGCTTGGTTCTTTGGCTTTAGCCGATAGTTTAGCGGCGGTAGCTACGGTCATGATGATTAAGAATTAAGAATTAGGAATTAAGAATTTGCTGGTATGCGGCAGACTCTAAGGGTTTTGAAAATTTTTAGGGTCTAAAGCTTAAGTAACTTTCATTTCTAAGTTGTTATTTTTACCCAAATACCATGTCCTGATCGTTGCGATTATGTAATCGCAACGGGTATTTGGCGGGTATACACCCGCCTGTTATGGGTAACGGGTACACACCCGTTACCCTCATGGATACACTTCTGTTTTTTACAAGTTAGTTCTGAAAACTACTTAATACAACGTTAAATAAGTTTTGTAGGATTTCGTAGCTCGGTCTTTAGACCGAGTTTCAAAATACAGGCTAAAGCCTGCGCTACGGTAAAACCATGTATAACTTAATAACAATGTACTTAATTCCTAACTGTTAATCCGTTTATTTAGGAATGAGCATTGACTATAGAGCATCGGCTTTCAGCCGACACTTTATTAATCAAACACGCTACTTATTTAACTTAAACGAATACGAGGATCAAGGAAGGCATAAGATACATCAACGATTAGATTGACAAAAACAAAGACAACGGCCACAACTAAGGTCATGCCTTGGATAATAATATAGTCACGGGCAGTAATCGCTTCATACAAAGTTCGGCCTAGACCAGCCAAATTAAAAATTGTTTCGGTCAACACTGCACCACTTACCAATATACCTAGCTGTAGTCCAACAATTGTAACCACAGGTAGTAACGAGTTACTAAGGGCATGCCGGAAGACCATGAGGGTTTCAGAGACCCCCTTGGCTCTGGCAGTGCGGATATAATCGAGGCTCAAGACTTCGAGCAGGCTAGATCGGGTGATCCGAGCAATAATGGCGAGGGGGATGGTTCCGACTGCAATGGTGGGTAAAACTAGATGTTGAGCGGCATCCCAAAACACCTCCCAATTGGCGGTGATAATCGAGTTGAATAGGTTTAAGTTGCTCAAAAACAAACAGAAGGTAAAGAACAAAGTACCTTCGTTTAAATCCCAGCCCCACACCTCAAAGAAAGGAGGATTGTCTAGTCCGGAAGATAAGCGCCCAGAGGGAGGAAGCTGAAAGATTGTTCCTTTTAATTTAAGAGCAAAGAGATATTGTAACATCAAGCCTAACCAAAAAACGGGCATGGAGACTCCGATATTGGCTCCCATCATGGTACCAACATCAATGGCAGAGTTGTGCCAGTAGGCGGAGACGATACCAAAGATTAGGCCAAAAAATGTGGCAAAGGCTAAGGCTGATAGGGCTAACTCTAGCGTTACCGGAAGCCGTTCGACCATGATTTCGGTAACGGGTCGATTAAAACGCAACGAGTTACCAAAATCACCTTCGAGAAGAATCTGTTTTATATAAACTCCAAACTGAACCGGAATTGGTTGGTCGAGACCATGCCGCTCAAAGAAGGCATCACAAATCTCATCGGTGGCTCGTTCCCCTAATACAGCACGACATGGGTCGCCGGGGATGACTCGAGCCAGCACAAAGGTCATGAGCATAATTCCAAAAATAACGGGTATCGCCAAAAAAACACGGCGAATAATGTATTGTCCCATAGTGGATTTTAGATTTACGATTTTAGATTTACGATTAGCGAATAGATGAATCGCAAATCTAAAACCAAAAACCCTAGAAGTAGTTTCAAGAAAAAGGCAGGGTATTGTCCAGCAATGTTTGAATTGGAACAACACCCTGCCTTGATTTACATCAGTGTAATAACATTATTTAATGTTACGTGAGGCTAACAACATAATTCAAGCAAAATACGTAGCACAGCCTTCAGGTTGTGTACTGCACAGGCTAAAGCACTGTGCTACGATACTGTTTTGCCTTACGTGTAAGCCTTACATGGGTATAACCTATTCAGCGTTTTTGAAAGCACCAAAGAAGGCATTGAAGTAAGTGAAATCACCGGCGCGTCCGGTATGGAGCGGGCTGGCGGCATCCCATTGGGCTTCAAAGCTCTTGATAACATCTTCTGCATCAAGGTCTGAGCCGTCATGGAATTTAACACCCGGACGTAAGTAGAATACCCACTCAGTCAGGTCGTCACTGGCTTCGTAGCTTTCAGCCAGAGCCGGTTTCACCGCTGTACCAGCCACTTCGTAGGCTAACAATGGCTCAGCGAACTGCTCACACAGTCGCAAGGTTTCGCCATCAGTTTCATCGGCACAGTAGGTGCTGATTGGTTCAGCATTCTGCATCCAGATGAAGGTATCTTGGCCGGGTACTTCCATCACGGCAAAGTACTCGTTGCCTAATGGTGAGGCATGCGCGCCTTCGGCTCCAGCTTTAAAGGCTGTACCAGAACCACCGTGTGAAATCGGCACCATCGGTGAGTGTTGCATGAGTAAGTTGTTGGCATTGGCATAAGCGACATCACGCTCTGCTTGATCGACTAGGCTCGCGCCTAAGGCTAAAGCATCATGAATATCTGTGAAACCTTCGCCAAACTGAGCGCTCGCACCACCACCAAAGTGATAGTCTAAGAAGTTGGTTGGGTCTGGATAGTCAGCGCCCCAACCTAACATGTGGAAGCCTTCGAGTTCGCCAGCATCGGCGGCATCAAGGAAAGAACCACTTTCCATGACTTCGATTTGGATATTGATTCCTAAGTCAGCCAGTTGGGCTTGAATATCTTGAGCGACAACACCCGGTTCTGGCAAGTAGCTTCGAACCACATCACGATAGGAGATTTTGGTGTCAAACCCGTCTGCATAACCCGCTTCGGCCAACAGTTCTTTGGCTTTTTCAGGATCATAAGTGGGGAAGGCATCACCAGTACAGCCACCCGGAATAGCACATGGGGTGAAGTATTCGGAGGTGATTGAACCAGCCGGATAGAAGTTATCGACGATACGGCTCTTGTCAATCCCGTAAGTCATGGCTTGACGAACCAGTTCGTTGTCAAACGGTGGGAAGGCGGTGTTCATACCCAAGTAGAAGACGTTAAGACCTTCACGAGGATAGAGAGTTAAGGTATCATCCCCTTCAATGACGGCGAAGTCGTCGGGTGAGGGGTTGTCGATTCCATCAACAGTACCGGATTGCAGTTCGAGCAGACGTTGCGCGCCTTCTGAACTCCAGCGGAAGATGACGGTGTCGGTTTTAGCTGTTTCGCCCCAGTAGTCGTCAAACTTTTCGAGCACAATATCTTCACCACGGTTCCAAGCGGTCATTTGGTAAGGGCCAGTGCCGATTGGTTTTTCTAAGATGTCGCCAGTTCCATTGGTTTCTTCCAGATATTCGGAAGGATGGATACTAAAGGCGGTAAAGGCCATTTTTGAAGGGAAGGCTACGTCCGGTGAACAGAGGTTGAATTTGACGGTTAGGTCATCAACCGCTTCGATGCTCTTTAGCAGACCACCATATTCACAAGCGGCATCACCGCCACCACCAGCAGGGACGTATGCACCACCACTAATCGTGTTGACCGCGATCTTTGGATCAGCACAGTCACCATTTTCGTTACAGCTTAAGTTACCGGTAATACCAGAATGATCAGAGGTAGCATAGATAGCATCACGCAATGCTTGACGACCGATGATGGTGTTACCATCGCCATCGGTTTGAGCCACAGAGTCGATGGCACCAAGGATGATTGAGGCGGCATCATAGGCATGAGCATGGAACGCACTTGGCGGCGAATCACCATATTTGGCTTCGTGCGTAGCAAGGAACTCCTCATAGGCTCCACCGGCAAAGTTCAGGTCAGGACCAGAGATTATCATTCCTTCGGCGGCTTCTCCGGCGGCGGCGATGAAGTCAGGAGATATCATACCGTCAGCACCGGCCAGTTGAACGTTTTCCAAACCAGCAATCTCTTTAGACTGAACGGTGATGAATGCACCTTCAGAAATAAAGATGGGGTAGTAGATGAACTCTGGGGCACCGGCAGAGATAGAGGTCAATACCGGACGCATGTCAGTGTCACCGACATTAATCGCTTCTTGGGCGGTAACCGTTCCACCAAGTTCAGTGAATACGTCAGCAAAGACTTGCTGTAACTGCTCGGCGTAGGGGCTACCATCGTGAATGGTGGCCGCGCTGGTCAAACCGAGTTCGTTGTACACATATTCAGCCATCACCCGCCCTTGAACATTGTCATTATGAGCAGTTCGTAAGAAACTTGGGGTGTGGTTAGCCGGATCGGTCAAGGCTGGTGCAGTACATGAGGTTGATATCATTGTCAAACCGGCATCGTTGTAGATGGGGGCGGCAGGGGTACAAGAGCTAGAGCAGTTATGCCCTATAACCCCAGCGATACTCTCATCTGAGGCAATCTTCTGAGCGGCGGTTTGACCACCCTCAGCAGAACAGCCAGAGTCTTCGGCTTGTAGTTCTACCGAGTGACCAGCAACTTCGCCATAATCATCAATGGCGATTTCAACACCATGTTGGGAGTCAATCCCTAATGTTTCGTTTGGCCCAGCAATAACTAAGGCAGAGGCGATGCGAATTGGATCACCGGGGGCGACGGTTACACAACCCAGGGCATCTTCACAACCAGCAACAGCTTCCATGTCACCACCGTCAGCAGATGCTTCTTCTGCACCACCAACCGGCACGTATGCACCACCGCTAATGGTATTGACCGCGATTTTCGGGTCAGCACAGTCACCATTTTCGTTACAAGTTAAGTTACCAGTGATACCAGCATGACCAGAGGTAGCATAGATAGCATCACGTAATGCTTGACGACCGATGATGGTGTTACCATCACCATCGGTTTGAGTCACAGAGTCAATGGCACCAAGGATGATTGAGGCGGCATCGTAAGCATGAGCATGGAAAGCGGCAACAGGGTCGCCGCCATATTTGGCTTCGTGTTTGGAAAGGAAATCAGCATACGCCCCACCGGCAAAATTCAGGTCAGGGCCGGAGATTATCATTCCTTCGGCGGCTTCTCCGGCGGCGGCGATGAAGTCAGGAGATATCATACCGTCAGCACCGGCCAGTTGAACATTTTCCAAACCGGCAATCTCTTTAGACTGAACGGTGATAAATGCACCTTCAGAAATAAAGATGGGATAGTAGATAAACTCTGGGGCACCGGCAGAAATAGAGGTCAGCACCGGACGCATGTCGGTATCACCGATGTTGACTGCTTCTTGAGCGGTAATCGTTCCACCAAGTTCAGTAAATACATCAGCAAAGACTTGTTGTAACTGCTCGGCGTAGGGGCTACCATCGTGGATGGTGGCCGCACTGGTTAAACCGAGTTCGTTGTATACATATTCAGCCATCACCCGACCTTGAACGTTGTCGTTATGAGCAGTTCGTAAGAAGCTCGGGCTGTGGTTAGCCGGATCGGTCAAGGCTGGTGCAGTACATGAGGTTGATACCATAGTCAAACCAGCATCATTATAGATGGGGGCGGCGGGGGTACAAGAGCTAGAGCAGTTATGCCCTATAACCCCAGCGATACTCTCATCAGAGGCGATTTTTTGAGCGGCGGTTTGACCACCCTCAGCAGAACAGCCAGCGTCCTCGGCTTGTAGTTCTACCGAGTGACCGGCAATTTCGCCATAATCATCAATGGCGATTTCAACGCCACGTTGGGAATCGATCCCCAAGGTTTCGTTTGGCCCAGCAATCACGAGGGCAGAGGCGATGCGAATTGCATCACCGGGGGCGACGGTTATACAACCAAGGGCATCTTCACAACTAGCAACTTCGGCTGGTGCTTCTTCAGCCGGTTCTTCGACTGGTGCTTCTTCGGCTGGTTCTTCGGCGGCTGGCTCTTCTTTAGCCGGTTCTTCTTTGGCCGATTCTTCTTTAGGTTCAGGCGTGGCGGCACCACCACACTGGGCCGCAATCAAGGCAACTGAGGCTAACAGGCAAATCAACAGAAAAAATCGTTTACTCATCTCTTAAAATCTCCTCGACGTATTTAAGGTACGTACTTTAATAGTGTAATTTCGTTTCTCCACACGACATTGATTGTATCATCGTGCGGAGAAGGTACTCTTTTGACCATACACATTAGATATGTTCGGGAATAACTAATTATCTCATAAAAACTCAACATTGAGATACACGGAGTGCAAAAGCTTCTTGTTTTTGCATGTTTGTTTCTGGCAAAAGCAAGAAGCTTTTGCACTCCTTTATTTAGGAATCCCTTTATCTCCTAAAACGGGGTGAATAAGTCTCTCATGCATGTTGGTCATAAGAGTGGTTCAATCTTTAAGATTGAACGTAAAAGTTCAGTAAAACCGCCCTAGAAACCCGATTTCTCAAAGAAATCGGGTTTCTGACGTTCCTTCTGGCGAGTTCACTGAATATTTACGATTGAACCACTCTGGGACGCGCAACTTATTTAATCCCGATTCTTAGGGATACTACCCTTACATGGGTGTAACCTATTCAGCGTTTTTGAAAGCACCAAAGAAGGCATTGAAGTAGGTGAAGTCACCGGCGCGTCCGGTATGGAGCGGGCTGGCGGCATCCCATTGGGCTTCAAAGCTCTTGATAACATCTTCTGCATCAAGGTCTGAGCCGTCATGGAATTTAACACCCGGACGTAAGTAGAATACCCACTCAGTTAGGTCGTCACTGGCTTCGTAGCTTTCAGCTAGAGCTGGTTTCACCGCGGTACCAGCCACTTCGTAGGCTAACAATGGCTCAGCGAACTGCTCACACAGTCGCAAGGTTTCGCCATCAGTTTCATCGGCACAGTAGGTGCTGATTGGTTCAGCATTCTGCATCCAGATGAAGGTATCTTGGCCGGGTACTTCCATCACGGCAAAGTACTCGTTGCCTAATGGTGAGGCATGCGCGCCTTCGGCTCCAGCTTTAAAGGCTGTACCAGAACCACCGTGTGAAATCGGCACCATCGGTGAGTGTTGCATGAGTAAGTTGTTGGCATTGGCATAAGCGACATCACGCTCTGCTTGATCGACTAGGCTCGCGCCTAAGGCTAAAGCATCATGAATATCTGTGAAACCTTCGCCAAACTGAGCGCTCGCGCCACTGCCAAAGTGGTAGTCTAAGAAGTTGGTTGGGTCTGGATAGTCAGCGCCCCAACCTAACATGTGGAAGCCTTCGAGTTCGCCAGCATCGGCGGCATCAAGGAAAGCACCACTTTCCATGACTTCGATTTGGATATTGATTCCTAAGTCAGCCAGTTGGGCTTGAATATCCTGAGCGACAACACCCGGCTCTGGCAAGTAGCTTCGAACCACATCACGATAGGAGATTTTGGTGTCAAACCCGTCTGCATAACCCGCTTCGGCCAACAGTTCTTTGGCTTTTTCAGGATCATAAGTGGGGAAGGCATCACCAGTACAGCCACCCGGAATAGCACATGGGGTGAAGTATTCGGAGGTGATTGAACCAGCCGGATAGAAGTTATCGACGATACGGCTTTTGTCAATCCCGTAAGTCATGGCTTGACGAACCAGTTCGTTGTCAAACGGTGGGAAGGCAGTGTTCATACCCAAGTAGAAGACGTTAAGACCTTCACGAGGATAAAGAGCTAAGGTATCATCCCCTTCAATGACGGCGAAGTCATCGGGTGAGGGGTTGTCGATTCCGTCAACGGTACCGGATTGCAGTTCGAGCAGACGTTGTGCGCCTTCTGAACTCCAGCGGAAAATGACGGTGTCGGTTTTAGCTGTTTCGCCCCAGTAGTCGTCAAACTTTTCGAGCACAATATCTTCACCACGGTTCCAAGCGGTCATTTGGTAAGGGCCAGTGCCGATTGGTTTTTCTAAGATGTCGCCAGTTCCATTGGTTTCTTCCAGATATTCGGAAGGATGGATACTAAAGGCGGTAAAGGCCATTTTTGAAGGGAAGGCTACGTCCGGTGAACAGAGGTTGAATTTGACGGTTAGGTCATCAACCGCTTCGATGCTCTTTAGCAGACCACCATATTCACAAGCGGCATCACCGCCACCACCAACAGGGACGTATGCACCACCACTAATCGTGTTGACCGCGATTTTCGGGTCAGCACAGTCACCATTTTCGTTACAGCTTAAGTTACCTGTAATACCAGCATGACCAGAGGTAGCATAGATAGCATCACGCAATGCTTGACGACCGATGATGGTGTTACCATCGCCATCGGTTTGAGCCACAGAGTCGATGGCACTAAGGATGATTGAGGCGGCATCGTAAGCATGAGCATGGAAAGCGGCAACAGGCTCGCCACCATATTTGGCTTCGTGCTTGGAAAGGAAATCAGCATAAGCCCCACCGGCAAAGTTCAGATCAGGACCGGAGATAATCATCCCTTCGGCGGCTTCTCCGGCGGCGGCGATGAAGTCAGGTGAGATCATACCGTCAGCACCAGCCAGTTGAACGTTTTCCAAACCAGCAATCTCTTTAGACTGAACGGTGATAAATGCACCTTCAGCAATAAAGATGGGATAGTAGATAAACTCTGGGGCACCGGCAGAAATAGAGGTCAGCACCGGACGCATGTCGGTATCACCGATGTTGACTGCTTCTTGAGCTGTAACCGTTCCACCAAGTTCGGTGAATACGTCAGCAAAGACTTGTTGTAACTGCTCGGCGTAGGGGCTACCATCGTGGATGGTGGCCGCACTGGTTAAACCGAGTTCGTTGTACACATATTCAGCCATCACCCGACCTTGAACGTTGTCGTTATGAGCAGTTCGTAAGAAACTTGGGGTGTGGTTAACCGGATCGGTTAAGGCTGGCGCAGTACATGAGGTTGATACCATAGTCAAACCGGCATCATTATAGATGGGGGCGGCGGGGGTACAAGAGCTAGAGCAGTTATGCCCCACAACAGCGGCGATGCTCTCATCTGAGGCAATTTTTTGAGCGGCGGTTTGACCACCCTCAGCAGAACAGCCAGCGTCCTCGGCTTGCAGTTCTACCGAGTGACCAGCAATTTCGCCATAATCATCAATGGCGATTTCAGCACCACGTTGGGAGTCGATTCCCAAGGTTTCGTTTGGTCCAGCAATCACGAGGGCAGAGGCGATGCGAATTGGATCGCCGGGGGCGACGGTTATACAACCAAGGGCATCTTCACAACTGGCAACTTCGGCGGCTGGTTCTTCGGCGGCTGGTTCTTCGGCGGCTGGTTCTTCGGCGGCTGGTTCTTCGGCGGCTGGTTCTTCGGCGGCTGGTTCTTCGGCGGCTGGTTCTTCGGCGGCCGGTTCTTCTTTAGGTTCAGGTGTGGCGGCACCACCACATTGAGCCGCAATCAAGGCGACCGAGGCTAACAGGCAAATCAACAGAAAAAATCGTTTACTCATCTCTTAAAATCTCCTCCTCAAGACATCTAATCATTGAGTATATAATCATGGATGGGCTTATTTGCTCCTTGTCCATATTTTTAGAACATCTTAACTTAGGTGTAAGATGTTCTGTTAAAAATTAACAATACCAACGCGTTTTCCTACGGCATCACCCCCTTTAAGTAAAATGTGAGACCATACTACTAGCCTTGCCTTAAACGCAAGTTAAAAAGCATGATACAACTATAAAACTATGCAGGGCAAGCTACCCGCAAGTTACAAACTTGTGGGTAGCTGATTAGTTGATTCTAAAGCGTTTTTCCATGGCCCGCACACCCAATGAGAGTAGGACGGTCATGGTCAGATAAAGAACAGCGACTACGTTGTAGGTAGCTAAATATTCAAACGATTTAGCACTATACAGTTTCCCCATTTGGGTAATTTCACGTACACCCAAAGCCGATATTAGTGATGATTCTTTGAGCATGGCGATTAAGTCATTACCCAACGGTGGCAAAACTCGACGCACGGCTTGTGGTAAAATGATATGTCGCATGGCTTGGATATAGCTCATACCTAATGATTGAGCCGCTTCCATCTGTCCATGCCCAATCGACTGAATCCCGGCTCGGAATATCTCAGCCGAAAAAGCACCATAACTGATTGCTAAAGCAATAACCCCGCGATACAACAAACTAATATCACGATTTTGTAGGGAAACAAAAATGTTCTCTGCTCCCAAAAGCCCCATATCAGCCAAGGTTGTCCCGATCAGATTAATTCCTGATACAACAAGCGGAACTCCGGCAAAGGCAATATAGAGGATGATAACCAAAATCGGTATCCCCCGTATCACCTGCACATAAAAGGTAGCGGCGTTGTAAACTAATCTATTTTTAGAGACTAAGGCTAAACCGGTAAACATGCCAATAGTAATAGAAAAAGCATACGCGGTAGCAGTAATCTGTATCGTCGTCAGAACACCATCTTTCACAAAGGCAAACACTTCGGCATATAGGTCATTCGTGAAGACCAGAATGACGAAATAAACACCTAGCAAAATAATGGCGATAAACCACCACGGCAGATTTTTAACGACTTCGGCTGATATTGAGGAGGCTTCGGATTTTTTTGACATAGTTTTTATTCCATGATCGTCAACTTAAGAGGTTCGTAGTAGGTACTTTAGTGCCGTTTGAGGCGATGAATCGCCTACTACAAACGTTAAGCTGACACTTATGGTTTTATTCTTCGGTGTACGCACCTTCACCAATATCATCATAAGTGACGGTAAAGTTGTTGGAGAAATATTCTGCGGCTAACGTATCCAAAGTACCGTCAGCTTTCATCGAGGCTAAAGCGGCGTTGACAGGCTCGACTAGATCGCTTCCCTGCGGATAGATGAAGCCAAGTTCACCACTCTCCATTGATGGGCCTAACAGTTGTAGCTCTTCGGCGTTGACCCCCACATACCCTTGACCAGCAGTCTCATCCATGACCACTGCATCCACATCTCCGGCTAATAGAGCTTGTACGGCCAAACCAAAATCATTAAAGGAAATGACTCGGTCGGGGCCGACCAACTCCTCAGCCGTGACATAGTTCGTTGTACCGACTTGGGAACCGATTAACAAGTTTTCATCGGCGGCGAGGTTTTCCGGCCCGTCAAAACGGTCTTCATCTTTACGGGTCAACAATCGTTGATCAATGGTGATGTAGCCGTCTGAAAAATCAACCACTTCGGCCCGTTCATCAGTAATCGTAATTCCGTCAGCGGCGGCATCATACTGACCTTGACCCACCGCGGCGATCATGCCATCCCAAGCCACTTCTTGATAAACCGGCACGCAGTTCAAGCGGTTACAGATTTCATCCCAAGCGTCATAGTCCCAACCGCCCGGCTCGCCTGTCTCCAGTGAAATATAGTTAAAGGGTAGATAAGCATTCTCAATAGCAATTGTAATTTCGCGACCTTCTAAATCAGGCAAGTCAGCGGCTGCAGATTCAGTATAAGCCCCATCGCCAATATCATCATAAGTGACGGTAAAGTTGTTGGAGAAATATTCTGCGGCTAACGTATCCAAAGTACCGTCAGCTTTCATCGAGGCCAAAGCGGCGTTGACAGGCTCGACGAGATCGCTTCCCTGCGGATAAATAAAGCCAAGCTCACCACTCTCCATTGATGGGCCTAACAGTTGCAACTCTTCGGCGTTGACCCCCACATACCCTTGACCAGCAGTCTCATCCATGACCACCGCGTCCACATCTCCGGCCAACAGAGCTTGTACAGCCAAGCCAAAATCATTAAAGGAAACCACTCGGTCGGGGCCGACCAACTCCTCAGCCGTGACATAGTTCGTTGTACCGACTTGGGAACCGATTAACAAGTTTTCATCGGCGGCGAGGCTTTCCGGCCCGTCAAAACGGTCTTCATCTTTACGGGTCAACAATCGTTGATCAATGGTGATGTAGCCGTCTGAAAAATCAACCACTTCGGCCCGTTCATCAGTAATCGTAATTCCGTCAGCGGCGGCATCATACTGACCTTGACCCACTGCGGCAATCATGCCATCCCAAGCTACTTCTTGATAAACCGGCACGCAGTTCAAGCGGTTACAGATTTCATCCCAAGCGTCATAGTCCCAACCGCCCGGCTCGCCTGTCTCCAGTGAAATATAGTTAAAGGGTAGATAAGCGTTCTCAATGGCGATCGTGATATCGCGTCCAGCTAAATCAGGTAACGCATCAGAGGCTGGTTTGGCTTCCTCTTTCGCCGGTTCTTCGGCTGGTTCTTCTTTTTCAGGGGCAGGTTCCTCTTTGGGAGCTTCTTCCTTAGGTGGTGCGGCAGGCTCGGCTCCACCACACTGGGCGGCGACTAAGGCTAGAGTTAGCAATGTTGCCATTATAAAAAACAGTTTTTTGGTACGCATCTCTTTTTCTCCTTAATTAAACAACTAACAACGACTACAAACTAAATACACTGTTAAATAAATCTTGCGGGGTTTTTCTCAAACACCTCCCCGAACTACCAACGGGCGAACGAGGAGCTTCGCACCTCGGAGGTGAACGGCTTCGCGTCCTTCAAGGTACGAAGTTTCTTGAAGGTCTAAACTTTGCAAAACTTCCCTCGTTTTGGAGATTTCCCTCGTTTCCCTCGTTCCCAATCTCCAGATTGGGAACGTATTTGCCCTAGAAATTCTGTTTCTGGCATGTAGCAAGTCGCAAACAGCGTTTGCTTGAACAATTGTGTTTCCAAACTGAGTTTGGGAACAAGGAGTTAACAGGGTTTCCTACTAGGGCTGTTCAGTTCTCCATGTTCGTCGTAAAAGTTCAGTAAAACTGCCCTAGAAACCCGATTTCTCAAAGAAATCGGGTTTCTGATGTTCCTTCTGGCGAGTTCACTGAATATTTACACAAGTGTGACCTCTACGGCCTCATGTCTGACAAAATCACTATAGGTGACGCTTGTAGGAATGGGGATAGGGTTGTTCAGTTCTCCATGCTTGTCACGCTACAAGCGTGACCTCCACGACCTCATGTCTGACAAAATTACTGTAGGTGACGCTTGTAGCGTCACGATTATGCCCATATAGATTAGAACTGAACAGCTTTTGGTTTTCTACGGTACTCGGCTAAAATCTTGGTCATACCAAGTCAGGTAAATTGCTAACAAGTCGCTATCTTGATCCATTTGGGCTAAAACACGATTGATCTCTTGCAATAATCTATCTACCTTAAGGCCATCTTGAGAGACGACCGCGACTGAAACAGGTTGATACCCCACCGTGACCGCGTGAGGGGCAAACTTGACTGCCCAGCCACTGCTAATCGCTTGCTCTAACATGGGCGTGGGGCCAAATAGAGCGTCTAAATGTTGGTTCTCTTGATTCGCTTCAACAATCTCATCTACTTGACCTAATCGCTCAATGGCTAACGATAAACTACTGACCGCCACTTGTTCTGTTTCGGGAGGTAATGGGATTGATAAGGGTTGCCCCTGTACAGTTAAGGGTAAATTACGGGGTGCTAAAATAGCTTGATAGGCACTGTGGTTTATAACTGCTAATCGTTTATTTGCTAAGTCTACCAAACCCGAAATATCGGTATTATCTTGAGCAACTAACATTCCCATCGGCAAGTAGCCATAACTTTTTGAATAAAAAATAGGCTGTTGAGCCGAGAGCAAGGGCTGGTCAAACGGAGTTATGGCTCCTAGCGCAATATCCCATTGATTTTGCCATGCTCCAGTCAGCAAAAAAGCGGGATTAGCCTCGACCAACTCTAACTCAAGCCCTAACTGTTGGGCTAGTTTCTGGGCTATATCAACTTCAAAGCCAGTTAAGGCTCCTCCCGTAGCCGCGTTGGAAGCACCTCGAAACACTGGAGCGGCCAACGCCGAATCGGGCCAAACTCGCACCCCAACCCGTAAAACACCTCGTTCTAATACTCGGTCAAGTAAATCTGAGCCGTCACCAAATTCAAGATTATGGCTCGGTGTAGGCGGTGGCAAGGTAGCAGTTTCGACAGGTGTATTATTAGGTGGCACACAGCCGACAAACACTAAAATTAGCCACGGAACGATTAGTAAAAAGCGATAGAATAATCGCATAGGCAGTTCGTAAAAGTTCAGTAAAACCGCCCTAGAAACCCGATTTCTCAAAGAAATCGGGTTTCTGACGTTCCTTCTGGCGAGTTTACTGAATATTTACGGCAGTTCCAGAAAAATAAATTTCCCGCCGTCCCCTGAGCCTGTCGAAAGGGACTGGCTTTAGCAGGATCAACCAACGATTTTTGGGAGATTTTAAAAGAAAGTTGAAACTGCCATATATAAAAAATAAACGCCCGACTGTTTATAAGTCGGGCATTGTTAGCAATATATATTTATAGATACAGATAACCGTTACCCAAAATCTGGCAATTGCATACCATAAAAACATTATTCCGTGAAATTTTATTGACCATATTTTGGCTATGTATGGGTAAACCAAGCTTCATCGCGTTATTGTATCCTATAATTATCTATTCTTATTCTAAACTACGGGCACAGCGGAAACCAATATCGTCATTGGCCGTTACATCTGGTGGACCAGCGTTACGGTTATAAGTGGTTAAAACCTCACCACCTTCTTCGTCAAACCAGCCACCACCACGATGGATACGGAAGGTTTCGCCAAAGTAAGGGTCTGCATCAGCGGCTTGACCTTCGTAGGGCAACAAGAAATTTGCGACCCATTCGCGGACATTACCAGCCATGTCTTCTACGCCATAAGCACTTGCTCCATCAGGAAAACTACCGACTGCCGTTGTACCACGAATACCACGTTCTTTAAAATTACCAGCATCGACGTTAAAGGCATCACCCCACGGATAAATCCGGGAATCTTCACCACGAGCCGCTTTTTCCCATTCAAACTCGGTAGGCAATCGTTTACCCGCCCATTCACAAAAAGCAGTAGCATCGTTCCATGTCACATAAACAATAGGATGATTACCACGGTCAGCGGTGACATCTCGCCAGCTTTTACTGCCATTTTCTTCGGCATAGGTCATATAGCCAGAATCATCGGCAAAAGCTGAATAATCATCATTGGTCACTTCAAAACGGTCAATAGCAAACGCGGCTACGTCAACAGAATGAGCCGGAGCATTTTTTGGTTTGCCACCATCTTGTCCAATAGTTACCGCTCCTGCCGAAATCTCAACCATATCTTCAATGATTAACGGAGCCGGAGGTTCTGTTGGTTCTGGCTCCGGTTCTGCCTCAGCCTCGGTTTCAGCTTCGGTTTCAGATTCGGTCTCGATTTCAGCTTCGGTTTCAGCCTCAGCCTCGGTTTCAGTCTCCGTGGCGGTATCTTCGGTAGTATCGGTTTCAACCTCTTCAGTTGATTCTAATGGAGCAACGGTTGGAGTTGGAGGGGCTGG
>JAUCGA010000047.1 GCA_030377865.1 Anaerolineales bacterium HSG25 | reverse complement strand
TGACCGCTGATGACCGCTGATTGAAATCAGCGTCTTAAACGGAAAACCTGCTTAAGCAGGTTTCTCGTGTCAGCATAAGAATTCATTCTTATGTGAAAACGCGCAACTTATTTAATCCCCATTCCTAGTCGTATGTTTTGAGTATCCACCTAAAGATACCCAAATGGGTGTCTTTTTAATTTCTAAAGATTATCAATTATGTAGTGGTCAGACTGATGTTGAAAATGGAGTGCAACGGGTTTAGCCGTTGCCAAAAGCAATAGCTGAACCCATTGCACTCCAACATCATCTTGACCACCACAAAAGATTATCAATTACGGGAGTTATAGGTTATGAACATTTTAATTATCGGTGCTGGAGATATTGGATTTCAACTAAGTAAACAATTATCCCGTCAAAAACATGATATTACGATGATTGAAGCCGACCAACAAAAAATGATGCGGGCCAGCGAACAGTTGGATGCCATTGTCATCGCGGGAAACGGCGGGAGTTATCGTACCTTAGAAGAAGCGCAACTACAAAAAATGGGAATTGTCGCGGCCATGACAGATCGCGACGAGGTCAATCTGATGGCCTGCCGGTTGGCAAAACGCTCTGGCGTACCAACAACCATCGCCCGAGTCCGTCACCCACAATATACCACCCCTGACTTTATTCTAAGCCCTGATGAGTTAGGTACCGATTTAATCATCCATCCCGAAAAAGAGACGGCTGACGCAGTTCTGCACCTGATCCATCAATCCTGCGCCGCTTATGCCATCGAGCTAGACAACGGCAAGATTGATGTGCTAGGCGTACATTTGGAGCAAAATTCACCCCTGCTTGACATACCGCTCATGGATCTCATCCAAAAATATGGTGATCCCCCCATGCGAATTGTCGCCATTGACCGAAACTATCACACCATCATCCCCGGTGGTGATGACAAACTTATTTATGGTGATGAGGTCTTTGTAATCTGTGACCCTGAATATACACCAACATTTATCAGCCTAGCCGGTAAAAAAGACCGTCCTATGCGAAATGTGATGATTTTAGGCGGTGGATTAATTGGGCAATTTATCGCTACCAGTTTAGCTCCTAAAGCCAACGTTAAAATTGTTGAAACGGACATGGAAAAAGCGCAAAAATTGGCTGATAGCATCCCTCGTGCCTTGATTATCAATGGTGACGGCACAGATTTTGATTTACTAGAAAGCGAAGGATTAAACGACATGGATGCCTTTGTGGCCGTTACCGGAAATGATGAAGTTAATATCATCACGACCCTGTTAGCTCAACATGCCAATGTTCCCCGTTCAATCGCTTTGGTCAATAAAAGAGAATACATTTCGATTGCTCCAAAACTCGGCGTTGATGCAACTGTTAGCAAACAGTCACTAGCCGTCAACTCCGTGCGTCGCTATATCCAGCAACAACAAGTCGCGACCATTGCCAATATTCCCAGCGGCGACACCCAAATCATCGAATATATTACCCAAGCAGGTTGCAAAATAACTCGTCAGCCCCTAAAAGATATCAACTTTCCCGATAATGCTATTATGGGCGGTATTTTGCGTAATGACAAACTAATCATTCCCAAAGGGGACACCCAAGTCCAAGCAGAGGATAAAGTAGTTATCTTCACCTTGCCCCAAACTATGTCCAAAGTTGATAAGTTATTCAGCCAAGAGCGAAGTTTAATCTCTCAAATTTTACCCTTATAAGACACAAAGACACCAATGAATAACTCGTCATTATCGCACTATCGAAGATGTATAGATGTTCAGATAAACATTTTCAGTTGTCACTTTCCGCAAGTTTTGAACTTGCGGGAAAGTTGGTCTTGAATTGAAAATCATTATCTGAAAGACTGTAGTGATGGAGTGCAAGCCTTGCACTCCATCACTACTATCAAACTAGCCCCATTGGCCTGAACTTGCCAGAAGGAGCGTCAGAAACCCGATTTCTTAAAGAAATCGGGTTTCTAGGGCGGTTTTACTGAACTTTTACCATTGGCCTAAACATCTTCTCGATAATGACCTGTTATCCATTACCAATAATAAACTCGTGCATTTCATCAGCATTATTCATTTGTTAGGCTTTTTTTTAATGTTTCTCGCCGGAGCCATGCTCCTGCCGATACCTTTCTCACTTTACTATGGAGATAGCGACTCTCTAGCCCTGTTTGCTGGTGCGTTCATCACCTTTGTTTGCGGGTTAGTTACCTATCACACCACCAGTTTTGATAACGATTTGCGAGCCAAGGAAGGATTTACTGCCGTCACCTTGGGTTGGATTGTTTTTTCGGCATTTGGTTGTTTACCGTTTATTCTCTCCGGTGCAATCCCCTCATTCACTGACGCATTTTTTGAAACCATGTCCGGTTTTACGACCACCGGCGCAACGATTTTAACCGAAATAGAAGCTCTGCCGCATGGTCTGCTATTTTGGCGTAGTTTAACTCACTGGATTGGCGGCATGGGAATTATCGTCCTATCGTTGGCGATTTTACCGTTTTTAGGTGTGGGAGGCATGCAGTTGTTCAAAGCCGAAGTACCCGGCCCTGTCGCCGATAGGCTCGCCCCTCGCGTGACCGAAACCGCCAAAATTTTATGGGGTGTTTATGTCGCCATCACCCTGCTCGAAACCGCATTGCTGATGTTTGGTGGAATGAGCCTATTTGACGCGTTATGCCATGCTTTTGGCACGATGGCAACAGGTGGCTATTCAACTCGCAATACGAGTGTGGCCGCTTATCAAAGTGTCTACATCGACTATATTATCACCTTTTTTATGTTTCTGGCCGGGGTCAACTTCTCACTCCATTACCGTTTTATCAAAGGTGATTGGAAAGCCTACTGGAAAAATAAAGAGTTTCGGTACTACCTGCTCATTATTTTTTTGGCAATTTTGCTCATTGGGATTGACACTTTTGTCCATCAGTATGATACCATTTCCGAAGCCTTTCGATACACCTCATTTCAGGTCTTAGCCATTGTCACCACCACCGGATTTGGAACTGCTGATTATGAACAATGGTCGGCGAGTTCCCAATTTGTGATATTTATCCTCATGTTTATTGGTGGTTCAGCCGGTTCGACCAGTGGGGGGATAAAAGTGATGCGAGTTTATCTACTCTTTAAGTTTGTTCTCAGCGAAATCACTCGCCTGATTCACCCCCATGCGGTTGTTCCCGTTCGTTTGAACAATACTACCGTCCCCCGCGATGTCGTTTTTAATGTCCTTAGTTTTTTTGTCCTATTTATATCAATATATGTCTTAGGTGTATTTTTCATGACCCTCCTTGGTTTAGATTTAATAACCTCATTTGGAGCGGTTGTCGCCTGTTTAGGTAACATCGGGCCTGGTCTTAATCAGGTCGGACCAACCGATAACTACGCCCATATTCCCGACATGGGAAAATGGATTCTCTCATTTTTGATGTTGGTGGGACGGCTCGAAATATTTACCGTGATGGTTCTGTTCTCACCCTCTTATTGGCGAAAATAATTTAACAAAAGGATTATAAAATGAAAATTGAACGTATCGAATTACATCATATCTCACAAAAGCTAGTTCACCCATTTCGGACCAGTGTTGGCACGCAGTTAGAACGGCCTTGTATTCTGGTCTCTGTTCATGGTGAAGGACTAACGGGTTGGGGAGAATGTGTCGCCTCAACTGATCCAGAATACACTTATGAAACAATCTCCACAGCATGGCATATCCTAAAAGATTTCATTATCCCAAACACGGTTGGGCAGGAAATTGTTGGACTTGGTGATACAAAAGCCTACTTTAAGGGGGTACGCGGGCATCCTTTAGCTAAAGCGGCCTTAGAAAACAGTCTTTGGGATATATTTGCCAAAGCAAAAGAAGTGCCATTATCAAGGCTATTAAATCGAGATTCTGACCATGCTACTCGGGTTGAAGTTGGGGTTAGTATCGGTATTCAACCAACTTTGTCTGAGTTGCTAAACCGAGTGGGAAACTTTGTCAACCAAGGCTACCAACGTATCAAAATAAAGATTGAACCGGGCTGGGAAATAGAACCACTGACCGCCATTCGGGAGCGACACCCCGACATAAAGTTGATGGCTGATGCCAACTCTGCCTTTAGTTTGGATGATGTGCCATTGTTCCAAGAAATGGATAACCTGAATTTGCTGATGATTGAACAGCCACTCCATTATGATGATATTTATGAACATTCTAAGTTACAAAAACAGATAAAAACGCCCGTCTGCCTCGATGAAAGTATTCATTTGCCAACCCATGCCAAAGCGGCGATTGAGCTAGGGTCTTGCCGAATCATCAACATGAAAGTAGGGCGAGTAGGTGGTCTAAATAATGCCAAATCCATCCACGATATGTGCCTTAAAGCCAGTATTCCGATATGGTGTGGCGGCATGCTCGAAACCGGAATCGGGCGAGCGACCAACCTGCATCTAGCGACCATGCCCAACTTCACCCTACCCGGCGATATTTCGGCTACTAGTCGCTATTATCATGAAGATATTGCTGAACCAGCCTTTGAGCTAAACCGCGAGGACTCAACTATATCTGTCCCAATGGGGTTAGGGATTGGGGTAGAGGTACGGCTAGACCGAGTCAAAAAGCACCGTATTCGACACGAAATTTTTACGATTTAACAAGGAGTTAGTCCTAATTAATTTACACGACCCAGAGTGGTTCAATCTTAAAGATTGAACCACTCTCATAACCATCTTTGACTCGCAGGAGAACCGAAAGCAACTTCAGCAGATTTTAGCAAATTGACAACTTCATGCCTCAAACAGACAACTATTCCGAAATATATACCAACCTATTGGGCTGGTATCATCAACATCGGCGAGACATGCCGTGGCGAAGTGAAGAGTCACCCTACCGCATCTGGCTATCAGAGGTCATGCTCCAACAGACACAGGTCAACACAGTTATCCCATATTATGAGCGGTTTTTGACCCGTTTCCCAACTGTAACAACATTATCTCAGGCATCACTGGGCGAAGTTCTAAAGATGTGGGAAGGATTAGGCTATTATGCTCGCGCTCGTAACCTCCATCAAGCCGCTATCGAGATTGTGGAGGCGCATGACGGACAGTTACCGCCTCAATACAGTATATTGCGGAAACTACCCGGTTTTGGTGAGTATACAGCTGGGGCGGTGGCTTCGATTGCCTTTCATGAAGCTGTTCCCGCGGTGGATGGCAATGTTAAACGAGTTCTATCTCGTTTGTTTGCCATTCAGACGGATATTACTCGCCAACCGGCTCGTCGTCAGATAAACGAGACGGCAAATCAACTCGTCAGCCTTGCCGAACAGCCCGGCGACTGGAATCAAGCTCTGATTGAGTTGGGGGCGTTGCTTTGTAGCCCAACCAAGCCAAACTGCGCTACTTGTCCCGTCGAAACAGTCTGTCAAGCCAAACTGTTGGGGATTGAGGAAACGTTACCGTATAAACCGAAACGAAAACCCCTGCCTCATTATGATGTGGCCGCGGCGATTATCGTTCTTGATGACAAATATCTGATTGCCCAACGTCCACCAGAAGGCATGCTCGGCGGACTGTGGGAGTTCCCCGGTGGCAAACAAGAGGCAGGCGAGAGTTTACCAGAATGTCTCCGACGAGAAATTCAAGAGGAATTGGCCTTAGACATCCACGTGGGCGAACTGTTAGTCAGCCTTAAACACAGCTATACCCATTTTAAGATTACGCTACATGCCTTTTTTGCTCAGTTAACAGACAAAAGCCAACAACCCCAAGCCATTGACGTGGCCGATTGGCAATGGGTGACAATGGGAGAGATAGAACAATTTGCCTTTCCTCGGACTGATTTGAAGGTTATTGAGGCACTAACAAAACAGCGTAAAAGTTCAGCAAAGTAGCTCTAGAAACCCGATTTCTCAAAGAAATCGGGTTTCTGATACTCTTTCTGGCGAGTTCACTGAATATTTACCAAAACAGTTAATACGGAGGAGACATGCATAAATCATTTAGCATAAAAAACTATCGCTGCTTTGGTAATTTAACCATAGAGCCATTAGCAAGGGTTAACCTGATTTCTGGGAAAAACAATGTTGGTAAAACAGCTTTACTTGAGGCCCTATTTATTTTTAATAGACGACATCCAATTGCAGGTTTCGCAACCTACAGCTTTCGAGGTTTAGAAGATTTCAGAATCGATGATGAATTGGCTCTGGAATTTTTTCAAGATTTTGATTCTGAAAAAACTATAACATTTACAGGTGAGTATCAAAACGAAGAGAAGCAGTTACTTGATATTACTATACAAGAACGGGATATTTCACATATTTCAGACCACAACAATCAAAGGGTAGATAATAAAACTTTTTCAGCAATGGAAGTTGCGATGCAAGAAGTTTCTACACCTATTCAAATTGTATTTAAATATAGTAATGTAGCCGGAGAGACTTTACAAGAATTGAGAGCCTTTGCAGAAGGAGGGGATATTCGTTTCGATGGCATAACAGGTGTTGAAAAGCCAAAAATATCACTTTTACTTGCTAGAGAGCGTCAAAACCCGAGAGACATAGCGCAAGCACTTAGTAATTTAAGACGAATTAGAGAGGACGAGAAAGTTATTGAAACATTGCAAATCATTGACAGTCGCCTTAAAAATATAGAAGTCTTGCAACGGTTAGATCACCCAGTTGTCTATTGTGATCTTGAAGGTATATCAGAACTCATGCCTATGCCTTTAATGGGTGAAGGTATGTTTCGGTTATTAGAAATAGCCCTAATTATCGCACATACTAAAGATAGTATAGTTCTGATTGATGAGATTGAAAATGGTATACATCATTCAGTTATGGATAAGGTTTGGCAAGCGATTGGGGATTTAGCCAGAGAATCAAATGTCCAAATATTTGCCACAACGCATAGTATGGAGTGTATTGAGGCCGCTCATCAGGCATTTGTAAAAAGTCCTACTTATGATTTTCATCACCACCGATTGGAACGCATAAAAGGTAACATTCAGGCTGTTACATACAGCCAAAAAAATCTTGACGTTGCCTTTGAAATGGGTTGGGAGATGCGATAGATTGTGTTGATTCTTACTTTGAATGTCTAACAGACAAACTCGCTTCAAATAAACTACCACGAAACATGGGCAAAGCCAAAGTTCAAGTGTTCTTGGCTTCAAGGCCAAAGTTTGCCTATTATATAGAGGCCGCTACACAAAGAGGTTATTGGCCGCTCAATCATGCTGTGTTTGAACCAATTAAAGATTTTCTCAAAATGCTGTAACAAAATAGTCAGCCGTTTTAGATTTTAGGTTTACTCCCTCAATCGTAAATCCAAAATCCAAAATCTAAAATCCAACCATGTTAATAGGCGCTCATTTATCAATTGCGGGTGGCGTAGACAAAGCATTTAAGCGAGCTACAGATATAGACTGCACTGCCATGCAGATATTCACCAAGTCGAACCGACAGTGGAAAGCAAAGGAACTTAAACCAGATGAGATTGAACGGTATCACCAACATCTGGAGGAAACAAAGTTGCCGGTGGTGTGCCATGCCAGTTATCTCATTAACTTAGGCTCACCAAAAGAGGAGATACGACAAAAGTCGATTAACGCCCTCGTCATTGAACTACAGCGGTGTGAGACGTTGAAGATTCCATATCTGGTACTGCACCCGGGCGCGCACATGAAGGCCGGAGTAGATGCTGGTGTGGCTGAAGTCATCAAAAGCCTGAACACGGTGCATGCTCAACTGCCCGATTATCAGGTCAAGATTGCCCTAGAGATTACGGCTGGGCAAGGCTCGGCTTTGGGGGCAAAATTTGAAGAGATTGGAGCCATGATTAAAGGCTGTGATGACTCAGATCGGCTGGTGGTCTGTTTTGATACCTGCCACGCTCTGGCCGCCGGATACGAGTTCCGTACCCCAGAGAGTTATGAGGCTATGCTGACCGAATTTGACCAAACGATTGGTCTGGATCGATTGAAAGTGTTCCATGTTAACGACTCGCAAAAAGATTTAGGCAGTCATGTTGACCGTCATACCCACATCGGCGAGGGTTATATCGGATTAGAACCATTTGGCTACTTCCTCAATGACCTTCGCTTCAAAGACATTCCATTTTTGTTAGAAACCCCCAAAAAGAAAGACCCTGAAGACGATATTCGTAATTTAGCCGCGTTGCGGAGATTGATTAAATAACGGAGCGATTCAGCGATTCTAACGATTCAACAGAATATCGGTAAAAGTTCAGTAAAGTAGCCCTAAAAACCCGATTTCTTAAAGAAATCGGGTTTCTGACACTCTTTCTGGCGAATTCACTGAATATTTACGAACAGAAGTTTATCATTTCAACATGACTAAAACAATATCTGACAAGATTAACAGAATTAACAAGATTAAAGGCAAAAAATCCTGTTAATTCTGTCAAAAAATAATTTTGGTTTTATCAACATGTCAGGTTATGAATGAAACGACAAACTTTTGTTACGAATACCGAATTGTTGAATCGCCAGAATCGTTAAATCGCCAGAATTGCCCATGAAACTACGAATTTTATCAGCCAAAGATGTAGAACAAGCCTTACCTATGCCCCAAGCCATTGAGGTTATGCGTCGTGCCTTTGGGCAACTGTCAGCCGGACAGGCTCGTATGCCGCTACGGAGTCGGCTCGAAACAGAGCAAGGACTGATGTTACTCATGCCCGCTTACCTGAGCCAAAGTCAGGAGTTGGCCGTCAAAACGGTAACGCTATGGGGCGACAACCCTAGCCGTGGTTTGCCTGCCGTCATGGCCTTAGCCACTGTGTTTGACCCACAAACGGGTCAGCCTGTGGCTTTGTTGAATGGGGAGGCTTTAACCGCCATTAGAACTGGTGCGGGTGGTGGGCTAGCGGCAGACCTGTTAGCTCGCTCCGATGCCTCTCATGTGACTGTGTTTGGGGCGGGAGTGCAGGCTCGTGCCCAACTCAAAGCAGTCTGTGTGGTGCGCCCCATCAAAACGGTTTCGATTGTGGGTCGAAGTGCAGAGTCTCTCGAAAAATTCGCCGCAGAGGTCAGACAATGGCCTTATAAGCTAACCGTCGATACTCCTGTTGGAAATGATATTCATGAAGCAGTTGCCCAATCCAACATCATCATCACCGCCACCAATTCTACAACGCCGGTTTTCGATGGAAAATACCTTTCTGCGGGAACTCATATCACTGGCGTGGGGTCATACTCGGCCACCATGCAAGAGGTCGATGTGGTGACAGTGAAACGATCTAAAATCGTGGTCGATTCGTTACAGGCATGTTTGGCTGAGGCTGGTGATTTGGTGATTCCCATCAATAACAATCAGCTACGCAAAGTTGACCTGCATGGCGAGTTGGGACAAATCGTCAACCAAGAGATACCGGGGCGAGAAAATTCTGACGAGATTACCTTTTTTAAGTCGGTGGGTGTGGCGGTTCAAGATACGAGTGCGGCTACTGAAGCGTACAAAGTTGCCAATAAGCTAAATTTAGGGCAAATTATCGAACTATAAGAGGAGTTTTACCATGTCTGACAAAAAAACAACCATAAAACAATATCTTTCTAAAAACAAAACCGAACTCGTCAGCTATTTAGAAACCCTCACCCCAGAGCAGTGGGAACAGGAGGTATTTAGCGAAGGAAACCAGTGGACAGTCCGAGACATTATCACCCATCTGGTAGAAGCCGAAACTGGTCTAAGTATCCAAATCCATAAAATCCGTGCCGGACGGGAGACTCTGCCCCAAGGATTTGATTTAGATCGTTGGAACGCCGGGGTTAAAAAACGGATGGGCGATTTAACGCCAGCCCAGCTATTACAGGGGTTAGAGGAGGTACGTCAAAAAACATTAGAACGATTAAAAACGATTGAATCTCATGAATGGGAACTTAGCGGAGAACATCCCTCATTCGGAGTAGTATCGGTAGAGAAATATTATCAGATTATTGCCGGACATCAACGACAACACCTGATAGATATTCAATCTGCTCTAACCTAATGCAATTCCAAGAAAATAAATCTCCCAAATTGAGCAGAGTCTCTACCTAGGCTGGTGAAAATTAACGTTAATCGGAGCCATTTTGGGGTCACAAATCGATTCCAGTTTTGTTCCATGTTTCAGGTGCATTTAGAACAGGATGCGCAGGATGACACTGATTAGTACACGCAAAATCAGTGTCATCCTGCGCATCCTGTTCTTATCGTTTAACGGAATAAAAACGAGATTAATTAGCAAACCGAATCTGACCCTGTTTTCATCAGTCCAGTCTCTACCCCCCTCAGTCCCCCTGCTAGGGGGGAAGCGGCTCCTCCCCCTAGCAGGGGGGGGTAGAGTGTCACAATGGTTTTGGGAGGTTTTAAATTCTGGAACTTCCTAATTGCTCAATATCAATTTATCCTAATGCTACCGGAGTTTGGGACAACGTTATGATTACCCTGAACCATTTTATCCGATCATGTGTCAAAGTCGAACTGCCGCAGAGTAGACCTGTTCGGCAATAACTTACCATCGCATAAAAACTCAAATTCAAGGTCTACGGAGTGCAAAAGCTTCTTGTTTTTGCATGTTTGTCTCCGGCAAAAGCAAGAAGCTTTTGCACTCCTTTATTGCCGAACAACTCTAATCCCCCACCACCATGAAACGACACCTCATAGTTTTAATTCTCTATTTCTTGTTGACAATTGCTATGACCTGGCCCATCGCTAACCATTTGACCACCGCTATCCCCGGCGATGGGTTTGACGGTTGGCAGAACTATTGGAATCTGTGGTGGGTTCGAGAAGCCATGCTGGTTCAAGGCAATACCCCATATTTTACCGACCACCTCTATGCCCCCAACGGAGTTAGTCTCCTATTTCATACCCTTAACATCTTCAATGGTCTATGGACGCTACCGATACAGCTAAATTTTGGTCTTACCGTAGCTTACAACAGTGTTGTACTGATCAGTTTCACCTTGGCCGGATACGGCGCGTATCTGTTGTCGTTGTATGTCTTATCAACCAGTAGCAAGTTCACTACGCGCAATCCATATCCAGCCGCGTTCGTCGGTGGGCTGGTCTATACCATGTCACCTTTCCACATGGCTCATTTGTTAGGACACATGCAAGTTTTCAGCCTGATCTGGCCGCCCTTTTATATATTGTGGCTCCTCCGTACTTTTAATCAACCCTCAAACCGCCCCTATCTTGATCTGCCGAATCTGATACTGTGTGCCCTATTTCTACTATTAACAACTTTAGTGGCGCTCTATCATACCCTTTATCTTTTGATATTTAGTACCCTAACCCTGATCTGGATTCTCGGCTCTCACCTAAAAGAACGAAAGAGCATGTCATGGTTACAGCTCTTGCGTCCGCTATGGCAATTGTTAGGCATTGGATTTATTTTTGGCCTGATTACCTCACCGTTATTAGCTCCGATGGCCCTCAACGCCAACCAGAGGCCCGATTTAGAAACCGGCCTCACCCAAAATATTGTTCTATCTGCCGACTTGTTGGCCTTTGTCACCCCCTCTGAACTGCACCCACTATGGGGTGAATGGGCTACATCAATCGCCAATAACTTCACTACAACCACCTCTGAGCGGCTGATATTCGCTGGATTTACCACCCTATTGTTGACTCTATTTATCATCATTGTTGGCTGGCGACAAAAATGGGTTAAATATTGGACATTTATCAGCCTCAGCTTTATGATATTAGCTTTAGGGCCATATCTGCATGTCAACGGGCAGATTATTAGCCTTGGTGACTGGCCGCTCCCTCTACCTTACTTGTTCTTGTATCATACCGTACCATTTATCGACCTGACCCGCTCCCTCAGCCGGTACGATTTGATAGTCATGCTCGGTTTGGGGGTATTGGTTAGTTTAGCGATTGCACAGTTACAACTGTGGGTCGAAACAGTACTGGAGCCAGCCGCAGAAGATGGGTTTCGGCAGGCTCAACCAGCATGGTTTCGACAAAATCAATCAACGTGGTTTCGACAAAATCAACAGGTATTAAAGCATGCTTGTTACCTTGTTCCGACCGGTCTAATTTTATTTGAGTTTTTGGTCGTTCCTTACCCCATGTCACAGGTCGAAATACCCGTATTTTTTGAGACACTTGGTCAAGATTCGGCAGAGTACACCATCGCCGAACTACCCATGAACTGGGATCGTCCGACTCCGCTCTTACATCAGACCGTCCATCAAAAACGACTGTTGACCGCTTACACCTCCCGCAACAATCCGTCAGAACTGGCTTGGCGTACACCAGTGTTACAGCATTGGCGCTACCTACGAGCCGATATTATCGACCAATCCTTGGCCGAGATTGCCCCGACAATTTTTTATGACTTTAACCTGCGATACATCACGTTAGACTACTGGCAAATGCCACCCGGCCCGGAGCGTGAAGCGACTGAAAAATGGCTATACGCGGCGTTACCTGACCAATCGCCGATGTATGATGACGGTCGTTTGAAGGTATATCAAGCCCCGCCGAAAACTGAGACTCGCCCCTACATGTCGCTCGGTGAGGGCTGGAGCGATTATCAGAATCACCCGAATCTATCAGAATCAGGGCGTTTCATTACTACCACTGGCACAGAGTTATTTCTACATCATCCTCAAAATCAGTCCCTAACGGTTGCCATGACCACTGTCGGTTCAGACCAGATAGACTCGACGTTGCATGTCTTTATCGACGATACCTCGCTGACCAGTTTGAGCGTGCAAAGTGGCTCTACAGTCCACAAATTCGAGCTACCACCAATTGCCGCAAATTGGGTCAATCTGAAATTTCAGGTTGATGGGAATAAGCCCATCTTTGTGAGTAGGGTCGCCTTAGAGTAGTCGCAAGATGCCAACATGTATTCGCCAGAAGGAACGTCAGAAACCCGATTTCTCAAAAAAATCGGGTTTCTAGGGCAGTTTTACTGAATTTTTACCATTTTCCCACAACCTCAATCGGCCCTAACGTCACCACCGGATCAGCTCCATCCAAACGAGGAAGCGGCTGACCTGTTTCGGGATGATATAACTCCACATTAAGCCAATAGGTGCCGGGGGCAATATCTGCTGGTAAAGCCAGTTCTGTAGCCTGATAAACTGGCTCGTTAGGTTGCCACTGGCTCATACGATAAAAAGTTCCCACCGACCAACCGTCCTTTCCCTGCGCCGCTAATGTACCAGACGGATGCCACAGTTTGAGTGAGAATTTATAGTCAGCCGTGGGTCTCTCGTCGACCTGCCACCACAACTTGAGCGGTACGCTCTGCCCGGCCTGCCACCCTCCGCTCGATAACTGCCAATCAAGCAAGGTCACATGATCCGCAAAGGTAGCAGTAGGATTCAATTTAGGTGGTGTATTGGAAAAAGTGAAACTTTGTACCCGCAGGTAACTCTCGCCAGCAAAGGGTTGATCTTCAACTAGAATGGCATGCTCATCAAGCCAAGCCCGAATCGTTCCGTCGGGGTCGGTCACGGTATCGTAAACCCGCAGAATCCACCAACGCGGAAATTGCTCAGACATCTGTGTCAATGCGGTTTGTGTTTCAGCTTCTGACATGGGGTAAAAATCGGCTCGCGGGTCGCCCCACCCTAACTGTTCACTACCGTTGACCGTTCCGGTCTGCACCAGTATCGGCTCATTGGTTGGCGGCAGTTGGTACGGAACCAGCCGACTGTGTTGAAAGGGCAAGTCGGCATAATAAAGCACCGCCGGATAAATATATCCGGCATTGCTGATGAGTATATCCCCCGGTTGCCACTGGTTCTCGATATACTGTACCGCGGCTCGATAATCGTCGGCCTGATAAAGAGGATTGGTATGCAACTGCTGAATCGAATATAACGAGGTCAGAAAAATAGGTAAAAAAAGTAGAATGTTAAAATAGGGGTGTAACGCTCGCTTTGCCGAAAAGAGGGCAATTCCAAGCGCCACCAACATGTAAAAAGGTGGGCTATAGATGAAGATGTATCGCACATGGTAAAGAGGGGTAATAAAAGACAGTCCCAGAATCAGGCCAATTGGCGCGATGAGATAGGTCAGCAGGAGAAACAGGCTGGTGGGGGCTTGGCGGCTCAACTGCCAAACTCCAAGGGCAAACAATACCAACATCAGCAAAAGAATCGGCCACACGGTAACGGTCTGTACCGACTGCCCTAGTGACAAGACCGTCCATATTTCAAGAACGATTTGGGGCAGGTCAGACAGATCAAAATTACGCCACGGTGGTACTGGTGGATTAGTCGCCTGTCGCCAAAAGGTTGGTAGCCACGGGGTGTAGCTGACCACAATCAGCAAATTGGTAATGATATAGACTCTAAAGGTTTTTAAAACCTTTAGAGCCAGCAGATACCCGCCAAAAAACATGTTGACAGGAATCAACAAAAAGGCAAAATAGTAGAGGCTATATAGTCCTAGCGTAGCCGATAGCCAATAGCCAAGCCAGTGACGATTCCTAGAAACCCGATTTCTTTGAGAAATCGGGTTTCTGAGTTGTACGGATATTTGCTCAAAGTGGGTTCCCCGCACCAAACAATAAACAACCAGTAGCCCCAAAGCGGCTCCGAGGGTGTACATGCGTACCTCTTGAGCATACCAGATTCCAAAAGGCGAGCAGGTCATCAAGGCCGCAGTCCAGAGCGCGACGGAGCGATTGAAAAGTCGTTTGCCTAACAAATAGCTTAAGGGGATGGTTAATAAACCAAATATCAGGGAGAAGTAAGCGAGGGCGAACTCAGTATGACCGACCAAGCGAGTCCAGCTATGTAACAGCAGATAGTAGCCGGGTGGATGAATGTCGCGGGCGGTGTGGGCAATCAACTCAAGCGGGGGGAGGCTGGCGAGGTAGGCGCTGACCGTCTCGTCGTACCAGAGGCTTTGCGCGCCAAGGTTGTAGAGGCGTAGACAGAATCCGACAAAAATAATTAAGAGAAGGGTGTAATTGTTAGGTCTCAACGGGTTGGGTTTGGGACTCCTGTAATAAGTTTTGATTTTTCACCCACCATGTCAAAAAATGCTCTAGGCCATCTGCCATGCTGACCCGCGGCTGATAGCCTAAATCTCGCTGAGCGGCTCGAATATCGAGAGTGATGGTGCGCCCCAAGAGGCCAACTCCATACCGGGTGACCATTGGTTCACGATGGGGCATGAAGATATGGTGAGCCGTCTCTAACAAACCGGCTCCGTAGTAGGCCACTCGAAACGGCACATGGCGACGGGGTGGCGGGTAGCCCAATCGCTGACAAATCTGTGTAATCATGTGCCACATGGAGACGGGTTGACCATTGGTAATATTGTAGGCTCGGCCCAATGTTTCTGGGGGTGAAGTTTGAGCCAATAACAGAGCAGAGACCACGTTCTCAATGTAGGTCAAGTCGGTTTGAGCCTGTCCGCCGCCAATGATGCGTAAGCGCCCGCTTTTAATGGCTCGGATGAGGCGGGGAAAGATAGCTTGGTCGCCCGGCCCAAAAATGGCTCGCGGTCGCAGAGTGATAACCGGCAAACCATGCTGATAGGCTCGGTTGATAGCTTGTTCTGCCAGTCGTTTGGTCTCGGCATAGGCGTTGACCGGCTTGGCTGGCAGGCGATCATACTCTGCCACATTGAGCCGATTTTGGTAATTAAAGTAGATGGCTGGGGTAGAAACATGAATGAGCCGTTTGATCTTGTGGGTAAAACAGCCGTGGATGACGTTCTGCGTGCCGATTAGATTGGCTGAATAAAAATCGGCTCGTCGTCCCCACGGCGCGGAGAGCGCGCCACAATGAAAGACGATGTCTTGATTACGGCACGCCCGCTCCATAGCCGCTCGATCGGCTAAGTCGGCCTGAATGAAACGCACACCCTGCTGAGTGAGTACCTCACCGACCGAACGATTCCGGCCTACGACTGTGATTGATACGGGCATGTTCTGCAAGCGCCGGACGAGCGCGCCGCCTAAAAATCCGGTTCCGCCGGTGACAAGGATTTTGGTCATGGTTGTTTATAGATCAGAAGTTTATCATTTCAACATGACTAAAACAATATCTGACAGGATTAACAGGATGGACAGGATTAAAGGCAAAAAAATCCTGTTAATCTCGTTAATCCTGTCGAAAAATGCTTTTGGTTTTATCAACATGACAAGTCATAAATGAAACGATAAACTCACTTTTACCGCGACGAGAAAGGTCAAAAGCAGAATCGCGAGTAGATGGGAATGGTCAAAAACTGTTTGTTTTCAGTGTGAAATTGTTTGAGTTTAGCCATAATTTTCTCTTGCGTTTACTCTTTTTCCACCACCTCAATCGGGCCGATGGTAACACTACTTTGCTCGGCTCGTTGACCATCAACCACCAGTGGCAGGTTGACGACACCTTCGCCAAGGGTTAGATAATAGCCAACATCAAGATAGTACAATCCCGGCGGTGCATTGGGATCAACCGGCACGGCGTACCCATCGACGACCACCTCGCCGGGTGTCCAGAGCAAAGTATTGTAATATTCCAACGGTTCACGGTCATAACCACCCCATAGTGTGCCATGTTCATCAAGCAAATTATTAAACTGTAAAAACTCTGCCTCAGGTGCTTTATGAGGCATGGCCTGCCAGTAGAGGGTCAAGGGAAATGAATCACCCGCTTTAACCTGCGAATTGGGCAAACTGTAACCTAAAAACTGTAACTGATTGGCAAAGTTGGCCGTTTGGGGTGACTGAATATCATCAGGCTGATTGAACTCGCGCTCCCACCAGTTGGTGATGGTCAGTGTGTCGAGCGTATTTCCGGCACTGGTTTGCAGTTGATACGCTCCCGATAGCCAACGCGGGCCAATCACAAAGCTGTGACTATTGGCCTCACTGCGAGTTGATTGCCAGATAGTTCCGGCCTCATCGACCAGTTGCACCTGTTCCGACGAGAGGACGGTTATGGTGCCGAGGTAACGATGTTGAGCCGTGTCCGCTTTGGTCAGCCACCAACTTGCGGGTTGATGACTGTTCCAAATCGGCCTACTCGAATCAATCGGACTGGTCGCCGTCTCTATCCGAAAGGGCATGCTGACCGGCTCCCCGAACGGCTCAGGCGTTTGGCTTGAGGTTAGAAACTGCAATTGTAGCCGATAATCGCCAACCGGCAAGTCAGATAAGGGCAGGCGCAAGCGATCAACAATCGTGTCGCCGACTTGCCAAGCCAGTGTCGGCATTCGCCCCTGCCCCGGATGCCCAAGCCAATGAGAGACAACCATGTCATCCTGATTAAGCACCATCACGCTAAGTAGATAGTTCTTTTTGACCGATATTCGAGTCTGCCAAACAAACTCTAGGGCAAGCGCGCTCTGTGTTGGTTGGGGCGTAATCTGATAATCGAGCAAGGTCAGCGTATCGCCAAACATGGCTGAAACTTCGCCCCTTTTGCCCCCTTCGATCCCTTCGACAGGCTCAGGGGACACATGCGAACCTGCCGAGTCACCTTCGACAAGCTCAGGGGACGAAGGGGAACTTGCCGAATCACCCTCGACAGGCTCAAGCAACTGCGCGGTTCGCATGGGGAGCGGAGCCATCTCGAAGGTTGCCAGCCGATGCCAGTGGGCAACTGACCAGCCGATAAAGGTCACAATAATCAATGGAAACAGAACACGTTGCCAATATTTGGGGATAACCGTCGCCAAGCCCCACCCAATCAAAATAATTACTGCCCCCACTGCCGGAACCAGAATATGCCGTCCCTGAGCGGTTTCACCGATACGCCGCGATAATCCAAAACGGATAATCGGCAGAAGAATGAACAGGCCGATATGACTAGCGAACAACATCAGCCAAACCCGCTCAGTCGGCTGAGTGCGCCATAGTCGCCATATTCCCCATGTGGCGACCAGTAGTAATATCATAACACCGATGAACATGAGTGGGAATCCGGGCCAAACCTCTCCGGCTTTAACGCCCCAAAAAGAAAGTGAGGTAAACCAGAGCCATTCGGGAAAAGTGCCAAGATTGGTATTACGGAGCGGCATTTCAGCTAAGCCAATCTCTCCGCCGCTGAGAAGATACCCTAACCGAGCCAGCGTCACATCTGGCCCGCCAGTAAAAATCGGGCGTAATAAGCCAACATACCAGCCATGTTTATCAATCTCGTTCAAATACCAGAAGTTCCAGCCAAACCACCAACTCGTACCGATAATCGTCGCCAGACCAGCCAGCACGGTACGCTGAATCAGCCAGGCCCAGCTATAGCCATACCGATATTTAAGATAAATGAGTACGCCGATAATTTGAGGCGGGAGGACGATGGTTGTATACTTAATCGTTATGGATAACCCCAAAATCAGGCCGACAAGGAGTAACAGCCATGTTTTTGTGGGTTGTTTGATAAAGCGGATTAAGAGCCACAGATAGAGCGTGGTCAGGGCGGCCATGAGGGTGTCTTCGTTGAGGACGGCGCTGATAAAAATGAAGACCGGCTGAAAAGCCAGCAAGGCCACCCCGAACAGAGCTAAGTCAGGACGGTTAGGCAGAAGTTCTAATATTAAACGATACAACAACAGTAACGTGATCACGCCCCAAAACATCGACAGCCAGCGCCCAATTTGCCACACCAGAAAACGACCTTGATAAGGCGGTAATTGGTCTTCGGTACGCAGGTAGTAGGTGGGTTCGTCGCCGGTATCGAGGGTGCGATAACGGAAAGAATCCCACAAGACTTTGATGTAAGGGCCGGTGTCGATGGCTTCTCGATCAACCTGCGCGGTACGACTTAATCCGGCAACCATGAGATGATACAGGGCAGGCCAGTTTGAATCTTTACCGACCTCCAGACGTTCATCGTAGGTGATGGGTAAGCGACCATAACGGGTGATGAAGGTAATGTATGCCAGATTCGTCTCCTCGTCGGGGCCTTTATTAAAAGGGGTTACTTGGCTAATGGAAAAAGCAATCAGCAGATAGATTGTGATGATTAGCAGTAAACCAAGTTTAGTCCAATATTTTTGTAACCAGTTCATGCGGTTATGGTTGCTCCTCATGCTCCAAGCTGTTTTGGGGTAAATATTCAGTGAACTCGCCAGAAGGAACGTCAGAAACCCGATTTCTTTGAGAAATCGGGTTTCTAAGGCGGTTTTACTGAATATTTACGTTTTGGGTAGATGGGCATCGTCCCAAAAGTAGTTTTTTTATTTTGTAATCGAGAACTGCTCCAGCCTAATTATACCATCGTTCGACTCAGGAACCATAAGCCGTTGCCCCGTCTTAAAATCATATAGCCCGATGAGCACCTCATAGTCACCAAGGGGCAGATTTTCCAACGGCAAGGTCAGTTGATCATGAATGATCTCTCCTGTATCCCATAACCCCGTTGGATAGACTCCTGCGGTGGGCGGCTGGTCTTTTTGGGCGATCACATTACCCGCCGCGTCTCGCACATGCAAAAACATGGTGTAGTCGGCAGGGGGCGACTGAACGGCCTGCCAGTAAAAATCATATTCGAGGGTGCAGGCGATCTCGGATGAGCGACAATCATGCTGACTATCGTAACCGAGTAGCTGAATCTGCTCGCCTAAAATTGTGCCAATAGCATGCTGATAGGTTGGCTCGGTGACGGTCACGCCCGCGGGTGGGCCACCGACCTTTATCGGGCCGATATTGATGGCACTGACTTCGGTCGGTTCACCAGTGTTAGGATCAAGAATTAACAACGATTCGGCCTGACCGTCTACCTCTCGATACAGTCCCACTCGCAACATGTAGATTCCGTCCGGCGTGTCAGGCTGAATCGGCACGGCAAAGGGGTCAATCACTATTTCGTTGGGAGCCATGAGCAGAGTGCTGTAGCTCTCACGGGGCAGACGGTCTCGCTCGCCCCAGACAGCTTGGTCGGCATCCAACAAACGAGCAAAAATCACCAGATCATCTCCCATCCAATCGAGAGCCTGCCAATGGAGCGTCACCTCTAGCCCATCACCTGCCTGCCATTTGCGAACCGACAGATCGTAACCGAGCAGACTCAACTGATTACCAAAATTGGCCTCAACGGATTGGCTGATGGGAGGTGGCTCGAAATTGCGCGCCGATTCGCTGACCTCAAACTGTACCTCACTCCCCTCGACGGTGTATACCCCCGACGGCCAATCGGGCTGGACGATAAAATTACTATAACCGATACCCGAAAAATCGACCGGATAAGCGCCTCCGTTCGGGCCAAACAGACGGAGTGGTTGCACATCACAACGGGCGTTATTCGCATCAAAAAAGAGATTACAACCATATTGCACCGTTTCCCGCTCCCGCACCGTCACAAAATCACTGACCCGTCCGGCCTGCCAAATCCCATGCTGGCTGGCCTCACCCAAGGTGTTATACTGAATCAGTTGGCCCAACTCAACAAAGTTGGTCAGTTCATCTAAGCGCCACAAAATACGATATTCTCCCGGAGGCACGCCAACCAAAGGCAACATGACTGTATCATAAATAATGTCGCCTGCCTCCCATACGCGGGTCGGGTAAAGGGCTTGAGTCTGATACCCAAGCCACACGCTCCAACTTTCGCCCACCTCGTCGACCAGTTTCAGTCGATTCTGGTAATCTTGGGGCGCGTATCCGTCGCCACCCTGCCACACAAAGGTCACATAAATTATCTCTTGTTCCTGCTTAACCTGCACCCCTAACAGTTCGCTCCCGCCGACCATGTGGATGGGTTGACCTGTTTCATCTTTTAGCTCGACGAGGTTGCTGACATCGGGTGGTGTAGTCTGAATCGGCAGTAACGGCGGGTAGATGTGATACATGAAAATCAGTTGACTGAGCGCCCCCATCAGCATGATGGCTAACAGAGTAGAGGCCATAAAGCGCGGGAAAAAGGGAGTCCAAGCCTTTAGGTTTGAAGGAGAAGCTGACAACCTTCCCGCAAGTTTTGAACTTGCGGGAAGGTAACGGCTCCACTGGCAAAGCAAGCTTTGCACTCCATAAATCAGTCCCCAACTCATCAGAATAGAGAAGGCGGGCGCGGTTAGGAAAAGAATATGTCGGCCTTGCACCGATTCTAGCACATCCCGCGCCCCAAAGAAGCGAATTAGCATGAAGGGTAAGGGTAGTGAACAGTGGAGGATAAGGAATAGGAGGTAAGTGAACGACACCTCCAAGGAGCTACGCACCTCGGAGGAGGCAGGTCCGACCTTCAAAGTCTCCTGCGAGGTCTGTTTTTGTCCTATGTACCCGAATGGGTATCGCAGGTGTTGAGCCTTCCCCCTCATAAACAGTCCCAGACCGAGCATGGCACACATGGTCAAAATCGCCATGACCATAACAAACCAGTTAAGCGGATAGGGGCGGATGATGGGGTTACCCCAAAAGGTGGTTGGGAGTTCGGCGGCGACTTGCCACAGCGGATAGGCGATCCGCTCGACATGGACGGGGGGAGGGGCTTCTCCCCCACTGAGTGAGGCAAATATCTGTTCGACGGTGCGGTCACTGCCATCACCCCGAATCAAGGGGGCGAGGGTTCCCAACACGGGGCCGTAGGTTTCGACCTCATTAAAGGTGACAACCAGATAGGCAAACCAAGGGCTGATGATTAAGAGAAAGGCGAGGAGGGCTTGTAGAAGTTTGGTGAGACTGTATGAATACACCTCCAAGGAGCTACGCACCTTGGAGGAGACTGGACGCTTTAACCATGCCAAAATCAGAATCTCCACAAACAGCAAGGCGGTCAGATATTTGGTGACGAGAGCAAGTCCGGCCAGTAATCCTAAGCCAATAAAGCCCCACTGTTCATGATAGCCATTGACTATGCGAAGGGTTAGCCAGAAAAATAGGGAGGCCAGCAGGAGAGTCAAACTGTCGTAGCTGAACAGCATGCTGGTGAATAAAAAGCGGGGGTTAAAGGCTAACAGGCTGACGGCGAGGAGGGGGAGGATAGTGGATAGTGAATAGTGAATAGTGGATAGTGGATAGTGAATAGTGGATAGTGAATAGTGGGAAGAGGCCATCTCGGTTGCGATAAAGTAGGTGACGATTAGCACGCCGAGGCCAAAGCCGATTGAGAGAAAGCGGCCAATATGCCAGACGAGAATCTCCTGTTGCCACGGATACCGCTCATCGGCGGTGTGCAGAATGGCTTCTGGGCCAAGTGAGGGAACCATCTGGTAGCGAAGGTTGTCAGCCCGATATTTGAAGGTTGGCGGGCCGTCGGTTTCGATCCATGCCGTCGCTCCGGCGGTAATGAGGTGATACAAGGGCGGCCAATCGGACTTGTATCCGGCCACCTCTCGCTCGGCGGGGGAGTTGGGCAGGCGACCATGCTCGGCGATAAATTGGGCATACCAGTAGTGCGCCCACTCATCCGCGCCGCGACCAATCGGCACGACGATGCTGTAGGCGATGGCGAGGAAAAGATAGATGGATAGAATGAGGATAAGGCGGGGGTTGGGGGGTTGCAATGTTCGCATTGGTTATCTTGACTTTGAAGGGGCATGTTGATCTCCCAATTCTAACTCAGCCAAGTGATTATCATGGCGAGTTGATAAATCATGGAAATCAGAACTACCTAGCCCAACCAACTGTAGCAACGGGTCATCCTCAGCGGTTGTTGACCGTTCTACTGATTTTGGCTCTAACTGCTCCCGATAGAGCAGATATTTGATGAAGTTCAATACCATCGTTATCCCTCGCGTTTCACATTTTCCCACACCACTTGCTCAAACCCAATTGAGACCACAATGTAGCTATGAAGGCGCAACACGTCGCCATAGATATTCCTTAGCCCTTTCTGGTAGCGGGTTAGCTGACTCTTGGCTCCCTCAAAATAAGCCTTCACGGGGGGTAATGCACGCAACGCCGCGGGGGTCAGGGCGCGTACCTCGGCCCCGCTCAGGCCAACATCGCCCAAACTAACATACTTAAACTCAATCAGATGGTCAAGCAATGGCTCTGGGCGCATGTCGGGACGGATGATCATGGTTAAGTCAGCATAACCCCGCTCCAACTCCAATTCTGAGTCGATCATATAGTACATGTCGTTAAACAGTACGGCCAAAAATGCCATTTTGACTAGTAACTCATTGGCCTGTCGATAATCTCGATTGTCTAGTATCGCAAAACGGGGTTGCAAAAAATCGCACACCGGCTGTAGGTTGCCAGTGGTATAAAATATCTCGGCGACTTGCTCCACCTCACGATTATATCGGCCACTTAGCAACACCTGCTGGAGTTGCTCGAAATAAAGCCCCCGCACCACAAGGTTCGGCACGCTCAACTTCAACTTCCGCAGGGGTGCATTGCCTCCCAAGGTTAGCATGCCCAAATAGTAAAGCAGAGAGCCGATAAAGGTGTCATTCTCATTGGCTTCTATCATATCCCGCACCCCAAAACGCTCCGTAACATTGGGAACTACCAACGGCTCTTTTTCATCCAACGCACGAATGAGTAGTCGTTCCCCACCGGGCAAGGTTGCGGCATACTCAACCTTTTTTCGGTCACTGGACAGGTTTTTGTCCAACATATTACGCGGGTATTGGCAATGCCGTTGTAGATGTTCTAGGAAATATATCACCAAAGTAGAGTTATAAATTCGGATTTTACCGTCGTAGGTGAAACAGTATCCGTCGTAGTAGGCCCGAATTGTTGTCATCGCTTCAATCGTCTCATCTGTAGATAAGTCACAGTTGGCGGCTATCTGTTGTAGCATATCGCTGACTTCTTCCTCGTGAAAACCACACAGATCATTAAACTCAGGCTCAAAATATATGTTCTTGGCGATGTTCTGGGCGCTGGTCACGTCGCTCATCACGACTGGTGAAACGCCAGTGATGAAAAACCGGTCTAGTCCGTTCCCCTCGGTGGCCGCTTTGATGACCTTAAACAGGTATTTAAGCAGACCCTCACCCTCAACCAATGTTTTATATCGCTCGGCATTGATCTGGCGGGGATTCATCATCACCTCATTGGCAAAGTTATCATACTCGTCAATCAACAGATAAAGCTTGTAGGGAGTCTGTTGAACCACGTTCAACAATGAATGAAAGGAGGCGATAGCATCCATTGGCTCGATTTTAATCTGCCTTGGCAAGTAATCCTGATAGTAGGTGGCAAAATTGTCGATTATACTGTTGATATGACTATAAAGCGACTGTTGAATCTGTTGCATGTCACCCAAGGGATTAACCTCAGAAAAGTTCCATTTCATGACAAAGTACTGGTTGTGACGAGATGTCGGATTTTGCCCAATGGCAAGATGACCGAACAGTCGCTCAAACTCATCGGCCTTGGCGAGGTCGTAATAGTTTTGCAAGGTCGAGAGCCACAGACTTTTACCAAAGCGGCGCGGTCGTAAAAAAAGGATATATTTCCCCATCTCTTCCAGTAACCGAATCCGGTCTGTCCGGTCAATGTATAGATAATCGTCGGTGATAATATCGTAAAAATTGGCGATGCCGTAAGGAAATTTTATCATTTTTTGTTATTTGACCTTGTCAATGAATTTTGACAACCATATACAGTATACCGCAAATCAAGATAAAGAACAGGATGCGCGGAATGACACTGATTTTGGTGTGATTTAATCAGTGTCATTCCGCGCATCCTGTTCTTTTGTTCAAACGATAACCGTCAACCTGTTCTTGGCTTGATCATGAACTGTGCCGCATAATGGATTGTCAGGCATATTGTTCCATGCTATCATGCTGACTATGAAAAAGCAACCAACTCGGCTATACAAACTCGGTGGTTATTATCTGATTCCCCATGAACTTCTGCATGTGTTGGCCTACCGACTGATTGGTAAGCGGTGTGTCTATCACTGGGGTGACTATTCGGTGCGTCCGTTGGAGCAACGCACCAAATATGAACGGCTGTTTGTCTCGCTGTTTCCGACCATTGTTTGTTTAGGCATCGGTCTCTTTTTTCATGGCTTATGGCTGGTATGGCTGTTGATGATTAGCCGCCACATGCCACTCGACAGTTATTTTTTTGAGCATGGCCCAAGTTGGTTTATGGTACTGCCTCTCATTGCCTCGTTGTTTGTGATTTATAGTGGTAATGGGTGGGGCGATTGGATTATTTCGTACCGGGTTCTAGCGGGGAAAAATAAAGCGAGTTACAAAGATGATGAGCCACAACGGAAAACCAAACAGTATGATTGACAAAGGCATGATCCACAAACAGCCAATTTGTGGATAGCCCACATCCTCTTCATCTTCTCTTGGCCCTTGAAAAAAGATACGTTCAGCCGTCGGGTCGCTGGTAATACCATAGAATAAGGTCATCCCTATAATCAGGTTAATGGATGCGAAGATAACCCCAAACGAGTAACTATCAATACCAAGCGTTTCGATGGCCGCGCCAATAGAATAGCCACTAATTGCCCAAAACAAGGCCAAGACCAAAACATGTCCTAAGATGTTCAGATAATCGTTTGAATGTTTCATTAGACCTGTCCTGACACTATCGGAAGGAGGGTACATACCCTCCAAATACCCGTTGCGATTACAAAATCATCTTCAATGATTTGCCATACCTCTGACAGAAAAAACGGACACACTCTGGAGCAATATCAATAGCTTGCTCGTCGTAAGCTCCCGTTTCAGGATTGAGCCATACCAAACTGTAATCACCTTTGGCCTGTTGAAAACGGTCTTTATCTCGGAGTGGTAAAAATGCGGGGCCGAGATCATCATTTATCAGCAACTCATAAAAATCCAACTCATAAATCGAGACATCTAAGGTCTCCTCAAACCACAACTGTAACACATAATCGCGCACATACTTTGCTTTAAGCAAACCACTTTCAGCATGATTTTGCCATAGGGTTTCATCCTTAGCTACCTCTGACCATTCTTGCCATTTCATTAACCCGTACCTCCCTACCCAATTATCGTAATCTGTTGATGATTCATGGCGTTATCCCATTGTTCAAGCAACTCTTCCTCATGGGCTTCAATCCAAGCCTCTACCAATTTTCTTAAGGATGATGGTAACTTTCGACTCGGTTTCATCCATTGGCGAGTTCTAATTTCGATTCGATAGCTTCGCACATCGCCTTGATATTTTACATGCACATGGGGTGGTGCATGGTCGTTGTAGTTCATTAAAATGATGAGTGCCCCCTTCTTAAAAGGATGAGAAACAGGTGGCATGATATTTACTCCTATAAAATAGCCTTTTTGTTATCCGGCACGGTGTCTCTAGCAGAGAGAGCGTTGCGGAGACGAGCAGGTAAAATTTCTGCCACCATCGAATGAAACGGATCAATCCGCTCCATTCACCGAATCCGCGTTCTCATGCCCCAAACCCCCCGATTCAGAATCCCAGAAAGCAGAAACCAGCATCAGGGAGACAACGAATTCATAGTTGGGTAACTGTTTCTGATTATCGTATCGGGTTTTAGCGGACAACTATAAAAAAACGCCCTACTCCAAACGACTTAAGCCATAGGGAGCAGGGCTCTTTTATATTTGCCCTTGTACAAAAAATGTACAGGACGGGAAGTACCGGCACTCACCTCCAAGGTACGCCTACTGCATCCGTAAACACAGCAGATTCTGACCTGAAGAGACGGAGGTAATCGGAGACAACGAAACCCGTTATTGTTGTTCGTGTTTGTTGGATTGTTCCTGTTACGATTAGCGGCACGCACGTTGTTATTGTTGTTGTTCCACGAGCCGCCACGCAAGACGCTCTCCGGACTCCCCACATCCGAGCTAACCGCTCGATGATGCCTCTTTTGAAGCTAACCAGCCTCCAACTAACTTCCCCAATTCGGTTAGTAATCCCGCGACATGACGATACTGGTCAGGGTTGGTATAACCAGCTTTGCGGGCCAAACGAAAATAGGTTCGTAGTTTGTCCAACTCCACATCGGCCTGATACAGCAGAGCCTTCTTTTTTCGTTGATTGCGAACCGCTCGAATCAGCAGGTCATGAAATAAAAAAGCAGAGTCTTCAATCCGTTTGGCTAACCGAAACCGTTGGCTTTTGGGGAATGTTTCTACATGAGCCAATAGCCAGTTCAAAAAATCGAAGGTTTTACTAAAAATGGGTGACTGCTTTTTGGTTTGTTTATCCATTTGAAACCGTTCCTAACAGTCTAACCTGTCCTAAAATTGAACGTCGTAAGCCCCATGTGTCGCCATAACAAACATGGTTAATCCACCCTTTGAGGGAGGCTTCTAACTGTTCTCGGCTGATTTCACCCGCATGATAGGCTTGAACAAGTTGACGAAATCGGCGCTGAAAGGCATAGCCATTGTATCGTTTTAAGCGTCGATGGTCGGGAAAAACGGTGAACCCCAAAAAGGGAACTCCGGTTGAAACCGGACGAGGCTGGGCACGAGATTCATGAAGTGTGAGCCGTAAATCGGCCAAAAAGGTAATGATTGCCGCTCTCCATTGGTGCAAGGTTGATTTGTCATCCGCAAATAGCAAAAAATCATCCACATAGCGGATGTAGGCTCGGCATTTTAGGGTACGTTTGACATAATGGTCAAACTGATTGAGATAGACATTGGCCCAATGCTGGCTGGTTAAGTTGCCAATGGGCAGACCGCGCAATCGCTGACCGGCAAACAGATCATCCTCGGCAAAGTAGACCATCCGATACATCTCGGTCTGAATCCCTTCCCCACTCGCTAAGATTTTGTCGATTAGAGCCATGACCTGTTCATCACCAATCGTGCGCGCTAAGGCTTGCCGTAAAACCTGATGGTCGATGGATGGAAAATATTGCTGAATATCACAATGCATCACATAGCGATAACGACGCAAATAATAGGTACAACGATCTAGGGCTTTGTGGGTGCCCTTGCCAACCCGATTGGCGTAACTGTCGTGAATAAAGAGCCGTTCAAACAACGGTTCGATGATGTTCATGAGAGCATGATGCACCACCCGATCCCGAAACGGAGCCGAACTGATGACCCGTCGTTTGGGGTCTTTGATGACAAAGTTGTCATACACGCCGGGCTGATAAATTTTGGCCTGTAGCTCTTGCTCAAGCTGAATCAGTTCCGGCTCAAGATTAAACTCAAACTCTGCCACGCTAGGCGAACGATAACGCTTACCCTTTGCCGCTTTAGCAAAGGCCGACCAAAGATTGGTAAAGTTATAAATTTTTGGATATAAATTATAACATTGTTTGGTCATAGTGTGTCACTATACGAAAAAAATCGCGAAAATTTGTTGGGGGGAAACCCCCCAAACCCCCCGATTCAGAAACCCAGAAACCCAGAAAGCAGAAGACCAGCATCATGGTGAGCGGAGACAACGAAACCCGTCAAGGTAGCTCGTGTTCGCCGGATCGCGCCTGACACGATTAGCGGCACGCACGCTGCTATCGAGGTTGTACCACGAGCCGCCACGCAAGACCTTTTTTTCGGAGTTACTACACGAATTATTGATTGGGTTACGACTTGGACTACTGCTATAATACGATTCGTCGTAGCAATCCTGTACCCACTCCCACACGTTACCAGCCATGTCATGTGCCCCGTAGGGACTAACCCCACTCGAATAACTGCCTACCTCGGTAGTTTGACCCACATTTTGATTATAGTTAGCCTTGCCGCTATCAATCCCTTCTCCCCACGGGTAGATCCGTCCATCTGTTCCTCGGGCCGCTTTCTCCCATTCCGCTTCGGTGGGTAGCCGTTTGCCTTGAGCCTCGCAATAAGCCTTGGCTCCAAACCATGTTACCTCAATCACCGGATGGTTGGCAAATCCGGCCTTGGCTTGAAACGAACCACCACTTTGCTCAATTAAGCTATCACTATCCCCAATATCAAGCCATGTTGTTCCTTCTTCGGTCTGATTGCCTTTATCATTCAAAAACTGGGCAAACTGAGCGTTGGTCACTTCGTAGGTGTCGATGTAATACTCGTCCAGATAAACAGTGTGGATGGGCTTTTCGTCGTCATAACGGTCACTGCCCATGCTAAACTCTCCGGCGGGGACATGCACCATGTCGGAGGAGGATTGAGGAGGGATCGGCGTGTTTATTGATGGTATAGGCGTGGGAGTCCATGTGTCAGCCGGAGCGGGGGTGTTGGTGGGTGTCCAAGTTGGGGCGGGCATGGGCGTGTTGGTGGCCGTTGGTTCCGGTTGGTTGGGGTCAGGGGTGGCGGTTGGTTTACAGCCAAGGTCTTGGCTTCCCTGCAAAATTACGGCAAAATCGGTCCGGAAGACAAAAGGTACTTTGTAGGTCGAGCCGTCGATGATCACAATCGCCTCGCCGGTTTCAAACTGCTCCACCAGTTGAATCGTATGCTCCATGCGGGTGCCTTCTTTGGCCTTCACCGTAATCGAACGCCCGATTTCGTCGGCCTGTCCGTAACCTACATCGTAATTGGCCGCCACCGACGCGCCTAAATTCACGCCCACTCCGCCCGGTTTTATGCCTCCGTCGGCAGTTAGCTCTATACCGCCGCCAACGGTCATGGTATGCTCAATGGTTCTGCTTCGCTCGAGGCCGTTTTCCACTTCGGCACTGCCGCCACAGTTGTCTTGGGGCACTACCTCTACATCGACCACTTCCAGCAAGGGGTTGTCGTCTTCTTTGATGGTAATCTGCACCACGGGCGCGGCGGCTTGGTCGGTTGTTTCATTACCGTTACCACCGCAGGCCAGCATGGGTATGATTAGGGTTAGTTGTAGTAGAATAATTAGTTTTTTAGTCATAAAATCTCCTGATTTGATAGTGATGCTGATTGAAATCAGCGTCTTAGGCAGACGGAAGAAATAAAACATCCCAATTGAGCAGTCAGCACCCGTGGTGCGGCACGACGCGTGCCTACTCCACGGGACAATTATTTTTTCCACGTGCCTTAAACGGAAAACCTGCTTGTATATTGGTCACGAGAGTAACACACTCCAGAGTGGGTCAATCTTAGCAATTGAACCACTCTCACGTTTGCACGGAAAGCCCCCAAGAACCACGATTAATCAGCCGAAACAACCTCAATTGAGCCTAAGTTAACATGGGTGATGTCGCTCAACTGTCCGTTTTGCACAAGAGGCAAAGAGACCGCCTCGGCTACGGGTAGATAAACTCCGACAAGCAGTTGATAGGTTCCGGGCGGGGCGAGTGGGTCAATTTGTACGATAAACGAGTCGGCAACCACCTCACCAGAAGCCCATAATAGGGTGCTATACACGTCTTGGGGCACTCGGTCTTGCCCGCCCCAGGCTTGCCCATCGGGGCCAATTAGATGGTTAAAAAATATCAGGTCGGCTCCGATATTACGGTTGGCCTGCCAATGCATGGTCAGCGGAATCCCCGCTCCAGCCTGAGCCGTTCGCTGAGGCAAATCGTACCCTAACAGTTGCAGTTGATTAGCAAAATTGGCCTCAACAGGGGTTGAAAATGGGCCAGCAACAAACTGTCTATCCTCAGTCTCAACGGTTAAAAGCGACGGCGTATCAACTATACTATCAGCCTGAGCAAAGCGCAACCGATAGTCACCATCAGCAAATTGGGGCTTGACCTCAAAAATAGCTGTGGTGCCAGTCTGATAAAGCGGCGCATGGGGCTGATTATCAGGGCCAACAAGGTGCAGGCTCATCTCCTCAGGCAGGGTGGTGGTGCTGACATAGATGGTCGCCCACTCTTGATACCGTGAGCCAGTGCGATGAGGCAATAACCCATGCCAGACGGTGTACCCAATCGACTCGCCCGGCCAATTGATGACCTTAGCGGGCGCATACGGGGCGGGTTTCAGCGCCAAATCAGCGATAGGCAAACGCCCCGCCTCATGCTCGCCTTGAAGGGGATTGATGAGGCTGTACTGGTCAGATAAGAGGCCAAGTTGCAGATGGTAGATGTCGGCAGGTAGCCCGACGATGGGAATCTGCATGCGAGTTTGGATACGATCATTTGGAAACCAAGTCCGAGTCGGGTAACGTCCATTAAGCGGCTGACCGAGCCATTTGGCAACCAGTTCTTGATTCTGGTCAAGTAACATTGCCTCCAAACGATAGTCGGCGGGTAAAAATGCCTCACCTCGCCACCACAGGTCAAGGGTGACAAACTCATCACTTTGGCTGACCTTCTGCCTAAGCAGAGATAGCCCCTCGTAATGAGCCAAAACTGTTTCATTCGCTAAGGGCACGGTCTGAACCGGAAACAGGGTAACGGTCTGATGATAGGTGTTGTATGTCTGCTGGCTGAACATAATTAAGGCCAAACATCCTAGCAACCAGCTCAAGCGGACGACCGAGAACCAATATCGCAACCCATACAGCAACAATAGTACGAACAATACCGCGCCCGGAAACAGAACATGTCGAGCCACAGCGGGGGTGGCTTGAGAGGTCATGATAAATCGAAGCAAAGGCAGGGAAAGCAAAAGCAACCCATGCAGAATCAGGGTCGTCAACCACAAACGGGTAAAGGAATCGTAGCTTGACCATTGTCGCCCCAAGCCGATTATCGCCAACAAAATCAAGGGGCCGAGAAGCCATATCAACCAACTTTCGTTGACCAAGCCCGTAAAAAGGAAGCGCAACCAATCAGCAAAACTATCGCTATGGCTGGTAGATTTGATGCCAGAAGCGCCGTCACTGGCAATGTTGATGAGGCGCATGGAGGTTTCGTCACTGCCATCGCTGGCTAAAAAAGTGGCAATCGTTCCTAAAACCAGGCCATGCTCGGCAATCTGGTTAAAATAAAGGAGTGTAAAGCCTACCCACAGCCCAAATGTCAACGTAAACGCCAGACCTGTCAGCCCGATGCGGATAACCGTGACGCGAATCGACCAGCTGTGTCGACGAGCCAGCCAGATGATTAACAGAGGTAAAAATAGAATCAGTGGTACGGGCGTATATTTGCTCAAGCAGGCCAACCCTAACAAACCACCTAAGCCGACATAAGGCCAACTACGGTCAGGTTGTTTGAGGGTCTGAAACAAGAGCAGAAAATAGGCCGTCATACATAACCCAAGTAGGCTTTCGTAGCTGATAACGACACTATTACTAAAATAGGCCGGTAGGAAAGCCAGCATGGCCGTGGCAGAGAGGGCTAACCAAGTCGATTCGGTCCACAGAAGACGAATCAGTCGATAGACCAAAAGCAAGGTTAACAATGCCGCGCCAAGCGTCACCCAACGCCCAATGCGCCACAATAACTGCTCTCCTTGTAAAGGGTCTGCGGTGTCGATGGCTCGCGCTGTGCTGGCATTTTCAAGGGCGGTCAGTAGTTTTAGACGAGGGTTGTCACCGCTTATCTTAATTTGAGGTGGTGCATCCAAATCGAGCCAGCTACCTGTCAGGCCAAATACCATGTAAAATAGCGACGGCAGGTCAGATTTGTAGTCGGCCTCGTTTCGCTCTTCTAGGGTAAGCGGAAGGCGCTGGTGATGGGCAATGAAACGGCCAAATCTAAAATGAGCCACCTCATCCTCGCCGCTACTGAGGGGTAAGGTAAGGGTGGCAATCACTCCCAAAACGACAAAAGTGATGAGGATACTGCTTTGAATTAAACGTTGTTGATAGTTGGATTGAAATATTTTCATAAGATAAGAGGCTGATTATCGCCCAAAGCCAAAAAAAAGACAAGTGTACGCGAAACGTAATCCGTGACTTGTTACCTGACAAGGATTTTTAGTCTCAACTAAACACAGAAGAATATCTGACAGGATTAACAGAATTAACAGGATTTTTTGCCTTTAATCTTGTTAATTCTGTTAATCCTGTCGAAAAATTTTATTTAATCAGTATGTCGGGTACTGAAATCCGTGATACGTGCCATCTGAATTGTATTTCCAATCATCTCGATTCATGTTAAAATATGGCGCACCACAATTTATGACTTCATTACACCTGTTCGGAAATAACTAATCGTCTCATAAAAACTCAAAATCGAGATACACGGAGTGCAAAAGCATCTTGCTTTTGCCAGAAATAACCATGCAAAAGCAAGATGCTTTTGCACTCCGTTATTCCCGAACAACTCTATTTTAAAGGAATAGTATGCAACCATTTTTAGAATATATCAACCAACACCAAGACCAGTTTATCGACGAGTTAAAACCATTTTGTGCCCAACCAAGCGTTAGCGCGACCGGCGAGGGTCTGCTTGACATGGCGGAGATGGTACGGCAAAAAATGCTCGATTTAGGGGCAGAGGTACAAATGCTCACTCCCGGCCCCGACGCGCCGCCGATTGTATATACCACCTTGGGCAGTGGGTCAAAAACTCTGCTCATATACAACCATTATGATGTTCAGCCGGTTGACCCCATAGAGTTATGGGACTCACCTCCCTTTGAGCCGACGATTCGAGATGGCAAAATATACGGGCGGGGGGTAGCTGATAATAAAGGTCATCTGATAGGACGTATCCAAGCAATTCGGGCTTGGCAAGAGACGATGGGAGAACTACCATGTCGTATTATATGGTTTATTGAAGGTGAAGAGGAGATGGGCAGTACCAATTTAGAATCGTTCTGCCTAAAACACCCCGAACTGATGCAGGCTGACGGCTGTATATGGGAGATGGGCAGTGTCAACCAAGCGGGCGAGGCCATGTTGCATTTGGGAGCCAAAGGCATGGTTTATGTTGAGTTGTCGGTTCGCAGTTTAGCGGGCGACCAACATTCCTCCAGAGCGACCCTCGCCCCCAACGCGGCATGGCGTTTGATATGGGCCTTAAACACCCTCAAAGCACCCGACGAGACGATTTTGATTGACGGCTTTTATGACCATGTTGTGCCACCGAGTGAGACCGACTTGGCCTTGCTCAAGACAATTCCGTTTGACGTGCAGGCTTACGTAGACCAGATTGGCGCAGACAAACTTGTCGGCGGGGTCTCGTCCGGTTTAGAGGCGATTACTCGTCATATCTTTCAGCCGACCTGCACCGTATGCGGCATCGAATCGGGCTATACGGGACCGGGCCTAAAAACGGTGCTACCGGCCACCGCCAGAGCCAAGGTTGGCTTTCGGCTAGTGCCCGATTTAGAGCCGGAGTTGGTGACAGATTTACTGCGGCAACATCTTGACAAGCATGGCTTTAGCGACATTCACATGGAGATATTGGGAGGTGAACATCCGGGTAAATCTGACCCAGACAGCGATCTCGTCAAAAATGCCATCAAGGCGGTGCAACAGGTATATGGAGTCGAAACTCCCGCCGTTTATCCCATGATGCCTGCCAGTGGGCCGGTTTGGGCCGTGGCAACCTCGCATGGTACGCCCTTGGTCGGCTTTGGAGCCGGTTATCCGGGTATCCAAATCCATGCTCCCAACGAAAACCTGCGCCTGTCCGACTATTTCCAAGCAATTCGGATGATAGGTCAGTTTGTAGCTAATTTTGGGAATTAGTTTGATTTTATGCATGTGGTTAATCACACGATTTACGATTTTTTATTTTTAATCCTATAGACTTGTTCGGCAACAACTTATTATCGCATAAAAATTCAAATTCGAGGTCTGCGGAGTGCAAAAGCTTCTTGCTTTTGCATGTTTGTCTCCGGCAAAAGCAAGAAGCTTTTGCACTCCTTTATTCCCGAACAACTCTTATAAATCCTACCAAGAAATTATAGATGTTCAGATAAATATTTTCAGCCATCACCTTCCCGCAAGTTCTAAACTTGCGGGAAGGTTGGCCTTGAATTGAAAACTATTATCTGAAAGACTGTACATGAACAACCCCAACCAACAACAAAAGACCCCCGAACAGATTCAGCAAGCCCTGCATGCCAAACTAGAGCAGGCAATTGAAGATACTAATAAAAAACGTCCCACAATTGACCTGAATAAACTGGACAAAAAACGGTATCGCAAGGTACGTTGGTTCTTCTTTACGATTTTGCTCCATGTGATTTGGTGGGACATCATCCTCAACCGTCCCCTACTAGAATGGTTTCGCACCCCAATGGAGAGGCGTTGGCGCAAAATCGCTCGTCGTTACCGCGTATTAGCCATCGAGATGGGCGGCGTGCTGATTAAACTCGGTCAATTTTTAAGCATCCGAGTCGATATTTTGCCCCCCGCAGTAACGGGTGAGTTAGCAGGTCTACAAGACAAAGTGCCACCTGTTGCCCTGTCCGACGTGATTGCTCAAATTGAGGCTGATTTTGGTCGCCCAATTGCAGAGATATTTCCGTGGTTCGACCCCAAACCGTTGGGGTCAGCCTCCCTCTCTCAGGCACATCTGGCTCGTATCAAATCGGGCGAGACGATTGTGGTCAAAGTGCTACGCCCCAACATCGAGGTACTGGTCGAGACGGATTTGGCCGCCATCCGGCTGGCTCTAAAATGGCTCAAGTTCTACAAACGGGTCAGCACCCGCGTCAATCTTGACTGGTTGACCGACGAGTTCACCACGGTCACTCGACAAGAGCTTGACTTTATCAACGAGGGCAAAAATGCCGAGCGTTTTGCTGACTCGTTGGCTCACAAGCCCGAGCTTTACACTCCGCAAATCTACTGGGACTACACCGCCACCCACACTCTAAGCATGGAAAATGTGGCCTTCATCAAAATTAGCGATTTACAAGGCATCGACGCGGCCGGTATCAGTAGGCTTGAGGTAGCAAAGGTATTTTATACCATCTACATGACCCAAACCTTCCAGACCAATTTTGTCCACTCCGACCCTCATCCGGGCAATGTGTTTGTCCGTCCTCTGCGACACCCCGACGAACCAGAAGGTAAAATTTTTGCCCCCGGCGACATCGCCCCCTACATGGAGAATCGCCCTTTCCAGATTGTTTTTATCGACTTTGGCATGATGGCCGTCATCCCCGACCGCCTGCGCGCCTCTCTCCGAGAATATGCGATTGGACTCGGTACCCGAGACGCGCATCGGATTGTGCAATCGTATGTGATGGGTAACACCCTGTTGCCGGGAGCCGACCTCAAGCGGCTAGAGGAGGCGCATCAGGCCATATTAGATCGATTTTGGGGAGTACAGATGGGCAAGTTGCAGGATGTGGCTCTCGAAGAAGCGCAATATTTTTTCAACGAGTATCGCGACCTCATCAACGAAGCGCCCTTTCAGTTTCAGGCCGACATGCTATTTGTAGTGCGCTCTATCGGTATCCTATCGGGCATGTGCACCAATCTTGACTCGGAGTTCGACCCGTGGACGGAAACCATCCCCTTTGCCGAAGAGTTAGCCCAGCAGGAGATTCAACAAAACTGGCAGGGCTATCTGCAATCGGGGTTGGGCTGGGGGCAGACACTGTTTAACCTGCCGACCAACATCGACCGCGTATTAACCCAAACCCAACGGGGCAACCTGACCGTGCAAAGTTCCCTCGCCCCCGACAGTCGCAAAATGTTCCTGCGCCTCGAAAAGGCTATTTTCCGGTTGACATGGGCCTTGGTGGCGGTAGGCTTGCTTTTGGCAGGAGTGCAGACGCAAGGTCAACTGTGGTACGCTGATGGCTTTATGGTGTTAGCTCTGCTGGCCTTTTTGTGGGGTATGTTGCGATAAGAAAGTTGGCGAGATTTCGTCTCAAACACCTCCGACACCTCCGAGGAAAACTACATACCTCGGAGGAGAACGGCTCTGTGCCTCTTACGTTTAATCTTTTAAAATTTACTTACTACTTATGAAAATTCGACTAATATATCTACTTATCGCAATACCCATGTTAGCCTGTGGCCCACAACAGCGCGCCACCTCATTTCCGACGGCGACGTTTGAGCCGGTCGCGTTCGATATTCAGACCCCGACGGCGACGGTGGCTCTGTTGGGTGATATTCCCGACACAGAAGCCGACACGCCAATTCCACCGCCAAAAGAGGTCAGTTCGGCAAATGAGTCACCTTCAGATACGGAGAGTGGCTCAAAAACAGTTCCCGCAGAGGAGACACAAGCCGAGCCGCCGACCGATACACCTGCACCCACCGACACCCCGACCGAGGTTCCAACTGAAACGCCCACTCCCGTTCCCCCAACAGCGACACCCGCGCCGACTGTAAAGCCACTTCCGGCACAACGGGGTGGTGAGTGGGAGTTTGAGGCTGGATTTGAGCCGTGGACGAATCCGCATGGGGATCAATGCGCGGAGGGAGGACTGGCAATTGGCTGGGGCGCGTTCACCACCCGTGACCAGTTCGGCTCGTCATGCTTTAACCGCACCACATTTGGCGCGAACGTCTATATGAATGAAAGTGCCCAAGAACTTACCTTTGCCTTTGTGGGCAACGAGGCGGGGATATTCAAAAATACGCCAACGATTCCGGGGCATCAATACACCGTGGAGGCGTTCTTGCGCCGCGAGTTTAGCCCTTCGCAGGTGCAGGTAATGTTGGGGGTTGATTTAACGGGCGGAACCAACTGGCAAGCCGAGTCGGTGGAGTGGTATCCGTGGCTGGAGAATCTGGATGATGCCTGGGCCAGAACCGAGCAGACCGTCACCGCCACGGGCGACAGTCTGACCGTCTTCATTAAGGGACATCACCCGGAGCCAGTGGGCGATGGGGCGTTGCGGCTCGACAATATCAGCGTGGTGGATAAGGGCGCTGAGTGAGGGATCGCACTACTACCGAAGGATTTACGATTTACGCTTGGCAGAACTCCTCCGGTAGTTATTTTTACGGAGTACAACGGTTTTAGCTGTTGCCTAAAGCAATGGCTAAACCCATTAGACTTGTTCGGCAATAACTTATCATCGTATAAAAATTCAAATTCGAGGTCTGCGGAGTGCAAAAGCTTCTTGCTTTTGCATGTTTGTCTCCGGCAAAAGCAAGAAGCTTTTGCACTCCTTTATTCCCGAACAACTCTATTGCACTCCGAAACTAGCGGATCGCTTTGTACTACGTTTTGCCTACCCTAGCCCCTCATTTCTCATGGCCTGCCACAGATTCCGTCGTCGGTGGTGGTCGGTTTGCCATTCGCTCAACAACGTATCATAAGCCGATGGGGCAAGTTCTTTGACCACACCCATCCAAGTGGCATGGTTGGTATAATCTGCCTTATGCACATCTTTGGGATTTGGCACATATTGCAGAATATTGGCTCGCCAGTAATTTATCAACTGCTCGGCGATGTTGGGGGGCGCGTACTGCTTGAGATAGTTACGGCGACTGGCATAATCTTGGCCGTGCTTGGGCCGATTTTTGATGAGCTTATTCTCAAATTTCGGATAAAACGCGACCATCTCTGGACTGAAGGCGGCCACATCAGCCGTGAGCATCTGTAGCAGTTCATAGGTCGGTTTGGCTCGCAACCAGTTATTGAGTTTTTGTTGAAACCAAATTGCCCCCTTTTCCTCCTCAAAAATGGCAGTTAACAGCCATTCTACCCAAAACGACTCTTGGTCACGGCTATGATATAAGGACGGGTTGCATTGGCGGACGATGGGGTCACGCCATGACAAAAACAATCTCTGGCGGATTTTGGTTAAGGTTGGCAGTTCGGTCAAACCATTGAGCATGGCTTGCCAGTCGTAAAATTTACGAAAGGCCAGCAATTGTAGCTGTAGCACTGCCACCCGCTCCGGTTGCTTTTGCGCCTTGGCCAGTCGTAAATAACGGTTTAATAGCTGTTTGTAATCTTCATCTGATGCAACATATATGCCCACAGTCGGGTACAACAGACTATCTTCGGGGAACCAACCGTCTAGCTCTCGGTTGCGGGCTAACATGGCGGTTACGGTCTCTTGCAACACTGAGTCAGCCTGTTGATAAGCTTTTTTGTCCAGATAATCATCAATGACCGGCAGGCCATTTTGCCACTGTTGAGAAATAGTAGCTCGCTTGGTTTCCAGATAACGGGCTGGGTTATATTGGTCGAGCCAGTAGATATAGATACTGTGCCACATGGTTCGACTATTTTGTAACGCTTTGGCCCATAATGGTTCAGATTTATGAGCCGTCAGGCCATCATAAATCACATGTTGAGCATTTTCGGGTAAAGTAGTAAAAAAGTTGGTGACGGTATCCTCAAACAGGCTGGTTTGAGAAAAATCATCCTCAAGACGGCGGATTGCCTCGGCAAATTCGTAGGCCGATTCGCCGTCATGTTGAGCGGTCAGCCACTCCCACTGCAAAATACAGTAGGTCAGATGCACATCCAACCCAAAGCCATCCATTATTTCGGACCATTCTGGCAAATCACTCCCCGCTTCATCCTCAGCTTCCATCATGGCCAAAGCAAAACTGCCCGACGGAAAGCTGAACTCATGCTCAAAGGCGGTCTCTAGCAAGGGACGCATCTTGTAAGCTACCCCATCCAAATCTTTCACAAAATCATAGCCGTCAAAATAGGGAGGCTCCCAATGCTCATCCTGTGGGACATACTTGCCATTCTCTAAACTCGATTCATGGACAATCTTGTCCCACTCTTTCCATAAGGCCAGCCACTCCTCCTCTAACTTGGCGACGGAGACCGGTATTGCCTGCGATTCGGTATCCGCCGCGGTGGGGTCGGGTGGGGACAACACTTGTTCAATTGTTTGCCGCGTGTTGGTGGTCAAACGGTTCAAAATTTGGCTCAGGCTGACCGAAGGTAGTTCGGTGATGGTCGCGCTTAACAGCTCGGCAATTTCGGTTTGGGTGAGGGCGGTACAAAGTTGCTCACCGATGGTCGGTTGTTTTGTGGTAGACATGACTGCTCCTTAGTAATGGGTACTAATTACGTTGTTCATGAGAGTGGTTCAATCTTTAAGATTGAACCACTCTGGAGGGCACAACTTAACTAGAACTCGTTTCTTAAGATTAAGATAAATTTTGAGGCTGATTGTAACACAAGTTACGATTATGTTATAATGGAGACATCACCTCCAAGGTGTGTTTTTCTCCTTGGAGGTGTTATGAGGTTATGAGGCCAACGGATTTTTAACGGCGGAACGGATGGTTGGTCTGCGAGGATGGGTTTTTATCCGTTCATTTTTGGTATCCGTTGTTGTCTTGTAGGACGCAGAGCCGCGATGTTACAGGCGTGATCCAGAGCAGAATTTACAAGATAGGAGAATTTTATTCTATTATCCTGTAAATTCTGCTCTAAAATATCATCTTTCGACGTGCAAGGAGCATTACAATGAATGGAGAAGTTATCGGCCAAGAACTGAAAAAAGCGGTGCGAATCCAAATAGTAACCGGCAAACCAAAGATTGCCAAACGCACCTATAAACGCCTACAAAAAAATATCGCGGACAAAGACGAAATCATTCGCATGATGGCCCATTGTTTATCGGTGGAGATGTATGACATGATGAAAAATAATCGTCTGTTCGACCGGCACAACTACAAACGGTTGTTGGAGCTATTACCCGATGAGGAAGCGATTTATAACTGATTGGCCCATTTCAACCCCACCACCCGCCTGACCGATAGCGGCTCACTGGATGAATTTGACATGATCGAGACCGAGGGCATGCTAACCAGCTCACAGGTGCGGCAAGAACTGGGTCGCCTGTTTGGGCGGGTGATTAAGCGGGATATGACGGAGTATGAAGCAAGTTTGACGGAGTAAAACGTGTTACGTATTGCGTATTCCTACGCAACACGCAACACGCAATACAACAATCATGATCGAACCACGAGAATTTAATATCTTTGGGCCAGTAGACCCACGCATCCATTACCATGTCAATCGGGTCGCGGTTAAAGCGGCCATGCGACGCATGGTCAAAAAAGGGCGCTACTTCACCCTGAACGCC
>JAUCGA010000046.1 GCA_030377865.1 Anaerolineales bacterium HSG25 | reverse complement strand
GTCTGAACGTGGCCGACAGTATGTCATACCCGAATGTAGTTATCGGGTATCCACCGACCTGTAGCCATAGATTCCCGCTAAAAACATGCGGGAATGACATGTCGTTTGTTCTCATGATGAGTTTTGCCCTACTGCGATTTTACTGACTTATTCACTCTGTTTTGCTGACTTATTGACCCCGTTTTAAAGCCATTTTAGGAGGCAATCTATAAAACTATATGGTTAAGTCAGCTAGGAATGAGAATTTGCATGAGTTTTATAGGCTACTCCGTCACCACTTCTTCCCCCACAACTGGCTTGGCAATCACAATAGCGCGATGAGTATTGCCGACATAAGGCCAGCAGGTGACTAGGGTCAATCGTTCCTCATCAAACGGGCCAATCCATTTGGCGTTGGCTCGGCGCACCTCAATCGGCTCGCCCAAATCTTTGACAATGAACTTCTCGACCACATGATAATCGTGGGCCTGCTCACCCTCGTAGATGGTGATGACCGAACCGACCTCTAAGTCGATAATCTCCCGAAACACCTCGCCGTCGGTGTTATGATGGCCCGACAGTACAATGTTTCCGCCGTAGCCGGGCAAAGCCGAATCACGATGCCAGCCCGCGGCATAGGAGGCCACTTGCCACAAGGTGCGCTTGTTGCCATGCTCGTCGGTCCAGTTCTGCCAGCCGACCTCGACCACCTCTGTATCCATGCCGATATCCTCGGCCACAATGCGGGTGATGGGCGCGGATACGGTGGGCGTGGGCGTATCAACCGGCAAGTCGAGCAGGTTATGAATGGAGAGGTTGCCATCAAAACTAAAGTCGATGTCCGGCAATACCTCATCTGAATTGGCCTTGAGAACAGGTTGAATCGTCGCTGGTGAAGGAGTGACCGTCATGGTGGCGGTGGGCGATGGTTGCGTTCGTTCAGAGGCGTGGGTTGCTGTCGGGGCAGTGGTTGGAGTAGCTGTCGGCATGGCGGTTGGAGTTAGGGTTTCGGCGGTGCTAAAGGCACTGACCGAGTCGATAATCGGGGCTGAGGGAGGAGGGACGGCACTCTGTTGGTACTGGTATAGTTGCCAACTGCCCATCAGCAACAAAAAAGCACCACCAAATATCAGCAAGTTGCTTACCAATCGCTGACGGGCTGACCCTAGCGGGCGGGGGCTAGGTGGTTTAGGAAATGGCGTGGATGAATGGCTCATGAATAACCTCGTTAAAATTGCGTCCTTAAATTATCACAAAAAAACCACCGCACGTCAACTGATTACGATATGACAGATTATAACCAGTTTGTCTTTTGACGATAGTTGCATTATAGTCAGAAAAATTGACGTGACCTTAGTCGTGTCGCCACTATAGGGTCACACAACTTTCTTTAGAAACTATTAATTTTATCAAGATACTGATAACTACGCAGAACTCATCCAATGGCTATTATAGAGCAGAATTTCTAGGATATGAGAATTTTTATTCTCCTATCCTGAAGATTCTGCTCTAAACAACGTAAATACTGTAATGGTCAGCTTGATGTTGAAAATGTTCATGTCACCCTGAGCAGTTTTTGCGAAGGGTCTCTCTTACCCGAATCTAGGGAGATTCGGGTGGATACTTCGCCTTCGGCTCAGTATGACATGCGGTGATGGTCATGGTTTCGGCCAACACCTCCGAGGAGCTTCGCACCTCGGAGGAGAACGACTCCACGTCCTTCAAGGTGCGAAGCTCCTTGAAGGTCTGGTCTCTTTGGCCGAAACGAAGACTAACGCCTGACATGGTTTTCAACATCATCTTGACCACTACATAAACAACGTAAATACTGTAGGCTATTTGAGTTGTGCGGAGTCTTCAGCAAGATAACAAGGATATACTCATGGAACAAGAACTATTTGATATTTTAAGCGCCTTAGAGATGCGTAACGAAAAGGAAAAAATGCGCGGCGGTGACGGGATTCAGGCTATGGATCCCGATTCGGCCAAACTGATTTCGACCTTGGCTGTGTCTAAACAGGCCAAGCTGATAGTTGAAGTCGGTGGCGGTGTGGGGTATAGCACCTTGTGGTTGGCTTATGCGGTCGCCATGACCGGCGGTAAAGTGGTCAGTTGCGAGATTGATCCCGACAAAGCGGCGCAAGCGCTAGACAACCTGAAAAAGGCCAATCTGGCTGATTATGTCGAAATTTTGACCGGCGATGCGCGGGAGGTTCTTCGCAATCGTGAAGGGACGGTTGATCTTCTGCTTATCGACGGTGATTATGGACAGTATGAAACCTATTTTGATGTGGTCTATAAACGCATGGAGGTTGGGGGCATGATTGTGGCCGATGATGTAGTCGAGGAAGAAAATGCCCTATCCGACTATGTGAGCTATATGCAAAATCATCCTAATTTGGAAAGTACGACTGTGCCCTTGGGCGATGGCTTAGAGATTACAGTTAAAACCTTGGCCTAATTCGATGATAACTCGATGACTCAATATCTTCCCTCGTTTATCATGGTCAGTCTGATGATGTTGGCTGGCCTATGCAGTAGCCCTTTGGTCGAGCTAGGTCTCGTCAACCCAACCGCCACACCCGACCCGTATGCCCATTATCGAGCGGCGCTCCAGCCTCGATTTCGGAATGACATCGAAACTCTGCCGCCGTTGCCTCGGTATCACATTACGGTACAGTTGGACGAGAGCCAATCTCAGTTAAGCGGAGTCACTCGGATTACCATTCCCAATCCAACTGCGGAAGTTGTCTTGCGGCTGTATCCGAACCTGAGCCATTATAACGGCTCGCTGAGTATTAGTCAGGCTCAAATCAACCAGATTCCGGTAGCGGTGACACCGATGGATGCCGATTCTAGCGTGGTTCGGTTATTGGTTCCGCCCCAAGCCAATGGGACGTTGCTCGACATGGCCGTGGTTGACCTAACCTTTAGCGTTGAGTTAGGACGTGTGCCAAATCGAGATGGTAGTTATACACTTTTTGGTTGGGATGGGGCAACCCTGAGTCTGCCCGGTTTTTATCCTACCTTGGCGGTGCAAGAGGCGGGGCAATGGGTGGTCGAACAGCCAGCCGCGCATTGCGATGTCCTGTTTAACGAAGTGGCGCTGTATCAGTTGGATATTACTCTGCCGCAGGAGTTAATTGCCGTTGCCAGCGGAGTCACCGTCAACCTGATAAACAACCCCAACCAGACCCGTACATGGCAAATTACCGGCGGCCCGCTACGAGACATGACCGTTATGGCCGGGCCATTTCAGGCTCTGAGTGAGACTGGCGCAGGAGCCACAGTTACCTCCTATTATTTGCCGGGCAATGAAAGCGGGGCGCGTGATGCTCTGTCTCATGCTACTGCCGCGTTACGGCTCTATAGTGACCTGTATGGCGCATATCCATACACAGAACTGGACATAGTCGAAGCACCCTTGAATCGGTATGGCATGGAGTACACCGGACTGGTCATGATTGGCGAAGACGTGTACCATCAGGATCGTAAATATTTACGATTTTTGGTGGCACATGAGGTCGCTCATCAATGGTGGTATGCCGTAGTTGGTAATAATCCTTATCAACACCCGTGGCTCGACGAGGGATTGACTGAGTATAGCGCCTTCGACTATTATCGGGGGGTGTATGGTCAAGCTCGGGCCGAGGAACTGTTGACCGGGCATTGGTATATTCCGTTTGACCAAGCTATGCAGGGTGGCATCGACGGACAGGTTGACCGTCCGGCCCGCGAGTTTGACCCGACCAGTTATCAACTGCTCGTCTATGCTAAAGCGGCTCTTTTTTTTAACGCGCTCCGAGCTGAGTTGGGTGAAGAGACCTATCGGCAGGTCATCCAGACCTACTACACCGAAAGCCGTTATAAACTGGTTACGCCTGAGCAGTTTTTAGCCATTGCCGAGCGAGTGTCTGGTCAAAATCTCGATCATTTGACCGATAAAGGGTTGCGTTAACTTTCGGTTAGTATCAAGTTATCTACTTGCAACTTGATAGCTATATCAACTATAATGGGGATAATAACCTGTACTTTTTAATGAAGGAGCTAAAAAATGTCTGAACATCAATATGACCTTGCCGAGGATGAAAAAGTAACCCCTGTAATGGCCTATACCGCTACCAGTATGTTTTGGGGTGATGCAATTACAAAAAAGATGGTTCGAGTTGGTGGTTGGATGCGTAGCGATTTTTCTCCTCTTATTTTGGAACTCCACAATGCCCAAACCTTAATCTTTAGCGCCAACGGCCCTATGACCTTGAGCTATCCAGTTATTTACTTGCCTTACGACACGATTACCGCATTCCATGTGATGCCGGGGGTGGAGGAGACCTTGTATTATGACCCTAACGAGAAAAAACGGGTCATGCTTCCAGTAAGTGCCTTTATCGGTCAATTTCGGTTTGAGGGCAAAACGAGAATCTCTGAGATGACCAAGGTGCTAACCACTCTTGAGATCGCTAAAGAGGATTTTTTGCCAGTTTTTGAGGTTGAAGTGTCTCATCCTTCGTTACCACCGGATGGCGTGATTAAGGTCGAATTTGCCACGGTCAAACGTACTTTGGCCGTATGGGGAATCCCCGATTCGCCTGAACGAGATTACATGTGGAGTAAATAGTAATCTGATAACCGTATTTTGTTTATCTTGTTTCAACGTTGAACAGTTAGCTTTATGGCTACAAGGAGTAACTCATGGCTTTGACATCATTAAAACGTAAAGGGCCAGCCAAAGACGGCCAAAAACCGGCACGAAAACCGATTGCCAAGAAAAAAGCATCCCCTAAAAAAAGTGACGACCCTCTCGCAGAGATAAAGCTTCCGCTTGAATCTGAACCAGATGGAACCCCGATTCAGCGGGGGTTGATTAGCGAAGGACGGGCCGAACGGCTCAAGTTACAACTTTGGTTAGCGGATAATCTTCGTAAGTCGATTGCCCCTGATGTACCACTTGATTTGCCGCTAGAACGCACGCCCGAACGGGAAGAGGTGATTCGAAAACGCTTCGACCAAGTGATGCAACGGGGCAGTGTTAAGGTGCCGCCGGATGTCACCCAAGAGGAGTTTTATAGTAATGTTTGTGACGAAATTTTTGGCTTTGGCCCGCTTGAAATGTTCATCCGTTTTGATGCCATCTCAGAAATTATGGTCAATGGGCCATACATCCTTTTGGTTGAAAGCAAAGGCCGTATTCATGAAACAGGTCAGAAATTTTTAGATGATGAACATGTCGAACGTATCGTCAAACGGATTGTTAAACCGTTGGGTCGAGTTGCCAGCCCTGAAACTCCCTTGATTGATGCTCGTTTGCCGGATGGCTCGCGGGTAAACTCGGTCATTCGGCCATGTGCCATTGATGGGCCTAACTTGACTATTCGTAAATTTTCTAAGGATAGTCTCGGTATTCAGGATTTGATTAACTTTGGTTCGTTGACCCCCAACATGGCTAAGTTTTTAGAAGCCGCAGTGATTTCTCGGCTGAATATGGTAGTTTCAGGCGGGACGGGTTCGGGGAAAACAACGTTGATTAACGTGTTATCTAGTTTTATTCCTAGCCATGAACGCACCGTAACCATTGAGGATGCGGCAGAACTCCAGTTTAAGCAGAGGAATGTGGTGCGGCTCGAAACGAAAAAATCCACCCCCGAAAGCCCCGGTATTGTCACTATTCGAGACTGTGTTATCAACGCCTTACGGATGCGCCCAGAACGGATTGTGATTGGGGAGTGTCGAGGCGGTGAAACGTTGGACATGTTGCAGGCCATGAACACTGGTCACGATGGTAGTATGACTACCGTCCACGCTAATGACCCCCGCTCATGTTTTTCTCGCTTAGAATCACTAGTATTGATGGCCGGAGTCGATTTTCCGATTGATGTGGTGCGGAAACAGATTGCCAATTCAGTGGATATGATCATACAAGCCTCTCGGTTGCGAGATGGTTCGCGAAAAATAACTCATATTACCGAAATACAGGGGATGGAAGGGGAAACGCCAATTTTGATGGACATCTTCAAGTTCGAAGATTATGGAGATGGCCCCGATGGTAAAATCATTGGCGCACATGAACCGGGCGGGATTCGTCCTAAAAGTGGAGAGCGCTTGAAACAAGCTGGCTTTGAATTCCCTCCCTCAATGTTTATGAAGCAGAAGAAAAAGAAATAGGCAATTTATTCTTTATAATGACAATCACAACAGAGCGAATAGGCATACCTATACTCAAATTAGTTTGAAACCGTCACTTCCACATGTCATGCCCGAATGTCGTTATCGGGCATCCACCTTGCCTGTAGAAAATGGATTCCCGCCAAAAGCGTGCGGGAATGACATGTTAAAAAGTTCTGTTCTCATTCTAATCGCAGTATAGTCGATATGCCCATTCGCTCGTTTTTTTGATTTAAGACTCGTTCCTTACTGTAGTATTTAACAACCTTTTCCATGCAGACACTCCTAACCCAAACCGCCCGTCTAACTGATGTAGACCCACAACTCTTTGCCGATGCTCTGGCAAGAATCACCGACTGGGGTGAGTTATCTAAACAAGCCGAGGCGCAAAGTTTGGCTCCTCTACTTTACCATCATCTTCAGCGTCAGCAGAGCGAACTCAAAAATCAACAAATAGAAATTCCTCGTTCGGTCAAGCGAGAGTTATCGGCACTTTATTTACGGCATAAACATGCTCATCAGGTACATACCGAAACTCTGAGCGAAATTTTAGCCGCCTATCGTACCGTCAACATCGAAACCATTGTTTTGAAAGGTGCGGCCTTAGCTTTTTTAGTCTATCCAACTCCCAACCTGCGTCCCAAACGAGACATCGACCTGCTGGTTAAACCGGAAGACGCGATACCGGCTCAGAAAATTTTGCGAGAGTTAGGCTTTAAAGCTCCTCTTCCCCGCGGGGCCGACCTGCCTGATAAACATCTTGACGCGGCCACTCGTAAGCAGAAAGGCATGGTCAGCAGTATTGAGATTCACCATAACCTGTTTAACGTTTACCATCCGGTTTCGATGACTTTTGCCGATTTCACCTCTGCGCCGCTTCCTTTTGCCGTTGATGAGCAGACCACCGCCTACAGTTTAGGGTATGAGGATATGTTATGGCATCTGTGTCAGCATGTGGCCTACCATGCTAACGTGTGGGAGCCGATTCGGTTGATTTGGGTAGCCGATATTATCGGTTTTGCCGAGCGATTCTCTGCTCAAATTGACTGGGGTAAAATGGCTAATCAATATCCGTTGGTGCTAAACATGCTATCCCTCTTTCACTTTATCACACCCTTATCGGACAACTTACGTCGATTAGCACCGGTAAAAATCGGACAGTGTCCGGCTGGAATTGGCGAAGAGTTTCGAGGCTGGCCGCGCAGTTCCTTAGATCATCAACAGACCAAAGGGTATCAACAAATTTTAATTGATACATTTTTCCCATCCGAATGGTGGTTACGCCTTCATTATGGCCTAAATAGTGCCGAATCGCTAATTTGGTATCGTGGTGTACGACACCCGATCCATATTTTAGCCCGAATTCGGCAATTTATTCAAGATAATAGGTGACATTATTATGACTATGACTAAAACTCCCCACAAACAACCCGACTATCAACTTGAACAGATTGATGACGAGTTGTTACTGTTTCATCCCTCTCAGACCACAATTTTATATTGTAACCAGACCGCATTTTTGGTTTGGCAACTATGTGACGGAGCGCGCAATACCCAAGAGATTATCGACCTATTGGGTGCGGCTTACCCCGACGCACAAAATTCAATCTCAGCCGATATCTTAACTACTTTGGAGCAGTTTGAACAACATGGTGCCATCGAACTCCAGTAACCCACAACAATCACGCTGGCTTAGTTTTGCAGGGCAAACCATCGAGATTATCTATGATGCTCCAGAGGCGCAGGCCATAATCGAGTTTCTTTATCGGCATGTGCCAGCCGACCCTCAAATTCCACCCCATGTGCAGTACACTCTGCATTATGACGCGCCTCGTTTTGAGTTTTATCTAGCCGATGACCTGCTTTACCAAGGTGACAATCGAGCCACTTTGGCTGGAGTCATGTTGGGTAATATGGGGTATCATTTGGCTGACAAAAATGATGGTGGTTTATTCTTTCATTCTGCTGGACTAAGTTGGAAAGGGCGAGGAGTTTTGCTCCCCGGTGCTAGTGGGGCAGGTAAAACTACGTTGACAGCTTGGCTGGTTGCGCGAGGGTTCCAATATCTGAGCGACGAGTTCATTTTCCTTACGCCTAACAGCCATGTTATGCACCCCTTTACTCGTCCGCTAAACCTGAAACTACCCTCTCGGCCTGTTTTAGAATCGGTGCTTGATTATGAGACCCATGCCGACCAGATTTTAACCGATTCTCATGCCGATTTAGTCCCACCCGCGCTGTTAGGCTGTCCCAAACCGGGGGGTACGCCTCCTCTTAAGCTAATCCTCTTTCCCATTTATGACGCACAGGCCGAGCAACTCAGTTGGCAAGAACAGTCAAAAGCCCAAACAGGTCTGCGACTAATGCAAACCATCATCAACGCTCGTAACCTGCCTCAGCATGGTTTTTCTCAAGCGACTTGGCTGGCAAAAACTGTACCGGCCATCAAACTACGTTATAACAGTTTTGACCAACTTGGCGATCAAATTGAACAATATCTGTAGTGGTCAGCTTGATGTTGAAAACGGAGTGCAACGGGTTTAGCCGTTGCTACAGGCAATGGCTAAACCCATTGCACTCCAACATCATCTTGACCACCACAAAATTCCTGATCGTTGCGATTATGTAATCGCAACGGATATTTGGCGGGTATATACCCGCCTGTTATGGGTAACGGGTACACACCCGTTACCCTCATGGATACACTTCTGTTTTTTACAAGTTAGTTCTGAAAACCGCTTAAGTAACTTTCATTTCTAAGTTGTCACTTTTGTTGGCATGTCATTCCCGCATGTTTTTAGCGGGAATCCATTCCTTATTATAGGTCGTGTGGATGCCCGATAAAGACATGCGGGAATGACATAAGGAAAGCATCAGTCTCAAACTAATTTCTGTGTAGATAACTAACCATGCCCTTTTCCCAAAACCAAGTTACCGTCGCCCTCGACGGCTCGGCTGACTATTCGACCATCACCTCAGCGCTTAAAGCGGTTTCCCCACAGACAACAATTCTCATTAAATCGGGTATTTACCATGAAACGCTCAGGTTGACTCAATCAGTTAGGCTGGTGGCTGATTGGACAAACTCAAGCAGGGTTCAAGTAAACGGGGGCGACGTGAGTTGTTTATGTATGCAATGTGATTTCGCCTCTGTTGAGGGAATTCAGTTCCGTAATCATGCTCTCGACCAACCTGTTATCGACATTGAACAAGGATGTTTGACTTTGCTTGAGTGCGAAATTCAGGCCAAATGTCATGTCGGTATTGCCGTGCATGGCTCGACGACCAAACCGCTCATTCGAGCTTGTCATATTCATGATGGCGGTAACGCGGGGCTGTTCTTTTATGACCATGCTCAGGGTGAGGTGGAGCAGTGTCTAATTTCGGGGCAAGCTGGGCCGGGCGTGGGTATCACTCAGGGAGCGAACCCAACTTTACGTAATTGCACTATTCGAAATGGACAGAATGTCGGACTGTTTGTTTTTGATGAAGGGTTCGGCCACCTAGAGCAGTGCGATATATTTGGGCAGGCTGAGGCAAATGTTAGCATCACTCGGTTGGGTAATCCAACTTTGGTGCAATGCCAAATTTATGATGGGCACGAGCAAGGTCTGCTCGTTTATAATTCTGGGATGGGGCGGCTGATTGATTGCAACATGGCTCGGCATCAACTGGCCGAGGTGACGATTATGACGCAGGGTAATCCGACCTTAAGCGGCTGTATTCTGCGAGAGGGAAAGGATGCGGGGCTGTTTGTTCATCAGGATGGACTAGGTCGCATAGAAAACTGTGAACTATTTGGACACGTTGGGCCTGAAATTGGTATTGGTACTGGCGGAAATCCGACTATTCGAGATTGTCATGTTCATGATAGCCAAAATAGTGGGGTGTTTGTCTTTGAACAGGGGCGAGGTCATGTCGAAAACTGTATCATCGAACGGCATGGCCTAAATGGAGTGGCGATAAAAACTGGTGCAAATCCGACCATTCGAGCCTGTTTAATTCGGCAGGCCACCGAGGAAGGGGTATTCGTTTATCAACAAGGGCGTGGGCTGATTTTGGCTTGTCATCTTAGCCAAAATGGCACGCATGGTTTTGGGGTACGGGGGGGCGATTGGCCTCGTTTTGAGCGCTGTCAGATTCAGCAAAACCCTCGTTTTGCCGGACACATCTATGATGGGGGACGGGTGCAGGTCGTTGATTGTACACTTTCAGAAAACTTAGCTGGCGAGTGGGACATTTCAGCCGATAGTCAGCTTGAGTTGGAACACTCTCGCATGCTCAAGGTTGAGGGCTGATGGCGCGTCGGCTTCCTAGCCGAACGGGTCAGCACATGAACCAGAAGTTTATCATTTCAACATGATTAAAACGTAAATGTTCAGTGAACTCACCAGAAAGAGCGTCAGAAACCCGATTTCTCAAAGAAATCGGGTTTCTAGGGCGGTTTTACTGAATTTTTACATATCTGACAGGATTAACAAGATTAACAGGATTTTTTCACTTGTAATCCTGTTAGTCCTGTTAAAAAATGCTTTTGATTTTGTCAGCATGGTTCTCTGGTAGATTCCGTGCAACTCGAAACTGTGCCCTGAATTAGATACTTTGATGAGGCAATCTTCCCGCAAGTTTTAAACTTGCGGGAAGATGATGATACAAACATGACGTTTGCACGGAAAGCCCCAAAGAGCCGTCAGCATGTCAGGTCATGAATGAATCGACAAACTTTTGATGAACATCAAGCTGACCACTACAAAGTTGCTAAAACTTTTGACCTTGTTACTGATCTCTACCCGCGAATCGAGCCTCAACCTGAGCCAGTGTCGGAATACTGGTCATGCCTACGCTTCCCACTGATAATGAAGCGGTAGCATTGGCAAACTGAGCCGCGATTAGTGGGTCTTTGGTCTGCTTGTAACGAATAAAAAAAGCGGCGGCAAAAATATCACCCGCGCCAGTGGGGTCAACCTCGGTTTCAGGATAGGTTGGGACATGAACTACCTGCCCATGTTGATAGATTCGACAGCCCTCTGAGCCTAACGTTTCGACCACTAACCCAATATTGGCTACAAAAAAATCCAATAAACTCTGGTTGCCGAACAAATCAGCCAAGCTAATCACCAAAATATCAATATCAGCCAAATAATGATTAAGTTCGGGGTGAGCGCGGTAAATTACATTAAACTGCTCATCTTGTCCCCGTAACCAGCCTTGAATCGTTACACAAGTTAGACTGTTCGGGAATTGACGAAAAAGTTGAGGCGATATCTCTTGGCTCAAGGCTCCAAGGTGAACAATTGGCGCGTCTCGCCAATGATTCGGTACGTCGTGTAACGATAAGTCAAGCGCCGTCGTCAACCATTTTTGATGCCGCTCTCCATCTCGATATACATTCTCGAAGGTGGTGCTATGAGAAGCGGGCTTAACCTCAAGCAAAACACCATGCAACGGGTCTAAAGAAGGGATATCTGGCCCCGCACTAGTCACAATGGCACTTTTAAGCCCTAATCGGTGTGCTGTTAAAGCCGAATAGCTACAGGTGCCACCCAAAATTGCCCCCTCGGGTACATTATCCTTTGTCACATGACCAATGGTTAAGTACTCTGGCGTATACATTATCTCCCTCCGTATCACCCAGTCATAAATATTTTCAAGTTATCACACCGAATATCAATTGATTTATATCATAACTTACCTAAAAATAAAAAAACAGCCTTTAGTTTTTTTTACACAAAGTAATTTGACATTTTAGCCTTATATTATCAATTGAGTATAATAATGCAGTGTTTTTATGTTAATAAAATTAAGTAGTTAACAAACTTCTCAACACAAAGTGAATCACTAAGGTATGTGAACATAAATTCTGCGGTGTAAAAGTTCAGTAAAGTAGCTCTAAAAACCTGATTTTTCAAAGAAATAGGGTTTCTGATGCTCTTTCTGGCGAGTTCACTGAATATTTACTTCTGCGGTGAACTTTTAAGCCCTTTAGGAATCGGAAATTAATTAACTTATGTAGCTCGTCAGGCTATAGTCTTTGTTTCGGCCAATCTTAAAACAGGATGCGTGGAATGACACTGATTTTGGTATGATTTAATCAGTGTCATTTCGCACATCCTGTTCTTATGACCCAAATGAAGACCAACGCCGCTTGTCATGAGAGAGATTCAATCTCTAAAATTGAACCTCTCTGGAGCGTGCAACTTATTTAGACTTCATTCCTTAGGGTTTTACTACTCCGCAATAGTTTTATTTGGGTACTTATTACAGCGTTAAATAAATTTTGCGCGGTTTAAGACCTTCAATACCCATTCGGGCACGTAGGAACTTCGTACCTTGAAGGTCGCGGAGCCGTTCTCCTCCGAGGTGTGAAGCTCCTCGGAGGTGTTGGCGATAGAACCCCGCATTACTTAATTAACAATGTACTTATGTAAGGAGGAATTTACAGGTTTAAAAATATTGACGAGACAAGAAAACAGAATCCAAGCTCATTCAATGATGAAACAATCGATTAACACAACTTAGGAATCGGGATTAATTAACCTGCGCGTTTGCACATAAGAATGAATTCTTATGCTGATACAAGAAATCTGCTTAAGCAGGTTTTTCGTTTAAGACGCTGATTTCAATCAGCGGTCATAAGCACAACTTAATTAATGCTCATTCCATATCTCAACTTATAGAGTTAAAGGAGAATAAAATTGAGTAGTCAAAAAAAGCAGTTTTTAACCATTTTGTTAGTGCTTACCTTATTGGTAGGTAGTGCGGCTTCAACATTCGCCGCCCCCGCTTTTCAAGATGAAGTAACACCTAGCACAGAAGGTGAGACAGAGACGACTGAAGGTGAAACCACCGAAACCGAAGGTGAAGCTACGGAAACCACCGAAACCGAGGGTGAAGCTACCGAAACCACCGAAACCGAAGGTGAAGCTACGGAAACCACCGAAACCGAAGGTGAAGCTACGGAAACCACCGAAACCGAAGGTGAAGCTACGGAAACCATCGAAACCGAAGGTGAAGCTACCGAAACCACCGAAACCGAAGGTGAGACCGCTACAACTGAAGGTGAAGCTACCGAAACCGCCGAAACCGAAGGTGAAGCTACGGAAACCACCGAAACCGAAGGTGAGGCTACCGAAACCACCGAAACCGAAGGTGAGACCGCTACAACTGAAGGTGAAGCTACCGAAACCGCCGAAACTGAAGGCGAGGCCGCTACAACTGAAGGTGAAGCTACCGAAACCGCCGAAACTGAAACCGCTGAAATGGTCGATGGTTGTAAAGCATATACGGTTGTTTCTGGTGATAGTTTAGGTGGGATTGCCGCCGCCGAATTAGGTGACGGTAATGCTTATCAAATCATTGTTGATGCTACCAACGAAGCCGCCGCCGCTGGTGATGAGTATGCGGCGATTGAAGATGCCGACTTCCTATCATTGGGTCAAGTTCTGTGTATTCCGACTGCCACTCCTGCTGACGAAGCAGAAGCTACCGCTGAAGGCGAAACTATGGCCGCTACTGAGGGAACAACCGATACCGTCGAAACTGCGGTTGAGGAAATTCCAGCCATGTCTACCAATCAGGTGATTGTTGAAGACGTGGAAATTCCTGAAGGGAAAATTGCCCTTCTGTTTGAAAACCTCAGCACGGCTGATTTTATCGTCGATATTATCGGCCCCTCCGTCATGGATGCTCAACTTGTCCTACCGACTCAAAAAGTTGTCTTTGTTCTTGAGCAGGGCAGTTACAAAATCAATGCTCACTCGCCCGGTGGTGGGTTTGGATTTACAGGCGCGACCTTTGATGCTGGTATTGGACAATGGGTTGAACTTATCGCTTATGGCGGTACTAGTCAACTTAATGTTAAAGATTTAGATACACAACCAGCTACCGAGATTATTGATGATACCACTGAAGAAGTAGCAACCGAAGAGGCCACAACAGAGGAAGCGACTGAGGAAGCGACTGAAGAAGTAGCAACCGAAGAGGCCACAACAGAGGAAGCGACTGAAGAAGTAGCAACCGAAGAGGCCACAACAGAGGAAGCGACTGAAGAAACAGCGACCGAAGAGGCCACAACAGAGGAAGCGACTGAAGAAACAGCAACCGAAGAAGCTACAACTGAGGAAGCGACTGAAGAAACAGCAACTGAAGAAGCCACAACTGAAGAAGCTACCGAAGAAACAGCCACCGAAGATACTGGTTCCACAGATATCAACAGTTCATTTGCCCCTAATGAAGGGCAAGGTCGTATCTATTTCCAAAACCTTTACACTGGCGAATTTAATGTCGATTTAGGTGATGGTAGTGGAGCTATTGCTGTTTCACCTGCGGTTGAAAACATGTTCCGTGATGTTGCTCCAGGAAGCTACAACCCTGGCTTAAGCCTGCCCGGTGGTGGTGCGACCAACCTCCAGTTTGAGGTTACCGCCAACACATCCTGGGTCATTATTCTTTTGGAAGATGGCCGAGTAGGTGCAGTTCAAATCTACCCGCAACAATAAGTAGATAACAACGCCAAAATAAAGTATTAACCCAAACGGACGGCTATTATCAGCCGTCCGTTTTGTTTTTACACTGTTGTATCGATTTTCTATTGCCAAAATCAACTATTACGATTAAAATCCTGATACGCCAATTAGGAATGGATATTAATTAACCTGTGCCTAAAGCCACTGATTGAAATCAGCGTCTTAAACGGAAAACCTGCTTAAGCAGGTTTCTTGTGTTAGCATAAGAATTCATTCTTAGTAAATATTCAGTGAACTCGCCAGAAAGAGCGTCAGAAACCCGATTTCTCAAAGTTGTCACTTTTCTCGGAGTGCAAGAATTCTATTCTTGCTGTCAAAATACAATTTTGACACTCCTGTTTTTAATAAGTTAGTTCTGAAAACTACGGCTATAGTCTTTGTTTCGGCCAATCTTAGAACAGGATGCGCGGAATGACACTGATTTTGGCATGATTTAATCAGTGTCATTCCGCGCATCCTGTTCTTATGGCCCAAATGAAGATCAACGCCAAAACTACTTAAGGAATTCCTATGTCTTATTATAGTCAAATACAAATTACATCTATTTTGGTCATCTTGCTTGGCCTCATTGGTTTCATTGTACCAACAGGTTTAGCCGCTCCCGCCTCTCAAACGCCATCCATATCTTCAACCGCTATCCCGTCAGCAAGTTTAACCTTAATTACAGATACACTAGTCACAGAAACTACCTTTCTTTGTCAGGAAAGCTACATTATTCAATCAGGTGATAATATTTCTAAAATTGCCCAATTTTTTTATGGAGAAACTCGTTTATTTAACCTAATTATTTCTGCTACAAGCCTTGCCGCCGAAGAAGACTCCAACTACAGTCCTATTGCTGATATTAATAATTTGGAGGTCGGGCAACGATTATGCATTCCCGATAGTGATGATGCCTCAATTTTGGTGCGTGATGAAAGTGACAATATTCTTGAGGTTGATGAAAATGGTCAGATAATTATTCCCTCGCCTATACCAGTGCCGAATCCGGGGGCGATAATACTGATCGACAAAATCACAGAATTTCCCACCGGAAAAGCGATTTTGCTTGTGGAGAACTTTAGTCCTGCCGAAATCATCATCGACCTTATCGGCCCCAACTCTCAGACCCAACAGATTCCGGCTGGAGATAGCTATAATTTTGTACTTGACCCCGGTATTCATAAATTTAACGCCCATGCTCCCCAAGGCGTGGTGACATTACCTCCCGGCATCCTTGAAATCAAAAAAGACCAAATTATCCATCTCGTCACCTTTGCAAACAACTATGAACAGAACATGCTTAACCGAACAGATCTGGATATTGCTAAAACGTCTGCACCGCGCCCGACAGCAATCAGCACAAGCGCGGGCGCTTCATTTTCTAGCAGTGAACTGTCAGCCTCAGCAACCGTAACAACCAGTTCGAGCAGTCCCTTTACCTCAACAGTTTCTGCAACTTCGCCGAGAAATAATTCAACAGGTACACCTATCAGTAGAGCGACTGCATCCCCAACTCGTACTCCAAGAGCGGCTGTCACACCTACTGGAACAGGTGACGGTAAGTTGGTCTTGGCTCCACCAGCCGGTTTTAGCCGAATATATTTGCAAAACTATTTTTCTGAATCGGTAAAGATTAACATCGCTAACCAGACCGTCACCATTGCTCCCGATGAGCTAAAAACAATCGATTTAGACCCCGGACGATACGTATTCACCATTTCAGTTTCAACAGGTACGGGTGACGGTCAACTCAACTTAAGAGCCAACACCAGTTGGATTATTCGGCTTAAAAAAGATGGTGGCTTAGGTTGGGTTCAGATTTATCCTTAAGATTAATAACCGACTGATTGACAAAATAACTACCGCCCTTTATTATAAGGGCCGAATATCGTGGCTTAAACGCTTAGGAGCTTATTGATGGAGTATATAGATTATTACCAGTTGCTAGATATTGAAACTGTAGCGACTTCTGATGAGATTGAACAGGGGTATCGAAAACTGGCTCGTAAATATCACCCCGACGTAAATACTGACAACCCTGATGTCCAACAACGATTTGCAGAAATTAGCGAGGCTCATCAGGTGCTCAGTTCGGTGCAAACCCGCAGTAAATATGATGAATTACGCCAACATTGGCTCACCCATCTTGAGCAGGATGATTCTGCTGAGTTCGATTGGAATGAGTGGGCGGTGCAAAAACCAACCACCACTGAAGCCAGTGAAAATGGAAATGGTTCCTCAGCCGATGAAACTTATTCTGAATTTTTTATTACTATATTTGGACTACCTAGCTCTGAACCTCTAATTTTAGAAGAGGATAATTCTAACGTGGAGGCGGATGAAACAGAGACTCGTGAGGAGAATAGTGATGATGAATCTGTTGATCCCTCGTCAAACGTTGCCGATGTCACAACTGCATCAGACAAAACAGAAAGCTCATCTAGTTCAACTAGCTCAATCGACCAAGAGACTGAGACCTCTTCGGTTCAACCTAAAAAGCGGGAATATGTTCAACATATTGATATAACGGTCGAGGAAAGTTATAAGGGTACTCGTCGCGTCTTACATCTAAACAATCAGCAGATGAAAATCAACATCCCTAAAGGAGCCAAAACTGGCACTCGTATTCGTATCCCCGGCAAAAAACTACAGCTTCATAAAACCGATACCAAATCGGGTACGGCGATGGATGGTGACCTTTATTTGGAGATTAATGTTCAACCTCACCCCGTTTTTGAGGTACTTGGTGAGGATCTACAGGCCGAACTCGTACTTGATCTTTATACCGCTATGCTGGGTGGCGAAGCGATTGTGCCTAGTTTAGGGCGAGGTAAAATCAAACTTAAAATACCACGCGAAACCCAACCGGGTAAACAGTTCCGATTGAAAAATTTGGGCATGCCTCGGCTCAAAAACTCCGAAGAGTTTGGTGACTTACTGATTAAAGTTGTTGTCAATTTACCACAAAACCTAACCGTTGAAGAGATTGCTCTATTTGAAGAGTTAGCCGACTTACGAGGTTTATAACGATTAATTATGGACATCAATGCTCTCTTACAGTATATAACTTACCTCTTTTTAGCCATTTTGCCGATTATGGCTGGTGCTTTGGCTTTAGCCGCTCTATTATTGATTTGGATAATTTGGCAAATCAAACGAATAGACCTCCCTCCAAATGCCGACTTTAAAACTGCCTTGTTATCAACACCGCTTATTGTGGTGATTATGCTTGACCTGTTAGATGTTGGCCTGAATTTTATGTCTGCTCCCGTTGGTTGGGCAATTTTGACCTATCTGGGTCTGCATCCATTACGGGGAATTACGGTTGTCGAAGGATTTTTACCGGGTACTGAAGCCTTACCGACCATGACCGCGGCTTGGGTAGGAGTCAGGCTGTTCAAAAACAGGCTATAAATAGACATCAGGAGTTTATCGTTTCTGCTTTATATTTTATAAAGTAAGTTCCAGAATTTAAAACCTCCCAAAACCATTGTGACACTCTACCCCCTCCCAGCCTCCCCCTGCTAGGGGGAGGAGCCGCTTCCCCCCTAGCAGGGGGGACTGAGGGGGGTAGAGACTCTGCTCAATTTGGGAGATTTATTTTCTTGGAATTGCCAAAGTAACCGGTTTACGGCGTGTCGGCTTCCAGCCGACATGTTGGCTGTCTGCCAACGCGCCATTTTCAATATTATCTTGACCACTACAATAATTCCCGAATTTTTACTTTTCAACCGACGAATGTACCGGTAAATCGGGGCAAGTTTGAGTATAGGCATAGTCATCTCGCAGATACTCCGTCCACTCCTCGGCACTGAGGTTACGTTGCACCTGTTGGCAGGTCAAGTAGACCAAGGTGTTAAGATTGGTCAGCCATAGTCGGATGCTGTTGTCCTCACCAGCCGAGGCTATCAGCTGTTTGTCTGCGGTTAGTACCACATCTAGTACATCGTTCGAATGACCAAGCAATACTTTTGGGTCGGCAGTAGGATTAGTTAAATCCCATAATCGAATGGCATTATCATCACTACTCGAGACCAGCATTTGTCCGTCAGAGCTAAACTGTATACTGTTGATTTGTAGTTCGTGGCCGACCAACTGTTGAGGCTCGGCTTGTAAATCGGCCATATTCCACAAATAGATGGTGTAATCTTCACTATACCCCACGGCCAACGTTTGCCCATCAGCACTAAAAGCCAGCGTGGTAATCGTGTCGAGGCTTCCCTGTACCAACTGTGGATCAGTGGTTGTTGTAGACAATGACCAAACATAAAACTTACCATCTCGTGTTCCACCGACCAAGGTTTGCCCGTCGGGAGAGAAGGCAAGTTGGAGGCCATCTCGCTCTATCGTATAAAAGAGTTCTATTGGTTGGCGAAAATCGTCCAACGACCAAAGCTGAACCATTTGACTATCGACATGATCAATGGCTAAATATTGCCCGTCAGGACTAAATTTTACCTGTCCACTGGCTTTGTCAATGATTGGAAATTCGTGTATGGTTTGCTGGTTATCAATTGTCACCAGTTTGATGACCGCACCCTCTTGATACGCGACCTGTGACTCATCAGAGCTAATCACCAGTGCACCTTTTGGTTCAGTCTCTCGTTCAAAAACAGTCTCTATCGGTTGTAGCCCATCTAACGACAGGCGCTCGATTTTTTGTTGATTACTATTAACAAGTAAACTCTGTCCATCTATACTAAGTTGGATATTCCTCACATTTGCTGACTGATAGATTAAGGGAGTAGTTGGTTCATTTAAGTCCCACAGCCGAATTTTGATAAAACCGGAGGTGGCGAGACTGTTCCCATCAGGATGAAAAGCGGCTGAGATGACCCGTAATTCATCACCCTGCAAAACATCATGCTGACCAAGGTTGGCTAAATCCCACAGTCGAATGGTGCCATCGGTCGCCGATGAAACCAGCCTCTTGCCATCGGGATGAAAGCGTACAGCTCGCACAATATCGGTATGCTCGTCTAGTACAATTGACGGGGTGAGTGGATTGGTCATGTCCCACAGCCGGATAGTCGTGTCGCTACTACCAGAAGCCAACATGGTTCCGTCAGGGCTAAAGTCAATACTCCGTACTCTGTCCTCGTGGTCACTTAACACGATTGGCTCGGCGCTCAAATCGGCCATTGACCAGATACGAATGGTACCGTCATCACCGGCAGAGGCTAACCGCATGCCGTCAGGACTAAATCGCACCATTCTAACCATGTCGAGTTCATGACCAGACAGAATCGTTGGTTCGGCTTGATAGTCGTTGGTCGGCCAAATCCAGACCGTGCCGGTAACATTCGTGGCCGCGGCCAACCACTGTCCGTCAGGGCTAAAATCGGCAAATATCACCTCTTTATCCTCGCCAACTATTAGTTCGTGGGTGGGTTCCGATAAATCGGCCATGTCCCATATCAGCATGCGTCCATCCCGCCCAGCCGAGGCGAGGGTATTGCTGTCGGGGCTAAAGGCCACCGCCCAAACCCAATGTGTATGTCCATTTAAAACTATAGCCGTTTTGTAAGTCTGAGTCATATCCCATAGGCGTACCGTAAAATCATCACTCGCCGAAGCCAGCCAGCGCCCGTCGGGGCTATAGGTAATGTGATTGACCCAATCGGTATGTTCGGTGAGGGTGTTGTTAAAGTAGGGATGTTGCAACATGCGACGCAAAAATCGGTCAATCACTGATTGTGCCGGCCCGTCGATATCTTGATTGATCGCTAATGCTTCGAGAGCTAATAGGCTGGTCAACTCGGTATCGTTAGTTTGTTCGGTCAGACGTAAAGCATGAGCCAGTATAGACTGAATAAGCGAGATTTTACTTTCTCGTACAGCAAGGGCTTCGGCCTCAATTGCCTCTTCTTGAGCCGCAACTGCTTCGGCTTCGGCAGTACTACGAATGAGAACCTCAGTGGCTCGGGCTTGAGCCTCGGCCTGAGCACGATTACTTTCACCGTAAGCCCACCAAGCCGCGCTCAACGCTATCAAAATGACTACTCCTAACCCTGCCACCATCCAGCGCAGACGGTAAGTAGAACGAGCTTGAATTTCGGCTCGGTGCTGTTGCGATCTGGCTAAGGCTTGAGCTTGCTCTAGCTCGCGGTGGCGTTGCAGTTCAAGGTCAGACAGTTCAGCATCTCGTTGCTGGAGGCTAGTTTGAATAAATTCATGCTCCTGCTGGCTCAACTCATCTTGACGCTGGTTAAACCACTCTTCAGCTTCAACCAGTAAAGCACCTCGAAGTAACGCGCCACGGTCTCGACCACTGGTTCGCCATTGAACCAAAACTGTTCGTAACCGTTCCTGCCAACTTCGAAAGACACGGTCTTCATTTAGCCAAACATGGAGTTGCCCCCAGTTCCGAATCAGAGCCTCATGGACCACCTCAACCACCTCTTGGTTGTCGGGGTCTATGTTGGTTACGACCAACCGAGCGTCGGCCAACTGCTGGACTAACATCCAGTTCTCTTCTCCCAACTCGGCCCGAGTAGCCATCCGCCGAGTGTCCTCTGTCCCTTCACCCGGAGTTACCAACTGAATAAATATTTTATGGGTGAGACTCTGCTCGATGGGACTCAACTCTTGATAAATCAGGTCAGCGTGGTGAGTTAGCGCGCCCTCAACTCGACCAATACTCTCATAAGCCGCATGGGTTAAAGTAAAGTTCTCTTGCCGTTCCCATAACAGAGTTAAGGCAAACTGGAGCAAAGGTAGGTTGCCCGCTTCTTGCCCGACATCGTTTAATATTCGTTCTACCAAACCGCTTTCAAACTGCACCCCTTGCTGTTCGGCGGGTAGTTTGACCACTCGTTCTAGCTCCTCTCTGATCATCGGGCCTAAAATTACTCCCGACACCTGCACCGCGTCGGCAAAAGGTCGATGGCTAAGAGCTTGAGCCATAAAATCGGCTCGTAGGGTCAACACAACATGGCAAGCTGATACAGGATGAGTGAATTTGAGGGTCAACAGTGCAAACAGTAAGTTTAAAAATTGACGACGAACAGCCGGATCGTCACATAAGGTGAACATCTCCTCAAACTGGTTGGCGATAAGAATAAGACGTTGTGGGGTTGGTTCTTGTTGATCGAGAATCTGCTCAACCGTCTGTTTGATGCGGGTTGGATCGGTCTGCCACTGAGCGACCAAGTTGTCGATTTCGTCGGCAGAAGGAGAGGGGCGCTGTAACGCGGCGAGCACTGTGGCGAGAGCATGAACGGGTTGAGAACCGGGGCGGAAGTCAGTAATCACTTGTCCCGATTTTTCACGAAGATAAGGCACTAATCCGGCATACACAACCGATGATTTACCACTCCCTGACGGGCCAATCACCGTGCTGAGGGGTTGACGCTCAACCACTTGAAGTAACAAATCAGTAAAAATCTCCCGCCCAAAGAAAAAAGGAGCATCCTCCTCGTCGAAAGCCGCTAGTCCTTTGTAAGGAGTGATGGGACGCTTGGCATCAATGCGCGCCAGTGATTTTAGGGGAGGGAAAGTTTGGGGCAACGATGGGTGAAGCAGACCCAAAATCGGTTGGGGGTCATCTAAATTTTTAAGCAGATGAAGCCCTAAATCGTCAATGGTCGCTCGGGGGGGGATATTGGTCTCCTCCAGCACATCGGGGGTAAAGACAATCTGCCCACCTGAAGCGGCATCCATAACACGAGCGGTACGGTTGAGAGCACGACCAAAATACTCCTCTTTCTGACCAATCGTGTCGTCCTTAAAACGTCGTACCTGCGCCTGACCAGCATGTAGGCCAATCCGAATCCGAAAGGACTCAAGCTCTCCCCAGTCGGCCTGTTGAATAGCCTGTTGCATGGCAATGGCACAGTCGAGTGGTTTTCCAGATTCAAACACAATCGACAGTCCATCTCCACGGTGACGAATGATTTTACCGCCGTGGTTACGTACAATTTTACTTAATAACTGGTCGTGCAAGGCTAACACGGTTTGCATCATATCGCCGTATTTTTCCCATAGGCGAGTGGAGGCTTCTATATCAGTAAAAAGAAATGTGGTCATACCAATCTCCGTTTTTAGTTGTTGAGTGTCATTTTTGTATGATGAGCATTAATTAACTTGGGCATACCGGAGCGTCAGCTTCCAGCCGACATGTGAACTGGAGGCTCACTCTCCATTATCAAACACACAACTTATTTAACCCCGATTCTTTAAACAAAGATATTGTAAAACTATCGCTTTTAATTAGTTGTTTTATGATAAGTTAGGGGAAAGATGAAATAATTGATGGATTAAAGAGTTATTACAGGTGTTTGTTAATAGCACATCTTATTGTACCGATAATTGGCTAAGTCACAAACCTATAGATATTCAGATAAACATTTTCAGTTGTCACCTTCCCGCAAGTTCAAAACTTGCGGGAAGGTTGGTCTTGAATTAAAAATCATTATCTGAAAGACTGTACCTAACCTAGAAACAAAATGAGCGCCCACTGTCAAAAGTGCAGGCGCTCAACTGCTCTATCTTCGTTTACGAGTGAAATCAGTGGTCAAACACATAGATTAACGAATATCCGTCCCAATTATTCCTATTCTGGTTGATCTAAGCCAAACTCTTTGTGCAATAGTTTAACGGCTCGATCTGCGTCGGTTTGACGAATAACCAGTGAGATATTACATTCGCTACTGCCCTGAGCAATAGCTATGACGTTGATTTTTGCTTGTCCCAAAGCACCAAATAAAGTTCCGCTAACTCCCGGCGTACCTTGCATTTGTGACCCCACCACAGCCAAAACCACTACCTCGCCATGCGATTGTACATGCTCCAAATCGCGGCGTTCGACTTCGCGTGATAACTCCTCTTTCAAAGCCTCGGTCACTTGGGGGGCTTGATTTTTTGGCACCACAAAACAGATAGATTGCTCCGATGAGGCTTGACTAATCATCAAAACGCTGGCCTGACTTTGCCCTACCGCGGTGAAGACTCGCCCGGCAATACCGGGGATACCGACCATGCCGGGGCCTTGTACGGCAATCAAGTTCATATCCTTAATCGCCGTAATTGCTTTAACCGCTCGTCCATTATCAGATGCTTTGGCGGTAATCAATGTGCCGAGATGGTCAGGTTCAAAGGTGTTTAAAATTCGTACTGGAATATTCTCGCGCCGAGCCGGACGAATGGCTTGTGAGTGCAAGACTTTAGCTCCAAAAAATGAGAGTTCACCAATCTCTGAATATGAGAGATGGCTAATGGGGTGCGCTTCTGGCACAATACGAGGGTCTGTGGTCATGACCCCGCTCACATCCGTCCAAATGAGGACTTCATCAGCTTTAATGGCTCGACCAATAATGGTGGCGCTGTAATCGCTTCCGCCTCGTCCTAAAGTGGTTTGAATACCGTCTTGGGTGGCTCCAATAAAACCGGTGATGACTGGTACCTGACCAGCGGTTAGAATCGGTTGCAGAGCAGTTTGGGAGTGAGTTGCAGTTTCTTCGATAAGTGGCACAGCGGCTCCGAACCGACGATCCGTAACAATCAATCTGGTCGCGTTTACACCTTGGGCGGGAGTATCATAATGGCTCAAAATAGCCGCTACTTGTGGCACACTCATACGCTCACCCAAACCGCCAATCACATCTAAGGCACGTGGAGTCAATTCGCCCAGCACTCGAATTCCATGACACAATGCCTCAAACTCGTTAAGTAAAACGTTGACCTGTGCCAGTACCTCGTCTCGAACAGGAGTATCGCCGAGCAGTTCGAGAGTTGCTGAGGCATGTTTCTCAGCAATCGTTTGTCGGGCTTGATGAGCAGTCTCTTCGTCACCCTGTTCAGCTTTACGAGCAGAATCAAGAAGTAAGTTGGTTACTCCACTCATAGCCGAAACCACGATTAATACTTCATGCCCATCGGTTTTATAACGTTGTACAATCTCTACTATTTTCTGTAAGGCGGCGACACTTCCGACGGAGGTACCGCCAAATTTCATTACGATTCTCATTAGTCTATTCGCTCCATAAAAAAGCCTCTCAGCACAATGATGAGAGGCAGTTATAAAAAAAAAGCCCCTTCTGTAAAGAAGAGACGTTTGTCACAAATTAAAGTTGCCAAGGCTCTCATCTTCCAGTTTTTTTCTGACGGAATTGGCACCGAACACCAAATAAATTGGTTAGGTTGCCGGGGTTTCAACGGGCCGTTCCCTCTACCCCTCTGGATGAAAACATTTCTATTTAGTTATTAACCGAGTTAAATGATACAAGCAAGCAGAGATTTTGTCAAGAAGGGGATAGTGATAACCATAAATAATTTTTTACCCCCAAAGTGCGTCATGCAGGGCGGAATGAAATTATAAATGGTAACAAAAGTTTGTCGTTTCATTCATAACTCGACATGTTGATAAAACCAAAAGCATTTTTCGACAGGATTAACAGGATTGACGGGATTTTTTTGTCTTTAATCCTATCAATCCTGTTAATCCTGTCAGATATTGTTTTAGCCATGTTGAAATGATAAACTTCTGATGGTAAATGGTGAATTACCTGATGCTAACAGAATTTTTGGGCAGACAACACCGCAACGGATCGTCGGATATTCTGGGTAAATATTCAGTGAACTCGCCAGAAAGAGCGTCAGAAACCCGATTTCTTTAAGAAATTGGGTTTCTAGGGCGGCTTTACTGAACTTTTACGCGTGTGATTGGCTTGTGCCTTCATAGCGGCTCATTTACCATTTATAATTCACCATTTACCATTTATAATTTGGTTTTGTATATAGTTCAAACAACGCAAATTTCGCCCTTTAAGTGGGTGAAAAATCATTTATAATAGTTTTTTACATGGAAAGATCGTCCAACGACATGGGCGTTTGTCGGTCGGCGTAAATTCATCAGTTATGTCACGTTGTGTCGATTCGGAGAAGCGTCCATCGCATAGGAATCGGGATTAATTAACTTGTGGATCAAACGACAATCAAGATCATTAATCGTTTGCCGAAATGTGTGGTATAATCGATGACTATGGAAGAGCGAACAGTCACACCAAATTTAGTAGAAACTGAAAAGAAATTAGACCAAAATTTGCGCCCTAAAGATTGGGATGGGTTTTTTGGGCAGTCGGTGGTCAAGCAAAATATTCAGATACTAATTGAAGCGGCTCAAAAGCGAGAAGAGGCGCTGGATCATATTCTGTTGTATGGCCCGCCCGGTTTGGGTAAAACGACTTTAGCCAACATCATCGCCCACAAAATGAATGTTAGCCTAAAAATAACCTCTGGGCCAGCTATCGAACGAGCGGGTGATTTAGCCGCAATTTTGACCAACCTTCGCGCTGGTGATGTCCTATTTGTCGATGAGATTCACCGTTTAGGACGAGTAGTCGAAGAAATCCTCTATCCGGCGATGGAGGATTATGCCCTTGACATCGTGATTGGCAAGGGGCCAAGCGCCCGAAACATTCGTCTAAAACTGCCCCGTTTTACTATTTTAGGAGCTACCACTCGGCTCGACATGCTGGCTTCACCGTTGCGTGACCGCTTTGGAGCCATCTTTCGGCTTGAGTTTTACACCCCCACAGAGCTACAGCAAATTGTGATTCGTTCGGCCAAAATTTTAGACATCCCAATTGAACCGACTGGAGCATTAGAGATTGCCCATCGCTCGCGAGGAACGGCTCGGATTGCTAATCGGTGGCTTAAACGAGCACGGGATTATGCTCAAGTTCGAGCCGACGGAGTGATTACGGAGGCCGTTGCAAAAAAGGCGCTCTCTTTGCTTAACATTGATAAGCTCGGTTTGGATGATTTAGACCGCAAAGTGCTATTGTCGATTATCGAAAAATTTAATGGTGGCCCGGTGGGACTCAATACTGTTTCGGCCAGTGTCAACGAAGAGATTAACACGATTATGGATGTGGTAGAGCCGTATCTGCTTCAACTTGGTTTCATCAATCGTACTCCGCGGGGACGAGTAGTCACTACCGGAGCCTACAACCATTTGGGACTAACCGCACCAGATGCTCCGCTTCAACCGACATTATTCGATACGGAAACCTAAGTTATGCGCGGTTTTTCCAAACACCTCCACCTCGGAGGAGAACGGCTCCGCGTCCTTCAAGGTACGAAGTTCCTTGAAGGTCTAAATCTGTAGAGTCACCGGACATATTGAAATCAACCCAAAGCCTTTCCGTTGCGGGTTCAGGCTCGTCTGTTTGACAAAAGCTCTACCCCCTCCCAACCTCCCCCTGCTAGGGGGAGGAGCTATCGTCCTCGCCTGAAATTACTCGCACGGACAAAACTTCCCCCCTTGCAGGGGAGATTGAGGGGGGTAGAGTGCTACTCCGGCCATAATATCCAAATGTGGGGTGACTCTATAGACTAAATCTTGCAAAACTTATTTAACGCTGTATTCAGGCTCAAGACTATGCAAGTTAGCGAATTTGATTATTATCTTCCGCCAGAGCGGATTGCCCAAACACCCATTGAACCGCGTGATTCAGCTCGATTGATGGTTGTCAATCGACAAAATGGTGACATCAGCCACCATCATTTTACCGACATTGTCAACTATTTTGATTCGGGTGATTTGCTCGTAGCAAACAACAGCCGAGTGATACCGGCTCGATTATTTGGTCGAAAAGAGACGGGTGGTAAGGTCGAAATCCTCCTGCTTAAAAAGAAAACTGCCACCCAATGGGAGGCATTAGTCGGTGGAAAACGTCTCAAACCGGGAGTGTCGGTTCTGTTTGACCAACATGCCTCTTCATCTGAGAGTACCGCCTCATCATGCTCACTCCTCATCATAGATGATTTGGGTGAGGCGAAACGGCTAGTCGAATTTAACCAGCCCATTGATGATCAACTATCGAGCTTGGGGCATGTTCCTTTGCCGCCCTACATACAGCATGCCTTGTTGGACGAGGAACGGTATCAGACTATATTTAGCCGTGTTGAAGGTTCTGCCGCCGCCCCAACCGCCGGATTGCACTTTACCCCCGAGCTACTCTTGACTCTTCGTGAGCGTGGTGTTGGCCTCGATTATGTAACTCTGAACATTGGACTTGATACATTTAAGCCTGTAACCGCTAAAAAGGTTGATGAGCATGTCATTCATCGAGAGTTTACCACCCTCACTGCCGACACCGCTCACAATATCAACCGCACAAAATTAGCCAGCAAGCGAGTTATTGCTGTTGGTACAACCAGTGTCCGCACCATAGAAACCTCAGCCCTCCGAGCGGCAGGACATAACGACTCGCTTCGGCAAGCTAGTCATTTGCCGATTAATCAGTGCGGCTGGCAAACCGTCGTTGCAGTGGCTGAGGAAACCGACCTGTTCATCTATCCGGGTTATCAATTTCGAGCAGTAGACATCATGCTGACCAACTTTCATCTGCCAAAATCGAGTTTGTTGATGCTGGTCAGTGCCTTTGCCGGGGCAGACCTCATCAAACAGGCTTATCAAATCGCGATTGAGAAGGCTTACCGTTTTTACTCGTTTGGTGATGCCATGTTGATTTTGTAGGCGGTGCCAGAAAAATAAATCTCCCAAAATAGGGTGAGAATAAATCCTCACCCTAAAAGCTTAAGACCGCTAAAGCAGCCTAAATAGCTGGCTTCAGCCTGCTTTAGCTATTAGCATCGGGATTTATTCCGATGCGTTTTGGGAGATTTTAAAAGTTGGAACTGCATAAGAGAAGAAATAAAACATCCCAATTGAGAAGTCAGCACCCGCGGTGCGGCACGACGCGTGCCTACTCCACGGGACAATTATTTTTTTCCACGTGCCTTGATTAGCTAAAAAAAACGGGAACTTGATTAGCTAAATAGAGTTGTTCGGCAATAACTTATCATCGCATAAAAACTCAAATTCGGGGTCTGCGGAGTTTCTTGCTTTTGCTGGAGACAAACAGTAAATATTCAGTGAACTCGCCAGAAAGAGTGTTAGAAACCCGATTTCTTAAAGAAATCGGGTTTCTAGGGCTACTTTACTGAACTTTTACAAGCAATCAGCTTTTGCACTCCTTTATTGCCGAACAACTCTAATGTATCATCCCTCACCAGCCTAATAAAGTGCGCCATGAACCTACCTGACAGTTTTAGCCCCCAATAACGGTTCCTTCACCCTCTAACGCCCGACTAATCGGGTTTTCGACACGCCCATCAGCAAAGACAATGCGGCCAATTCCTTGAGCCAGTGCCTCCTGTGCGCCCATGACCTTTTTCTTCATGCGATCTTGAGCCACACTCATAAACTGGTCAATCTTTTTGGCTGGAATATGACGAATCAAGCTTGATTCATCGGGGAATTTTTCCAACAGGCCGGGCACATTGCTCAAGATAATCAACGCTTCGGCATTAAAAGCGGCGGCAGTAGCGGCCGCGGCGCGATCCCCATCAACATTAATCGCCTCACCCTCATAGCTGATGGCTGGCGGGGTTAAGACGGGCAGGTAGCCCATGTCAAGCAAGCCAGTCAACAGGGTTAGGTTGACCTTTTCGACCTTGCCGGTGTAATCGTCACGAAGTACACGCCGACGACCATTTTGCACGACTTTGATGGCCGCTTTACGAGTTCCTTCCCACAGCCGACCATCCATACCGCTGAGGCCAACTGCGTTTACACCCCGCATTTGGAGCCGTTCGACAATACTCTTGTTCATTTGACCGCAATAGACCATCTGAAAAATTTCCATGGTGCGTTTGTCGGTGCGGCGAGAGGTGTAGCCACTGACCGAGGTGACAAACTCCGGCGGGTGGCCTAACTGCTCGGACACTTTATTGGTTAAGGATGAACCGCCATGAATCAAAATTAGCGGCTGTTCTGCTTTTACGAGGGCGGCTAAGTCGTCGGCAATCAGATCGTAATTGAGACCTTCACTTCCGCCAATTTTTACAACAATCATTGGTTGCTCCTTGTACTATAAAACCTTGTTACCCGACAGGGAGTTTAGCTTAGACTAATTATAGAAAATATCTGACAGGATTAACAGAATTGACAGGATTAAAAGCAAAAAATCCCGTTAATTCTGTTAATCCTGTCAAAAATTAGCTTTAACTAAATCAATATGTCGGGTACTGAGACTATAAAATATTAGCCAATTTTTAACAAACGAGCTATCATCCTATTTTACCCTTAACCAAATAATTTCTCAATTTAGCTTAGGGGGACTGATGAGGTATCCTCAAAAGTATGGTATCAAGCCCTATAAAAAAAACTGTTTACCTCAAAGGAAAAAGACGGCACGATGACACAACACAAACAACCCGTAAAAAATATCATTATTCTTGGCTGTGGACGCTCAGGTACAACACTTTTGGCCAGTATGTTCCATAAAAAAAACTATACTGGAACCTCGATGTTCGTTGATCCAACCCATTGCCCCTTGATAAAAAAAGATATTTTTAATCAACCAGAGGTGATGACTGCCTTTCCCGATTACTCGTTTGAAGGGTATGATGGTAATTCAAGAGGAAACTTTGAATGTAAGCAAGTAAATTATATTAATGAACTGATTTTATCAGTCTACGATAACAATGGCTACAGCCTTTCATTAGGCCAACGCTGGATTGCCTCAATTGATAGCAGTATAAAAATAAAGGGCGGCTCACAGAGCGGATTTCCAGAGATTGATGAGGCAATTACCTTTTTGGTACAACATGAGCCATTTTGCTATAAAGACCCTCGTTTGTCCTACACACTGCCGGTTTGGCAACCCTATTTAGACTCGTTGGATGTCATCTATATTTGTGTTTTTAGACACCCACAGGCAACGGCTAAGAGCTTACAACGAGAGTGTCAACTACCCCATATGAATATATCCCTTACAAAATCAAGATGCTTTGAATTATGGCACAATATATATGCTCATATCTTGAATAATACCTCCCAAAAAAATTGCTTCTTTATTCATTTTGACCAAATATTAGATTATTCGGGACTATCTAAGTTGTCTAAATTTTGTGGTATTTCGCTTGATAAATATTTGGTTAAGCCAGATGAAGTTCGACATAATCATTATCGTGGTTTTGACGATACTCCTGAGCATGTTATAAGTATGTATGAAACTCTTTGTGACCGTGCATATCAATATCCTTTTCAAGGTGATAAAACTGTATGAATACCTATTTCACGTATCTCATTGAACTACTAGCTGGAATTACTGTTGTTATTACTGGAGTACGCGCTTATCTCAGTGTTAACAAAAAATGGAAATGGAAACACGATCAAGTGGTCACAGACAGCATTTCTGTATTCGCATACGTGTTGGGGCTTGCTTGGGCGATTCCGTTTCTCCTGAAATTTACCCTGATTGACCAAGATTTCTCACCGGCCATGATTACCGCGATTACGATAGTCCGTTCAGTACTGTTCCTTTTAATAGGAATGGGTTTTTGGGTCACTGAAAACCAGAAACTTAGCTTCTGGAAACTGTTGGTAAAATCCTTCAACCTAGAACGCCAAGAATCAACAGGCCTGATAAAAGCCTTTATCTACCCCACTGGGGCTGAACAATTGCTGATTATTTTAGAAAAAGTGGCCGCGATTGATAACGACATCGAAGAAAATGAGATTGAACTGATCCATCAATTTGCCAAGCAATGGAACCTTGATCCACCGGAGCTACAAGTGGGGCCGGTGGAAAATGTAACCAGTCTGCTTGATCTGCGTCAAAGTGTACTCGACTATTTAGAGTTATCTCCGTCAGTTGAACAGGCGGGCCAATTAACCGACATGATAGAATTAATGGTCAAGGCAGATGGTAAAATAACCTCTGAAGAAGCCCTGATTTTGGCTGAATTGACTGGCCTGATTAATGAGTATATACAGCAGGATGATTCTTCCATCACCATGTTTGAGGTATTGTTAGTGCCTCAAAAAGAAACAGAAATAGAGGCGCTTCGTACTATTTTGCCGTGGGCGACATTTGGTGATTATCGAGGTGGGGTGGCTTTTGCGGTGGGTAAATTCTATTCTAGCGATTACGCGAAAGCGATTGCTGATAAATACACCGCATTAGGAACATTTACAACAACGGTGGAGTGTTAATATGACAGAATTCTTTTTAACTTTTATTGGAGTTTTAGTAACGGTTAGCCTACTTATACGAGCCATTGAGACCTATCTTCATATAAATAAAGTTTGGTCACGTAAACATATTTGGGCTGTAACTGATAGTATTTCAGTAATTGATGTGGCTGTCGGCTTGCTCCTTCATATTCCAATGCTTATCAAACTGACCGTGATTAATAAAGACCTCCCCTCAACCATTAGTGAATTGACTGCAATGACCGGCAAGTTTGTAACCTTATTAATTGGGGTCGGCTTGTGGGTCAAAGGTAACGAGATGATAGGTTTTTTCAGTTTGATGTTCCACGCCATGAAAAAAGAGTGGCGAGAAAAGGGTGATTTGATTAAAACCTTCCTGTTTCCAACCGCCGCCGATAAACTGCTCATTATTTTACAAAAAGTAGCCGCAATTGATAACGACATCGCTCCAGAGGAGATCGACTTGATTGAACAGTTTGCCCAACAGTGGCAACTGCCGTCGCCAAATCTCAAACCGGGCCGAGTAGAGCATGTAACAACCTTGAGTGATCTTCGCCAAAGTATGGTTGATTATCTATCTTTGAATCCACCTATGGAGCAGGCGGCCCAACTGATTGATATGGTAGATTTGATGATTAAGGCTGATGATGTGGTTACACCAGAAGAACAGTTAATTTTTGATGAAGTAACAGGGCTTATTAACAACTATATGGATGAAGAACAGAATGACATACCAATATGTGAAGTATTGTTAGTACCTCAAAATGAAACTCACTTCACGACAATCCGAGATATTCTACCGGGTTTGACCATCGAAAAGCGACGCGGTGGTGAAATCTTCGTAATAGGACAGTTCTACTCTAAAAATTATGCTGAAGCAATGTGTCAAAAATATATCGCCCTGAATCTCTTTGCTGTGTGGGAATATAAGTAACAAAACGTTAACCTACATAGTTGTCCTAACCAATCTATTTAAGATACAATATGCCAAATGTAAAAATTCAAGAAATAGACTTGTTCGGGAATAAGGATTTGTGCGGAAAGGAGTGTCAAAATTCTATTTTGACTGGCAAGAATATAATTCTTGCACTCCGATAGCCCAATAAATACCCACCTTTCTTATTGCCGAACATCTCCCCATTTCTACTCCTATACTATTGCTGAAATTACTTTGAAATCGGGGCTTTTTAGACTGAGGCACGTGGAAAAAAATAATTGTCCCGTGGAGTAGGCACGCGTCGTGCCGCACCGCGGGTGCTGACTTCTCAATTGGGATGTTTTATTTCTTCCGTCTGCCTTACCGCTAACATTATCGCTCTGTACCTTAGCACAAGAACCTAATCAAATGTATTCCATACTTAAAATCTCCATCTTATCAATTATTATTGTTCTACTATTTGGAGGCTGTAACAGCCAGCCGCCGCCCTCTGATGAGTCTTCCTCAACAGTCGTTACCACCTCTGTATTAAAGCAAAAAACAGTCACGAAAACGCGGATTGTTTTTGTGACTCATGAAGTCACCTCCACCAACTCATTTTGGGCAATCATCAAACGTGGTGCTGATCAAGCCGCTAAAGATTTTAATATAACTGTTGAATATCATAGTCTAAAAAAATTTGACATGGCGTTGATGGCTCAATTAATCGAAGAGGTTGTTGCCACCAATCCAGACGGTCTCGTTGTCTCAATTCCAGATGAGAAAATTTTAGCATCGGCCATCAAAAAGGCAGTCGAGGCTGATATTCCTGTGATTTCGATAAACGCGGGTCAAGAGGCAACTATTAGAAACACGGGGCGAGAGGCAACCACTAAAAACGAATTTCAGGAGGCCCCCACTAATTTAGGAGCCTTAACCCATGTTGGGCAGTTGGAGTATGAGGCTGGAATTCAAGCGGGAGAACGTTTGGCAGAGGCGGGGGTCCGGCATGGTTTTTGTGTGAACCATTGGGTTGGTAATCTAGCTATTGACGCTCGTTGTGAAGGGTTTACCGATGCTATGTTGAGTGCAGGCGGCATTGCTGATACTCTAGCCGTTGATCCAACCAAACCCGATGATATTCAACAGCGAATTGACATGGCCCTAGAAACTATTTCTGATGTTGATGGTATCTTAACAAATAACAGCAATGTAGGAATAGCTACACTAAAAGCACTTAAAAAGAGTGATTTGCTCGGTAAGGTCAAGTTAGCTACATTTGACTTGTCGCCTCAGGTTATTGAAGCAATTCAAAATAAAGAGATACTATTTGCGGTTGATCAACAGCAATATCTACAAGGATATTTACCGGTTATGCTGTTATATCTTTACCTTACCAACAGAAACCTCCCAGTTGATAAAATAACGCCAACCGGCCCAGAATTCGTAACCATAGAGAATGTAGCCGCAGTTATAGAGGCAATCGAAAAAGGAACACGCTAATGTTGACCCCTAAAAGAGTAACTTTTTTTATACTCATCATCACTCTTTTGATTAGTTGCAACAGTCCACAACAACAAGCGGAAACTGGAAATCTGTTATCCCCAACAGAAAAGTCCAACGCAGAAAAAGCCGCTCAAACACTACATTTTGTCGTTATCACCCATAAAAATGACGGTACTTTTTGGTCTGTTGTGGGAAAAGGGATTAACCAAGCGGCTCAGGACACGGGGGTAACGGTTGAGTTTTTGGCTCCAGAAGAAAAAAACATGCAGGTCATGGCTCAACTAATTGATGAGGCGGTTGTGGCTAAACCAGACGGCCTTGTGGTTTCAATTCCTAACCCAGAGGTACTTACGCCTTCGATTAAAGCGGCCATTGACGCTGGCATTCCCGTTATTTCCACCAACTCCGGTTACGAGGTAGCTACTTCGTTAGGGGTTCTAACGCATGTTGGGCAGTTGGAATATCAAGCGGGTTATGGTTCGGGTAAACAGTTGGTTCTTTCTGGGATAAAGAACGGTATTTGTATCAACCACAACGAAGAAAATCAAGGACTACGAATACGTTGTAAAGGGTTTACAGAGGCGCTAGAGCGAGGTGGCGGTACAGCTAAAACAGTTATTGTTGATCCAGATCTGGCTGATATGGAAGAGCGAATTTTGGCCGCCGTCAACGCCCATCCCAGCCTTGTCGGTATCTTGACCTTAGGATCAAAAAGCGCCTCATCAGCGTTAACGATAGTTAAAGAAGCGGGGCTACTTGATAAAAAAGTTAAACTAGCTACCTTCGATATATCGCCGGATGTATTAATATCAATAAAAGAGGGTGAGCTTATCTTCGCCGTTGATCAACAACAGTATCTACAAGGTTATATCCCCATCGTCTTATTAAAACTATATAATGATAACGCCAACACGCCCGTTAGTAAGATTTGGACAACTGGCCCACGTTTTGTGACCAGTTCTGATGTAGATTATTTATTAGATAACTTCAATGACTAACCCTAAATTTAATACCTTATTCCCACTGCCTAAAAGATTCTTGATGAATATCGGGAACGGTTAGGAAGCTAATTATGCCACAAAAATCGAAACGAAAAACTAAGGCCCAAAAAACCAAAGCGGTTGATGAAGCGTTGATGATGATGGGGCGCGAGAAAGGTGATGTAACCTTAAACTTTCACAGAATGGTTCTTTTTGAAAGTAACCAACAACGTTTGGTGTTTATTATCTCATTACTCTGTTGTTGTTGTTTCTTAGGAATGACGCTATATCTTGGTTACCAATATAACCAAACCAAAAATGAACAAGAAAAAACAGCCTTTGAACAAGCCCGTCGGGGTGCTTTTCAGGTGGCTTTGAAAATTAATCGAGAATTAAATGAAACGATGCTGTTGGCAAGGGGAATTGCTAATGAGCTTACAAGCGGCAAGCTTTCTAATGAAAATTTAGCTCAACGTATCCGTGACGAATCTAATAAAAAACCAAATATCTTTGGCTTGGGAGCGGCCTTTGAGCCAGAAGAGTACAAGCCCGGTACAAAATTATTTGCCCCTTACTACAAAAAAGACGAATTTGGCGACTTTAAACGGTACCCAATTGAGGATATTTACGACTATACCGATTCCAAACTTTCTGAGGCAGAATGGTATACCTCTGCCTTACATCAGAATGGCGGCTGGATGGAACCTTTTCTTGGAGAGGTTGCTAAGACACATATCGCCGAATATTCAGTCCCCTTTTATCGCTTTGATTCTAATAAATTCCAATATATGCCCATTGGTCTAATCTATGTTGACCACTCTCCAGAAACCTTAGCCGAATTTGTCAAATCCCTTAATTTGGGAGAGAGTGGGTATAGTTATATCCTTTCAAAGGAAGGTCGTTTTATTTCCCATCCCGACAAGAAATATTTGGGGCAAACAATCTCTGAGGTGGTTGCTGATAATAAAGTGTTGCAAGATGACGGTGAGCGGGCTTTAGCAGGTGAGATTTTTTACCGGGATGATATTGATCCTGATACGGGGCAGGAGAGTTGGGTATTTTATGAACCTGTTCCAATAGCAGGCTGGTCGATTGGCATCGTCTTTAATAAAAACCTCTTAAACGTCGATGCCAGTAAACGCAACTTAATTCAAATCGCTCTATCAGGAACATGCTTTCTTTTTTTTCTTTCCATACTTGTCTTGCGGGCCTATAATGGTGGTGTATATAAACTCTGGACAGTATCACTCTTTACGGCTTTTTTATTCTTTGCCGTTATCGGTTGGATTTGGTATATAGAGATAATTTATCCCCCTTCTAACCAGCAAGAAATTGTACTGGCAAATTCCTCTAGGCTTGAAGCAGAATTAACAGGTATCGATAATAATCTTAAACAGGAGGGAATTGAAAAATATATCGAAGTCCCCACAGGTATCATGTTAGAAACAATTGGCTTTGCGGGAGCTAATGAAAATTCAGTTTCGGGTTATATTTGGCAAAAATACTCTCCCGATGTACCGGAAGATGCAAGAGAAATGCCGTTACTGACGGACACGGTGGATGATGTGGGACCCTACACGGAAGAGATTTATCGTTTTCAGGAGGGTGAGGAAGAAACGATTGGTTGGTTCTTTAGGAGTACCTTACGTCAAGAGCCAAGTGTCGATAAATATCCCCTTGATCAGGCTACAGTGCAGTTACAGATTTGGCCTCATTCATTGGATGAAAATATCGTCCTTGTGCCTGATTTAGACAGTTACGAATTTGTTGAACCGACTAAAAAACCCGGTTTGGCTGAGGCCATGGTTTTGGAGGATTGGTATATTCTGCGGAGCTATTTCAGTTATCGCTTCGACAAATATAACACTGACTTTGGAGGCAACCAAACCATAAAAAAACATCGTATTCCTGATCTGTATTACAATGTGATTATCAGACGTTCAATTCTATCACCAATTGTGGCTCATGCCGTTACGATTATGGTTATCATATCTCTAATGTTTGCCGTTTTGCTTGTCCACGCCGAGAACTCCTTTAATGTGTTATCTTATGCCGCGGCCCTCTTTTTTGTGGTTGCGGTATCCCATGTCGGCCTACGGAGTGAATTGCAAGCCTCTGGAGTAGTCTATTTAGAATATGCTTATATCTTATCCTACCTGATTCTGCTTATTGTTTCGGTCAATGCTATGTTGTTCTACTCAGAGGTTACCATTCGTTTTATTCAGTTTGGTGACAACCTTTATCCAAAATTATTGTACTGGCCGGTTGTTGTTGGTGCATTTTTGGCGATTACACTGGTTGTTTTCTATCCCACCTCATCTGGAGAACCAACACCGGAGACCGTAGAAGCACCAACCGTGGTAGATACTGTTGAGGCAAGACCAGTAATTCAAGCTGAACAAACAACTGTAGAAGTTGAGACAAGAAAGGTTATAACCGATGGGTTAATCACATTACGTTATAATCTCTCCGAACCAATCCACATGCTTGACCCTTCCTTGATTGAACGGGCTGAGGATGATGCCCAAATTCGAAACCTTTTTATGGGACTTATCGAAACCGATCCCCAAAGTAGCCTCATTTTACCTTCGTTAGCAACAGATTGGACATCATCTGAGGATGGAGACGAATGGACATTCATGCTTCGTGACGATGTAGCTTGGGTAGAATATGATCCCCAAACAGCCCAAGTGACCCAAGCTACCGATTTTAAAGGTAAGCCCCGGTTTGTCACAGCCCATGATGTGGTTGGTACCATTAAACGCCTTCTGTCATCCGATAATCCAACAGCCAGCATGCTTTACATTATCAAAAATGCCCAAGCGGTGCATACGGGTGGGATGGAAGCGGCTGAACTTGGGGTGGAAGCGCTTGACGATTGGACCGTCAAATTTAGCCTAGAACATCCGGCGGCCTATTTTCCGGCCATTCTCTCCCATCCCCGCACTTATCCTGTGCCGTCTTGGACAATCAGCGAATGGGATGATGATTGGACAAAGGCCGGTATAATCAACACCAACGGCCCGTACTTATTGAGTCAATGGCAGGATGGAGAACGGATTCTGTTTGTCAAAAACCCATTATGGGTTTTTGATAAACAGGTTCAAATCGAACGGATAGAGCAGACTGTCGTTGCAGATATGGCGACGGCTCTGGATATGTATCAAGACAACAAATTTGATACCTTACCTGAGCCAATGGCTGAAATAGAGCAAATTCAAAACAACATTCAATTGAAACAAGAATTGGGTATCAACTATACCTTTTGCACCGACTATCTTGGTTTTATGCATCCCAAAGCACCGTTTAACGACCCGAGAGTGCGTCAGGCTTTTTCTGCGGCCATTGACCGCGAAGTGCTTGTCAATAGAGAATTGGGGGATTTACCAGCCGCAACCTTTGCCCCACCGGGTATTTTTGGCGCTCCCTCAGCCAAGCGACATGGTCGATCTTATGATCCTGAGTTTGCTAAAACGGTACTACAACAATACCTTGATGATAGAGGTTTACCCCTCAATGAATTTAATGAGATTTACGACATCATCTTAGATCAAGACAACGAAACTATGCGGGTGATTCAGAAAATGTGGCGAGAAACATTGGGCGTAGAGATTAAGTTAGAGGAAAAAGAATGGGATTATAATCACAGTTCTTCATTAGAGGATGTCCCTCATATATTCTCTGCGACCCATTGTGCCACCTATCCCGATGAACATAACTTTGTTCATGAGATATTTAATGCTCAACAAGGAACCAACTATGTCCGCCGTAATTGTGATGATCCCACGTGTCAACAAATTTCAGCCACCGATTTTGATAAATTAACCAATAATGCGGCAGAAACGGTTGATTCCCGTGAACGGTTTGACCTGTACGCTCAGGCTGAACAGATATTAGCCGTTGATGAAGCGGCTTATGCCCCCCTCTCCCACCGAGGGAATGTTGCTTTAACCAAACCTTGGTTGACCCGTAACTATCCGGCTGACAAACGGCTTGATTTCTATAACTGGTCGATTGACACAGCGATGAAGGAATAATACCTTGGTTGTAAAAGTTCAGTAAAGTAGCTCTAGAAACCCGATTTCTTTGAGAAATCGGGTTTCTGATGCTCTTTCTGGCGAGTTCACTGAATATTCACCCTTGGTTATCGTTTTGGTCAGGTGCCATTATTTTCAAAACATTTAGGGCTACCGTAGAATTTTGACACTCCGGTTCTTTACAAGTTCATGATCGTTGCGATTATGTAATCGCAACGGGTATTTGGCGGGTAGCGCGAAGCCTCCTTGAAGGAGGATACATCCGCCTGTTATAGGATTAAATCAAGTTTTTACGCCAACCGTGTTGCAAGAAAGCACACCTCGGAGGAGGCGGAGGCGTTCTCCTACGTGCCAGCTTCATCGGTATCCAAGGTGCGTAGTTTGCACCTTGGAGGTGGTTATTGAGGAATATGACCGCCAATCTAAAATCCAAAATCGCAAAGCGTCTCGTTCCCAAACAGGGAACGAGACGCTTTTTCACTTTTCACTCCTCATTCCTACAAAATTTAAAGGTTTTCCTACAAAATTTAAAGGTTTTCCTACGAGATTTAAAGATTTTTCCTACAGACAAGCAGACTTTTTTGTGTTATACTAAGTCTGTAGATTGGCGAATGGCGAATATGCGAATTGGCGAATATGACCGCCAATCTAAAATCTAAAATCGTAAATCTAAAATCGAGAGCAGAATTTACAGGATAGGAGAATTTTATTCTATCATCCTGTAAATTCTGCTCTAAAGGATGTAACGAATATGCGAATTGGCGAATGGGCGAATATGACCGCCAATCCAAAATCTAAAACCTCCTCAATGCGGATATTCTATTCGTTTTTTTATATATTCATTGCTGTATGGTACAATAGTTACACATATTTTATTTTGGTAATAAAAGGCGATATTCGATGCAACGAAATCATACATGGCCTATTGTTGTACAAGACCAAAAGGGACGTTATATATACCTGACCTCAGAGAGGTGGGATCATGCGCTTGACCACCCCGGCATGGATGAAGGGATACTTGAGCAACTATTAGAGACAATTCGTAAGGGTAATCGCAAACAAGACATGTACGATGCGGCTAAGTTTAAGTATATTTATAAGTTTGAGAATTTGCCGCTGGATTACACTCATGTTGTTGTTGTTGTCAAATTTGGTTGGCAGATAGAATCTCCCCAGACAGATAACAACTTTGTTCTTACAGCTTATCTAGTTGAAAGATGGTGATAAAATGAAATATATACATTACGATGCAGAAGGCGATATACTCTCAGTTACATTTACTGAAACTGAAGGGCAACTACATACAGGTATTGAACTCTCAGATAATATCGTATTCTATTATAATCCTGAGACAAAAGAGGCCCTGGGATTACTGTTATTAAGTTATCAGGCCTTGCTCAAAGCGAGTACTCAGGCCCCGATTCCACTTGAAGGGTTGGCTGATGCGCCGGCCAAAGTGCAGAAAATAGTTATACCTTTATTACAAGCCGTTCCCACAATCAATTTCTTTCAATTGGTAGATGTCCATGAAAAGAAATTTCCGGCAAGTCGATTAAATCAAGTTTTTACGCCAACCGTGTTGCAAGCGGTGGCATAGTTTGGAAACGAGATGAAAATCCGAAATCGCCAATCCAAAATCAGGACAACTCATTCGCGTCGCCTCGATTCCACTTGAAGGGTTGGCTGATGCGCCGGCCAAAGTGCAGAAAATAGTTATACTTTTATTACAAGCCGTTCCTACAATCAATTTCTTTCAATTGGTAGATGTCCTTGAGTTTAGACTAATCTTGTTGATAAAACCTCATGCACCACACAATATACGGTGTTTTTCAATGTGTGACATACTAAATAGCGGATGGTTAATTAATTTACGAGAGTTCAGCGCATTGATCGCTCTCCATTCGCTAGGTATATGCGAAGTAGTGACAATAAATCATGGCAAGGAATTTAGTCAGAAGAATTGAGGTAATGAGGTAGAGAAAGAGAGGTCGAAGATAGTATCAGGTAACCCAAGCAAGG
>JAUCGA010000142.1 GCA_030377865.1 Anaerolineales bacterium HSG25 | reverse complement strand
TTTCCTATGAAACGCAGGTATCGTTTACGTCTTAATCACGATTTTCAGAGGGTCCGGCGTAACGGTAAATTTTATGCCAGCTCACTTGTTGTGCTGGCTTTTCTACAAAACAATCAGGAACATAGCCGTGTTGGGTTTGTCGTCAATAGACGTTTAGGCAATGCTGTTCAGCGCAATAAAATTAAGCGCCGAATGAAAGAAACCATGCGGATACAGCTACCCACTATAAAACCTGGATTTGATTTGGTATTTATTTCACGTAAACCAATTCGCCGAGCTGATTATCTGACGATACAACGAACCATCACAAAACTTCTTAAAAAAGCCGATCTGTTAACTGAACGAGCCAAAAAACAGGCGTAAGGCTAGAAATAGATAAGGGATGAAATATCTAGTATTAGGAATTATCCGATTTTATCAAAAATTTATTTCACCATTGTATCCACCAGCATGTCGTTTTGAACCAAGCTGTTCCCACTATGGTTATCAAGCCATCGAAAAATATGGCTTTTTTAAAGGTGGCTGGTTGGCGACCAAACGGATAGGTCGATGCCATCCATTTAACCCCGGCGGCTATGATCCGGTTCCATAACCAAAAACTACTAATCAGTAATGAGTAATATCGTTATTCATTACTAATTTTTTCAAAAAACTTATGCAGTTTATAAAATATTGGTCTATCCTTTTATTTGGATTAGGCTTAGTTGTATTCATTACGGTATATAACCCCGTTAATGCCTCATCACAACCACTTGTCCCCACTAACCAACAAAACGATGTCGTTATTGAAAAAATCCCTAGTTTAGAACTGGTTAATTTAGGAGAAGTTTTTAGCTATAGTATTACCATTAAAAACAATGGAACTACGGCAGTTTCTCCTAGTATGACAGATGAGATTCCTGAAGAATTAATTCTGTTACCTGACACTGTAAGCGCTACTATTGGGACTGTTTCTGTTGATGAGCAGACAATATCATGGCAGGGTGATATAGAGGCTGGTAAAGATGTTGAAATCATGTATGATACCGTAGCATCTTCGGTAGGTACAGCCGATGTAGAGATTAGTAATGTTGCCTCTTTAAAATTTGGTGACAGTAATATCCAATCGGTGGCGACTGTCACCACTCAAGATGGTTATTATGGTGTAATGTGGCTGTTTTTAAGCCCCTTTGTTAAGGGGATTACATGGGCCTTGATATTTATAGATTCTATGTTGCAAAAAACTGGAATATCTTACACCTTTGGCTTTGCTATCATCTTGTTTACGGTGACAATTCGAGGGGTTACCTTCCCGCTTAACATGCAACAAATTAAATCGTCTAAAGCGATGCAAGAGTTGCAACCACAATTAAAAGCACTCCAAGAAAAATATAAGGACAACCGAGAAGAGTTAGCCTCAGCTCAAATGACCTTATATAGGGAAGCAGGGGTTAATCCCTTAGGAGGCTGTTTGCCCATGCTAATTCAAATGCCAATTTGGATTTCCTTATATTGGGCATTGGTACAACTTTCATTAGAGGGAGCCTTAACTGAAGGATTCTTCTGGATTCCAAGTTTGGGAGGCCCGGTAGCTTATCAAGAAGCGAGTCTAGGTTGGTTATACCCCTTCCCTCCTTCAATTGGCTGGGGGCCAGCACTGTCATATATCGTGTTACCTGTGCTACTAGTCGTTTCACAGTTGTATATGCAACAGATGATGACTCCTCCCTCCACCGATCCACAGCAAGCACAAATGCAGTCGATGATGAAATTCATGCCGCTAATGTTTGGCTATTTTGCCTTGATTGTTCCGGCAGGGTTAACATTGTACTGGTTCACTAATAACCTATTGATGGTTGCTCAACAATACTTCACTAAAACCCACCTCGAAACAGCACCAGCAAACGGTAAAAATCTGAGTAAACCTATTACTGAATACGAAGAGAACAATTCGTCACCATCTGCAAATACCAAAACAAAAGAAGGTAGAAAAAACAAAAATGCAAAGAAAAAGTCTAAACGTAAGCGCTAAGACGGTCGATGATGCCATTGCTAAAGGATTAGCTCAAATTGGGCTGTCCCGAGACCAAGTTGATATTCAAATTGTAAAAGAAGGACGACGCGGTGTATTTGGGATTGGGGCAGAGGATGCACAAATTATCATCACAGAGCGTGATGTAGAACCTGTTGCTCCACCCCCCCCTCCTCCGGAAACAACCATGCCCGAAACCGCTGAGGTCGCAGATGAGCCGCCTATTGAGGTCACTGATGAATCGGTTGAACCAGTAGCTGAGGTCGTCTCCGCAGAAACAGAGAGCGAATCACCAGAAGTTGTAGAAACAACGGCTGATGAAGAAACGGTTGATGATAGCCCAACTCCAACAGATGTTGAAACGTGCGGTATTACTTATCTAACCGACTTGTTGGATAACATGGGAATTCAAGCTGAGGTAACATCTCGATTGGGAACTGATTTGGTTGATGAGGGCGAATCTCCACCCTTGGTGTTTGATATTACGGGTAAAGATTTAGGAATTTTGATTGGTCGCCGTAATGCTACCTTACGCTCTTTACAATACATCATGCGTTTATCAGTCAATAAAGCCACAGGAAACCGAAAACCGGTTCTGGTTGACGTAGAGTCATATCGAGTCCGTCGCCGTCAGTCACTGCAACAACTAGCCATACAAATGGCTGACCAAGCCATAAAAAAACGACGGCGTGTCGTTTTAGAATCGATGTCGGCTTATGAACGACGAATTATTCATGTGACACTACGAGATCATAAGTCGGTTCGAACTAAAAGTATTGGTGGTAACGACAATCGCAAAGTGACTATCATTCCAAAATAATAAGACCGCTGATTGAAATCAGCGTCTTAAACGGAAAACTTGCTTAAGTAGATTTCTCGTGTCAGCATAAGAATTCATTCTTATGTGAAAACACGCAACTTAGGAAGTCCCAGAATTTAAAACCTCCCAAAACCATTGTGACACTCTACCCCCTCCCAGCCTCCCCCTGCAAGGGGGAGGAGCCGCTTCCCCCCTAGCAGGGGGGACTGAGGGGGGTAGAGACTCTGCTCAATTTG
>JAUCGA010000045.1:29272-41461 GCA_030377865.1 Anaerolineales bacterium HSG25 | reverse complement strand
ATACCCGTTGCGATTACATAATCGCAACGATCAGGAAAACAGGAGTGTCAAAATTGTATTTTGACAGCAAGAATGGAATTCTTGCACTCCGGGAAAAGTGACAACTTAGAAATGAAAGTTACTTAAAATGATCATGCTACATCGCTATTCATCCATCCGCTCTACCGCACGATCACTGGCAAATAGACGGCCATATCATTTGCCAACTCCAAGTTCAGATGCATGCTATCGGCGGAGATGGGGCTGGTTTTATTGTCGTAGTCGTCGGTTTGCACCACAATATACCAACAGCCAGACGGCACATCCCACACGTAGCGCCCGTCGGGGCCGGTGGTTTGTGGGTTAAAGGCTGGTCCAATAGCAATTTTTTGCGGATCGACGGCTACGCCGTTGCTGGTTTTTGCACTGCTACAGTTTGTAGTTTGGCGAGTCTCACCCACCCGCCCGGTCGGATTCGGAATCTCATACAGAGTCACCGTTGCGCCCTCAATTGGTTCGCCCTGCCCCGTTATCTGCCCCGAGACCGAATCGGTCGGGACATAGAGTTGCCCCACGTTATGTTTCTGCACCACCCCGTCACACAACCATTGTACATCCATTGCGTATGTTCCAGAGGCAGGGAAGTCGGTCATCGTGACGGTATAGGCTCGTGAGTTACCACTTTGGGAGGACATGTTCAACGTTTCCGAATCATCGATCAGCAGTTGTACATTCGTGGCCGCGGTGCCACTGTCACAGGTCACTTCAAAGTCAACGGTCATGTAACTTTCAGCCCAACCGCCACTGATCATGGCCGAATCGCTTTGGCTACTGCTTTGCCCGACATTGCCACTGACCGAACTGAGCGGCTCCGTCACCAAGGGCAAATTCATGTTGATCCCGCTCACCGCTTGTCCACTCTCCACCTCAATCGGGGTGGCCGAGTCGGGGTTGATAGTACTAATATAGTAGAGGTTAGCATAATTGACCGTCGGATTGGTATCAGCAAAACGCAGGCGATAGGTGCCGGAGATGAGACTCGTCAACTGGTACTGCCCTGTGTCGTCGGTGGCGGTATTGGCGACAAAAGTTTGCCATGTCGTGCCGTCGAAATAGTCGGCAATCACGTTGATGTTGGGCAGAACCTCACCTGTTGAGCTACTGCGAACCAGACCGTTAATACTGCCCACCTCGCTCGGATCGGGGGTGGCGGTTGGGGTAGGCGTACTGGTGACAGTCGCCGTGGCGGTCACAGTAACCGTCGCCGTCGCCGTCGGGGTTGCCGTGGCGGTTTGTCCATCTATATTAAAGGTAAAGTCGTTTGACATGACCGACTCCCCGTCAGAATCGGTAGCCGTAATCTGTATCTTAAAGGCTTCGGTAGCGATATTGCTAGGCGGGGTGCCACTCAACTGCCCACTGTTCGAGTTAAAGAACAACCATGACGGTAGCGGTTGACCATCAAGCCGAGCGATGCTATAAACCAGCGTATCGCCAACATCCATATCACGGAAATAGCTGGCTCCGTTCAGATTGTAGAGATTCCCACTGACACTGGTTTGGTCGGGAATAGCTTTGACCAGCGTCGGCGCGGTATTGCTATTTGGCTCGACAGTCAGCTTAAAGTTGGTGCTGGCTTCGGCAAAAAATGGATCAATCGCCACCACCTCAATATTGAGTACGTCGGTCTCGGTGTTGGTCGGAGTGCCGGTAAAGGTACGACTATTGGCGACAAAGGTGAGCCAAGTCGGCAGGGCAGTTCCATCGACCAGCCGAGCGGTATAGCTCAACACGTCGCCGTCTACATCGTCAAAGGTGTTGGCTGGCACGGTATAGTTATAGAGCATGTCGGCCTCGGTGGTTTGATCCGCAATCGTGTTGACCACCGTGGGCGTGTCATTTTCTGCCGTGACCCCGATAAAGACTAGGGCCGTGTTTGAGTCCGCACCTTCGTTATCCTTAACCCGATAGGAGAAAGTATCACTATTGTTAAAGTTAGCGCTGGGGGTGTAGGTCACACTGCCGTCTGACGCATTTTGGGTTATCGTCCCATTCGAGGGGTACAGCGTAATCATGACCGTACTCGCATCGAGCGAGCCGTCCGCGTCGTTGTCATTGGCGAGGATGGCAATCGTGACAGGTGTGTCTTCGGATGTGTGTTTAGTGTCGTTATTGGCGACGGGTGCTTGGTTGTTCGGCTCGACGGTCAGGATGATAAATTCGGTTGAACTGGCTCCATCCGTATCGGTGGCTGTAATCTGAACCACCACCGTGCCAGTCTCAGACAATGCCGGAGTCAGCGTCACCGATTGATTAGCCGTACCTGCGCCACTGTGGACGATGTTTGCATCCGGCAAAAGGGTCTGGTTCATGGAGGTGATGACTACGGTGATGTTGGCGACAGCGGTACTGTCATCCGCCACGGTAAAGGGTATGGGCGGACTAGGCATGTTCTCACTAATCGACAGCGTCGCGGTGGTCAGCGTTACCGTTGGCGGCAGATTTGACAACGTTTCATCGTCGATGTTGGTCACCGTCGCTACGGACATGGGCACAATCAAGGCCGAGTAGAGCGGGTCGGTAGTGGTGATGCTATCCAGATTGACGGTGTAGGTGATATGTCCATCGGTCAGAGCATCATCGACTCCGGTGACGGTAATTACCTGCGGCACGTTCCAGTTGATCGTATCGAATATCAACGAGGCCGGGGTCAGCGTCCCCTCCGAGGTGTCAGAACTGACCAGATTCAGGGTGACGGTATCGGTCGGTTGGCTGGTCAACACAATCGGGAAGTTGGTCGAGTTGCCATTCTCGAAGGTGTTGCCGAATATCCGCAAGGCACTGACTCCGGCGGTATCGTCGTCAATAATGGTAGTAACGGCGTAGTCATAAGTGCTAATGATAAGCTGAATCTTCTCATCGTTCTCGTCGATATAATCGCCGATAATATCAAGCGTGATTAAGGCTTGGGCAGATGTAGATGCGCCAGTAAAGGTGATCGTACCACTACTACCTCTCGGTGTACCACTAATGACCAGATTCTGGTAATCAATGCCCGGTGTTGCATCAGAGCCGATATCTAGGGTATAGTTGGTCACCGTCACCGAGCCGACTTGTTGCACGGTAAAGGTGATACTCTGGGTGCCGACATGCCCCTCGGTGATTGTAGCCGTACTTGCCACAACGGTGAAGCCAGCCTCGTTGTCGATGATGGTGGCGATAATGGCCCGCGTGGTCGAGGTGATACCGTCGATGATGAAGGGTGTTGTATTGTCGTAGTTAAGATCGTCACTGTCCACATTATCATGGTTGATGGTACTGGTATGAGTGCCCTCGACTAAGCTATCATCAACGGCGGTAATGGTGACAGCTTGGGGTGTGTTCCAGTTAACGGGTGAAAAGACCACTGTTGCCGACGAGACGGTAGTTTGAGCATCAGGGTTGATGGTGATTGTTACCGGCGCGGTCGGTTTACTTTTTAGAGCCATCTGGTAGCCACCCTCAAATGGCGGCATGCCCACACTCTCGTTCAGGTCATACAACATGGTTATTGATTTGGTAATGTACACTCCAGCCACATCATTGTCGGTGATTGTGACTATAGTGGTGGTGAGCGTGGCGAGGGGGGGGACGTTGTAGTTCGGGTCGTTACTGCCGATGGTGTGGGTAATCAGACCAGTATGCGGGTTTGCTTCGATAATATCATCATCAAACGCTATTACCGTTACTGTTTGGGGAGTACTCCAGTTTGTATCATTAAAGGTTAACATAACCTGGGTAAAGGGGTTTCCGCCAGTAATAACGCGGGTTTGAACATCAGTCGTCGCCGTGATATTAACCGTTGCCGTTGGACTCGTGGTCAAACTGATGGTGTAGGTGGCGGTGATGCCCCCCTCAGCGGTATTCAAGTTGGTCGGGTTGATAACTACGCCTGCGGTGTCGTTATCCTTAATGTTGATGGTACTGGTGACAGCCGTCCCCAATACCGCTAGCGTTGGGTTACTCAGAGTTACGCTAAAACTTTCTGTCGCTTCCTCAATAATGTCGTCACTAATAGTCACCGTAAAGGTCAGCGATTTTGTTCCGGCGGTAAAGGTCAGTACTCCGTTATTAATTGTTTGATAATCGGATCCACCTGTCGCCGTGCCATCGATGGTGCGGTACTGCACCGTGGTATCGGTCATGGGGATATGACTGAGCATGGCGGTCAAGGTCAAATTCGTGTCCGCTTCGCCCAAGCTATCGCTGACCGGACTGAGGGTCACGGTGGGCGAAATCACGGTCAGCAGAACGGACGCGTCATTGTTGGTCGCATCCGTCTCATCAAAGCCATGACTCGAACTGATGGTGACTGAGTTGGTAAAGGTCGTGCCGCTTATCACCGTTGTGTTGACCTCGCCGACCATGGTCATGATGCCAGTATCGGCAGATGCTAGATTCTCCACTGAGTAGACATGTGTAGCTCTAACCCGCGTAATCACTACGCCACTGCTGATCACACTGATGAAGTTTAGTCCGGTGGTTGGGAATGTATCGGTAATCATCACACCGCGGGCCATGTCCGGTCCGTTGTTTTTCAAGGTGATAGTGTAGGTAATCAACTGACCGGGTAGCACCGTACTGCCAGAAATGGGATCGGAGGTTTTGCTAATTTGCAAATCGATTTGTGGTATAAGTTCATAAGCCCCAATATCACATCCTGTTCCCTGTGGCCTGACAACCCCACGTTGATCGTTTGCTAAACAGTTGCCTCCGGTATCAATAGCCGGACTGCCGGGAAGTAAGGCATGTGTCCCCGTTAATGATAGTGTTCCAAGTTGGGGGTCTTGTCCGGTGATATTGTTGGTACCACTTACGGTACACCCCGTCGTATCCTCTATCAAGTTATAGTTTCCAGTAAGAGTGCCTGAACAATCAGGATGCACGGTGAGAGGCGATGAATCACTATTGTTAGCGATGATGCTATTTCGAATAGTAACGGTTCCGCTATAGATCCCACCCCCGTCTCCGGTTGGGTTACTGGCATCGTTATCAGCCCGATTATCAACAATAGTGCTATCATAGATAGAAATGGTCACTGTAGTGCTACTGTTATAGATACCTCCGCCGGATTTATTAGATGTATTGGCACTCACCGTGTCAGATCGAAGGGTTAAGGTGCCGGTATTATAGAGGCCCCCACCATCATCCGTGGCGAAGTTACTGCTGATAGTACTGGTATAAATGTTCAAGGTACTGGTATTGTGTATCCCACCACCGGTACTAGCTTTACCACTATAGACAGAAACCCTAGTCAGCGTCATCGTGCCAGCGTTGTAGATATTCCCGCCGACAGATGCGATATTCGTGCTAACGGTACTGTTATTGAGCGTCAACATCGCACCACTAGCATTGTAAATCCCTCCGCCATTGCTAATTGCGGTACTTGCACTGATGGAACTGTCCTCCACTGTTAAAGTGCCGTAGTTATAAATACCAGCCCCGTTGGTAACAGTCCCGCCATTGGTGATGGTTAAGTTTATAAATCTAGCGGTTATGCCCGTGGCAACGGTAAATACTTGGTCGCCGCCACCATTTATGGTAACACCAGTTATCGTTGAAGCATTAATCGTTAGGTTTTTCGTGATTTCTAAGGGACTGGCCAGGGTAATATTATAAGCCGCATTAAAACTAATAACATCACCTGATGCAGCGTTATTGATAGCGTCACGTAAAGTTGTGTTAGACCCAGTTGTATCCGCCGCACTAGAGACAATAATCTCTGCCCCAAGCGGAGCCGCTTGCGAATCCCTAATTGACGGCCCACGCCCCATCACAATCAACATGGTCAAAATAATTGCTCCCATCAACACCCACCCGCGGCGTGTTTGGGATTCTGTTATAACATTCATAATCATTCTCCTTTTGATTTGATTAAAACTACAAATAAAAACAAAAACGTCCACAATAAACTCACAAGGAGCCTGTTGCAGACGAATTAAATTGTTAAGCGATACAACCAGTTTCGAGTAACAGCAAATGACAAGTAGTCACGCATCATGTCTCTAGTATATCAGCTTTTTGGTAAATTAAGGTAGGGTAAAAAGTACTGCTTTATAGCGTAGCCGCGTTGAAACAAAAATTCAACTGTTCCAAAGTAATTTCGTCTTGTGTAGCTGACCTAATACAGCGTTAAATAAGTAAGGCGGGGTTTTAAGATAAGACCTCCAAGGAGAAAACCACACCTTGGAGGACGCGGAGTCGCTCTCCTCCGAGGTGCGAAGTTCCTCAGAGGTGTTTGGAACGAAATCTCACTCGATATTGTAACCATCCATCCCATAAAAACAGTACCGACACTAGGGCAGACATCAAATATATCTGCACCCAAACTACTTGTAATAAACTACCATGCCACAACCAGAGACTGATAATTTGAGCTATTCCGGCTCCGACTACTACAAAACTACCAAATCCTTTACCCGTTGATAACCAGTAGGTGACAATAACATTGGCTACCGCATACAGAGTGGTGGCGATGGCATACAACCATAACATGGGAGCAACTTGCAGATAGGCCGGACCAAACAGGAGCCATACAATCCACTCTGCGAAAAAGAAACTCGCGACGATAATGCCTACCGATATACCACCGACCAAGCCTATCGACAACCAAAATAGATGGCGGTGAGGTTGTTTTTGTTGATGTTTTTGAGCCACAATCGGAAACAGTACCGTTACTACCGACCATGTGGCAAAAAAGACAATTCGTCCAATTAAGGCTAAGGCCGCGTATTGACCCGCGTCTGCGGAACTAAAAAAGCGCTTAACAATTAGGATGTCGCTATTGTTGATGAAAATTTGTCCAAGCAGAGCCGGTATAACCGAGCCAGTAAACAAAATAACCCGTTGGCGCTCAAAATGAGAAAGCTGACCAACTTTGGGGAGGCCAACTTTAGCTTGTCGAGCAACGAGCCATGTTACCACGAGGGAGCAGGTCACGCCGAAGACCGCACCATTGACCGACCAGCCAGCCAAGACCAAACCAATCGCGACCACAAGACGAACCCACATCTCGGCTTGGTAACTGAGTGCCAATAAACCAAAACGCATTTGACCTTGTAAGATGCCACGGTCAACCCCTTGGGCAAAATACATTGGGATACCGATGCCTAAAAATAGGAAGGGCCACGCCGATTCGGTATGAAAAAACTGTTGTAAAAATGGCGCGCCTAACCCCAATATCAACATGAACAGGATGCCTAGCCCCCAAGCCCATTTGCCTAACCAATCACGCAAGCCGACCAAACGAGGTAAGGTCTTGTCAACGGTATAGGTCGCCGCATATTTAGCAACCACAGTTTGTAATGTTGCGGTAACTAGAGTGATAACCAACAACAGCGTGATAATCAGACTCAAGTCGGCAAAGCTAGACGGCCCTAACCAGCGGCCTAATACCAGATTAAACAGGTAGTTACCGATGTTGACAATGGTCGTACTAACAAATAGCAGAGCGCTCCCTTTTAAGAAGCCGTTCGCTAAAAAGTTATTTCCAAATTGATTGAGACGTAGGCGTTTGATCATGAGGGATGGGTGAAACGATACACCCCCTCAGAACTATCGTTGACCATCTCAAAGACTCGATCAAACCGAGTCAACTTGAGTATACGTTGAGCCTCGAAATTGGTCGGCCAGACTAATTTTACATCTCCCATGACGGTACGGGCATATTTAAGCAGACTAACCAAAGTAGCCATGCCAGCACTGTCCATGAAAAGCACAGCCGAAAGGTCAATGACAAAATTGGTCGCCCCTTTATCCTGATAGGCTTGAAGGGTTTCTCGTAACTTTGGTACATGAAACGCGTCTACCCGTCCATCTAAGGTTATAATATATATTCGGATGATATGTTCGCTAATTTCTATTTTCATGAGTTTTCCTGTTGTTAAGAATCGGACAAGAGTTTGTCGTTTCATTCATGACCTGATATATTGATAAAATCAAAAGTATTTTTTGACAGGATTAACAAGATTAACAGGATTTTTTTACTTGTAATCCTGTCAATCCTGTTAATCCTGTCAAATATTGTTTTAGTCATGTTGAAATGATAAACTTCTGAATCGGAGTGTAATTTCTTGATCATGGTGAAAACTATTTACAACGTCGTCGTCAACTGCCAGCGATTTCCAGAGCGTTGCTTGTCTGTCGGAACGGTGTTTTCTCGCCAACTACCTTGTTTTTCATAATGCCAAATTCGGCCATTACGGGCATAATAGACCACTTCATCAATCATTTGTTGCACCAACCATAACCCTAAACCATGTACCTGCGGTTTATCCAACGTTGGTTCGGCTTGCTGACTGACATCGAACGAGGTCGGAGCAGTGTCCTGGAGTTCGACGGTAAGCGTTTTTGTTTCGGGAACGACCTTTAACCCAATTTGAATCCGTCCCGATTGACCGGCGTAGGCATGGTTGACAATGTTGGTACATAGCTCCTGCACGGCCAAGGTGATGTTGTAGCTGGTTTGCTCGTTTTGTATCGAGACATTGGCTCGACTGAGCATGGCGTTGATGCAGTCTGTTACCACGTTTAGATATTGGTGGGTGGCTGGAATATCAAGCCGAATAATATGTGGATTCATGTAGCTTCTCCCTTTAAGACAATCAGAGTCTGATCATCAGCTTGAGGTTGACCTGCGGTAAAGTCGGTAATCTGGTTAAACAAACTTATTACAATTTCCTCGGCGGAGTGGGGCGCGCTTTTTTCGATGAGCTTGATAAATTGCTTGTGCCCTAACATCTCTCCGGCTGGATTCTCTGCTTCAAAAAAACCGTCCGAGGCCACGACGAACAAGTCGCCGGGATTGAGGGTTAATTGTTGATTATTGCTTAACATGGTCGGTAGGACACCGATTGGAGGGCCGTCAGCCTCTAATATAACTCCCGCTTGGCCGAGAGGAACATGGATCACCAAGGAGTGCCCTGCGTTGGCGTAGGTTAGCTGGCGGGTTTCGGAGTTGTAAGCGCCGACAAATGCGGTAACAAATTTACGAACTTCGGTCAATTTACCATACAAATCGAGGTTGGCTCGTTCTAACACTTCTTGGGGGGTTTCTAAGTAGTGAGATGCACCCCACAAAGCGGTTAGCGTTGACGACATAATTAGCGCGGCAGGTAAGCCTTTGCCCGTTACATCACCCTCAATAAAAACAAGCTGTTTATCGGGGCGGAACAGAAAATCATAAAAATCACCCCCAATCTGTTTTGCTGGTCGAGATTGAGCCGAAAGGTCGAGGGTGGGTACGGTCGGTGGCTGATTCGGCATCAAACGACGTTGAATCTCGACTGCTTGCGACATTTCAAATTTGGCCTCATCTAATCCCTGTTGCCGCTTGCGTTCCGATTGGGTCAGGATGGCCTTAATTCGGGCAATCAGTTCCGCCGACCTAAACGGTTTCGTCATGTAATCGACCGCGCCCGCATCAAAGCCGCTTAATTTATCATCCATAGTCGCTCGAGCGGTTAGGAAAATAATAGGAATTGTGGCTGTACTAGGGGTCTCTTGAAGTGCTTGACAAACCTCAAACCCATTTAAGCCCGGCAGTTGAACATCTAAAACCACTAAATCGGGTGGTAGACCTTGTTGGGCTGTTTCTAGCCCCACTCGGCCATTGGTGACCCATGTTGTTTGGTACCCTTCGGCTTCAATTTGGTAGTTGATCAGTTCGCCAAGGGCTGGATCATCTTCTACAATTAGTATCTTTTTAGCCATGTTGATGTCCTTATTTCCTAAAGGCGGCGATTGCGTCCGCTTCAGTTTCTAAAATGGTAAATGCTTTATCGAGACGGGTCAGTTCAAAGATAATTCGAATCGGTTCTTGCAGATGACAGATATAAAAGTCGCCCTGCTGTTCTCGGCAATGTTTTAGACCTTGCACCAACAAGGCTAACGCGGTAGAGTCAATAAAGTTAACGCCGCTTAGGTTGACTACGATTCGACCGCCTGATTCGGTAATCGCTTGGTCGAGATGTTGTTTGGCCTGCTCCTCTTCGTACGCATCAAAGCGCCCTTTTAGTTCGAGTAATGAAACTGTTGGTTCGGTGACAGTTCGAGTAGTAATTTTCATTGATTTGCTCCTGTTTTAAGTAATGTTTCTATATGTAATAAGTACCAGTCAACGATTTCGCTGATGTGGATACCTCGTGAGGCGGCATAGTTTTGCATGCCAATCTGACGGCGGCGTTGCGGATCATCAACCACCCGCTTAATCGCTTCGGATAAACTTCGGGGATCATCCGGTTCAAAGAATTCGCCGGTGTATCCTTCTTCGGTAATCAACTCAGCAAAGTCGCCTAAGTTGGGAAGAATGACCGCTTTGCCGTAACTACCCGCCTGATGTAACACTCCCGAACTGCCGGTGGTGGCAGTATAGGGAAATACAACCACTGCCGCCTCGTTAAATATTTTCGGCACATCACTTTCGGGAACGTAACCAGTAAAACGCATATTATGGACTTTATGAAACCGCCGTTGAATTTCGGCCAAATAGCCAGTTGCATTGGGACTATCACTGCCCGCGATAACTAGCTCTAATGATTTATGACCGTTGCCTTGTAAAAGTTTAAAGGCTTCGATGAGCGTTTCGACTCGTTTATAGGTACCAAATTTGCCGAAAGTCATCACTTGGGTTGAGACGATAGAAGTATCAAGATCATCCGGCTCATCTAGCTCGTCAAATGCGCCATGCGGAGCCAATAGTAGATTTTTGGCCTTATATTTGGCGCTCAAAATCTCAACATATTTGGGGATGGTTAAGGCTAGTAAGTCAGCCTGTAATAAAAAACGGGTGATAATATTACCGCTGAAACGGATGAGCCGTTCCATGATAGGACTGGTTTTAAAACCAGATTGTTGTAGGTTGATTGTTTCGATGATGTTGTGCAGTAGAACCACTGTCGGCACGCCTATAGCTTTGATAAGAGCCGGAGTGAGTAGTCCTAACGCGGCGGGCACTTTACGATTGCTAAAGGTGGCAAACTGAAGGTTAAACAGTACCACATCGGGCTTAGTTTGCCTGACCGCATTGAGGATTCGGAGCGGATTGTTCCATGCCCCAAAGCGCCAGCAGGGCAGAACTGTAACCGGCGCGAGAGTGGCTCTGGTTACGCCATGTGCGTTCAATGGTAAATCCGTTTTGTTTGAAAAGTCGTAGCTTTGCCCCTCCGGCAACTCATCAGCAAGTAGAATCAGTTCGTCCACCTCTAATTTGGTGCGAAGATGGCGAATAAAATGGAAGGCATACTCGTTGAGTGAGCCTTGACCGGGGGGATGGGTGGTGACGATAGCAATTCGCATGAGAGCCTCCTTAAGCGTATAGTCCACGCCAATCGTTGAGTTTTATTTTTGCTAAGTCTCGTAAAAAACGATGTGCTTCTTTACGGGTATCGACCTTTGAACCGGGCGCGTCTCGCCATGTTACGGGTACTTCAGCGATATGGTAGCCATATTTTTCGGCCAAATAGAGAATCTCTAGGTCAAACGAAAAACCCATGATCGTCTGTTTGCCGTATAGTTCTTGAGCCGCTTTACGAGTAAATAGTTTAAAGCCGCATTGGGTGTCTTGCACCCCAATATGGAAGACGTTCTGAACCAGACCGCGTAGAGTGTTACTCATCAGCCGTCGTAGGGGGGAGCGTTTAGCCGCCTCGGCTCCGGCGATGGCTCGTGAGCCGACGGCAACATCGTATCCCTCCTGAGCTACCTTTACCAGCACTTTGTCCAGTTCTTCGATGGGGGTGGAGTTGTCGGCATCATCAAATAGCATATATTTACCCTTGGCGACCAGCATGCCTCGCTGAACCGCGCTTCCTTTGCCCCCGTTTTTATCAGTTAACAACAGGGTCAGGTTGGTAAATTCAAGCTCCTGTATCATCTGAATCGTGCCATCAACCGAACCATCATCGGCGATAATTAACTCCCACGGAAACCCTAAGCCGGACACATGGGAGGCCACCGCGCCAATCGTTGGCACAATCCGAAACGATTCGTTATAGGTGGGTATAATAATAGAAAGATACGGCTGGTTGGTTAATGGTGTGCTTTTCCATTGTTCATAATCGGTATAAGCCATGATAAATCTCCATAAGAATGAGTGTTGATTGGTGTGACGGAGAATGGTTCAATCTCAAAGATATAAGGTAACTCCAAGAAAATAAACTTCCCAAATGTCAT
>JAUCGA010000045.1:0-29175 GCA_030377865.1 Anaerolineales bacterium HSG25 | reverse complement strand
CTCCAAGAAAATAAACTTCCCAAATGTCATGCCCGAATGTTGTTATCGGGCATCCATTTGTATGCAGAATGTGGATTCCCGCTAAAAGCATGCGGGAATGACATTTGGGAGATTTATTTCCTTGGAAATTCCTAAGCTATAAATATCCAATTCACAAAAAGAGCAATAAATAACGATAAAAAACTAGCGAAACTAATTAGGATAATCTGGTCTACTAAGCGATTGCGTCCCCAATAGCCTAACATCATAAATAAGGGAAATAGTACAACCAGATAACGGATCATGCTTTGGATGGCACTGGCCGCGGGGATCATTACGCTCAAAATAATGTAGAGGGCATAACTTTCGCCTAAGCGCCGCCATATCAACACCGACATGCCTAATGAGAATAAAAAAGCCGGTACATTGATGGGAACTTGCCACCATATCTCGCCTGTTTTGAAATTTTGTTGAACAAAGCCGCTGACATCTCGCCAAACGACGACGAGTGGGCCGACATTTTCGGTGCGCCCCCAAGCCGCTTGTACTGTCCAAAAGGCGACGGGGTCTTGGAACTGTTGTTGTAAAAAGAGCATGTAGCTGATGATACCTAGCGGAATCAGGTTGATGAGCATGGCTGTTCGCCAGTCGTGGCGTAAACCTCGCCACAGGTTACGCCATGTCTCGGCTCGGTGCATGGTCGAGATTGTCCAACCGTTGGCCGTCATCCATTCGAGCATGACCACTCCCCACATTAAAATTCCAACAATACGGGAGGCTGTGGTCAGCAGGCCAAACAGGGTCGCCCAACCCCATAAGCGCCGTCGGGCAAAGTAGAGCGTGGCAACTGAGCAGGCAAAAAAGGTACTTTCGGTATAGATAGTGCTAAAGAAAAAGGAGGTTGGAAAGATTGAGATATAAAAAACGGTACGGTTTGCTGTCGCTCGATCCTGAAACTCCAGTTCGGTTAGACGATAGAGAAAGATGAGACCAACCAGATAGCAGAGATTGCTGACAATGATTCCGGCTAGTACGGCCTCGTTGATGAGCAAATCAACCAGCTTGGATAGCAGGGGGTAGAGTGGGAAAAAAGCGATGTTGCTTTGTTCTCCCGGATTAAAGGCGTACCCCTCGGTGATGATGCTGAGATAAAAACCGCTGTCGAATCTGGCCCAAATATCTAAAAAGAGATTGTCGGGCCGAGCATGCCAAGCCCCTTGACTAGGTATCGTAATTTCGGCCAGATAGGCGATGGCAAAGATTAGCAGACGGCTGATGAAAAAGGCTAAAAAAGGTGTTGTCAACCAGTCATACTCATGCCATTTGATGTTTTTGATATTCTGGTTAAGGTTGTCAAAACCAATGGCTTTTGACAGGTTTAGGCGACTGCTTTCGGTTGATTTCATTGCACCACGCCCCCTAAACTTAAACGCAGGTTACTAAAGCTGACTGGACCGCGATAACTGACTAAGCCGATCCAGCCTTGTTCTTGTTGATGCGGAATTTGGTTGGCGATGGGCTGGTCGTTGACGATAATGTCGTAACTTTGTTGGGTCACGACGAGGGTCAATTTTTGGGGCTGACCCGTTGCTAACTCAGTCATTACACTTCCTTGTCCAGCAAAAACGGCGTTTTCGTCAAAATTGCCCCAAAAGACCTGTTGTCCCCCCTCGGCAAACCGCACCATAGATGCACCTTGTTTGCCGGTTGGGTCGGGCATCTGAAAAATAATGCCGCCCCCCGCATCAGCCAAAGTCGGATCATCGGGTAGAGTGATGTCAACCTCAAGGGTGTATTGACTGGCTAAAAGTTGGGTGCTTATCAAAAAATCGGTTTCAGTTTGATTAACTTGCTGAATCGTCTCGCCTTCCTGCACCCATTCACCACTAATCGACTGCAAATCGTCAAGCAGGGTAGTCGTTTGCGGTGTAGCTGTGATACTCGTTTCTACACTCCCCTCCAGCGCGGTGAGGGTCAACTCGTCAAAATGAACCGCGCTGTTTGAACTGGTCAGCCCGATATACCCTTGTTCGTTATGCAGGGGAATTTGAGCCGCAATCTCGACTCCGTCAAGCTGAATACGGTAGGTTTGACCATTGTTGGTGATGGTCAGACGGTGGCGTTCTTGCTCTGGAGCCGCTGTTTTGGCAAATCCTTGTCCGACAAAACTGCCATCCTCCTCAAAATAGCCCCAAAACAGACCTGCTCCATCATCCGTGTATCGCACCAAATGTGCGCCATTTTTGCGGTCGCGGGCGGGCATGTTAAACAAAAATCCACCGCCTACGCCACTGATGTGTTGAATGACGCTTTCTAGTTGATATTGGGCTAACGTCTGATGGTAGCTGATGCCGTTGTCGTAGCTGGTTGGCTGACGTTGCACTAACCCGTTGGCCTCATTCTCCCATTGTCCGGCAAAAACATGCCAGTCTGATAAATCTAGCGAAGGCCCACCAGCGATTCCAACAGGGTTTGTCTCTACCTCGATGATACTGGGCGTGCTGGTGGCTGATTCGACGACGGGTTCGGACATGACAGTTGGCGATGTCTCTTTTTGATCTGATGAGACTAACAAACGATACATGCCGATATTCAAGAACATGAGAGTCAGTCCAATAATGCCAAGCGGAAGGAGATATGCTCGGTAGTCTTGTTTTGTGGGATGGTTATTATCGGTCATAGGTCGGGTCTGCTACAAAACAAAAATCCCCACTGAGTCACCTCAACGGGGATAGGTAATGCCATGCTTATGACTCTGACTCGATTGGCCTGATCCATAGCTGTGGCTGTAACTATCAGTTTTTAAGGTGATGTACAATAATCATGGTAACATATTTTTTAGGCATAACAATAGAGGCAAAGTCCTACTCTGATAAGCTATTTTACTTACCCTAACTTTTTCTTTGGTTCAGTTGAAAACAACACAACAACGAATTTAGAATACAACGAATCTGAAGTCTCCGCATAATTCAAATAGTCTACAGTATTTACGCTGTTTAGAGCAGAATTTCAAGAATGGGAGAATTTTTATTCTCTTATTCTTGAAATTCTGCTCTAAAATAGCCATTGGATGAGTTCTGGTCTAAGGCAACTCCAGAAAAATAAATCTCCCAAAATCCAGAACAGGATTCGCAGGATGGCATTGATAAGTACACGCAAAATCAGTGCCATCCCGCGAATCCTGTTCTGGATTTTGGGAGATTTTAAAAATTGGAATTACCTAGCTAATACTCGGCAGGGTTGACAGGGTTAAAGACAAAAAGTCAAATTTAATCTAATTTTATCACTCCTTATATATCTCAAAAATATCCTCAAACTCACTAGGTTGTTTATCCACGGGACGCTGATAAAACCGTTGGGTCGGATAGGCGTATTCGATGTCGGGATGTTTGGCAAATTCGGTTAAAATTTGCTCCCATAGAGCTTGTTTACTGGATCGTCGGCGACGTGGCGGACATAGATACCGCACACTTAAAATAATACCGTTCTGTTCACCTTTTAGATAAATGATAGGTGTTAAATTGCGATATACAATCAGATAACGGCTAGTCGCTTGACGGACGTTTTCGGCGGCGTTGGTGCTTAAGGGTGCGGCATGTTTATAGGCAATGTCGTGCAAAATCTGCTTGGCTTTGCGCCAGTTACTCTCAAAAGTAATATGGATTTTAAGCTCATCCCAAATATATTCAAACCCTTTGCTTGAGTTAGCTAACGGCTGTTTTAAGAGTAGTCCGTTAGGAATGTGTAGGACTCGTCCCGTGCTTTGGTCGGCTTGAACCCAGTTGCCAATCTCTAAAACTGTAAATTCAAAGATACGAATATCGACCACATCTCCGGCGTAGTTGCCGATCTGGATCCGATCGCCTACTTCAAACGGTTGCCGCCACACGATAAATATCCAGCCGAATAGATTGGTCAGTAGGTCGCGTAAAGAAATGGCGATACCTGCCGATAGTAGTCCCAAAAAGGTAGCCAGTGACTCCACATGGCGTACCCACAACGGGCTGATGAGGAATACAGCCAAAACAACAACCAGATAGGTCATACCTTTGCGCCAATGATACCTGTTTCGGGGTTCGGTTGCGTATTGATTAATCAACCGTCCGGCTAATAATCGGAAAAGCCACAGAAATAGAAGAATTAGAAACGATTCCAATAGTCTAATTTGGACATCGACTTCTAATAGGTTCAGGATTGCTTCTTCATTAAATAGGGGCATTTTTTTTACTATACTCAAATTAGTTTTAGACCGCTACTTTCCTTATGTCATGCCCGAACGTCTTTATCGGGCATCCATCTAACTTGTAGGGAATGGATTCCCGCTAAAAGCATGCGGGAATGACATCGCAAAAGTTACGTTTCCATTCTAATCGCAGTATAGAAATCAGGATAACCTCGATTCATTATGACGGACGAGGAACTCTCGGACTTCGTCGAGTGAGGTAAAAATTTGATGGGCCAGTTTGGCTATTTCAGGTGTGGGCTGTTTCATATCTGGCACCATGAGAGGAAGCATGCCCGCCGCGTGAGCCGCTCGTACACCGGCTTCAGAATCCTCTAACACGAGGCACTGCTCGGCAGGTATGTTGATACGACGGGCCGCCTCTAGAAAAATATCGGGTGCTGGTTTGCCGGTTGAGACCTCATCGCCGCCAACAACCTGCTCAAAACGGGAATCTAAATCAGATATTCGCAACTTTTCCCATACCCAGCCTCGTTCTGTTGAACTGGCAACAATCCGTTTTAGGGAAGTCGTGTCCAACCAATCGAGCAGAGCAATGAGGCCCGTTTTTATCGGAATTCCTTTGTTAGTCAGATGGTCATGGTAGTAGACGCGTTGTTGGGCTCGAATCGCATCAATCGGAAAATCCTCTCCAAAAATACGCCTAAAAATCTGTTTAGTACCAGCCTCGGTAGTGCCAATCGCCTGTAAGTAGACCTCATGGGGTAACTCGTATCCCCATTCGGCCATAGTGCGTGTCCATGATGCCTGCGAGATGCGTTCTGTATCAAGCATCAGGCCATCCATGTCAAAAACAACTGCTTTTATCTCTTTTTGTTCAATAATCAAAGTTCGATCCTTTTTTTCTAAAACTTAAATAATGAATCCACTGATTGAAATCAGCGTCTTAAACGAAAAACCTGCTTAGCAGGTTTCCCGTATTAGCCTGTGAATACATGATGGTAGCGGATGGTAAAAGTTCAGTAAAACCGCCCTAGAAACCCGATTTCTCAAAGAAATCGGGTTTCTGACGTTCCTTCTGGCAAGTTCACTGAATATTTACAGCGGATGTGTATCCGCTACCCATACTAGGTGGGTATATACCCGCCAAATACCCGTTGCGATTACATAATCGCAACGATCAGGAATGCCTGCCTATAAAAGTCATTGGATGAGTCCTGCGTAGTTATCGCTATTCGCTATTCGCTATTCGCTAATCCATAGACAACGGAACAAACGTCCGGTATAGGCTAATAATGATATAAAGGAGGGTGTAACCAAAGGTAATAAAAACAAATATCGGAATCAACGGGTCATACATGGCCGAGAGAGTCCAGATGTCGTTGGGATGGGTGAGCAGTAGCCCCATTGCCGACAAAGCCCACAGAACCGAGCCAAATAACATCAACAGGCGTAGACTGTGATGGGTGGTTAGATAATCGAGGCGAGAGGGGTAGATATATTTAATCGGCACAAATATCATAATTATCAAAAAGAGCAAAATAAACAGGTTAAACCCGGATGAAAACTCCCAAAAATAGAGGTAAAAGACGATGATGTTCCAATAACTCGGAAATCCTTTAAAGTAATGGTCGTCGGTTTTTGCATCACTTTGCGAAAATTGGTAAGCGGAGGTCAGCGCGATTAAACTGGCCACGATAATACCCCACACCCCTGTTACAATCGTCGGATGAACAATCAGCAAAAAAGCCGGTACCATGACATAGTTAAAATAGTCCAGAATGTTGTCTAGTAGGGCACCGTCTATTTTGGCCGCGGCCACTTTAGTATTGGTTAGACGAGCAAAGGTTCCATCAACCCCGTCCACAAAAATAGCGGCTCCCATAAACCAAAATGATAACCAGAAATTTTCATTATGGATGGCGTATAAAGCCAACAGTCCTAATATGGCACCACTGGCCGTAAACAGATGAACCAGCCAAGCGGCGATTCGTTGGGGCGTACTAATCGTTAATATTGCGTCGTTAGTCATGAGTTATTCCTTCTTGGTCGCTTTAATATCGACTGTATAGTTGGAGTTAATGGCTCATTATAAACTATCTTTGGCGTTGTGTCTATCATAACCAAATGTGGGGTGTATTTCAGCGTTCGATTAATCCCGATTCTTTATCTCATCACCCCAACCAAACAACCATTGTAACCTTTTCAAACTATGCTACCATGATAATCAGCCCGCACCTTAAAAAATCATGGCAAGCAAACAACACTCTGCTCTGCCGCTGTTATTGGTCGCCCTCGTCGGGGCGCTCATTTTTCATGGCGGTCTGAGCATCTTTGGCACATACAAATACACCTACGATGCCTACGTTCACATTTTTTTTGCCGACCATTGGCGACGAAGCTGGTTTGACCATTGGGAGCCACGCTGGTACACCGGTTTTCCCATGGTCGGTTATCCGCCCTTGTCTCAGCAATCGGTGGCTTTGCTGACTTTTTTGACTGGCGATTTACGCATCTCCTTTGCCATTGTGCAAACCGGAGCCATCCTACTGATGACCTTGGGCATGTTTCGTTTCGCCCGCCTATGGGTCAGCGACACCGCCGCCGGATGGGCCGCCGTATGGTTGGCCTTCTCCTCGGCGATGGCCGAAACCATCCATGTGTTTGGACAACTGCCCACCACCTACTCGCTGGGCCTCCTGCTCAATGCCCTGCCCTTTACCTACGCTTGGATAGACCGCGGTCATTATCGGGACTTGGCAAAATCATGGTCACTCACCGCGGCCACCACCGGAGCGCACCATGTTACGACTCTGTTCGGCTCCGTCTTCATCACCGCGCCGGTCATCATTTTTGCCTTGCTGACCCATTTTCGCACCCCCCGCCTCGACGAACCACAAGGCAACCCCTCCCTCGTTAGTCGCTCCAACTGGAAAGCCTTAATCATGCGTCGCACCCGTCGCCTTTTACCCGCCGTCATTCGGAGCGGTATTTTCACCGTCGGCACGATTCTTTTGTTAGTCGTCGTCGTCTTTCCCTACTGGTACTGGAGCAAAAACGACCCCATCACCCAAGTCTCTATCCCTCATGCTAGCCGTGACAATTTTCTGATCAACCTCAACGCTGGTCTTGTATTTTGGCTGATACCCTACGGTATGTTGATTTTTGTGTGGCCCTATGCCACCTACAGAGGAGTAACGACCAAAGTTTGGCCCTTATTCGCCTCGATTGCCTTTTTAGCCCTACTCGGCACCGGCGGAACCACCCCCATCCCCCGTTTTTTATTGCGCGGTGCGTTCGACATCCTCACCCTCGACCGTTTCACTCTGTGGGCCTCGATTCTCATGCTCCCGTTAGCCGGTGAGTTTGTAGTCAGCCTGCAAGAGCGCGGCCTCAAAAAGTGGCTGACCGAACAGTTCGGCCCGCTGACTCTCGGCGCGGTTAAGCTGTTTTTTCTGATAGGCTTACTGGTCACAGCCATCTTCACCGCCAGCCTGACCCAGTTCCGCCGATTTCAGCCTGCCCCCATCGACACCCAACCCATCGTCAACTTTATCAACAAGGACGAACATTGGCGCTGGCGTTACCTGACCCTTGGTTTTGGCGACCAGATGGCGTGGCTCTCGGCTCAAACCACCGCCACGCAGGTTGACGGCAACTATCACTCTGCCCGCCGTTTGCCCGAACTGACCACCACCCCCATCGAACGGCTGGCAGGAGCTAAGTTTCGGGGGATTCCGGGTATTGGCTCGTTACAACAATTTTTGACCGTGCCCGAAAAGTTCAACCTAAAATTTGTCTTCTCCAACGACCAATTTTACGACCCCTTACTTTATTTTTACGGCTGGCACCAACTCCAACGGCTCGAAAATGGCATCGTTGTCTGGGAGCGAGCCGATATTCCGGTTTTGCCGGAGATTTTGCCTCGCAAAGAGATTCCCCTCTACCAACGTTGGATGTTCGGGATTCTGCCGCCCTTAGCGCTTGTTCTTTCTTTGCTGACCACCAGCATGCGATACTGGCTGTTACCGCTTGCTTTGTTGATGGAACTGCTCGGCCTATCGAGGCTCAAACGACTCAACTGGCCGCGACTGACGGTCATGCAACGGCTCTGGAATCGACTCGACCAGCGCCTGTTGTTGATGTCTGACCTGCCCGGTAATGGTAGTCGCCCCATAGCCCCGTGGCAAGTTTGGATCCGTTACTACATGCATTTGTCCCTCAAACGGATGAAACCAGCCAGCCCTACGGCTCGCCATGTCCGCACCATGCTGTTGTTAGGAACTCTTTTGATCGGGCTGACCAGCGCCGTTTACTACTACCAAACTCTCAACAACAGCCCTCAACGGGTCATTGAATCCTATTATGATGATCTTGATTTTCGGCGTTTTGAGGATGCTCATGCTCGGCTTAATCCCCAAAAACGTCCCAATTTTGACCGGTATCTGCTTAACCTGTCTCTTAAAGGTGGACTGGTGGCCTCCTATGGCAAGCTAGATAGTCTGGTCAGCCGCGTGACCCATCAAGAGGCCGACTACATGGAGGTTGAGGTTGAATCGACCCTGATTACGGCTCTATCATACTACACCGACACCACCCACCACCGCCTCAGTCGTTTAGAGGACGGCTACTGGTATATCGAGCCAGACCCCGTCAACGTGATTGCTCCGCCCGAACAATTTGTTAGGCAGTCCACGATAAACTGGTTGGCTCAAGCCGCACCCCCTAGCGAAACCGACCTGCCCGATTTTCTCAACCAGCTAGACCGCCCCCAACTCGAAACCATGTCGGCTCAGTTGGTTCGGCGTGAGGATGGGCGATACAGCGTGGTCGGCGAACTGCGTAACCTGTCGCCAACCCCCGCCGATGTGACCGTTACCTCGGTTATTTATGACGAGGCCGGAAATGAACTGGTCTGGTACAACGCCAGCGACGGGATCATGCACAAACTATTGCCCTTTGAGACCACCCCGTTTCGGGTCGATTTTGAAGGCGTGTCTGGCCTGAGTTTAGAAAACATCGTGGATACGTTATCCTTTCGGCCCAACCAGTTCTCTTTTTACCAGCCTCCGCCAGAGATGCAGTTTGGCGAGGTGCATGTGTTTGCCAAAGCCGTACCAACCCAACATGATCTTGATCGTGCGGTCGGCATCCAACAGGTTACGGTTGATGTGGCGGTTGATGTGGCACAACGTCAGGCCCAACTGTGGCTCAAAGGGCAACTGATTAACCACGGCACCAGCGAGGCGATTATTCCGCATGTACTGCTCACACTGTATGACGAGCATGGGCGGGTTTTGTGGGTCGATCATCATTATAGCCGTGAATCTGTGCCCGCTCAACGCACCCTCGACATCGCCTTGCCCATCAGCCCGATTGAAACATTACAGCACCTGCCCACGCCAACCAACATCGACCTACCCACCGCTACCTTCCAGCCTCCCGCCGACTTTATCGAACTGCCACCCGGATACGGCTATCATTATGCCCGATTCAGCATCAATTATCTGGCTAAGGAATAGAGTTGTTCGGAAATAAAGGAGTGCAAAAGCTTCTTGCTTTTGCCAGAGGTAACCATGCAAAAGCAAGAAGCTTTTGCACTCCGCAGACCTTGATTTTGAGTTTTTATGCGATGATTAGTTGTTTCCGAACAGGTCTAATGAGCATTAATTATCCTGTGCAGTTGGCGCGTCGGCATCCTTGCCGACCCAATCCAGTTAGTCGGCAAGGATGCCGACGCGCCATGTCAAACGCGCAATTTATTTCTTAAAGACACTCATGCCGCAACCCAAAACAGTTATTTTTATAATCTTTCTGATAAGCATGCTCCTCATCGCCTGCACCAGCGAAGCACCGGAGCCGCCATCCTACGATCCTATCAGCCTGACCCTGACCGCGCCCGAAACCATCATGGCCGGTGATCATGTCCGGCTGACAGTGATTGCGACAAGTTCTGCCGACACGGTCAATCGATTAGAGGGACAGGCGGTACGGTTGACCATGCTCGGCAGTTTTGGGCTTCGCTTTTTATCGGCTCCACTTGAGCAGGGGCAGGCCAATTTTGACCTACTGACCGGCCTCACTCAACAGGCCGGATGGGTGACGTTGATTGCTCAATTTGAGACGGATCTGAGCTTGGGGCAGACAACCGTCAACATGGAGATTTTGCCCAATGAGGCGAGTGGCCCGCTCCTGACCGCCATCGGCCCCAAAACCGTTCCGGCTGATGGAGTGTCCCAAGCTATGTTGGTGGCGCTACCTCAAGACCAGTTTGGCAATCCGGTACAGGCAGATTCATCATTGGGGATAATCTATTTTCAGCCACCGCAGGGGCAACCCCAAACCATCAGGTTGACCCATTCCCATCGGCTGGTGTGGGCACATATAACCAGCACCCATCAGATTGGTCTGAATTTGGCAGGGGTAACGGTTGACCAGAGTCATAGCTCGGAACAATCATTTATGACGGTGCCTCATCAACCGGCTCCGTTTGAGCTGTCAGCACCACAATCAACTTATCCCATCCATGGGAAACAGTTGCTTGAAATCACCAGTTCGCTGATTCGGGATTCGCATGGCAATTTGGTGCTAGATGGCAGTTATCTCCAGTTTTTAGTGACCGACCACCAGGGTACTCAACGTCATATTCCCGCCCACACCATCGACGGACGAGGCCGAGTCAGCCTGCAAACGCCACCCGAACCCGGTTTGGTGACGGTACAAGCCTTGATGCAGGGGCGACTTAGTCAGCCGTTGGTGATTACTTTTACCGCACCACCCGCCACCAAAACCATTCCTCTGCAAGTCGAAAAAACCAGCGATTCGCTCCGGTTTACGGCTGGGCCAATTCTCGGCACACTCCAACAGTTGTTGGCAGACGGGCAACCAATCCAATTTGTTCTTGATGGGGAAGTGCTGATTGTACCACAACGTTTCAGCGTTGCCGCTAAAAATGGCGAGGCGATTCTTGAACTGCGTCAGGTCAATCTTGAGCCGGGCACGTATCGCCTGACGGTTAGCAGTGGTGGGGAGCAAGGCCAACTCAGTTTTGTCTGGACTGACGATCAGCAAATTTTGTTAGGATTGTAGTGAATAGTTTTGTCGATTATGGGAGCGCAGACATCCCTGTCTGCAAGTCTACCGCTAGGTAGACAAACACGGGCTTTCAGCCCGTTGCAGGTAAGATGCCTGCACTCCAACAACCGGAGCATTTACGCCGTCTAGTTCGGGAATAATTTATCGTCTCATAAAAACTCAAAATCGAGGTTTGCGGAGTGCAAAAGCTTCTTGCTTTTGCATGCTTGTCTCTCGCAAAAGCAAGAAGCTTTTGCACTCCGTTATTTCCGACAACTCTGTCGTAATTATGTCAAAAAATCATCTAAAACTATTTATATGGCTAATTCTTGTTGGGATCATGGGGCTGATGGCCTATCTGACCCTAACCGGCCTCGCTGAGTTAGTGACCTATTTTAATACCGGAGCCGACCCGCGTTCGGCGCTGAATCTGATTCCTGCGGTACCGCCGGATATCGACCAGCGGCTAGAGTGGTTGCCTGATCAGTATCATGGGCATGAGCTAGAGCCGTTTGAGCGAGATAAAATCAGCGGGGCGTATCTGCATGCGTGGGGACAATGGGCAATTTCGTATGAGGTGGGTAAACCGTATGGCCTATCGACCTACTTTGCCGGTGCGGCCTTAGAAACCATGAGCCACAACATCGAACAAGCCAAGGAGGCAGACTGGCAGATTCAGCAAAGCGACCTGTACCACCAACTCGAACTGACTTTTTATGCCGACGATGGTAACACAGTCGCTTTTACCGACCGCGCCGTTGACCTCGTGCAACAGATTCAGCATGGCGATGAGGAATCGGCTCAGATTATCAACAGTGTGGCCGATTATGAGGTGGTCATGATGTTGGAGCAGGGGCGTTGGCGGGTACGGCGTTGGATTCGCCAACCTGCCACCCCACCCCAAAAAGAGCCGTCACCTTTGTCTGATATGGCGGCGCGTCAACTGGTGACACGGCAGGGTGTCGAGTTGTGGCTAGACGGGCAACCCTATCAGATTGTGGGGGTGAACTACTACCCGTCGCAAACGCCGTGGTTGCTGTTTTGGGAGCATTATCGAACGGAGCAGATTCTCTCTGATTTGCGACTTATGCGAGGCTTGGGCTTGAATACGGTTCGTATTTTTGTACCGTTTGAGCAGTTTGGTGGAGCCGAGCTTGCTTCTCTCCATGTCGCTCATCTGCGTGACTTTTTGCAGAAGGCTGACGAGTTGGATATTAAGGTGATTGTCACGCTATTTGACCTGTATACCGACTACCAGATTGCCAGTTGGGCCACCAACCGTCGCCATGTGGTCGATTTGGTTTCGGCTTTGGCTGACGAACCTGCTATTTTGGCTTGGGATATTAAAAACGAACCTGACCGAGATTATGCCAGCAATAGTCCCGAACTGGTACAGGCTTGGTTACGTTATATTAGCCAGCAAGTTCGGGCGCATGACCCGTATCATCTCATCACCATCGGCTGGTCAACCCCACAGGCCGCGTCGGCGCTGGTCGAGACGGTTGATTTTGTCTCCTACCATTATTATGACCGAGCCGAGGATTACTCTGCCGTCCTGAGTGAGCTACAACGAGCCGCGTCCGATAAGCCCCTTTTATTACAAGAGTTTGGCTTGCCAACCTGGAATTCTATCTGGCCGAATGGACATACCGAGGCCGAGCAGGCGGCCTACTATGCCGACCTGCTGACCACGCATGCTGAGTTTGAGACGGCTGGTTATATGGTTTGGACGCTGTACGATTTTGAGACTGTACCGTGGTCGTTGTTCAAACTCCCGTGGGAACGTGGGCCACAAACTTTCATGGGAGTCATCCGCACCGATGGCAAGTTTAAGCCCGCGGCCTATCTCCTCAGCCCCCACGCCAATTTAAGCGCGGTACCACCATTGGCGTGGGGGCATCGTTTTACCAAACCGTTTTGGCTGAATCTGGGTTTTTGGATTGCCATCATGCTGGTAGGACTGCTTTGGCGAGGGGGGCGCTGGTTGGTTCGAAACAACGTTTGACTGATAAATAATAACTGAGTTGCGCGTTTTTACCAGAGAATGTAGTGGTCAGCTTGATGTTGAAAAAGATTATGTCACCCTGAGCGTTTTTTGCGAAGGGTCTCTCTGACCCGAATCTAGGAAGATTCGGGCGGATACTTCGCCTTCGGCTCAGTATGACATGTTTTCAACATCATCTTGACCACCACAGTTTTTACCAGAGAACTTCTGTCATTTAGCCAATCTACTGATGTAAAAGTTCAGTAAAACCGCCCTAGAAACCCGATTTCTCAAAGAAATCGGGTTTCTGACGTTCCTTCTGGCGAGTTCACTGAATATTTACCATGACCGTCAACTTAAGAGTTCGTAGTAGGCACTTTAGTGCCGTTTGAAGGCGATGAATCGCCTACTACAAACGTTAAGTTGACACTTATGGAATATTTATCTACTGATAGGCCAAACTCGCGCGCACGCTGACCCCAATCGCTCGACGAGCGGGTAACCAACTGGCTAAGGTCGCCAGTAAAACAATGATGACCAGCCACAGCAGGACTCCGATTTCGGCGTAGGCGAAGGTCAGTTCCGACTGTAGAATCAGGCCCAACACTCGGCTCATAGCCATGCTCAGCGGCAGGCTCAGAGGCAAGGCCAACAGCCAACTCATAAGCCCCAACGTTAGCCCCTCACCGATAAACAGGGTCGCCACGGTCGACGATGAAGCGCCAATCGCCCGCATCACCCCGATTTCACGAGTCCGCTCCAGTACGTTAATCGACAGCACCCCACTTAGGGCAATACTGCCCACAATCGCCATAATCACGGCCATGCTACTTAGCAGACCCATAATCAAATCAATGTCATTGTTGACCATCTCAATCACCGCGTCGATGGTGTTGACGTTAAAAAAGGCCGAGGTGCTACTGACCTTCATCTGATTGGTGTCGTACAAGGCTCGTAACTCCTCCGCCGCTTCATCAGGATCAACATGGCTGGCAAAGGTCAGGCTGACGGTGTTGGCCTTGTTGACGCTATTGGTGTCGCGCAACAATTGGTCGCATGGCACCACAGTTGACTGCTTGAGGAGTGCATCAAACACCAGCCCAATCACCTGCCACTGCGACTCCCCTTTGACCCCGTGGTCAAAGGTAATCCAATCGCCCACGCCGACTCCAATCTCTTGCGCCAACTGTTGATTCAGCAAAACAGCCTGTGTATCGCCCGACTTAAACCAGCGTCCGGCACGTAATTCCGGCTGATACATGCTCGAATCGAGGGGTACACCAAAGATAATGGCTTGGGTGTCGTTGTTCGACTTGCGTTGCTCCGCCCGCCGAATAGTCGCCGGTTGCACCTCCCACATCTCAACCTGTTCCACCTCGGGATGGGTTTGGGTCAAGCTAGAAACACTCTTGGCCCGTTGCGCTTCCTCAAAAGTAAAGGTGGCATCAAAGCGATAGACTGAGCGCAGGAGGTCGTTGTAACTATAATTGAGCGACTCTTGAGCCGACATGACGGTCATGAAAATAATACCGCTACCCGTTAGAGTGACCAACGTCAGCGCCACCCGTCGTTTGTTCCGAAAGGTGTTGCTGACCATAAGTGCTACCCGTCCGGGGATCATGGTCGTCGAGGCCAGAAACTGCTCTAGCAGGCCAGACGCATTCGCCAGCCCATAACTGCTGATGGCCTCGCGCACTGTCAACCGCGCTCCGGTGGTAATGGGGATGATGGTTGTCAGCAGAGGGGCAATCAGGGTGATGAGGATTTGAGCCATCAGCGCGGGTGGTGAGATTTCAAACGGGCCAGCCTCCAAGCCCATCACAATGAGCATGCCAGTGCTGATGTAGTAGGCTCCCGCCGCGCCGAGGGGCACGGCAATCAGCAAGGCCAAACAGCCGTAGACCAACACCATACTGATGTAGACCCGAAATATCTGCCAATTTTTAGCGCCCACGGCCTTCATAATCCCAATCTGGTTAATCTGCTGGTTGATGATGGCGGTCATGGTCGTAAACACCAAAATCAGCCCCAGTATCAACGATAGCATGGACATCATCACCAGCACAAAGTTCATGCCGTTGATGATTTCATGGAAGGGGTGTTGCTCGGGATTGGTGATGGCGTTACCAAAAATGTCGCCCGCCCCTTTCGACTCCACGTCCTGTTTTTTCAGATGCTCCTGAATCTGATTCGCCAAGGTGGTCACTTCGACCTCATCAAAGCGCTCGGCAGTGAGGCGGATAAATCGAAATCCCCCCTCCCCCGTCACCTCTTTGAAATGCTCACGGGTGGTATAAAAGGTCGGATTACCGCCATAGGTTTCTGGCATGAGCAGTTGGTCGAACAACAAACCTGTTACCGCAATCTGCCGCGCCCGCGTTCCCTCTTGCTGATGTTTAATCTCCAACTCAACCTGATCGCCCATGCCAATTGGATAACCCTTCTCAACGCCCATTGTTTTACGATGCGGCCAGGTACCCGCCTGCAACTCAACCAGATGGATGGTCATGTCGTCGTAACCATCTCGAGCCGCTAACTGTGCGACCTGCCACGGCTCATCGGAATCAGGTCGCCATTTGATGCTGGCGTACTGCATCTCTCCTTCAACCGCCTCTACCCCGCGCATCGACCTAATCGAGGTCAACATGTCGTCGTCAACCGGCGGGTCAACCTGCAACGAAATCATGGCCGGCGCGGTACGTTGCCACGCGCTCTGAAAACCGACGTTCATCAGCAAACTAGCCCCCAGAGTCATGCCCACCGCAAACGCACCCACTGCAATCGTCAGCACCGCTTGGATGGTTCTGCTTTTGTTGTTCCAAATATCAAACCAGACTTTGTGTTGTAATACATCGGGATTTATTCCGATGTGTCATCAGTCAAGATAACAACATTACCTTTTCTGGAACTGCTTTGTATTCTCAAAAAACCTAGTCATGTGTCTAGGTTAAAACCTAGACACATGACCATTCCATTACTCTTGTTTTTGGTGTAAACTACTGCCATACGGTAACACTTTCTTTCCTTCCTTTATTGCTTTTATTCAGGCGGAGTCTCCAGCTCCGCCTGAATAGATTTCTATTAAGAGCGAATTAGCTAATACAATGAGGTGCTATTTATGAAAAAAGAACTAGTACGCGATTGGATGAGCAAAAAACTAATTACTATTTCTCCTGACACTACTTTGCCGGAAGCTCATCGCTTAATGTCAGACCATGATATTCGTCGATTACCAGTAATTAATAACAACCAACTAGTTGGTATGCTAACTTTAGGTGATGTACGAGGTGCAGAGCCGTCAGAAGCAACCTCATTGAGCATTTGGGAAGTAAATTATCTGCTGGCTAAAATGAAAATCAACCAGACCATGACTCCCAGTCCCATCACCATCGCTGAGGACGCGACCATCGCGGCCGCGGCAAAAGTAATGCTCGACCACAAAATTAGCGGTTTACCCGTTGTAAACAACATTGATGATGTTATTGGTGTTATCACCGAATCAGATATTTTCCGTATGATCGTTAACGATTGGCACCAAAACCATCCGTAGTATATCCCCTTCAATAATAAACCAACCCTATTACATACAACAGTTCTATGAAAGATTGGTAACGAGAGGTTAATGTATTTACCCCCTCGTTATTCAATCTTGTCTATTTTAAACTATTTAATGCGCGTGTTATTAGCTGATGATCGATCCCAAGTCCGGTCTGCACTTCGTTTTTTACTGGAGCAAGAAACCAATTTACAGGTTGTAGGCGAGGCGATTAATGCAACCGGATTGTTGCAACAGTTGCAAACCAGTCAACCAGACCTAGTTCTGCTTGACTGGGAACTACCGGGCATGCCTATCACCAACTTGCTAACCGCCCTAAGACAACAAACTCCTCAGGTTCAGATTGTTGTGCTTAGTAGTCGTCTCGAAGCTCGGCCAGCGGCATTAGCGGCTGGAATCGAAATGTTTATCAGCAAAGGGAATCCTCCCGAACAGTTATTGTCGATTTTACAAACCATGCGCCGTCAAAAAAAAAACACATCATGTGGCAGGTAGAACTCTTGTATAAAAAACTGTTAGTTCCCCTAGATGGCTCGGCTCGGGCTGAAGTTATTTTACCGCATGTCGAAAGTTTAGCTAGTTCTTACGAGGCAACCATCACTTTGTTAGGTATTGTTGAACCGGAGCAGATTATGGTTATGGAGCCGCTCCAATATCCGATTGATTTGCAAAACCAAGAGCGTCGAGCCAAAGAGGCGCTCAATTATTTAACCTCGGTTCAAAACCGACTAACTGCCAAAAATTTGACGGTTGAGGTTAAAGTTGTAGAAAGTCCCGTGGTTGAAGGAATTATTGAGACGGCTGATGAAGACGAAACCGATTTGATTATGATGGTTAGTCATGGTCGGACGGGATTAGCCCGCGTTTTTTATGGTAGTGTTGCGGCAGGCGTTTTGCACGGGGTCAATCGCCCTTTGATGATTATTCGTTCGCTAGAGCATCAGCAAAAATAGGGAGGTTTTACAATGAAACAAGAGCTAGTACAAAACTGGATGAGTCAGGATATTACAGTGATTCCTCCCCAAACCCCATTGACCGAAATCCATGCTCTTATGTTTCATGAGCATATTCGCCATTTGCCGGTAATGGCAGACAATCGGCTAATAGGCATTGTTAGTAAGGGCGACATGCGAAGCGCGGTATCATGGAGTTTGTTTGGTGAACAAGAAGGAATGCTTAGCCTCAATGCCGAGGAGATTATGACTCCCGACCCCGTCACTATACCTGCCACAGCCACAATTGGAGAAGCGGCTAGTTTGATGCTAAAACGTAAAATCAGCGGATTACCAGTTGTCAATGAACAATATCACATCATCGGCATTATTACCGAAGCCGATATTTTCCGCATGATCGTTAAAGCTTGGGATGACGCATAAATATAATTATTTAGGAGATAGTTTTATCCTAAGGAATTGGGATTAAATAAGTTACGCGACTCTTCGTGAGAGTGGTTTAATCTTAGAGATTGAACCACTTTGGAGCGCACAATTTGTTTAGAACTCATTTCTAACATGCCTTGTACCTTAAAAAGTATGAGGCATTTGTTTGAGAAAAATTTCGAGCTGTGCTTGACCACCTGCAAGGTTTTGGAGACCTTGTAGGTGTGTCGTTACAGTTGAGACCTTGCAGGTTTTTTAAACCTACAGTCTTTCAGATAATGATTTTCAATTCAAGACCAATCTTCCCGCAAGTTCAAAACTTGCGGGAAGGTGACAACTGACAGTTGAGACCTTGCAGGTTTTTTAAACCTACAGTCTTTCAGATAATGATTTTCAATTCAAGACCAACCTTCCCGCAAGTTCAAAACTTGCGGGAAGGTGACAACTGACAGTTGAGACCTTGCAGGTTTTTTAAACCACAAGGTTGATTCTCTGGTTAATTGCACAGGTCGAAAACTTATCGTTTTATTTTCATAAGCTCTAGTATTTTTAATAGGAGACAAAAAAGTATAATGACACAACAACAAGTAACCATTGATGGGAATGAAGCGGCGGCTTACGTAGCTCATAAAACGAACGAAGTCATCGCCATCTACCCCATTACCCCCTCATCACCAATGGGTGAGTGGGCCGACCAGTGGAGTACAAGAAAACAGAGCAATATTTGGGGCACAGTTCCTCTTATTGCCGAAATGCAAGCAGAAGGGGGCGCGGCGGGTGCGGTTCATGGCGCGCTCCAAACAGGAGCGTTAACAACCACATTTACCGCTAGTCAGGGGTTGTTGTTAATGATTCCTAACATGTACAAAATTGCGGGTGAGCTAACCAGCACCGTTTTTCATATTGCGGCTCGTTCTATTGCGGCTCAGGCGCTGTCTATTTTTGGCGACCACAGTGATGTGATGGCCGCTCGCTCTACGGGGTGGGGCATGCTGTTTGCCAACAGTGTACAAGAAGTTATGGACATGGCCTTAATCTCTCAGGCCAGCACTCTAAAGGCAAGAGTACCATTTTTACACATCTTTGACGGATTCCGCACCTCGCACGAAATCATGAAGGTTGAAAAGTTAAGCATCGATACGATTCGAGCTTTAATCGATGATGATGCCGTACGTGCCCATCGTGCCCGAGGTTTATCCCCCGACCGTCCGGTGATGCGCGGTACGGCTCAAAATCCAGATGTATTTTTCCAAGCTCGCGAAACGGTCAATCCGTACTATCTCGCCACACCAGAAATTGTACAAACGGCGATGGATCAATTTGCGGAACTAACCGGACGACAATACAAATTGTTCGACTATGTCGGTGCTGAAGATGCCGAACGAGTTGTGGTACTGATGGGGTCGGGCTGTGAGACAGTCGAAGAAACCATCAACTACATGGTTGCTCAAGGCGAAAAAGTAGGCATGGTGAAAATCCGCCTTTATCGCCCCTTCTCAGCCAAAGATTTTGTAGGCGCATTACCAACTACGGTCAAGTCGATTGCCGCCTTAGACCGCACCAAAGAGCCGGGCAGTAGCGGCGAACCTCTTTATTTGGATATTATGAGTACTCTGACCGAACTGTTTATGGATGGCAAACTGCCCATGCCAAACTTACCCAAAGTGGTCGGTGGGCGATACGGCCTATCCTCAAAAGAGTTTACCCCAGCGATGGTTAAATCGATATTTGATAACCTTAGCCAAGACTCACCGAAAAACCATTTCACGGTCGGCATTATCGACGATGTGACCAACACCCATCTGGAATACGACAGTGGTTTTGATATTGAGGCCGATGATGTGGTGCGAGCCATGTTTTGGGGCTTGGGCGCTGATGGGACTGTCGGAGCCAACAAAAACTCTATTAAAATTATTGGTGAAGAAACCTCCAACTATGCCCAAGGTTACTTTGTCTACGATTCGAAAAAATCGGGGGCGCGAACGATTTCTCACTTACGATTCGGGCCTCGTCCAATTCGGAGTACCTACCTCATCAACCAAGCTAACTTTATCGCGGTGCATCAGTTTGGCTTTTTGACCAAATATAGTGTTCTCGCCAACGCCGCTCAAGGAGCAACCTTCCTACTTAATAGTTCCTACGGGCCAGATGAAGTGTGGAAATATTTACCTCGTTCAATTCAAGAAACTATCATCGAAAAAGAGCTAAAACTGTATGTGATTGACGCTTATGCCGTCGCCAAACAGATTAAATTAGGCGTGCGGATTAACACCATCATGCAGACCTGTTTCTTTGCCATTAGTGGCGTACTACCTCAAGATGAAGCCATCGCCAAAATTAAAGAGGCCATTAAGAAAACTTATGGCAAACGGGGCGAGATAATTGTTCAGCAGAACTACGATGCGGTTGATGCTAGTTTAGCGCACCTGTATCAAGTTGAAACTCCGGCTCAAAGTAGTAGCACCATCGAACTAAGCGATCCGGTCTCTTCTGCCGCACCGGACTTTGTTAAACAGGTTACAGCCGAAATGATTGCTGGTCGAGGTGACATGTTGCCGGTTAGTGCTTTACCGATTGACGGAAGTTACCCTACCGGTACAACCCAATGGGAAAAGCGAAACTTAGCCCTTGAGATTCCGGTTTGGGACGAAGATATCTGTATTCAGTGTGGTAAATGTGTGATGGTTTGTCCACACTCCGTTATTCGTAGCAAAATTTATGACGAGATTAAGTTGACTGACGCTCCAGAAGGGTTCAAGTCAACCTCGGCTCGTTGGAAAGGGTTAAAAGACCAAAAATATACCTTGCAAGTGGCCGCCGAGGATTGTACCGGCTGTCAACTATGTGTGGAAGTTTGTCCGGTTAAAAACAAAAAGAATGTTAGTCGTAGAGCCATTAACATGGAGTCGCAAGCGCCTCTATTAGAGCAAGAACGAGCCAATTGGGATTACTTCTTGACTCTGCCAGATATGCCGACTACGCCGGATCCGTTGAGTTTCACCAATGTTAAAAATGTACAGTTGCTCCAGCCGTTGTTTGAGTTCTCTGGTGCTTGTGCCGGATGTGGCGAAACACCCTACCTCAAACTGATGAGCCAACTGTTTGGCGACCGAACCATCATCGCCAACGCAACAGGTTGTTCGAGCATTTATGGTGGAAACTTGCCGACAACTCCGTGGGCCAAAAATAGTGATGGTCGCGGCCCTGCTTGGAGCAACTCTCTCTTTGAAGACAATGCCGAGTTTGGCATGGGTATGCGTCTAACGGTTGATAAACAAACCGAGTACGCTCGTGAACTATTGTCTCGCGCTAACAGTTCGGTTAATAGTGATTTACGAGACGCTATTTTGCAGGCCGACTTATCTACCCAAGAAGCGATTGATGCACAACGAGAACGGGTTGAGCAGTTAAAAGCTCAAATCGCCGACTCAGATGATCCAATGATGAAAGATTTATATAGTTTGGCCGATATGCTGGTTAAGAAAACGGTTTGGATTGTCGGTGGTGATGGCTGGGCTTATGATATTGGATATGGCGGACTTGACCATGTGTTAGCTAGTGGTCGAAACGTTAATGTGCTGGTGTTAGACACAGAAGTTTACTCTAACACGGGCGGGCAAGCCTCTAAAGCGACACCGTTGGGTGCGGTTGCTAAATTTGCGATGGGTGGTAAAGCTATGCCCAAGAAAGATTTAGGGATGATCGCCATGAGTTATGGCAATATCTATGTGGCTCAAATTGCAATGGGCGCTAACGATGCCCAAACGATTAAGGCATTTTTAGAAGCAGAAGCCTATGATGGCCCATCACTAATTATCGCCTATAGCCAGTGTATTGCCCACGGTATCGACATGGCGAAAGGGATGAATCAGCAAAAACTTGCGGTTCAATCAGGGCACTGGCCGTTATACCGCTTTAATCCAAGCCTGTTAGATACAGAAAAAGGCCCGTTTAACTTGGACTGCCGTAAACCAAGTGTTCCACTGGCTAAATATCATAATAACGAAAACCGATTCCGCATGCTTACTCAAACTGACCCGCTTGCCGCCAAAACATACCTAAAACAAGCTCAAAAAATTGCTCTTGCTCGTTGGGAAAAATACGAGCGTCTCTCGAAGCAATGGGAGTAAATTACTGACCTACTAGCGTGGATCAAGTATTAGTTATACTTGATCTACGCTTGAACCTAAGTAACTTTCAATTCTAAGTTGTCACTTTTATCAGCATGTCATTCCCGCTCAAAACGTGCGGGAATGACAATTTACAAGTTAGTTCTGAAAACTACTTAAACCAAGCAACTAATAGATAACAAGTCTAGTAAAGAGGACAAATAATATGGATTTAACAACAACCTATTTAGGAATGCCCTTAAAAAACCCATTGGTTCCCTCAGCCTCACCGTTGTCGGAGAGTGTCGAAAGCATTAAAATGTTAGAAGATGCCGGAGCCAGCGCAGTCGTCATGTACTCCTTATTTGAGGAGCAAATTACCCTGCAAAACCAACAGTTAGACCACTATTTGAGCTATAAAACCGACAGTTCTGCCGAAGCACTCGGTTATTTTCCTGACATGGATCTGTACAAAATCGGTCCAGAAGCATATTTAGACCTAATTAGCAAAGCCAAAAGCGCGGTCGATATTCCAATTATCGGTAGCCTGAACGGAGTTTCAACAGGTGGTTGGATTCAGTATGCCAAAGGAATTGAACAAGCCGGTGCAAGTGCGTTAGAGTTGAACATCTACTACATTCCAACCGATATTGGCATGACCAGTGCAGATGTGGAACAGATGTATTTGAATATTGTGAAGGATGTAAAATCGAATGTTTCCATTCCGGTAGCCGTCAAAATTAGCCCTTACTTTAGCTCTACCGCTAACATGGTGGCTCAACTAGCCGAGGTTGGAGCGGATGGTCTAGTATTGTTTAACCGCTTCTATCAGCCAGATTTCGATTTGGATAATCTGGATGTTTTCCCTCATTTGGTATTAAGCACGCCCTATACCTTCCGCCTCCCTCTACGTTGGACCGCGATTCTTAATGGTCGAGTTGATGCTGATTTGGCGATTACCAGTGGTGTACATACTTATCAAGAAGTATTAAAAGGTATGATGGCCGGAGCAAAAATCACGATGGTGGCTTCGGAACTGCTTCGCAACGGGCTGGGGCGTATCAACGAAATTATGGGCAACGTGAGGCGTTGGATGGAAGAAAATGAATATGAATCGATTACTCAGATGCAAGGTAGTATGAGTCAACAGAACGTCAGCGAACCAGCCGCTTTTGAGCGAGCTAACTACATGAAAGTTCTTAATGCTTGGCGACCTGACCCGACTGGGCATTTTAGTATCTCGCAACGGTTGGGCGTTCCCTCTTCAAAAAACTAGGTACGGTAAGTACATTGTTAATTAAGTCTTGTGAGGTTTCGTTCCAAACACCAACACCTCCGAGGAAAACTACATACCTCGGAGGTGAACGACTCCATGTCCTCCAAGGTGTGGTTTTCTCCTTGGAGGTTTTATCTTAAAACCCCGCCTCACTTATTTAATGCTGTAGTAAGTAATCCCGCCGATTTCTAGTGGTGAATGGGCGAATGGGCGAATCGTCGTCAAGCCGTCAAGGGGAAATACAGCGGATATTCCTGCCGCTCATGGCGAAGAGTGGCGAGGGAACCTCGACTCCGGTGCCGGATGATGAGGCGGTTTCTGGTACAACACGGACGGTGTCGCTCCAGTTTTTGGATGGGGCGGTGTGTCAGTAAGCGCGCAGAGAGGTTCAATCTTACAGATTGAACCTCTCTAAAAGCAAGGATGTCTGCGCTCCCAAAGCGGTCTCCCGATTTAGCTAATCGGGAGACCGTTTTTCGTTTTTAATTCTTAATTCTTAATTCCTCATTGACTTCAAACTCTCCGGCACGCTCATCTCACTCGGACGTTCAAAGTTGGTGCGGATGATATGGGTGACAATCCGTTTGCCATCAATCATATCTTCGTCCGTTAACTGATCTGTTTCGGTGTGAATATTGCTAAAGACCACATAATACCCCTCAGTCAGCCCCTCCGATTTGAGATATTCAGCCAGTTGGCCTTTCCCTCGTTTGAGATAGGTATCATCCGTATAGCGTTTGACTTCGATAATGTATGACTGTCTTCGGTAACGAATCAAGATGTCGGTACGACCTCGTCCAGAGGGTACTTCGACATAAGTTTCTCCACCCAACCGAACTATAAAAAAGTTGATATAACCATCCAGCGAGTAGTGCCAAGCCCCTTCTTTGAGATTCTCCGTATCGAAGGCCCGAAAGCCTCGCCGTCGCACGTAGGCGCGGTAGGCTTCTAATAAGGCGTTCAGATTCAACCGGCCATCCTCAGCCAAATAATCGCCCAACACATCCCGTGCTGAGGTTAAATAGTGTTGGCTCTCACCATTGATGACGGGACGGAATGCGGTAATTAACACTTTTTTGTAGAGTGGAACCGTCACATCAACATAACCTGCCACATCATCCACCACTCCATTGGCATGCAACCAGGCCGTATCTGAATCATACATGGAGAACGGAATCGGCTCCGGTTGAAACAGGAGCTTTAACATAAAGGCACGTTTCTCTCGGGCTTTTTGGACAATGTTTAGGATATTATTGGTGGTGTATTTGGTGAGAAAGAATCTGAGGGTCGGGTAAAAATTTTCCATTATCACCGGCTGATTTCTGTCAGGTACCACTTTGGTGATAAGATATTGACCCAAAGCACAGACCAACCCCGGTTGCCCTTGGGTATTATCATAGATGGCCTTGATAGCTGCATCGTCAAATTGCTGTCCAGTTTCGGTGGCATATTGGTTAATCAGGTCATTCACTTCGTCTCTACTGAAATACTCAATTTCAAGTTGGTCAGCAATGTTAAACGGAGAGGCTGGCCCAATCACCAAATCGGCAATCGTACTCACTCCAACTAAAATCAATGAATGAAGGGTATAATCTTCTTTCTGATGATAAATTTTACGAAAACTGTGCATCACCTCACTAAGAACAGCATCGGGAATACCTTCAAACTCGTCAATGATGAGTACAATTGGCTTAGGATAGGCATGTTTTTTGCTAAAAAGCCGTCTTAAATTCGCTGAATTCTCAATTAAATGGTTGTTTTCGATTTCCTGTTTGGCAAACTGGTCATGTAATTCGATTGTCAACTCTTCATAAAACGCCTGCTTGTTGAGGGACTTAAAGTCTTCAAAACTAACCCAGATCGCGGTATATCCCTCATCATTAAGTCGCTCCATCAACAGTTGAAAATAGGTTGTTTTGCCAGACTGTCGTGGCGCAAAAATGGTGAAAAACTTGCCCTTGTCCACCATCTCCTGCCCAACCTCAATTAAACCTTCTCGCATGACCGTGTAATGCAGAGCCGGATTACATGGGCCAGTTGTATTAAATTCGCGCATCATCAATCCTCCTGTGCAAAGATGAGGCTATTATACCACACTCCTGACCAATCGGTAGCCCCACAAATGTTCGTGGAGGACAATTTCTTACCTAACTTTTTTGCTCGTTCCCAATCTGGAGATTGGGAACGAGGTCAATCCAAAAGCCCTTCGATTAGGCAGTTTTAGTGTGACGGAGACCATAGCGAATGGGCGAATGGGCGACGACGCGTCAGCTAGTGCGAATGGGCGAATGGCGAATAGGCAAACTCAATCCTCTACTCTATTTTCTCTGGCTGGCACGGTGACCGAAGTTCATACCCCGACCATGCGTTTGACGATACGGACTCCGAATCGGGACTTCATCGCCGAGCGGATTCCGTTGGTGGGCAATACATGGTCGTACACTGACACCAGCCACTTCAATCGAGATGGGGTCTACTGCCTGTGGATCGAGGCCGAGGATCGAGCCGACAACGAATCTGTTGTTGGGCCGTATGCGGTGCAGGCCACGGTGGATGATGGTTCCACGACAAGCGCGGCGGGCGTGGTTTATCTGCCAGTGTTGATGAATGGCGGCGAATCTGCGAATGGGCGAATGGGCGAATCGTCGTCAAGCCGTCAAGGGGAAATACAGCGGATATTCCTGCCGCTGATGGCGAAGAGTGAAGATGGTACGTCTACGCCCGTGCCGGATGATGAGGCGGTTTCTGGTACAACACGGACGGTGTCGCTCCAGTTTTTGGATGGGGCGTTGTGTAAGTAGGTATGAAACTTTCTCACTCCCAATCTGGAGATTGGGAATGAGGTCAAAGAGGACACGGGATATCGTGTCCTCTTTTTTGTTTTTGATGTATTGTGGTACACTAACAAGAATATTGTATGGAAAGATACTGGTATAATATCACCAGTACTACAAATTTAGAGGTAATGACTAATGCCTGTTTTGGCAAGATTTCATGGCATCTTAGTGAGGATGTATTTCAGAGAACATGGTAGGCCACATTTTCATGTGATGTACAATGAATATAATGCGGTTTTTGACATTGAAACTCTTGAGGTGATGGAAGGTAATTTACCCAATAGAGCGCGTCGTATGGTTGAGGAGTGGGCGGGTAATTATCAAACAGACCTGATGGAGATGTGGCATAGCCAAGAGTTTAGAAAATTACCGAGGTTAAAATAATCATGGATAGTTACCCTAGAATAAAATCGGTCAAACCATTGCCTGATTACAAACTATTGGTTTGTTTTAGAAATGATGTTACAAAAATTTATGACTGTTCAGATTTGTTAAAGCAACCCACATTTTTTCTATTACGAAATAAGGCTCTGTTTGAGGCAGTACAGGTTGATATGGGTGGGTATGGTATCTCTTGGAATGATGAGTTAGATTTGAGCGAAGCAGAGTTATGGCGTAAAGGGGAGTTAATGGTGTTTGCTCCTATAGAAACGCCTAAGACGGTTGAAGCCATGTTTGATGGCAAACTGTTTCATCCAACTGAACCCATTACGCTAAAGGCCAATAGCCGAGTAAGATTAACGGTTGAACTGATACCCTCGTAATAACACCATCATTTGTTACCAGAGAGTTCGGAACTCTTTCTAACATGAAAAAAATTTACACTATAAATGATTTCACAGTTCGTAAATTAAATCGGCAAATAATTGATGATAATGTTATTGCCCACACGCATGATGTGCAGTTTAGTCGTAAATTGACTAATGGTGAAAAAGTCCGATTTGAACGTATGCGACCCAACTGACCCCACCAGTCTGAATGATGATGACGGTAGACCAAGCCGGGATTATCTGCTCGACAAAGAACAACAGAACTTCACCTACGAAACAACAAACTGGCTGAACTCCCCCTGAAATCGGTCAATTGACCAACCTGTTATGGTTTACCTATTCGACAATCAAACTATGATTTTGGCTTATGCCGAGTTACTGCACCGCTAGGCCAGACTGCCAGATGCTTACAAGATTATTTAACAGCTATTATGCGTAAATTTTGAACAGTTACTTAACAAAGGAGAAAATTATGTTAAAGATAAAACACATTTTAAAAACTAACCAACTGTATATTATGGGGCGGCTATTGCTGGCTCTAATCCCGGTTTTACTGGGAATACGAATTATGCAAAAAAACAAATTACCCCAAAGCCAGACATCAAAATGGATTAATCAAGGGCTTACCAAAAAAATGAGATTGCTTTTTATAACCACAGTGATAACTATCTTTGCTTTTGGCCTCATCCATCAGGCCGAGCCGATTTACGCCGATGGCCCTACCTTTAGCACAGACAGCAAAGACGAAGACCCTACCAGTGGAGCTTCCACCACGCCTAATGGCGATGACCTGTATAATCCGGGGGTGGGCGGAAACCCTGTAACAACACCGCCCATAGATCTCGTTGGCACGACGGGCGCGCCCACTATCAACGTAGATGGCTTTTCCTTTGGCTACGGAGCCGGCGAGATCAGCTTCGTCAGTGAGTATTTGTTTAGCGTTGATCGAAGTTCAGTGGGAAACAATGGCACTACCGTTTATCTTGAGGCTACACCCTTTGAGGCAGGCTCAACTGCTTCTGACGTAGGTCAAGCCGGCGACATTTATATGAGTATCGGGACTGTGACCAATACCCATGCCTACGATGATGACGGCACGACAAACAGTGCAAATGGTCAAAATAATTCGGGTAGTTCCAACGGCGTATCGGCTCTCGGATTGCTAAATAATGGTGATGGCACAGTCGGTAATCAGGATGGGTCTCCTGGGGGGGCATGGGAATCCCATAATGTGGATGGCTTCGATAGCCGCGATAAGGATGACGCTGGCCTGACAACGATTTTTTTCAGCGTGGACACCGTTTCTGCCGCATCTTATGGTGCTGGCTCCGGGGCGAACATCTACAGCGCGATTTATGTTTCAGATTATGACGCGTCTACCCCAAATATCTATGCATTAGCCACGGATCTGGGTCTGGTTGCCGCAGATGATATTGATGCCCTGGTGGTATTTGATGATGGTGACCTTGTCTACGATTCCGGCGATACCGTTCTCTTCTCACTGGCCTCTGGCTCTACCTCTCTGGGTGGTTTGGGAGCCACAGCCGACGACATTCTTAGCGTGACATCTGGTGGCTTGCCCTCTGTTTATGTCGATGGCACGCTTCTGGGCTTGGCTGGGGGTGGAACTGACGAGTTGAACGCCTTGGACGTGACTGTGACTGTCGCCCAAATTGTTAGTACAGGCACAACCTACGACAGTTTGCAAACCGCCATCGACGCGGCTACGGGGGGCGATACGATTAAAGTGATTGGCGGGCTGATACCCGACAGCCCGGTTGTACGGGCTGGATTAACTCAAACTGGTTATATCACCAAAGCTCTTACTATTGAGGGGGGATATAACAGTGCTTTTTCAATCTCTGATGCCGATAACTGCACCACGCTTAACGCTGGGAATACAGGCAGGGCGATGGTGATAAGTGGCACGGTGGAGGGGGAGTTGATTTGTATGCAATTAACGGGTGGGGATGCCTCAGCGGGGGGCAACGGCACGAGCTTCGATAATCGCGGAGGGGGGTTGGCTGT
>JAUCGA010000044.1 GCA_030377865.1 Anaerolineales bacterium HSG25 | reverse complement strand
CCAAAAAGAGAACGACATCCAAAGGGATTTTTATGGTGATCAGGGTAAGCGTGGTTAAGCTTGGCTCATCGACCAAAAACTGTCTTGCCAATTCTCGGTGCATATCTGCAACATCCACCTCGTTTGGCCGCGGAACTGGCCCCCTGGCCCCCGTTCTTGAGTAATCGTATAAAACCGCACATCCCCCTGCCGACTACGGCTTCCCTGTATGGGTTGGATGCCATGCGCCAAAATATTGACCGCATCGTCCGGCTTGGTCAGGTGCAGATAGGTAACATAATCACCTTCATCATCGTGAGATGGCGTAGCAACCGGTGGCGCTTGAGTCGCCCGCTCTTGTTGCGGATTGGGTTGTGAGTGCGCCATGACCGCCACAAAATCAGCCGGATCAACCGTTTCATGGCTAACCGTTGCCACACCCACCGCACCCGCGACCAACATCAGAATGAAGAGGACGGTGGATAGGGCTTTGATAGCTCTGGGGTGGGAAAGGGTGGTCATGCAAACGGCTCCTTCACCATATCGTTACCCAACCGGAACGGCTGACTCGCCATCGAGGTTGCCATAATCGATATATGTCTCCCGAGACGGCGCGACCGGGAATGTTTTTCTAAAGGTGGAAAAGAGATAGCCTAACAGCCTTGATATATCGATTTCTAGAATCTGAAAGGTCAAATAGAGGAAGTTTGGTTTCGAGAAGTCGATTTTATAGACCGTATATTTGTCGGTTACCTCATACTCGGCCAGTCCGTTGATAAAATGAGCCAAGGCTTGATTTCGTTCTTCGGGAGTCAAGATGCGGATAAATTCGATATTGTAATCTATAAATTGTTCAGTTGGATCATCCGCGTTATGCCACACCGATACTCTATCATTAGGGACGAAAAAGTTTTGTCTTCTCATTGCACCTTCTCCTTGGTAGGTTACTTCAATCTCATCGGTCTTGATGTCCATAGAGGCAGATATTGGTTGATGATTGAGAATGATTTAGCTTCAAAGACTGCCTCTGTATCAGGCGGTGGTGAAACTGGAAAACCGTTAGAATCTTTGTGGAAGCCCTGATAACGGATTAGTTGTTGCACTTCCAAGGATTCTACCACATTTACGGGGATTTTAATCTCTATTAGCGTAAGAATGGCGATGATTGAGTCTTCTTCTTGAAACTGAGTCGCCAAATCACTATGCATAAAGCTAACGTCTTCATTATCTGGTCGCGGATGAGGCCCCCTTTCTTGAGTAATCGTATAAAACCGCATATCCCCCCGCCGACTGCGGATACCCTCCGTAGGCTGGATACCATGCCCTAAAATATTGACCGCGTCTTCCGGCTTGGTCAGATGCAGATAGGTGACATAGTCGCCCTCATCATCGTGAGATGGGGTGGCAACTGGCGGAGCCTGAGTCGCCCGTTCTTGGTGCGGATTGGGTTGCGACTGAGCCATGATCGCCACAAGATCGGTGGGGTCAACCTCATCAGGGCTGACCGTTACCACGCCAACCGCGCCCGCGACCAACATCAGGATGAAGAGGGCTGTTGATAGCTGTTTGATGGTTCTGCTTTGGGGCATGATGGTCATGCAAACGGATCCTTACCATTTTCAATACGAAACTGGGCATCCTGACAAATCATTCCGGCTGATGATACATATTGCGGCAGACTGTTTACTTTGATTAATCAACCGGATATAGATGTACTCCCCCGGTAAAATATTACCGCCATAAGAATACTCTTTCGTAGCATCATTCCCATCAAAATTGTCAGGTATTTCTTTAGTTGTCAAATTATTAGTACTATCAGGTTGTGCTGGCGGCCAACGGTTACTCTCTCTTTCATGGTAGACGACCATTTTCAGTGGCGTTGTTCCACGTGTAAAGACCCGAATATGCACCTTACCTTCCTCACGAGGACCGGTAAAAAACCAACGTTCTTGGTCAACCGGAATTGTTCCGGTTTCCACCCCCCACCAAGGAGCTAAGTATTTGGGTGTACCATCATCTTCGGGGGTTGTTTCAGTTGTTGGTGTTTTAGTCGGCGTTTCAGTTGGCTCAGTTGTTGGTGTTTCAGTTGGTTCGACAGTCGGTGTTTCAGTTGGTTCGACAGTCGGTGTTTCAGTCGGTTCGATAGTTGGTGTTTCAGTTGGTTCGACAGTCGGTGTTTCAGTTGGTTCGACAGTCGGTGTTTCAGTCGGTTCGATAGTTGGCGTTTCGGTTGACTCGGTGGTGGATGTAGGCAGGTTCGCTTGGAGGGCTGGTTCATTCTCACGACTACTGAAAAGGAAGTAACCGTATCCACCTGCAAATAGAAGTAATATCAGTATGCCAATAGCAACGATATAAGGTAATGAACTCGATGACTTTTTAAGCGACGTACCATCGATAACAGGTTGCGTGCTGGTCACGGGTGGTGGTTTCGGGGTGACCGCGGTCGTATCCACGACGGTTTGTTTGAGTGCACACAAATCAGCCACCAACTGACCTGCTTGCTGATACCGTTGGCTCGACGTTTTAGCTAACCCCTTGTTCAACACCTCGTTAATGCTGACTGGCACATCATCCGGCCATTGAGCCGGAAACTTGGGCGGTTCCATTAAATGCTGACGCATAACGCTGGCAATTTTAGAGCCGTCAAACAACACCTGTCCGCTCAACATCTCCACCGTCACACAGGTCAGGGCATACACATCCGTAGCCGAACTAACTGGCGTTTCCTCCCATTGTTCGGGGGCCATGTAAGCGGGTGTGCCCACAATCCCACCAGAACTTTGACTCAAACTGACCGAACCTTCCGCGGCTCGCATGAGACCAAAATCGCCTAAAAAGGGTTCATTCTGCTGATTCAGCAATATATTGGCCGGTTTTACATCCCGATGGACGATGCCTTGTTGGTGGGCATAATCCAACGCCTCGGCTAACGGTTTGAGCAGGGCCAAGGTTTCGTCCCAAGACAAGCGGCCTCGGCTCAAACGCGCCGCCAAGGTCTCCCCCTCGACCAGATATTGAGCCAGATAGATTTTGCCCTGACTCTCACCCACATCATACACGTCGATGATGTGTTCATGGCGCAGACGGGCCATAGCCTTGGCTTCTCGCTTAAAGCGTTCTAAGGCTTGCGGGTCGCTGAGCCAAATCGGTTTGAGGACTTTGAGGGCGACGGGGCGATCAAATTTTTGGTCAAAAGCTCGATATACATGGGCAAACGAGCCTTCACCAAGGAGTTTTTCTAACTGATAATGGGCTAGTTGAGTGGACATACCTAAATTGTACCGTATTTGGGGAGATTGGGCAATCGTTAGTTATTGGTGGGAGACTCACGGAGTGCAACGGCTGATGGCTACGGAGTGCAAAAGCATCTTGCTTTTGCATGGTTGTTTCTGGCAAAAGCAAGATGCTTTTGCACTCCGTGCGTACCCCTAAACCAGACACCCCACCCCACAATGGGGACAATACTGCCCCCGTGGATACCGTTGCCACAGTCCGGTTAAAGCATGCTGACAACTCGGGCACTGGTCGGCTAAGACCAGCTTTTTTACAGAGGGCATGGGGTGGGCCGTTTTAGGTTGGGGCGGCGCAACGGTTTTGGCCGAGGGCCAGTAGACCGCATAAAATGTACCTGACCGAGTGCCTGCCAGTAACCATGAGTCGGTCAGTAGCAGGTCACTCTGAAACCGTTCGGGGATGGTTTGGGGTGGTTGTAGCGATTTCTGGCCGGTCGGGTCAAACTGATAGAGATTGCCTTGGCTGGCGACCTTACGGGTGTGGAGTTGCGTCGCTACCCAGACCCCCGTTTTGGTGGCAATGGGGCGAGCGGTGATCGTTCCGACCACGGCATGACGATTGAGCAGTTCGCCGCTATGACGGTTGAGAGTGTGTAACGCATAGGCGCGCTGACGGTTCGGCTCGTAATCCTTGACTCCAACATACAGATAATTCCCATGCAGACACAGGTCAGCCGAGATGTCACGGGGTGCTTTGTAATGCCAGCGAGGCTGTCCGGTGGTGATGTCGAGAGCGTAAACATGCTTATCCCAACATCGGATGTAGAGCGTGTTTTCAGCCACCAGTGGGGCATGCGGAAACCAGTTACCTGCCGAGAATCGCCAGACCAGTTTGCCGCTATTTAGCTCAAAGGCCATCAGTTGATTGGTACGGCAGGTTGGTATAATCAGGCCGGTATTGCTGATGACCGGTGCGCCCGGCCCCCATGACCAGTCGGGGGAAAGAGGGATGCTATGAGGGGCGGTGGCAGGCAGTCTGCCTGCGCTCCCAATGTCTGCGCTCCCATCGATACTGTACAGTTTGTTGGTGTCGCTGGTTAGGTAGGCTACGTCAGCATGGATGGTGGGTTCAGACAGGGCGCTTCCGTCGAGTTCAATCTGCCACTGCACCACGCCCGTTTTGGTTGACAGGGCCAACAACATGGCCGGTTTCTGGTTGAGCAGGTCATTTCCGGCATCGTTCAGCACCACCAACAGCCAGTCTCTCCACACTAGCAGGCTATGAATCTGGTGGGACGGTTCAACCTGATAGCGCCATGTTTCGGCACGAGTGGTCGTGTTCAGCCCGATAACGGTTTGCTCGGTGTGCAGGTAGAGCATATTTTGCCATGTCACCAATCGACAGCCGCCCTTGGGCAAGCGTTGATTGAGTGACACCTGCCATGCAATCTGACCGATTTGGCCGGTTTGGGGTGAGTTGTGCCAGCCACAGTTTGAGCATGAGTCGGTGTGAAGCGGGGTCAAGCATTGGGGGCATATAATTGTTGGTTGGGGCATAATTACCTCTTGCAAATCTAAGTACAGGACAAAAAATTTTGGTAAGGATAATGGTGTCATTCCCGCACGCTTTTAGCGGGAATCTATGGATAATGGATGCCCGATAACTACATTCGGGCATGACATTTCCATTCAATCTGGCTAGTTTTTGTTTTTGTCCGGTACAGAGTTGCAAATAAAAACCACCGACTCATTGTACTGAGCCGGTGGTTTTGTGCATCTAGTACAAGGCGGCGCAAATGATCCGCTAGTTACGGAGTGCAATGGGTTTAGCCATTGCTTTACCGGAGGAGGCCCAGACCTGACAGGTTTCCGAAACCTGTCAGGTCTGGACGGTCTAGGCTTCCATTCCTCTTAGGCAATTCCAAGAAAATAAACCTCCCAAATGTCATTCCCGAATGTTGTTATCGGGCATCCATTTGTATGCAGAATGTGGATTCCCGCTAAAAGCATGCGGGAATGACATAGAGAATTTAATCAGTTTGGGAGAATTTAAAAGTTGGAACTGCCCAACTCGTTATACGCGGGTAATATAGTCTCCAGTACTAGTCTTAACTCGGACAACATCACCAATATTAATAAACAGAGGTACCTTAATCTCTAGCCCTGTGGCTAATGTGGCTGGTTTGGTAGCGCCGCCGGTAGTATCGCCCGCATAACCCGGTTCGGTATGGGTGACTTCCAACTCCACGGTAATCGGAATCTCAATATCAACAGGTTTATCTTGATAAGTAGAGATTTTGACCTTCATATTTTCTTTAAGAAACGGGATAATATCCTCTAGTAAATCGGCTCCAATCGCAGGTTGCTCGTAGGTTTCAAGATCCATAAAGTAGTATAGTTGTCCATCACTATACAGGTATTCAGCCTCACGATGTTCTAAAGAAATATCCTTTACTCGTTTGTCACCATTAAACGTTTTTTCAATCGTTGAACCGGTGATAATATTTCTGACCTTAACCCGAACGGTAGCACTGCCACGAGCGGTTTTGTTATGACTGTAGTCAAGCACCTTAAACAATTCATCGTTATGGGTAAAGGTTGTCCCTTTACGTAATTCATTTGCTTCAATCATGGTTTTACTCCTATGTTTATTCTTGTTTGTTATCAATCCATTGTTGAGCCATGTCGGGCAGATCAATCAATGGCCCTCGATGTTGGGTTGCGTTGGGCAACGAGTTAATAAATTCCTGCCCATAACTTTTACTGATTACTCGATTATCAAAAATGACGACAACACCACGGTCGGTTTTTGTTCGATTTAAGCGACCAAACCCCTGCCTAAAACTTAATATTGCCACTGGCACTGAATATTGGGAAAAGGCATTGTTAAAAGTTTCTGACCGAGCCGAGACAACCGGGTCAGTCGGAACCGCAAATGGGATTTTGCTGATAATGACACAGCTTAAATCTGGGCCGGGAATATCTACCCCCTCCCAAAATGAGCGTGTACCAAGCAGAATCGCCTTTTCGGCATGCTTAAAGTTATCAATCAACTGTCGCCGACTAGCCCCTGTACCCTGCTGAAAGGTCAATATCCCTGCCTCGCCAAGTGGTTTTCTGACAATTTTTGCCACGTTTTTCAGTTGAGTGTAGGCCGTAAACAGTACCAATATTCGCCCATCAATCTTTGTTGCTAGGTCGATGATACTGTCACTCAAAACCTGTAAATAGTTTTGTGAGTTTGGCAACGGAATATCAACCGGAATATAGACCAACGTGTTTTGCCGATAATCAAATGGAGAGCCGACCTCAGCTTGTTTGACATTGCCCAGATGGAGACGGTCTTGATAATAGCTAAACGAATTATTCGTACGAATGGTGGCCGAAGTTAGGATAATGCTCTCCTTCGGTTCGAGTAGATGCTCATGGAACAGGTCGCCAACATGGAGCGGTGCTAAATGGAGCGAGCAGTTATCGTTTTTTATCTCTTGCTGAACCCAAAAAATACTTTGTTCATTCGGTTCACTGATGACGATGTGCATTTTGGCTCGAAATTCATCCAAATTACTACGATATAAGCCACACCGAGCAACGTACTCCTCCCAATTGAACAGATTATGATTCTCCAACTCAACCAACAAGGTGTTGATTTTGCTCAATATCTGCGCTGTTTTCTTCAAACATGCAGATGTGTTATCCCAACTTTGTTCAACCTTTGACCATGTATGTTTTTCGCGGGTTGGAGCAGTCAGTCGAATTTTTTGGCTGTATTGGCCGGGGCGGGCAAACTCTCCGGCAAACCCGTCAATTGTACGGAACAGTTGATGAACGGCCCGTTGCGACTTTGAAACCGACTCGTGGCTGTCCTTGCCAAGTTGAAATAAGGTCTTTCGAACCTTTTCGGGAGCAATTTTTTGAGCCTGACTCAGCACTTCTTGAATAAAACCAGTAAACCGGTCTTCGTTTCGAGAAGGTTGGCTTAGTTCTTGCAAAAGTTGCTCCAATATCTGTTGGTCGGCCTCAAAACTTAGCTGATTGGTGATGCTATCTTCCAGATGATGCGCCTCGTCAATCACTAGATAGTCATATTCGGGAATCACTCGCCCCTCGACGGCTACATCGGCCAGTAACAGGGCATGGTTAACAATGATGATATGCGCCGATTCCGCCTCTGACTTAGCCCGAGCATAAAAACAGTTATCCGGTGTGCAACTGCGCGAATTACAGACATGTCCATCTGAGGCTACCTGCCACCATAAAGCTTGCTCGGCTCGACTGGGGATGAACAGTTCCTCTTTTTCTCCGGTTTTTGTTTGGGGCAACCAAACTAAAATCTTACTGATGAGCCGTAGCTCATGCAGGCTGTAGCCCCCCTTGCCCTGAAACATCTGAACTCGTTTAGGACAAACATAGTTGCTCCGCCCTTTGAGAGAAACGGCCTTAAATTTAGTCGGCAAAATCTGTTGTAACGTCGGAACATCTTTGTTTAGCAGTTGGTCTTGCAAGTTGAGGGTGTTGGTGGATACGACTACCCGCTCTCCATTTTTGACAGCCCAATGAATCGCTGGAAGCAGGTAAGCCACCGATTTGCCAGTTCCGGTTCCGGCTTCGATAATCAGATGTTCTCCTTCATTAAATGCGACCGTCACCTCGACCAACATGTCAATTTGTTGCGGACGATGTTCGTAACCAGTAAATGCCTTGCCAAATAATCCATTTTTCCGCAATACTCGAGTAAGATATGGTACGCTAATAGATCGTCGATTCTCATTTGGTTTGAGAACCCGGTCGGGTTCGTAATCGTCCCCACCCCGAAAAGGCATGCTCGTATGTTTACTTGGCTCGGTAGTTTGACTGTGGCCTATATCCTCAAAAAACTCTTGTAAGGCCCACGGCTCTTTGGCTTGTTTAGCCAACCGTACCAGTTCCAAAATCGTTACCGGATCGACGGCTTTGGCTCGTTCGGTTAAAGCCATAAATAACATGTGGGTGATCTTAGAATCGTATAAAGCGCGATGAGCTTGCCCATCATCGGGCAAATCAACCTCTAGGTAGGTCAACAAATTGCCCAAGCTATACCGATTGGCATAAGGCAGAAGGATACTAGCGATTTCAAAGGTGTCGAGGCTGACATGGTCATAAAACAGCCCCTCCTCACGCAAAAAACCAAGGTCGAACTGAATGTTATGTCCAACGATGGGGTCATCCTGCACAAAGTCTCGCAGTTTGGGCTCCACTTCGTACATGACGGGTGCATCGGTCACATCAGTTGGTTTGATGCCTGTTAGTTGTTGAATACCGTGGGGAATTGGTCGTCCGGGGTTGATAAGGGTCTCAAAACTATCTAATACTTGGTCGCCCATAAAACGGACGGCTCCAATCTCAATGATTGCATCTCGTTCTGGACTAAGTCCAGTTGTTTCTATATCTAAGGCTATATATTGTCGGGGCAAAATGGGTTCACTTTTATATAAAGATTTGCGACGAAGATACAGCTAGTCACGGTTTAGGACTTTACCAGATGGGGGCGACTCTAGCAAATTAGACGGGCTGTTGTGGGGATAAAAATGTGGGAATCAAAAGCGGCCACGTTGCCCAGACGTGACCGCTTTATCAAAAAGGAGAGAAGTTGTTTTCTTTATGGTACGGCTATTATACCGCCTTAAGCATCGTTTTGCTTGACGCATCGTACACGCAAACTCGGCGGCAAGTGATTGTCCGCGATGCGCTTCCTATACGCCCAAACTACGGGAAGTACAGGACTGTCTAAAATAAAGCGTTTGCCAATTTACGGCGATAGCTTTTACTTAAGTCATGCCCCTCACCCAAAATGGTAAACAAGGCCAACATGGCTTTCCGAGCCGCATCATCTTTATAGGCTCGATCACGCCGAATCACCTCAAGAAAATGGTCAAATGCTTCTTGATAGTTTTCTTGTGTTGCGAGTAAACATGCTAAACTATAGTGTGTTGGCACATCATTCGGGGCGGTATTTAGGTTGGCTCGTAGGGCGGCTTCATCTTGTCCGGTAGCTTCACTCATAAATTGAGCCGTGGCGATGAGTGCATCTGCGGCCTGCCGTTCTTGCCCACCGGAAGGAATGCGCTGTAACAAGGTGATCCCCTCCTCTGTTTTGCCTTGTTGCAATAGTACTCGCCCCAAACCAACCATAGCATGGAGATGTTTTGGATCTTCTTCTAATGCGCCACGATAGTTTGCCTCGGCCATCATCAACTTCCCACTAACTTCCCATTCGTAAGCCTGTTTAGCATAAGCATCAGCTTGGCTGGGAAGCAGATTTTGCAGAAATTCACGCACCTTTGGCTCAGGTTGTGCGCCGGTAAATTCGCCAACAACTTGGCCGTTATAAAAAGCTTTTACCGCAGGGATGCCCTGAATATGAAATTGATGGGCTATTTGCTGATTCTGGTCTACGTCTACTTTGGCGAGGATAAATGCCCCTTTAGACTCACTGGTCAATCGCTCAAGCACTGGCCCCAATGCTCGACATGGGCCACACCATTCAGCCCAAAAATCAACCACAACCGGAACTGTTTTCGATTTTTCGAGTACGTCTGTAGTAAAGGATTGGTCAGTCACATCAATAATATATGGTGAGGGTGATACCGTTTCGCTCATAAATATCTCCTGATAGGTAGTACATTGTGAATTAAGTCTTGTGAAGTTTCATTTCAAACACCTCCCCGAACCACCAACGGGCGAATGAGGAACTTCGTACCTCGAAGGTGAAGGAAGTCTGCGACCTCCAAGGTACGAAGTTCCTTGAAGGTCATGTTTTGAAATCTAGCAATTTAGTCGATTAGTTTCATAGATTTTACTCTAAAGCCTAGCTCTTGCCAAGCAATTGACATGTTGAATTTTCTCTGCGCGGCTTATAAAACGGGAAGGGCTGTTCAGTTCTAATCTATATGGGCATAATCGTGACGCTACAAGCGTCACCTACAGTAATTTTGCTGAAGATGAAACCGTGTAGGTCACGCTTGTAGCGTGACAAGATGGAGAACTGAACAGTCCTTATAAAACGGGTAACTTGACTTGACACCCGTAATTTTTAGTTTCGTTGTGTATCAACGAAAGTTATGTTATAATTTGAAGGAAATTTCGTCGGAGGCACAGGTATGGCAAACGATACGCCACAAGCTGGTTTAGATCAAAAATTGATCGGTCAAAAAATTCATACTGTTCGAATACGGGCAGGTCTTAATATAGAAGAGGTGAGTGCATCAATTGGAATCACTCCCGAAATTTTATCACAGATTGAGGCCGGACAGCATGATGTCACGCTCCCTCAGTTGGAGATATTAGCTCTAATTTGTAATGTGAAGATTTCAGAGTTTTGGTCAGCAGATGCACTTGAAACAAAAAAGATTGATTATCCAACCCTGCAAATCATTAATTTACGGCAACGTATTATCGGGGCATTACTCAAACAAACTCGGACAGAAGCAGGGAAATCTGAGGCTGATGTAGCGGCCTTACTCAATATTTCAGCCGAACAGTTGGCTCAATACGAGTTAGGTCAAGCAGAGATTCCCCTACAACAGTTAAATGCACTGAGGAACCATTTTGGAATTACGTTTAGTTATTTCTTGGATCATAGCAGTGCCGTTAAAAAGGGTGGCTTTAATCAAGAATTAACTGTACTTGATGAGGTTGTCGAGTTTACGCAACTCCCTCAAGATGTACGCGAGTTTTTGGCTAATCCGGCCAACTTGTTATATCTGAACATCGCCATGAAACTCAGTGAACTGTCTGTTGATACTCTACGTGGTTTAGCAGAAGGGCTTTTAGAGGTTACTTACTAAACGCATCATGATACATGGGGATAGAATCGCTATCTCTTAGATACTTTAATGGGGCAATCTTCCCGCAAGTTTAAAACTTGCGGGAAGATGATGACATATTTGCACGGAAAGCCCCAAAAAGCCTGCACTATTTAGGTAATAAACATGGCTACATCAGCAAAAAAATTACATGAAGACGCGGTGGCGCTCTTTCGAGAAGAGGATTATGACTCCGCTATAGAGGTATTTGAAGCGGCACTAGAATCCGCCGCCGATGACCCAAATCGTCAAGCACTTATCTATAACGACATGGGTGTAACTCATAAACAGTTGGACGATTATTCTGCCGCGCATACAGCCTTAGATAAGGCCGTGGAGTTGTTTGAAGCGCAAGAAGATTACAAAGGGTTAGCCCAAACCGTTGGTAATCGAGCTATGGTCTACGAAGCTGAGGGAGAGTTGGAAGACGCGGTGGAGCATTACCGTGCCTCCGCGGCCAAGTTAGAAGAACTCGGCGAAAACGAGGCGGCCATGTACGTTTGGCAAGCCTTAAGTCGCCTGCGTCTCAAAGAAAAACAGTATATCGCGGCCATTGGAGCCTACGAAGAAGGTATCGAAAACATGCCTCAAGGCTCGTTTAAACGTAAGGTATTACAAAAATTATTGAAACTTCCCACTAACTTGATTAATCGGGGTGGTCAATAGAAGTAGACCGTAGTCTTGATTTTGGTCAACATGTGCGAGGAAAACAACATAGGAATGAGGTTTTTTAAACTTGTGCATAAGACCGCTGATTGAAATCAGCGTCTTAAACGGAAAACCCGCTTAAGCAGGTTTCTCGTGTCAGCATAAGAATTCATTCTTATGTAAAAACGCGCAACTTATTTAATCCCGATTCCTATCTTGCAGGTGAGTTCATGTCCCATGCAAAACAGTAACTATCAAACGAGGAACACAAACATGAAATCTTTGGTGCGATTAACTGTTGTGTTAGGTATCATACTAATAGTCAGTCAGCTATTGGTTCAAGCTGAGCTATCAGTTCTTGCCGACGGTACGGCAACGGATGGAGCCAATTTGCGTTTTGTGCATACCTCGCCAGATGCTCCCTCTGCTGACGTTTATATAGATAATGACCGCTACTTTGCTAATGTTGCCTTCGGTTCGGTTTCTAACTATGTTCGGCTAACTTCCGGTAATCACCTTATTCGAGTTTTACCCGCGGGTTCAGCACCCAATACCCCCCCTGTTAAAGAAGTTCAACTCTCATTTGATAATGATCGTTTTTATACTTTGGTTGCGGTAGATCGTTTGGCCCAACTTGAACTGCTCCGTATTGAAGATAATAACTCCCCAACTGCTCAAGATAAAGCTAGAGTTAGCTTCACCCATACCTCGCCCGGTGCGCCCAATGTTGATATTTGTGTTGTTGGGCATAATAGCTGTTTTATCACTAACCTTACCTTTAAAGCTTCCAATATCGCTGATTTTGATGCCGGTGCATACAATATTGATATTCGTCCGGCGGGTACTCCTAATGTTATTGTCAACATTCCCAACACTAATTTCCAAGATGGTACGGCCTACGCCTACTATATTGTTGGCCTAGTTAACGGTGAACCACGAGTACGGGTCATTAACGCCTCATTCAAAACCAGAGGCGCGATTGGCCATCCACCCCCTCGCCCGCCGGGAACAGGGGCAATCCTTGCCCCGGAAGTAGCTTTTGGGTTAGGAACAGTTTTGTTATTGATTGGCGGTATGGTGTGGGGAGTACGACGGTACACCTACAATTATTGATACCTTGGCTTTTTAAGCACTCTGGAATGAGGCCGAAATAAGTTGCGCGCTCCAGAATGGTGTCCACTCAATCTTAGAGATTGAACCACTCTCATGATGAACTGCACAAGTTAATTAATCCCCGATTTCTCAGCATGATAGGATAAAAATGACTTCAGAGTGACGGCTTAAATGGTAATCAATGCCCTATCCTCAACTAGAGCTAAAAATCTCTATGTAACCATCTCCTTTTACCTTATCTTGGTCGTATCAATTGCTGGTTGTTCCAACATTGTTCAGATTGTACCGTTTAGCGATTCTCCTGTTCCAACCCCCACGCATGATCCAAATGTTAAGCGCCCTGTTCCCTTATTTATCGGCTCGACGCAACCCCCAACAAACTTAAATGCTCCTCACCAAATCGTTGCCCCAACCATCAACCTAAACGCACCAGTCCTTGCTATGGGCTGGTCAGAAACAGCCACCATGTGGGGTGACACCGTTAGCGAGTGGGAAATACCTTATAATGAAGCGGGCTGGCACATTAACTCTGCGGTTCCCAACGATGGCAGTAACATCATTATCTCTGGTCACAATAATAGCTTGGGGGGACGTGTTTTTGCTCAGGTCGAGAATCTTAAAATGGGTGATGAGATTACTTTACTAACAGGGCATAATAAGCGATTTATTTATCGAGTTGAGCAACGAAACGTGGTACGAGCATTTATGGCCTCAGCAGAGACCGATGCATATTTACAGTCGATTTTGTTGCCCACCGCATCGGAACAGCTAACCGTTATTACCTGTTGGCCTAGCTGGAGCAACACCCATCGTTTGGTTTTGGTCGCCAAACCGAAATAGCTTAATTTTTCAAGAGTTAAACATTATGTCAAGATGATAGCCAAAATTTGTATCCATGTAACGATGATGTTATAATAACATTATGTCGAGTTACCCCTGTAGCATTTTTTACAGGTTTTATAAAAGGGGTTAAAATATGGGGTTTCTGTTTGGTTTATTGTTAATAGTTTTTTTGTTTGCGTTTTTTGGCTTAGAAAGTTTTGTCGTCAACTCAATGCAAGCGGCTGATATCAAATTTCTTGGTATCTCTTTGCTGAGTCCCGGTTTCCGATTCTTTCTGGGGCTTGGAATTGTCTTTTGCCAAGTAGTAATCATAATGGCCATTGCCTTGGACCGCGTTGGTGATACAGTGAGAGACGTTATCAAGCCTGTTGTACGCCTGTTTCCCTTAGTAGCGTTTCTTTCGGTTAGTTATAACACCTTTGCACCGATTATATTTAGTGTCATGCCCAATAGTATGGCTCAGGTCGCCGGAGAGCCTCAGGTATCTTTGGCTGAAGCGGTCAACGGCCCTGCCTTTAGTGAAGGTATTTTATTAACCTTAGCCACCATGATGCTGTTTCTTATCGCTTCGAGTGTATTAAATGATAACCGAGAATCAAATCGAGTTCGCCAGTTGGAAACACAGATAAAACGTCTAAAAAGGAATATGTAACTGTGGGTCTCAGACTTAGAGTCATCATCATTGCGACATTTTTAGTTTTTGGCTGTAGTACTATTCCGGGGGTAGAGGTTGTGCCGCGTCCAAAAACGGAGATTATTGATACCCCACCAGAGGTCGTTTCGACGGTGCTTCCGGCTGATGCGGTCGCGGCCACGGCTCAAGTGCAACCTGTGGCTGAGGTGGTTGAAGAGGCTACCGCAACCCCCACCAATACTCCTGTCATTCTACCCACCGCTACCCCCGCACCCTATTTGGCTGGCTTGTCTACAAACAGTAACTCCCCCGAAGCATTGCCGTGGCATGGAGTCTTTTTTGTATTTATGGCGCTAACCTGCATTATGGCTCCTTGGGGAATGGCGCAGATTTGGTATATCCGCTTTGCCCAACCGCACAGTTTTGATATTACCGAGGTGCTGATTAAGGCTCAGGATGGCCTGTTTGTTACGGTCGTACTCTCCATGACTGCTCGCCGGTCATTTACCTTTACTGCTTTATACACAAGTTGGCCTCGAATTAAAGAGATTGTCTCTAAAACATTGGAAGAAGCTCTGATTGATGAAGGGCTAAACTATCCAACCTTAGACGAACTCCAGCCCTGCCTAAAAGATATTTCCGCCAAATTTATTGAACAACCGATTGTCCAAGAGTTATGGACTGACTTTGGGATTCGAGTGATGCGTTTCAATATCGAAACCCGTTATCCTCAAGAAACGATTGATGCCTTGAATCGTAAAGCGGAAGCCAACGCCGGTGGACAAGCCTACTTAGAATACGCTAGAGCCGCCCATCTTGACCCTAACTCGCAGGAAAGCCGTGAACTGTACCGAGTTTATCAAGAGACGAGAGGCCAAGTTGATGCCGCTCGAAACTTAGGGGGCGGGATTACCAGTTTAGCTAATATTTTAGGGCAAAAAGTTAAATCATCAGGACCTACAGAAGACTCTAATGAATAATGTTAGAAGCATGAACCGCAACCAAGTATTAAATACGTTGCTCTCCGTACTTGTTTTTGGTGTCCCTTTATTATGTGGCTTTATTAATCAGGCTAGGATGTTACTCAATGGCAAAATCATGGGTATCTATGTGTTTGTTAATCCTCCTGAATATATATACCCGATTGCTACTTTGGACTTGTCATGGTGGGTGGTGTTGGTATTAGGTACAGGGATTTTGATGGGCGTGGTCTACATCAACAATTTGCGAACAGTCAGTCGTGCTCTATACCCATTATATCTTTATCTGCTGTTTATGGTCATCTTAATTAGACCTATTTTACCGTTTTCAAGCTTCCTCTTTGACTCGACCAAATGGCTCGAAGCTAATCCAAATGAAATGACGATACGTCACCAAATGTTTGGCGATTTGGTGCAAAGCAACCGATTAGCGGGTCACACACCTGAACAGGTTGCTCAATTATTGGGCGCACCCGATGATGGTAACCTTAACGGCATGGCTTATGGAAGTGGTGGTACCTTATTTGGCCGTCAAAATCAAACACTTTATGCCTACAAAATGAGCGTTATCATTGGTAAAGACAATCGTTTGGAAACAAACTGGTTAATTGTTATTTTTGAAAACGGCATTGTTAATGAGTATTTTAATGATAAAACGATTCAGTAATCAGGTGATTCCAGAAAAATAAATCTCCTAAATAACCTTGTGAATTTATTCACAGGGCAAAGCTAAAAAAAAAAGGCCGGTTTTCTTAAAGAAAACCGGCCTTTTTTTTTTATTTCTAAATCAGACGTTTGCCCTAACTTGCGGGTGGAAAGTCAATCTCTTTTAACAATGCTTCGATACCTTCCCATGTTTGGGGTGCTTCCCACTCAACCGTTACTTCTTTGGTCTTTTCATCAGCAGTGACAGTTTTTACACCGTCTAGATCGCCAACTTCCATCTTGATGGTGTGGGTGCAGTGCCCGCATGAAATACTCGGTACGGTAAAAGTTTTACTGGTCATAATCAATACTCCTTAGCTAAATTTATAAAATAGTTTACTGACCATGATTATATACCTTCAAGTCGCTTGAAGGTCAAGCCCATGCTCTAAATCTTCCCTAATGAATGGGTATTAACTTATGCATGTCGGCCATGAGAGTGGTTCAATCTTAAAGATTGAACCACTCTGGAACACACAACTTATTTAATCCTAAAGTTTAACGGTATCCGCCTTTTACGGCCCCCACGAGATACGTTCATTCGTCCATGAGCGATCTTGTGTTCCCCACGGGGTTTGATTCGGTAGGTCGAACAGTTTTAATGGTTGTCCTCCAACGAGAGGCACAGCCCACACAGCCCACAAGCCATCTCTATCAGAGATAAAAGCCACCCAGTCGCCATCAGGTGAGATGGTTGGTAGCCCATCATTTGAGGCTGGACTGTTGGATAGATTCCGCATACCGGTTCCATCTAAGCCCATAATAAAGGCTTCCCAATTGTTGTCTCGTTGGCTCATAAACACCACATAGTTCCCCTGCGTATCGGTAGGAATATCGGTGGTATTATCGGTTAGTTGCGTCGGAATCGAGCCATCACTAAAGGCTCTGGTTGACCATGAGTTGACGCTGTAAATACCACACGATGCGCCACCAACCCAACTATTACACCCCTTGTAGATGATATGGTCATTACTGGCCCACACCGGATGACTACCTAATATCTGTCCCATTTGGCCGGAGGGAATAAGAATCCCTTGCGAGACGATATCTTGACATTGAGGCTCTCGTTCTTGATGGGGCGGCAACAAGCTACACTGCACGACTACATGCGAATATTTCGTACCATTCGGGTCGATAATCAGTTCGGGATTACCGTAAGTTACTCGGTCGGCCCACGGGTCGTAGGTGGGATGAGAATCTTGTGGATGGTCACTGACTCGTTTTTCAGACTTATCGATAAAACTGTATTCATGTACTGTTTCTAAGCCATCCCCTTGATGATTGGTGACCATGCGTTGTCCGTCTAAGCTGATATCGGGCTGACGGGCAAATGATACTTTATCGGTTTCCCAGCCATACCCAAAACGTAGAGTAAAAACATAGACATTATAGGTTCCATTGCCATCATCAATTGGCACTGCAATTTTGCCGTGGGTATCAATGATTGACGGATTAGTATCAGGAGGATGGAACATAGTTTGAGGAAGCGGAGCGCGGGGCATGGTTGTTAGCGTATTTGAGTCAACCGCGGGGGCAGATGGGGTGGCTTGGGCTGAGTATGTGTTAGGCGGTTGCGACGCGCCACCAGACTCGGGAATGTAGGTTGGCCCAGAGCCAGAACCTGTACTACCCGCTGATCCCGTCCCTGAATTGGGCACGATACCGGGATCAACAGAGCTACCCTCTGTTGGAGTGGTAGTTTCAGATTCCGTTGAACCGCCATGATTGGCCTGAGTTCCGCTTTGAGGGGCATTACTACTACCCGTTGATTCGGTTTCGTTGCTGGCGGAATCAGCCTGAGCCACTTTTTGCTCAGTCGGGCTACTGGTTGCTTGGGGCTGACTTGGTTTTGTGGTTGGGAAGGGCGTTGGCGTGGGATCAGTCGTCTCTTCTGCTGGAGTGGAGCTAGTATCTCGTTGCCAACTCAGTTCAGGGCTGACATATAAGCTAGAGCGCCCTAATGATTTATGGACTTCAATGGCAATCACATTATCTCCCTCATTGAGCAGGTCGATAAAGTCACTTAGATCAACTTTTTCGGTAAAACCACCATCTCGGTCAGTCGCTGGAGTATCAAACGAGAGCGGTGTGCCGGGTGCTTTAAGCCCTTGGCGAGCTACCTCTACCCCATTAATATAGGCCACAAAACCATCTTCATAATCTATTTTGAGGATCAGTTCAATCAGGCTTTCTAGTTGGTCAATCGTAAACTCACGCCGAATAAAAACGGAGGTGAAGTCGGTGCGGGGGCCACTGTCTAAATTGTTGGGCGACTCGTCAGAGGGCTGTTCCTTGCTGGCCGCGTCGATTTGTTGCAAATAGTTTAGCGACAGACTCAAGTCGGTGCTGAACTTGCCATCACCATAGCCGATGGTTGTACCACCTTCAAACCAGTCTCGGTCGTCAAACCCTTTCTCGGCCCAATCATGGGGTGGCTCCGACCAACCGGGTCGGTATTTCCATGTGTCACCTAAATTAACGAATTCATCGTCAATTTGCGGTTGCTGGTTGGGCTTTTTGGCAGTAGGTGCTTGGCTTGTCGATTTGGGAACAATCTCTTCATCTGATTCATTTGCCGATTTTTGATCTGACTGGTTATCTGAATCGGCGTTACTTGGAGGCAGGTTATCTGCCGAACCACCGATACGGTCGGCCTCTTCTGCACCGGTCACTTCGACAGGAACCATGACGACTGGTTTGGTCGCTTCCGGGCCATCATCATCGTTTTTTGCTGGATTATCAGCCCCATCAAGGCTATATTCGGTCAGTCGAAATTCGGGGGTGTCGGGTGTTTTGTCAGCCGGAGGGGCGGGGGTATATTCCTGAGTTCCGTTACGAACGACGCTTGTCCAGCAAAATTGACCATCATTGTTAATCAGTTGGTAGGGGAGCGAGATAGTCAGTACGGTATTATCAATCGAGTAGGGCAGAGGAATAGTTTCTTTGTTGAGCCAGATTTTGGCCTCTGTATCATACTGACTTAAATCGGCCAGTTGTTGATCCTGTCGATACCGAACACGGTACTCAACACCTCGGTGATCCCGAATTTGGCCGGTATCGAGACGGCAGTCATGGTCAATAAAAAACTGGTAGACAACCGGATCCTTTGTCCAGAGCGGGCTAGCGGTATTATAGGTAATGTCTAAATTGGCTTGGTGATCGCTTAAAACAAGGCTAGTCACATCAAAATAAGAAAGGGGAACATCGCCTTCCCTATCAGCGACAGCTTGTTGGGGTAATCGAGGCAAAACACTAATCTGGCCGCTGGTAATCTGCTCTTCTGAAACGACCCATCGCCCCACACCCCTTCCAGAATTTTTCCATGAAGCCCAAGCATGGGTGGTCAGCAACTGGTCGGCGGGTACATTTTCGGTCGATAAGGTTAATTTAAGTGGCTCTAAATTAGCTTGACGTGGCATTTCAGAGGTAAAGAAGTAGGCCACTTCGCCATCAAAGGTGGCACTAAACTGTTGAGGCGCTTCCATAGAGACAAATTTGGTGCCGGTAGGCAGAGGAACATTAACCCGTAAATCCCACATGCGGAGACCACTGTAGTTTTCGGGGTAAATGCTATATGTAATAGTATCATCTTCTGCTACATGAGCCATGAAACCGAGCAGAAGGCGCGAACGAGGTCGTGTCCAATCTAAAGGGGTTTTTGTCACATCAAAAGAGATGTTTTCTAATTGATACAGGCCGGGGCGATCACCTTTCCAAGTGATTAGTACATCTGTATCAAAAACAGTTTGATTGGGATTGGTAATTTCGAGGGTGAAGGCCGCACCACGAATTGGTTTGTGGAAAACCGAGGTAAAATAGATGATATTTTGACCATCAAAGTCAACACTAGTGGTTGCAGGAGCTTTGCTTTCTACATATCGCGTACCTTTGGGCAGAGGAATCTTGATCTGAAGATCGACCATTTTCCATTCCACCCGACTCGAAAAGCGGAAATCGTAGGTGATTCGTCCATCCTCATGGCTTGGTGTAATGGAAAACCAAAACGGCCACGGCTCATTACCTTGGGCGGAACTGGATTGTGAAAATAATGTAACAACCAACACCAGTAGAACGATAAGTTGTTTTGAGATTCTGATTTTAACGTTCATAGTAAAAGTATACCCCTTCTTTAACTACAGTCAACATATCATTGTTGAGGTGGTTTGTCAAGCGGAGTATATTCCTAGATTGTAAATATTCAGTGAACTCGCCAGAAGGAACGTCAGAAACCCGATTTCTTTGAGAAATCGGGTTTCTAGGGCAGTTTTACTGAATTTTTACCCTAGATTTAGGTATTTAGGTATTTGGGTATGATTATCTTGACAATGTTACATTAGCGTTTAAGTCCGCTATGCCATGTCATTCTGAGCGTAGTTTGCGAAGAATCCACCCAAAAGTATCATCATGGGGAATACTTCGCTTCGCTCAGTATGACATGATTGTAATCTAACATTGTCAAGTTATGGAGTGTCGATTTTAAGACGACATAAAATTGAGTTGTCGGTTTCAAGATCGGCTCCCCAAATGAGACGAGTACTCGGATTCCAACTAATTTGATCGTAGCCATCTTTGGGGCGTACCTGTTCAGTTGTGTAGAGGGTGGCGTTTGTCCAGCCCGTATCATCAAAGTTAATAAGTTTCCAGCCGACTGGTTCATCAAGCGAGATGAAGTCACACGGGGCGACTCCGGCTACTGGGTTGGTTTCATTAGCGCAGGATTTATCCAACGGAGCCTCGTGGATAACAGTACATTTCCAATCGCTATTGCTAACTGCAATAACTTGTCCGGTGCTGGTTTCGGTGAACTGAGCAATCAGCCCCCCATCGCCCATTTGCTGATTATTTGCGCCAATATACTCCAACCCAGTGTCGTTTTCCTTAAAGTCCTTCATGATCAGGTTTAGGACAAATGGATAGTCTGCTGTAAAAGTAAAAGCCTCCGCATTAAATGAACGCTCGGTGGTAATGGGCACCGAATCTTCGGCCACCAAGCTGTCATTCAGATAAAAGGCAAACCAGTTATCGGCCCAAACCTCGCCCTTAATACTAATGCTGTTTGATGCGGGTGTTTCGGTGGGTACAGGTGTGTCGGTTGGTATGGGCGTATCGGTTGGAACAGGGATCGGGCTGTTGACCGGCACGGTTGAGGTAGCAGTATTAGTCGGCGTATTTGTTGAGGTTGGTGTGTCAGTCGGCACCGAAGTCGATGTGGTAGTTGGATTCTGCACCGTGGGCACAGTTGTATCGGTCGCCGTTGGTAATGGCCCTGCGCCCTGATAGTTAGATGAAGCGATAGCGATATCGAAGATGTCAACTTTGCCGTCTTCGTTTACATCGCCGATAGGGTTCGAGGTACCATAATGATTCGATATAATCGACAGATCAAAAATATCAACGGTACCATCATTATTCACATCGCCGGGGAGTTGAGCCAGAACAACTGTCGCCGAGGATGTGAATAGTAACATAAATAGCCACAATACTGATTTTTTCATAATATCCTCTCTTTCTCATAATAATTATCTCAGTCAATGTCGATGAGGGCTAAAACATGTCGATGATGGTCTCTCTATCACTCTACGATCAAACCATCTATCAGCATTGCCCCAGACAACAGCTCAACATTTAGTCGATATTGTCTGCTTCGCCATGCTTCTAAAATCGTTACCGAATCTTCGTTGGTAATAGTCACCTCAAACGGGTCTTGTTGATCGACCTGAATTTGTAGGCGAATGGACTTAGATGAAGGAACGAGTTTTAACCTAACCCGCCGACTATCAACTATCACCGAGAATGAAGCAGAGGCTTCCGTTGTTTGCATTGCCGAACCAAAACTAGCCTCTGCATGCTCAATCAAGCTCCATGTACCATGATATTCTATGGCCCAATGATCGGCCTTCTGCCAGCCCGCATATAAAACAGGTGCGTCGTTGGCCTGAGTTTTGATGGCCTCGTAGATCGGCAACGGTGTAAAATCTGGCTCCATCATCCGAAAATAGTATTGTGGATTACCCAGTTTTTCCCGATCGTCGGCTTGCTTAAAAAACCAATAAAAGCCTACCCCCAGCCACGGCCACTCTTTTTGTATGCGCTGATAGGCGATTTGAGTGTAACGAGCTTGTTGTTCTAACGTTACTTGTCCATAAATTGGCGGCAGACCAGATTCTGGTGGTACTACATTCCAGCCCAGTTCGCTCAACCAAATTGCTTTATGAGCGTCTCCGTTTCGAACCATCACATCTCGAACATATAACGGGCGCGAGAAGTTCAACACCCGAGGTTGCATGCGTCGGTCGGTTGGGCCACTCCACAAACCGTATCCCTGCATGGCTAACACATCAAAATAGGGCGCGGCTCCGGCATTATATAACTGTTGCAAAAATAGCACATCACTCAAGCCACCGGGGCTAGTCGGAAATCCGGTTGGGCTATAGCGACGTTGTCGGTCTAGTTCAATGGTCGCGGCCAAGGCTCCCATGACGACAATCGCGTCCGGGTCGGCCTTTTTGATGCTTTGATACCCCACCTTGAGCAGTTCTGTATACTCCTCAGCACTAATCGGATATTCGCCCCATTCGGGGTAAATATTCGGCTCGTTCCATATCTGATAGGCCGGGATACGACCTCGGTAACGAGTCGCCAACGCGGTCACAAAATCACCATAATCTTGATAATCGTCCGGCGGAGCAAAGGCTCCAACGGTATCGGTCATGGCTCGTGTCCAAGCTGGAGGATTACTGAGACGAGCCATGATTTTGAGGTCATACTTCTCGGCAAAATCGACAATTTGGTCATATTTTTCCCAAGCCGATTTGTATGGTTCATGACGACGGTCTTCAAAATCACCCTTACCATGAATCTCAATATCCTCCCAAGTGAACTCCTGCCGCACCCATTTAATCCCGGCCTCCGAGATGAGCCGCAGGGCCTGCTCTCGTTTGGCTGGTTCGACCTCGTTTTGTAAAAACGTATTCACGCCATAAGGGTTCATTCCGGCGTACTGCACCGGCACATTATCTGCCGTTTGGAGAGGAGGTTGCAGGCGAGTTAGCAAATATTGAGTTATGCCCGAAATTTGAGGCAGAATCTCTTCCTCACCCGTTAGATTAAACAGATACGTTTGGTTCGAGCGTCGGCTGACAACGATTGCCATGAACGTCAGTAGAACCAAAACAGCCATAATCGACAAGTTACGTCGATAAGAGTTTTTGTTTATCATACAGTGAGTTTAGACCATTCTGAAATGTCAGTCAAACTGAGACGCGATGAGTTGGATATAGAATAAACAATTTGACACACAGAAGGAATAGGCCATAATTAGGCTATGGGTGAAAGACAGTAGGAACAATTTTTAAGAGAAAAACTAGATAGGTTACGAATCCATTTCATCACTGATGGCAAACAGGTTATGTCGATTGTGGTTATAGTGAGGCATGTAAATAAAACTTAAATTTTCCCGTTGGGAAAATTTTAACATGCTCATTCATAAATGTCAAACTCACATGTTTGTTTTCCTAATAGGACAATTTTGGTTGATTAGAATTAAATGATGCAGAAATTCGGGGAAAAGTTACGTACCTTACGTAACCAAAACAACTTAACCTTAAAAGAGCTAACGATGCAACTTGGCATGAGTGCTTATAGCCATATCAGTAAAATCGAGAATGGTGAGAAAAAACCGTCTTTGGATCTTGCATTTAAAATATCTCGCTTTTTTGGGGTGTCTCTTGATAGTTTAGTGGATGATGAGATGGATTTGGACGAAACTTAGTAAAGGGGATACTAATCATGACGATTGAGATGATGACCGTTCCGGTAAATAAGGAATATATTTATCTATTCGAACAGTTACAGGTGAATATCGAAGAGGCGTTGCGGTATTATGCCTTTGAACGGGTGCAAAAAAAACTGTTACAGGCCGAAAAACGGACTCAGCGATGGGAGAAAAAATATGGCTGTAGCTACGATCTGTTTGCTTATCGTACTGCTACCGACATGGCTTATGTAGAACAGTTGGAGACGGAATCGGACAAGATGGATTGGGAAGGGGATTTAATGATGTGGGAAGTTGATGCTTTGGAGCTAAACAAATGGCGGAATCACTTGCAGAAACTCTGGAAAGAGTGATTGACCTATGTCAACAACGTTTTGAAACGGTACAGGTTATTCGGCATGATGTTTATGACGATTATGCCGTTCTGTGGCTTGAAATTGAGTACAAAGTCTATCTTCTTCGTATCCGAGAGGTTGTCCGCCGTGACGGCTCTCGAAAATATGCCTATTACGCGTTTCAAGATTCGCAAGTAGTGGGAGGGTTTGATAACGCCGCCGACCCAAGAGCCTTGCAGAAAAAATATGGTAACGCCTACACTCAGCACCGTTTAGAGCCAATTCCCCATTACCATACAAGGGACAAAGCCGAGGTTGAGTTAACCGACGAGATACATTGCATCGATTTTGTGCAGTGGGTGGCGGATAATCTGTAAGCTGTGCCTAATTTTCACCTGAATACAGAATCAAAAAGAGGCCGACCATGCGGGTCAGCCTCTTTTTGATTCTGGTAAAGGTATTAGAGTATCTCTATTTTTATTCTCCAACATGCCGCAGTGTCTGTTGATATAGCGATTCACTGATAAAAAATGGTAATAGTCGTAATTTATGGAGCATTGGTCGTAACGGCCCAATCAATTGTAATTGACGGGCGCGGATTAAGATACCAAGCGTTCCGGTTATATCCAAGCCATATTGAATCGCCTTACGTCGTCCACGACGTTCATCGATTAACAGTAAGTCAGCCTGTAGTTCGGTCGCTAGAACAATCGCTTCACTTTCGCCTGCATCCAACTGGTCCTGTAATAGATTGACTGACAAAACGTTGGTCACGGGACGTACAATCAGCCAATCGGTTGAGGCTAGTTCGACAGTTCCGATTGCGTCTGGCTTGTAAAATATCTCATCATAGACGGCTTGGGGGATATGAAGTTCATCAAATAAGGCCGGTATTAACGCCAACTGGTTGAGCCAAGCCAGAGCTATCAAGGGTGTGTATTAGAAACAACTATTTCTTGGGCCATTGTTCTATAGTTGCAACCTCAGCCTCAAGTTCTTCGGCACTGTAATCGAGGTAGGGGATATTTTCTTGGGCTAATACCTGCTGAATAAAGACCAAACGTGGGATGCCTAATAATCGAGCGGCCTTACCAGACGATATTCGGTCTTGACGATATAACATCAGGACAAATGCCCGTAGCAAAACGATACTCGCCTCTTGTTGTGAAAGGCCATAATCAAACAGTAATGATTGGGGCAACATGACCGAAATAGTGACTTTGGATGACGTAAGCTCTCGCATCATAACCTCCTACTTTAAGTAACTTTCATTTCTAAGTTGTCACTTTTCTCGGAGTGCAAGAATTCCATTCTTGCTGTCAAAATGCAATTTTGACACTCCTGTTTTTAACAAGTTAGTTCTGAAAACTACTTAAGATGACAGGTAGTATAACGCTAACGCCAACACCTGTCAACGGAGCGAATAAGCGGTGGCGCGGATATTTTGATGCGAGATGATTTGGAGTTAGATTAAAAGGCCAACATATCGGCAAAACAAAAGAGGCCGACCATGCGGGTCAGCCTCTTTTTGATTCTGCGTTCAGGTGAGAGGATTATTTGATTACCGTGGGGAGGTAGACTTTGTTTGCCCTGCATCTATCATGGTTGTCTCACCAGCAGATATTGGAGATGAAACCGTGTAGGTCACGCTTGTAGCGTGACAAGATGGAGAACTAAACAGCCCTTCATGATCTGAATAATCGCAATTTTTGCATCATTGCAATTATTCAATGGGGGGTCACATCTTTCCTGACCTTGGCTTTTCCCGATTCAACATCACTGATTACCTGTTTGACAGTTGCTTCGACTCCATCATCTGCATTTTTTAGTGGCATTTGCATCGCTACACCAGTATCAAAACCAAGCGGATAATAACCACCACCTTCGCCCGTTTGAATTTTTTGGACAATCTCTGTCAATGGCCCAGAGAAATCATATAACACCGAGGTGATATAGTTGTTGGGGGCAAAGTTCGATTTGTCGGTATATTTAGCAGTTGCTAAGACATGTTTGTCAGAGGCTTTGACTGCTTCAAACAGGCCGAACATGCCTAAATTTAACGAACCGATTATCACATCAACATCATCATCAGCAATTAGTATATCGGCAACTTCGCGAGCTTTGGTTGGGTCGTTAAAGTCACCTGTCCACACTGGTACAAGTTCGACATCTGCCCCCGCATCAGCAATAGCCTGCTTAATAGCATGCACCTCCGCATAAGAGAAGGGCAACGGTAAGCCACCTATATAGCCGATTTTGCCGGTTTTAGTCTGAGCGGCGGCTAAGGCTCCTAATGGGTAAAAACTCACATGAAAATTCCGGCCAATCACCCACAGATTTTCGGGCATATCCTCCATGATGGTATCCGACTCACCGATGAAATAAACATTGGGAAACTTCTCAGCCAATGCTTTCGTCTGACTAAGAAACTGACCCCCATGCGTAAAGATAATGTTGAAGCCATCATCAATATATTTTCGTATGATCTGCTCTACATCCGGCACGGCCACGCTCTCAGAGTAGACCGTTTCGACACCGAGGTCAGACTGTACCGAAGTTAGACCGATATAGCCAAGGGTATTGTAGTCGGCATCGGTGATGACTCCGGGGAAAATGGCGGCCATCTTAAACGTTTTGTCAAAACTAGTGGCATCCTCTTTTGCTTCTGGAGTCGTGTTATTACATTGGGCGGCAAATAATAAGATTGCAAAGAATAGAACACATAATTTAAGTAGTTGTATTTTCATGGTCTCTTAGTCCTTCTGATAACTACGCAGAACTCATCCAATGACTATTATAGAGCAGAATTTACAGGATAGGAGAATTTTTATTCTCTTATCCTGTAAATTCTGCTCTAAACAGCGTAAATATTGTGGACTATTTGAGTTGTGCGGAGTCTTCAATAGTTCTTAGGAATGAGCATTAATTAACTTGTGCATGTTCTCGGAGTTGGAGCGCCGACATCCTTGTCGGCATGCAGGCTGGAAGCCTGCACTCCCAGTCAAACGCGCAACTTATTTAATTCCGATTCCAACACAGATTTAGACAACGTCGGAACCTTATCTGGTGCTGTCCAAGGCTGTGTCATACATCACACCTCTCCTAAAATCTGTTGAGCTAATTTAAAACGGGTTTTCACTCGTTTAATATCTCCAGTGGAAAGCCGTACCGCATCAGCAAACTCCTGATTTTGTAATAGGTGTTGATAATTTTTTTTGATGCGTTTTTTGTTTGCCTTTAAGAACACATCATCTTGACGAGAAAAAAAATAGCTGACCGATTCCAGCAAGGCGATATTAACTCGCCCGCGTGAATTTTCTGTGGGCCAACGGAAGTTCTTTTCCTTGAAAAACTGGTAGCTTAGGCGCATGACTCGTTCAAATCCTTTAGATAAACGCTCTAATTTTTCATCAGACATGGTATTTATCGTTTTTAATGCCTGTTCTAAAAATGCGTCCATATCGTTCTTGTATTCGGTTCGATAATCAAATAGTTGAAAAGCTAAGTAGCGCAACACCGCTTCTCTATCTTTCATCCGTTTGGGTGAGATGCCATTGTCGATTGCTTGCCGAAAATAATCGGTCTCGGCTAACCGTTTTAAGAAGCGGGTTGCGGGGCCTAAAAAGATACAGTTCCGAATCTCTTGCCGAGTTAACTGCGTTCCGCCAGTGTTAATTCGATGAAAAATGTCATAGACCATGACTAAAGGGACAGTGGGTTTTATCACGTAGATCAAAAACTTTTTGTCCTCAATTTTGGTTTGATATGCGGAATCTAGCTCCGCAAAGGTTGAATCGTTTAAGCCTTTTAATACTTCTAAACCAGTCAACTTAAACCCATTTTTGTTAATAAATTCGTCAAGGGTGGAGGTTCGTTGCAGGCCATCAACAATAATATAGTTTCCTTTTATATTCTGATTGACATACAAGGGAGGCAAGGGGATATTAAGTAGAATCGACTCAATAAAGGTTGCTTTCTGCTCTAGCTTCCAAACTAACTTCCGCTGAAACTCCGGGTCAACAATCAAACTGCCATGCTTGAGTTTTCGCATCCACTCAAAAATAGTTAATGGTTCTTCTCGAATATCAACCTCGTCAGGCATGGGATACGGGTACAGAGAATTATTCGCATATCCCTCTGTTTCTAAAGTGTCGTTATCGTCAATAATGATCATATTGTCCATGTAAACTCTTACCTCTTAACTAATATTGAAGGCTCATACCATTGATTAACCATGTTTTCTGTACGTAAAGCATGGGGAAGCTATCACCTCATTAATACCAACAACCCGCTCAAGGTGATGATGCTCAATACTGTAGAGACCAGCGTAATCCCACTCGTTAGCTCGGCATCACTATGAAACTCCGTTGCCAGTAAGGTCGCTATGACCGCAGTGGGCATGGCCGTTTCGGTGATGAGTACCTGCGCGGTTAGTCCCTCTAATCCCATCAGGCTGACGACCAGAAATCCGCTGACCGCGCCGCCAATCAAGCGGAGTATCGACACGCTGACGATTAGACCATAGCGACCTTGTTGGGTGACCCGCCCCACCTGAATACCCAGAATCACCAGCATGAGCGGTACCGCGGCACTGCCCAATATATCTGTAAACGTCATCACTACATCAACAGCAGGCAGATAGTCAACATTGACCGCAAAGCCCAATAGTGCCGCATACGGCGTGGGCATCAAAAACACATTCTTGATCGATTCTCGTACCGGCGCACGTCCCCACGAGGCGATAAAGGTGCCGCCCGTGTAGACCCACAACCCCGCGGCCACGGTAATCAACAAGGCTCGCTCTAGGCCCGCTTGACCAAAGGCCAATTCGTTAAAGGGGATGCCATAGTTACCGATATTCATCAGCGACACGGATAGTAATACCGCGCTAGTAGTCAGTCGGTCAAGTCGGAACAAGACGCATAATCCCCAGCCCACCACGGTGATGAGGATACTTGCCAACCAAAAGCCGACCATCAGACTGATGATCTCTTGCCCGCTGATGGTAGCGTTGGCTAAGGCTGAAAAGGCCAGTGCCGGAGAAAGAAGGTAGATCACCACACGGGATAGGCCACTCGTTTCAATCGGTTTCAGGTAATCGACCAACGCGCCTAATCCGGCAATGACAATAATCGGCATGATGACCGATATGATGATGTCGGTCATGGTGATATTCGGCTGAGAGATGTCATGGTGTAGACCTGTTTGGAATAAACAACGATGTTTTGGAACTGTTCAATTTTGAGTTGGGAATCGATTTGGGATGTAGGTGTCTTGCTTCTCAGCGGATTAGAAAGACAAAACGCGGGTCAGCAAGTAAGTATCATGATAAATCCAATCTGAAAATTGGACAAACTTACATCTGGTTAGTAAATATTCAGTGAACTCGCCAGAAAGAGCGTCAGAAACCCGATTTCTTTGAGAAATCGGGTTTCTAGGACAGCTGTTGCGATTATGTAATCGCAACGGGTATTTGGCGGGTATATACCCGCCAAGTATGGGTAACGGATACACATCCGTTACCATCAGGTAATTTATTTTGAGATTCTTTTTTGTCTTATTGAGGGACTGAGACAGCTTTTTGGGATGAGCAGTAGATTGACAAATCAACTCAAAAGAGATACCATGCTCTAATTTTATAATCTAAGGAGATGTGAATCTTATGACTGAAAAAGTAGCAATTATTACCGCGGCCAGCCAAGGCATGGGGGCTGAGTGTGCCAGAGTTTTAGCGGCACGAGGCTATAAGTTGGTGTTAATGTCTCGTTCAGCGGAGATACAGACCGTGGCAAGTTCATTGTCAGCTACGGCGGTGCAAGGCGATGTGACCAACCTCGCTGACTTAGAGCGGCTAGTCAATACAGCTATGGAACAGTATGGTCGGGTAGACGCACTGGTCAATAACACTGGTCATCCCCCCAAAGGAGATCTGTTAGACTTAACCGATGAGGATTGGCATATAGGGCTTGATTTGGTACTACTGAATACGGTGCGTTTAGCACGATTGGTTGTGCCGATTATGGAACAACAGGGGAATGGTGCAATCATTAATATCTCGACCTTTGGAGCCAAAGAACCAAGTTTGAGTTTCCCGATTTCCTCATCACTACGGGCGAGTCTATCGGCCTTCACTCGGCTTTTCACCGAACGATATGCCAAGACTGGCATCCGTATGAACAGTGTGTTACCGGGCTTTATCGACAGTTATACTATTGATGAAGCGACTCGCACGACGATACCCATGCAACGATCAGGCACGGTCAAAGAGATTGCTGAAACAGTAGCATTCCTGTTATCTGATGAGGCAAGTTATATTACGGGGCAAAATCTGTGTGTGGATGGAGGTTTAACACGAGGGCTTTAAGGTTTTTAGGAGTAAAACCGAATTTACAAAGCGAAGTCAATATAAAAATACTGAAATCAGTATTTTTATATTGATAATCTCCGTTGTTTGTGTTATTATAGAGCGATAAAATATAATTAAGACGTTTATCGGCTGTTTAGCCAAAGGATTTGGCTAGAGCTATAAACATAAGGCGAAACAGATAACGTGGGAATAACCAACGTAAAAGTTCAGTAAAGTAGCTCTAGAAACCCGATTTCTTTGAGAAATCGGGTTTCTGATGCTCTTTCTGGCGAGTTCACTGAATATTTACTAACCAACCTCCCCCTCAATGAATAATTATAATTTCATTTCATCCTGCATTATCATATTGTCAAAACGATTTCTTACCTAGAAGTAGATAGGTCTTGATATTCCCCTTTCCTTTCACATCTATGGTTCCCCGTTCATCAAGTAAATATTTGTCCTTCAATAATTCGTAAGTTTGCTCAGAAACCTGAATTTTATCAGGAATACCATGAGATTCCATCCGACTAGCTAAATTGACTGTGTCTCCCCACACATCATAACTAAACTTTTTGATGCCAATGACTCCCGCCACAACGGGTCCGGTGTGAATACCCATGCGAACTGTCAAATTTTGAGAATTTTCTTGATTAAGTAGCAACATTGCTTTCTGAATATCAAGTGCCATATCGGCCACTGCCTCAGCATGATCATCCCGAAAAGAAGGAACGCCTCCGGCAATCATATATGCATCTCCAATGGTCTTGATTTTTTCTAATTTATGCTTTTCTGCAATTTCATCAAATATTGAAAAAATAATATTAAGTCGTTCTACCAGTTCTGAGGCAGAAATAGTAGAGGCCAACTTGGTAAATCCCACAATATCAGCAAAGAGAATGGTCACTTCTTCTAACTCATGGGCAATAATATCATAAGATTCCTTTAATTGTTCCGCAATAGGTTGAGGTAGGATGTTGAGCAATAACGCTTCTGATTTTTTCTGCTCTATTTCAATTTGTTTTTGATCATGAGCTAACAACGAAATGGTGATGAAGACAAAAATAGACAAAATACTTACAAATAAAAAGGGTTCAATAACTGAAATTAGTACAATTTCTGTGAACATCAAAGGCATAGTTATAATCCCTAACGGAACTAATACCATTATGGGTAGCATATATCTTAAGGGCAAACATAAGCCTCCGAATAATAAAGGAAGTGCCAACCACTTTAACTCACTGCGAAGGAATATGGGTGATAAGTCATTTGTGATGAATGGAGAGGTTCCACTAAAGATAATTAATAAGAACATTATGAGCATGCCTGCAAATAAATAGTATTTGGTTCGACTTACACCATAGACGATGACGATGATGGGTATCAATATCTTGAAGAAGTCGGAATCAGGAGGTGGAGCCACTTGAGAAGCAACAAGAAAAAAGAGGGCGAGAGGAATCAACATGGTGGATAGTAAACGTGCATGCCTCTTTTCGTTTAATCGTTGAATTGTATCTGCTGGTTCAGTCAAATATTGACCGAGTTTAATAAGGTTGTTGAGAAAAATAGATTGCATTTTGTTCCTGTATTGTTATATAAAAACCTCAGTATTCGTAGAAAATTTAGTCTGAACTAAGTTCCTTGTCTAGACGTGTTCGGCAATAGCGGAGTGCAAAAGCATCTTGCTTTTGCATGTTTGTCTCCGGCAAAAGCAAGATGCTTTTGCACTCCGCAAACCTCGAATTTGAGTTTTTATGCGGTGATAAGTTATTGCCGAACAACTCTTCTCTAGCCTAGTTTGGCTATTATAACTGAATTTAGTGGCTCACCGCAAGTTCATGAGTTGCGACTCTATCTCCCAACCATAACCGTCAACTTAAGAGTTCGTAGTAGGCACTTTAATACTGTTTGAAGGTGATGAATCGCCTACTACAAACGTTAAGTTGATACTCATGCTCTCCCAACTTAGTACCCGACAGCCTGAACTAGCAAGTCTCCCAAAACTACCAAATCACGGCCAAAAAATGGGCCTTGAAACGATGTCCTCGTTTTCCTGAATCAAAAGAGCATTCGGCTAATTAGTCGGATGCTCTTTTTGATGTTGATGCTCTGTACCGGACAAAAACAAAAACTAGCCAGATTGAATGGAAATGTCATGCCCGAATGTAGTTATCGGGCATCCAGAACCCATAGATTCCCGCTAAAAACGTGCGGGAATGACACCATTATTTTTACCAAAATTTTTTGTCCTGTATAAAACTACAGGAAGCACAAAACTAATGGTCATCAGGATTCAAAAACAAGAAGGTCACTCCAGCCAAGGCTCCGCCCGCAAAGTTGGCGACCATGTAAAGCCAAATATCGGCCCAATTGAGCAGTCCCATGAGACTGGCTCCAATTGCAACTGCTGGATTAAAGACCGCCCCAGAAATACTACCCACGGTGTAAGCCCCGCCAATTACCACCATGCCAATTGCTACAGCATACGAATCATTACCAGCCGTATTTTTCGAGGTAGCGACATTGAGAATCACAAAGGCCAAAGCAAAGGTAAAGAGAAACTCGGCCAGTAGAGCCGGTACAATTTCTACCTGCTCTGGGTTTGAGCCACCACCACCCAAAAACTGAGCCGTCAACGCGGCCAAAACTGCGGCTACGACCTGCGCTCCAACATACGGTGCGATTTCTGATACAGGGAAGCGCTTTCTCAACCAAAAAGCAATGGTTACTGCCGGATTATAATGAGCCATAGAAATATGTCCACCAGCGTAAATCATGCCGATTAAGACTGCTCCAATCGCAATCGGAGCCATGTTACCCGCGTTGGGGACGGCCAAACCAATTGCTAACACTAGAAAAAAAGTGCCGATAAATTCCATAATATATTTATTCAAGATTCTATTCCTTGTATGCCTCTCGTCTCGTTCCTATACAAACATCTATAGCCTGACGTTCAAATAATGTTTGTATGGGAACGAGGAGGGCGAATGTATCATATTTTTTCTGTAAATTTTAAGCTGGTGGGAAAATTATCCTATTATGCAACACTTATTTTATGCCCTTGCGCCCTCAATACCGTCACCGTTCGCTCTAACTCGGTAATTTTCACTAATAAATAGTCGGTATCATACGTTGAAATAGCAAAAATAGAGATTCCAGCCTCGGCCAGTGGTTGGGTCAAAGCGGCTAAGATGCCCACCAGAGCAAAGTCTAACGGGCCAGCTACTTTTAAGGCGCGCCAGCCAGTTTCAATGGTGGCCTCGGCGGGGGCAAAACTCTCTGACACAACTAGCGATAACTCATCGGCGGTACGGGTTATCGACCAGAACGGAGCGGTCATAATCTGGTTGGGCAGGGGCATGTTTGGGTCAAGCTGGCAAACAGCGAATGTTTCCGGTAATACAGTTAGATTAAGTGATGGCATAGGGTAACTCCGTACTCAATTTTGGCTCTTTGGGGTTTTCCGTGCAAACGTGTCATCAGCTTCCCGCAAGTTTAAAACTTGCGGGAAGATTGCCCTCCAGTTAGATTAAGTGATGGCATAGGGTAACTCCGTACTCAATTTTATCGGTTTAGGATTAGGTCGCAAATCTAATTTCCAACATGGATTTATTGGCTGAATCGGTCAAATCATGTTAAACTTAGCGCTGTTTAGCGTGACTATCAGGACAAGGAGTAAACCCAACAATAATGCGACGATACCTTATTGTATCACTTATCTGTTTAATGCCATTATTAACCCCCTGCGGCTCGCGGCAATCTACTAGCCCGGCTATTCCGGCGGGGGCAGAGCAACAGATTGAACAAACTCCCTTAGCAGGTGGTGAATTTAACAAGTTTTTCCCGCAAGATTCTGGCGCGTTTGAGGTGGTTTACAGCCAAGAAAAAGAGGGATTTGCTCAGGCTAAATTGAAACAACAAGGAGCCGATATTGCAACATTATCGATTTCTGATACCGCGGCTAATCCGAATGCTCGGAAAAAGTTTCAAGCAAGCGAATGGATGATTGCCGATTATCCCGCCGCCTCAAGTGGAAGCCAAGGCACAGCCATACTTGTTTCTGACCGATTTCAGGTACAAGTGCGCGCTCAAGATAACGCGTTAGATGCTGACGAGCGTGAGGTATGGCTCAGTCGGTTTGATTTAGCCGGTTTGAGTAATTTGGAGTAAAAAATTACCGAAAAAAAATGATACCTGACAGGATTAACAAGATTTACAGGATTATTTTTACTGTTTTTATCCTGTTAATTCTGTTAATCCTGTCGAAAAAGCTATTTTTTTATGAGCGAAACGATTGAATCCTTAGTCAACGATTTACCGATTAGTAACGTCACCGTTTATGCCCTGCATGGGCTTGATATTATCATGCCCGGTGAGTGGGACAATCTGGTCGGGTTCGAGAACACCATCAACGTGGTTACAGGTGAGACCGACCCCGACTTTATCCGACAGATTGCCGACCGAGCCAACGAGCTATACAACGACCCAAATGAGGGGTATCAGCGAGCCATGTGGCTGTATCGCACCATAGACAAGACCGACATGGCCTTGGGCACGGCCGCGTTAGCCAACAAAGTAGGCAGTAAAATTCCACTCCTTGGCTCATTTATTACGAGCTACACCCCCAAAGCCGACACGGCCCAAATGATTGATTTAAGCCTAAAAGTGGTGGTTGAACTGGTGGCCTTCTGTTATATCAACGGTATTCCGGGTGATAGTTTGAGTGACTTTTTAGCGGCCTTGGGCGAATATACCGGCGAATCGAAGATGCGTTTGGTAGCATTGGCCTGTATTGACGGCTTGATTCCGCTTGGCCCTGATTTTACCCAACTGACTATGTCCACCCTGTCCAGTCTTTCTCCCTCTGACTGGCTCGAAAACTCAACATTCGCCAAAATTCAAGACGACATCCCCGGTGACAATATCGACAGCAAGTTGAGCTATGTCAACGAAACCTTTGTCGGAATTAAAGATTGGATGGACAGTTTTATCAGTAGTAACGAGGTCACAACTCAAAAAATCGTCAACAACATGCAAAGCTATATTGAGGTGGCTGACGATAAGCTCGATTATTTGGGCGCATTTCTTGATATTACGACCAACTACTACACGCACACCGGCACTCAAACCTTGGCTCGTCGATTGATAGAACGGGCAGTGAATGAGGTTTAAAGATAACCTATAACAAGTCTTGATCGTTGCGATTATGTAATCGCAACGGGTATTTTGTGGGTATGTACCCACCTAGTATGGGTCATAGATACATCTGCGACCATCGAAAATTTTTAGGAGTTAGTACGTTACATGTCAACAAACGGAAGTTCAAAAACATTATTTGAGAAGATATGGAATCAACATGTTGTGGTTGCCGAATCGGGCAATCCAGCGGTATTGTATATCGACTTGCACCTCATCCATGAGGTCACATCTCCCCAAGCGTTTACCGGTTTGCGCGAAAAAGGGCTAACCGTCCGTAGACCAAGCCAAGTTATGGCGACAATGGATCATGGTATTCCTACCACCCCACCCGATATTCCAATTACTGACCAGATGGTGTTGCGCCAAATTAGCCAGCTTGAGAAAAACTGCGAGGAGTTCGGCATCCCGCTACAGGGTATGCACAGTGACCACCGCGGCATTGTGCATGTGATTGGGCCGGAGTTGGGTCTGACCCAGCCGGGCATGACTGTGGTCTGTGGTGATAGTCATACCAGTACGCATGGCGCGTTTGGAGCCTTAGCCTTTGGTATCGGAACTAGCGAAATTGAACACGTATTCGCCACCCAATGTCTACTGCAAGTCAAGCCAAAAACTTACGCCATTAAGGTCGATGGCACGTTGGGTAACGGGGTATCAGCCAAAGATATTATTTTGAATCTGATTTCTCGGATTGGTATTGGTGGCGGCACCGGCTATGTGTTTGAGTATATGGGCAGTGCCATCCGTGCCTTGTCTATGGAAGAGCGCATGACCGTTTGTAACATGTCGATTGAGGGTGGGGCACGAGCCGGTTTGGTCGCGCCCGATAATATTACCTACGACTATATCGCCGGACGCAAACTAGCGCCACAAGATGAAGCATGGGACAAGGCTGTTGCTCAATGGCGTACCTTACCTAGCGACGAAGGCGCGACGTTTGATCAAGAAATTACGATTGACGCAGATGCGTTAGGGCCGATGATTACTTATGGCACCAACCCCGGCATGGGCATGGGAATTACCGATACAATTCCTGACCCTGATTCGGTTAAAGATGTTAGTGAGCGACAAACATTAGACAAGGCGCTCAAATATATGGATATTCAACCCGGTCAGCAACTGTTGGGTCAAGATATTGATGTCGTCTTTTTAGGCAGTTGCACAAACTCTCGTATTAGCGATTTACGCGTCGCGGCCAACCTCATTAAGGGGCGTAAAGTAGCCGATAGTCTCCGCATGATGGTCGTGCCGGGCAGTCAAGATGTGAAAAATCAGGCCGAAAATGAAGGGCTAGATGTAATCTTCAAAGAAGCCGGAGCCGAGTGGCGCGAAGCTGGTTGCTCCATGTGTATCGCCATGAATGGCGACCAACTGTCACCCGGTCAATACGCAGTTAGTACCAGCAACCGTAACTTTGAAGGGCGACAGGGCAAAGGCGGACGGACGTTCTTGGCTAGCCCCTTAACTGCTACTGCCACCGCTATTACTGGAAAAATCACTGACGTGAGGACGATGTTATAAAAAGGAAACAAAATGGAAAAATTTACAACCTTAAACGGGACAATGATATCTATTCCGACTGAGAATATCGACACAGACCAGATTATTCCAGCCCGTTTCTTAAAAGTTATTGATAAAAATGGTCTGGGCGACAACCTGTTTTCAGATTGGCGATACAACGCTGATGGGTCGCCCAAACCTGATTTTATATTAAATACTGAGCAAGGAAAGAAAGCTAAACTGTTGGTTGCAGGGGATAACTTTGGCTGTGGTTCTAGTCGCGAGCATGCCCCGTGGTCGATTATGGCTTACGGATTTCGAGGCGTTGTCTCGACCGGTTTTGCAGATATTTTCCGAAACAACTCGTTAAAACTCGGACTGTTGCCAATTGTGGTCGATAAAGATACCCATTATCAACTACAAACGCTTATTGAGGAAGACCCTAGTACAACCGTAACGATTGATTTGGAAAAACAAACCTTAACCTTGCCCGATGGTCGGACAGTTAATTTTCCGATAGATGGTTTTAGCAAAAGCTGTATTCTTAACGGGGTTGACCAACTTGGCTATTTGCAAAGTCATGCGGATGCTATTGCGGCGTATGAAGCCGAGCATGGAAGCCGAGTCAATACCCTAGCTGATTAACGTATTATTATTTTAAACTAGTAGGTAACAGTGCAGTTGTCTGGAGCATTATGAACTGCTTACGTGCCTAATTAATGGAGATTTATTTATTATGTCAGATCGTAAATTTGCCGCTGGTGTAGCCACCGGCGACGCAGTACAAGAGATTTTTGCTCATGCAAAAGCTAATCAATATGCCTTACCCGGTGCAAACTGCATCGGAACAGATTCTGTCAACGCGGTTATGGAAACGACCGCCGAACTAAATTCGCCAGTTATTCTTCAACTGTCTAGTGGTGGAGCGGCCTTTTTTGCCGGTAAAGGGTTGGATAACACCAACCAACGCGCCGCCGTAGCCGGAGCTGTTTCAGCGGCAAAGCATGTTCATCAGTTGGCTGAACTATACGACGCAACCGTGATTCTGCACACCGACCACGCCGCTCGTAAACTCCTACCTTGGGTTGATGGCATGCTGGACGCGGGTGAAGAGTTTTACAAAGTACATGGCAAACCGTTGTACAGTTCCCACATGATTGATTTGTCAGAAGAACCTATCGAAGACAACATCGAAACCTGTAAACAGTATTTAGAGCGCATGAGCAAAATGGACATGACTCTGGAGATTGAGTTGGGCGTAACCGGTGGTGAAGAAGATGGGGTGGATAATACCGATATTGATAGCTCTCGCCTGTATACCCAACCGGAAGAAGTGGCTTATGCTTACGAAGAGTTGCTGAAAGTCAGCCCTCGCTTTACCGTTGCCGCCGCCTTTGGGAACGTGCATGGGGTTTACAAACCGGGGAATGTGGTCTTAACTCCGAAAATTTTGCTCAACTCCCAAAACTTCATCGAAGAAAAATATGGTACTGGTAAAAAACCGATTGACTTTGTGTTCCACGGTGGTTCTGGCTCAAGCGTCGAAGAAATTCGCGAAGCCATCTCCTACGGAGCTATCAAAATGAACATCGACACCGACCTGCAATGGGCTTTCTGGGATGGCGTGCGCGCTTACTATGTCGAGAAAGAAGGCTATCTGCAAGGCCAAATCGGCAACCCAGAAGGGGACGACAAGCCGAATAAGAAAATGTACGATCCCCGCGCTTGGTTACGTAAAGCGGAAGGTTCATTCATTGCAAGATTAAAACAAGCCTTTGAAGATTTGAATAACGTGAATACTCAAGCATTAAGCTAAGTAATTAGTAGTTGGTGCAGTTCGTCATGAAAGAGTGGTTCAATCTTAGAGATTGAACCACTCTCCTAGCTAAAAGTTCAGCAAAGCCGCCCTAGAAACCCGATTTCTTTGAGAAATCGGGTTTCTGACGCTCTTTCTGGCGATTTTACTGAATATTTACACTGCACACAGTCATGGAGAAAGGTTTTAGCCACGAATTACACGAATTGAAAACAAAAAATTAGTGTTAAGCCTGTCGATTTGCTCAAGCTGACGAGTAAATTTTCTGGTAGTTCGGGTTGCATAATATTTTCATTTCATATTCAGCGCTGAAAGATTAGCATCTGCTTTTTCCCATGATATACCACTGCGAACATGCAAATCTTGTTGGGGGAAGGGGATTTCGATATTATTTTTAGCAAATGCCTGCCAAATAGCTCGGTTGAGATCGCTAGTAACCGACATCATGCGGAGTGGGTCGTCCACCCAAACGGCTAACTTGAAATCAACACTAGAGTCGCCAAAGTTGACTAAAAAAACGGCTGGTTTTGGTTCTTTTTTAACCTCGGGATGAGCTTGACCCACTTCCTCAAGTATCTTGATGACTTCTTCGGGATCGTTGTTGTAGCTGGCTCCGGCGGGTATCAAAATACGGACAGTCCGGTCAGTACCAGTGTAAGTGATAAAGGAAGAGGTAAAAAATGTTTGGTTAGGGATAACGATCTCCACATTATTACGGGTTTGGACATGCGTTGAACGAATGTCCAGACGTTTGACCACACTGAGTTCGCCATCCATATCCACCACATCGCCGGGACGCAAAGAGCCATCAAACAGTAGAATAATACCGCTGATGAAGTTGCTAAGTGTCTCGCGTAAGGCAAAACCAATACCCACAGACAGCCCCCCCGTAATCGCCGCTAAGGTGGCCGTGTTAAAGTTAAAACTACTAAAGATAATAGACATACCAACGGCAATCAGGACGTACCGCACTAACGTTAAAGAGGCTTCTGCTGCCCCTGGGTCGGCGTTAGTATATTTGGTGATGACTCGATAAGATATATCTTGGAAACCCCAGACTGCATCGAGCCAAAAGTACAGGCCAATTGTTGCCAAAAATATCGCCCCAAGCGTAATGTCGCCCTCGAATAAGGTTGCTATTATCACCCCGGCCAGTTGGTTGAGGTCTGTTACCTGACCAATTAGTTGGCTAACAATGAATAAATAAAACAAGGGGTCTAACAGACGCTTGTGATAGCGACGCACGATATCTAGAGGAAACATAATGTACAGGAAAATCAGGATGAATCGGTAGATCAAAAAGGCCCAAGAGAGTGCGATGAAGAACTCTAGCAGGCCAGCAGGTTCACCCATCGTCAAAAAACTGTTTTTGGCGATGGTCATAGCAATGATATTAAGTGTCGGAAAGATAAGGTAATCCGTACCGACCAATAGCCTTTGCCGATAAACCTGTTTCAGATCGTTCATGTCAATATCATCCCAGCTTGGAAGTATCCGACTTTTCATAGACCATAGCCATTTTGACAGCACCAATACCAGTACTATGATGATTAAAGCAGTTATCAACTGCATTTGCACAACGGGACGCTCCAGAAATATCAGAATTTTTTGAAGCATGTCGAACAGGATATCTTCATTTGGCATAATAATTTTCTCCTTACTCTAACCCAAACTTATCGTTGACATGTTGGGTAATTTCTCTGGCGGCCTCTTCCGGCTCTATTTCTCCGGCCAAAACTTGGGTGTAGTACAGTTGGCCATACCTAAATGTTTCAAATGATTGTTCTTGATATTCTAGTGGAGTAGCTATTCCTGTTTCTGATTGTTCTATCAGGGCGGCTATGATTGGTGAGAGATTATCATCAATCACAACTTTTTTATTGACAGGTATCTGAGATTTTGTAGCTAATACTAGTTTTGTTTGTTGCTGGGGATTGGTTAAGAATTTGGCTAACTGTAGGGCTAATTTTTTGTTTTTTGACGATGATAAACGATTGATTAACAAGGCATTGACCCCCAATATTGGCGCGGCAGACCGTCCCTGATATTTAGGTAAGGGCATCACTCCAAGCGTATCTTCTCCCAAATCATCCATGATTTCAGGAATGGTATTGGAACGACATACGTAATATGTTGCTTCGCCCTTAACAAATGTCTCATGAAGTATCTCCTCATCGTCTTGGAGAATAAAAGTGGGGATATTTTTGGCCCCTTTTAATTCCTCGAACCATTCAGCCAGCCCACCTTGGTCTAATATAACCTTGCCTTTCTCGTCGAGTAATCGTCCACCGAAATATGAAACTCCCCAAAAAATGGAGTGAAATTTTGAAAATAACGCCACCCGATGACCCTCTTCTGCATCCTTGAGAAGGTCATCAAGCGTGGCCGGTGGCGTTTTGACCTGTTCTTTGTTGTAGCATAAAACCTGAATGAATAAGGAGAAAGGCATCCCGTAGAGTTCCCCTTGCTTGCGAAGTGGATCGAGAGAATCAGGAAGAAAATTAGATGTATCAACATTAAAATCCTTTAGTTCCTGAATAAATCCAGTCCTAATCAAGGGGCCAATAAAGGGCGGGTGGTTAACCAATAGGTCAGGCCCTAAACCCGACTCTGATCGGTATGCAAACCCACCGACCATTTCGTCTGGCGGAAAATACTCTCGAATAATAATTGTCCCGTGTATCGCGGTGTACTCGTCCAGAACATCGTTAAAGGCTTCCGCTTCATGTCCTTCAAAGTGATGCCAGACCAACAGGCGGCCTTGCGTCTCTGGGGCTTCTGGTGTTATTGATGAGCTATTATTGCAAGAACTGAGCAAAATAGCCAATATAAATAGTAAAGGCCAAACTCGATTGTACATAGATTTATCTCCTTATTTAACCCACTCTAGAGTGGTAAATGCATCGCTCCGAGACGCAAGTATATTCAGCGTACATAAGTGTCAACTTAACGTTTGTAGTAGGCGATTCATCGCCTTCAAACGGCACCAAAGTGCCTACTACGAACTCTTAAGTTGACGGTCATGATTCAGCGTATCCCCCATCGAACTCAGATCCCCCTTGCAGTATCACTCGTCGTCTCATGCTTCAACCACATCTTTTTGCCTTGGAAAGCCACCGCGATTTGTAGAATATCCGTCACACCCGCGGCCTGTAATTCGGTGGTGTAGGCTTTATCCTTGATTTGCTGGAGTGCATTTTCCAGTACTGTTTCTGGTTTTTGATCATCATCCACTCGCT
>JAUCGA010000043.1 GCA_030377865.1 Anaerolineales bacterium HSG25 | reverse complement strand
GGGGGAACTTCTGGGGTAGGAGTGTCTTGCACGACCAAGGTGGCGGTAGGGGTCGGCTCATCAAGCGGTTCCTCAGTCGGTTCGTCGGTCTGTTCTTCGGTTTGGCCCGCGTCAGCGACCGCCACAGCCTCGTCCGTTGGTTGTTCAACCGGCTGACTAGTATCTTCAGTGGGAATCGGGGCGACCTCGATAAAGCCCACTCCCTCAGACGTAGGCGTGAAGGTCGGGAGGGGCGTTCGGGTTGGGGTTGGCTCTAACCCGCCGTCATCTCCCATCAGACTCGACAAGCTACAACTCATAGACAGCATGGCTAAAATGATGGGCAAACTTAATAATAGATATTTCGGTTGGTTTTTCATACGGTTAACTCCAAATAGCGAACGGGCGAATGGGTGAATATGTGAATGGGCGAATAGGCGAATAGGCGAATAAGCGAATAAGCGAATAGGCGAATGGGTGAATAGGCGAATAGGCGAATAAATCTGTGGTGGTCAAGATGATGTTGGAGTGCAATGGGTTCAGCCATTGCTTTTGGCAACGGCTAAACCCGTTGCACTCCATTTTCGTAAAAGTTCAGTAAAGTAGCTCTAGAAACCCGATTTCTTAAAGAAATCGGGTTTCTGATGCTCTTTCTGGCGAGTTCACTGAATATTTACCATTTTCAACATCAATCTGACCACTACAAGAAAAGAATAAATCGCTTTATCTCTGTGAAACTCTGTGTTCCTCTGTGAAACTCTGTGTTAGTTAGTTTGGACTAAGTTTTCTATCGAGTACATGGCCGCCACTAATTTCTTGATTCCCCTTGTTTGAAAAAGTCAAAATGGACATACTGTAACGGCCCGGCACTTAAGTTTAGTTCAATCTCTGGTGACACTTGTATGTCGTTCTCAACTAGCCATACTTTGTATGTTCCGGCAGTGTAGGGACGAATTTCCAGTTTTGTATTCATCCGATGGTTGTCACCCGTGCCAGCCATCGTACTGTCTGCCGAGCCACTTCCTGATGGCTCGCTGAGATAGGTTTGTCCATCGGGGGCAATGGTTTTTACTTGAAAACCGGATAAGGTGTCAAAATAGCCTGGTTCATAATCAATCCGAATCCAAGCTGTGATACGAGTCTCTCCCGGTGAGCCGGTATCATGGGTTGAGTAAACGACATTAAACTGATAGGCAGGAGTCGGTGTTGCCGTTGGCCCTTCGGGTGTGGGTGTTTCTGTTGGTTCCGGTGGCGGTGCTTCGGCCTGAGAAGCCTGCTCCTGTGGTGCAGGTTCTTCGGCTTGCTCCGGTGTTTCGGTTGGGGTCGAGGTTTCGGTTGGCGTGGCTGTATTGGTCGGCGTGGCAGATGGGGTAAAGGTTGGGGTGGGGGTAAAGGTCGGTGTCGGGGTGTAGGTCGGTGTCCAAATCGGCGTAATCGTATATGTTGGGCGTGGTGTTTTTATTGGTGGCACGGTCGGCGTTGGTAGTTCGGCCACCATTGTTCCGACAGAACAGGCCAAACTAAAAAGTAAACCACCTAAAAATACAAGTAACTTGATTTTATAGTTCATTTATCACGTATCACGTATTCACGTATTCACGTTTTACGCATCACCTTTATTGTGCCCACCAAACAAAATCCCAGACCCATGTTTCTGGATTACTAGAGTATGGCAACGGCAATTTGTCAGATATTTGAGTTCCTCCCCCATCAACGATATACACATGCCACACCCCATCATCAAAGGGGCCTAACTCAAACTTTACATTCCCTTGTTTAATGTAACCATCCAAGCCATTGGTTACGTCATACTGCCACGATGAGACCGGACTTTTATAGGTTTTACCGGAGGAGTGCTCTCCAACCACATAGTAACCACCAAGTGGCGTTCCATTCCCGTCAGAAATGAGGGCGATATTGATAATCGCTGGATAGTTGGTTTTTTGCCAAGTTCGGTCTGAATGTTCGCGCATTTTAAAGGCCCAGTTAGGTGTTGGGGTTGCCGTCGGGGGGCCGAGAGTCGGCGTATGAGTCGGTGCTTGTTGCGGCGCGCGTGTCGGCGGAACCGGTGTTTCAGTTGCGGTCGGCTCTTTTGTTGGTTCGGGGGTAAAGGTTTCGGTCGGGGTGGCTGTCGGCTCAGGGGTATAAGTTTCGGTGGGAGTCGGAGTCGCCGTTGGCGTATCGGTGGGAGTCGGGGTTGAGGTGGCCGTGTCAGTTGGGGTTGGGGTAATCGTAAAGGTCGGGCGTGGCGTTGGCGGTAGGCGAGTAGGTGTTTCAGTTGCATCGCTAAAGCTGGCTAAGGCTTCACTAACTCGCTCATTTGACTGCGCCCGATCAATAATTGGTTGAGCCAATCCGCATGCTAATGAAAAAATGGTACTAAATACTAGCAAAATTCCAAACAGTTGTTTCTTTGACATAAGTTGTAATCTCTCTCGTTAATATATTTCCAAACAAACTATTTACACTGTTAATTAAGTTATACGTGGTTTTTCCAAACACCTCCGAGGAGCTTCGCACCTCGGAGGAGAACGACTCCGCGACCTTGAAGGTCTAAGCCGCGCAAAACTTATTTAACGCTGTACTATTATATGAAAGGTTAATATGGTGGCAAACCTTAACCAACACGTCCCATGATACGCAGTTGTTGTAATAAGATTCAAATTTTGGGATTATTCAAAACTGTATCTACACCTACAAACTCCATTTGTAGCAGTTGCTCAGCCTGTTCAATCGACAATCGTAAATCGAGCGGAATTTTGTTCGACACACTCGTCGCGAGGCCAGTGTTAATATTATTTTCATGATGAGACATGTTCCACCAACGTAGCATACGTGTTCCAAACTCAGATCGAGTCAGCACCTGTCGTCCGGCTATATTCAGGATACCAGCAACATCATTCTGGGCCAGTTTTAACAACGCTTCGGATAACGTCTCTGCCCAAACTGGCTGGCGAAGAACATCACTAAAGAGCATCAGATTCTCACCCGCCTCAAGTCGTTTGATGAAACCAGCCGTGCCTCGATCCATCTCTGTTAGCCCGTATATCAGCGAGGTACGGACAATCACCGCGCTCGGATAGACCGCTTGAATGGCCTGCTCGCCCGCGACCTTTGATTGGCCGTATAGATTCAATGGGTCGGGTATATCTGCGTCAGCATACGGAGCCTCTCGACCATTATGCACTGTATCAGACGAGACATGCACCAACCTTGCTCCAATCTGTTTGGCCGCTTCTGCTATGTGCCTTGTCCCGTCCCGATTGACCGGCATCATCATCTCGTTGGGACCACCGGGGTTAACTGCCGCCGTGTGAATAATTGCTGTCGGGCATAGGCTTGTCACCAAGGCAAATACCGCTGGTCGGTCGGTCACATCAAGTTGATGTGAGTTCACCATGTCGGCAGTAAAAGGGGTATGATGATAGGTGCTGGTCACTGCAAATTTTTTAATGGCTTGGGGCAAAAGATACTGACCCAAGTAGCCACTACCGCCGATAATTAGGATGGTTGATTTTTGCATGGCTGTCTCTTTAATAAGTTAATTTGGTTGACTATTATACCGCTTTGGTTTAATAAGTTAAATATGGGGGGGACATCTTGCTACCCGACAAAAAATTTAGCTTAGACTAATCATGGGGTAATATTTGACAGAATTAACAGAATTAACAAGATTATGTGGTGGTCAGCTTGATGTTGAAAATGGAGTGCAACGGGTTTAGCCGTTGCCAAAAGCAATGGCTGAACCCATTGCACTCCAACATCATCTTGACTATCACAGAGTTAGATGAATTCGCGCAGAACGACCCGAAGTGAGAATAGCTCATGTTTCGGATGTTTAAGTTTGACCATACCAATTTGCTGCAATTTCAGTTTATGCTATATTCCTTAATATACACATGGCTGAGTTTGCTTTAATAACAACATGACAGTCAGGATTATCGAATAGAGACACGCTTAATTTTTGAGATTGAATTTGTATGGTGTCGTGAATAATAACTGTACACTTGTCCAGATGGACTATATACAGTGTTAAATAAGTAATACGGGGTTTTAAGATAAGACCTCCAAGGAGAAAACCACACCTTGGAGGACGCATAGTCGTTCTCCTCCGAGGTGCGAAGCTCCTCGGTGTTGAGGTGTTTGGAAAACCCTACATTACCCTAATTTTTAACTCCTAAAGACCTTTAGGAGTTTTCTCAAAACTCTAAAATAACAGTTGAGGTAAAATTTTATGACAAAACAACGATTAGCCCTATTTAGCGGTTTAGTCTACGATGAAAATGAACAACTTTTAGCCACCGCCTCAATCGGCTCTGAAGCTCAATATATTTTATTGGATCACGGCTTCAAACGCCATATTCCCGCCGAAACGATTGATCGTCAAGTGGTTGATTGGCTCCAAAAACAGGCCAATGACAACAAAGAGTTGGTGTCCGAAAATATTATGTCCTTAATGGGCAAAGATGATCTGTTTACCAAAGTCATGGTCGATTCCTCTATCGGCAAAATGGATCAGGTCATGGATCAGGGAATCCCTGAAGATGCGCGTAATATGCTCGGCATGATGGGATTTAAGATTATTGTTGATCATCATGGCGACGTGATTGATTTGAAACTGCCCGGCGGTGGCATTGAAGGATCTGACGAAGACGATTGGTAAGGTGGAATGAGTCCTAAATAAATTGAGCGATCCAGAGTGGTTCAATATCTAAGATTGAGTGACACCACTCTCATAACGAACTGCACAAGTTAATTGTAAATATTCAGTGAACTCGCCAGAAGGAGCATCAGAAACCCGATTTCTTAAAGAAACCGGGTTTCTAGGGTGGTTTTACTGAACTTTTACAGTTAATTACCCGATTTCTATGGACACAACAAAAATAATCTACCAAAAACTGAGTCAACTGATTAGCGACACCCCCGTCGCCATGGCCACTATTGTAGAGGTCAAAGGTTCTGTTCCCCGCGAACTCGGCACCAAAATGATCATCCACCCTTATGGTCAGCATTATGGCACAATAGGCGGTGGTTGTGGCGAGGCTGATGTGATTCGAGCCGCGCTCGATGTGATTGAAACCGGACACCCTAAACTGGTTCAGGTTGATTTAACCGAGCCGATTAGCATGGAAAGTTTGGGCGTATGTGGCGGGGTGATGACCGTTTATCTTGAGCGTTGGTCAGCCTGATGAACCAAACAGACGAACTATTAACCCGTTTTTTAGCGGCAATTGAGGCCGACGAACAGGTTGCTCTGGTCACTGTGATTGAGGCAACAGGAGAATATCGAGCCGCGTTAGGTCAGCGAGCTTTGGTTTGGGCCGACAAAACTTATGGACGGTTACAACTCGGCTCACTTGAGGCAGAGGCTCTGCAAAACGTTCAGCAGAATTTGGAGATTCCCAAACCCAAACCATTACGTTACCAACGGCCTCATGGTCAGGTAACGCTTTTTGTCGATTTGCATCGTCGTGCCCCAACCTTGCTAATTATTGGGGCGGGACACGTAGCGCTACCATTGGCAGAACTAGGCAAGTTGATTGAGTTTAAGGTGGTGGTGGTCGATGATCGCCCCAAATATGCCAACCCCCACCGTTTCCCCAAAGCCGACCAAGTACTGGCTCAACCCTTCACTGAAATGCTCCGAGAGTGGCCTATAAATCGAGATACCTACATCATTTTGGTTACGCGCGGGCATAGTCATGACGTAGAGGCTTTGTTAGAGGTAATCGATTCTCCGGCTCAATATATCGGTATGATCGGCAGTAAGCGCCGTGTTAAAGCCGTATTTGAACTCCTCCGCCAAGAGCAAGGGCTAACCCCCGATCAACTTAGCCGTGTCTACGCTCCCATTGGTTTAGACATCGGAGCCGAATCCCCCGCCGAAATTGCCATCAGCATCATGGCCGAAATCGTCAACATCTATCGTACTGGTCGTGCCGTCTCCCTCTCTGATGCGCTTAAGGCAAATCGGCGTTTGCCGCTTCATCCGGCGCGGGTGTAAAGTTCACAACGCTTTAGGAATGAGGTCTACGTTCCAGAATGGTTCAATCTTAGAAATTGAACCATTCTCACCATGAACTGCACAAGTTAATTAATCCCGCAAAAGTTTGTTGTTTCATTCATGACCTGACATATTGATAAAACCAAAAGCATTTTTTGACAGGATTAACAAGATTAACAGGATTTTTTGCTTGTAATCCTGTCAATCCCGTTAATCCTGTCAGATATTGTTTTAATCTGTAGTGGTCAGACTGATGTTGAAAATGGAGTGCAACGGGTTTAGCCGTTGCCAACAAAAGCAATGGCTGAACCCATTGCACTCCAACATCATCTTGACCACCACAGATATTGTTTTAATCATGTTGAAACGATAAACTTCTGAATCCCGATTCCTTATAGGCCAATGTTCGTATTGCTCCGGCAATGGCTCGACCTAATGCATGCCCTGCGGGGCTGACAGTGTTTAACTCGCCGGGAATCTGACGGAAGAAGGGTTTGGCCTCCAAATGGAGGGCAGGCATGCCATGTCGCTCCGCTTCAATTAAAGAGGCTGTTTTTCGAGCTGGAAGTTGTAATATTCCAGCGTTTCTTTTGCCCTCTGCCTCAAAAATAATGGCCTCTTTTTTATTAGCGCCATTTTGTGCCCCTAATTTATAGCGATACTGCAATCGTTTGGCGATCTCTCGGCCAAAACAGACGGTTGGGGTCAGATAATTTCGTCCCGCGCTTAATTCTAAATCTAACCGCCGATATTTACTACAGGCATGGCATTCAAACAGAAGGGCGCTGGGTTGACGAAAAATCTCTTGGCAATAGGGGCTGGTTATATCTTTGTTGGGGTCGTGGGTGGTGGGATGGGCCATAATCACCACTTTACTGGAAATGTTGGCCTGTCGTAAACGGTCAAAAGCTACGAGGACAAAGGAGACGGTGTTATCATCGCCGGGACGATCTTTGATTTGACCGTGGGCATCTCGACGATTCTCGCAGATGCGCCAATCGCCGGTGCCAGTTTGATGTGGTACACCAAGGGAGACGGTGTACGGTGGCTGACCGTAGCTTAAAACAAGCAGATGGTCTTTGTCGGTAACCAACTGCTCCAAGGCGGGGTAAAATGAGCGCTCTGGGCGGAGCCATAAGGGGCCATCGTAGGTTGTATACTGTATCATGGGCATTAGGCAGTTCCAACTTTTAAAATCTCCCAACGTACCCTGAGCTAGTCGAAGGGAACAAGCTTCGGCAGACTCAGCCAACGATTTTTGGGAGACTTGTTTTTCTGGAATTGCCTAAGATTATGCCACTGATATGAGGTTCAGACAAAACTGGTAAACATTCAGTGAACTCGCTAGAAAGAGTGTCAGAAACCCGATTTCTCAAAGAAATCGGGTTTCTAGGGCGATTTTACTGAACTTTTATAGTCTCGCGTATGCTCTCACGTTTTAGGTATATAAATCAACATGGTGGTCACATCTTGGTCATACATGAGGGTTTTGGAGGGCAGATTCAGCAATCGCCAAGCCAAATAGATGTCACCCACAGAGCCGCTGATATTGAATAATATAGCCAAAAAACCAAGTAGGGCGATAGTCGGGTGCGAGACAGCTAATAGCGGCATGAGAAGCATCGTTAAGCCGAACAGGGGCGTTAGGGCAGTTAGCAGATTATGGTTACGGGTTTGAAACTGTCCAAACGCGGCGGCGTAGGCGGCGAACAGGTGCCAACTCACCCCGTAGGAGACTCGGTAGCCAAGCCATTGATAGGTCAGGCCATGCACTAGCTCATGCACTGTAATCGTGGCGATGAGTACAACGATGATGAGGGGGAGTTCCCAGATATGGTTCAAACGCAAAAAATCAGGTGGCAGACCCCGCAGTAACCAACTAATAACCAGTAAAATTGGAATAGTGGTTACCATAAGGAGTATCGCGGCCAGATTCAGTATGATTTTTGGATATACGAATTGGATAGCTGGTAGATAGCCATCTGGTTGGGTCGGATAGGGCATGGTTTTGTATGGATAGGGTTCATAGTCGTCAACTTAAGGTTTGTAGTAGGCGATTCATCGCCTTCAAACGGCACTAAAGTGCCTACTACGAACTCTTGACTTGACGGTCATGGTGTAGTCTAAAGATTTTGTAGACCCTTAGAAATGAGCATTAACTAACTTCCTGATCGTTGCGATTATGTAATCGCAACGGGTATTTGGCAGGAGAACGATTCCGTGTCCTCCAAGGTATGGTTTTCTCCTTGGAGGTCTTACCTTGAAACCCTGCATAACTTATTAGACTTGTTCGGGAATAACTTATCATCTCATAAAAACTCAAATTCGAGGTCTGCGGAGTGCAAAAGCATCTTGCTTTTGCCAGAGATAAACATGCAAAAGCAAGATGCTTTTGCACTCCTTTATTCCCGAACAGTAAATATTCAGTAAACTCGCTAGAAAGAGCGTCAGAAACCCGATTTCTCAAAGAAATCGGGTTTCTAGGGCTACTTTACTGAACTTTTACACCCCGATTCCTAAAATGAATTTCAAACCTGTTTTTTGCGACGTGATTTTTTGAGAAATTCAGAAATTAAAAACGATAGCTCTAAACTCTGCGCCGCGTTTAGCCGAGGATCACAGTTGGTGATATATTTATCGGCTAACCCACGTTCGGTGATGGCCTGCGCGCCACCGATACATTCAGTTACATTTTGGCCGGTCATTTCGCAATGGAGGCCACCCGGATAGGTTCCTTCTGCATCATGAATGGCGAAAAAATCTCGTACTTCGGCTAAAATTTGGTCGAAGGAGCGAGTTTTGTACCCATAATCGGTTTTGACGGTGTTGCCATGCATCGGGTCGCTACTCCAAATTACCTGCTGACCTTCTCGCTTAATGGCCTGAATAAGTGGGGGAAGTTTGTCGGCAATTTTGTCAGCCCCCATGCGGATGATGATCGTCATTCGTCCAAGGTCATTGTTCGGATTTAGGGTTTCTAGTAGACGCAACAACTCGTCAACGGTCATCGTTGGGCCTGCTTTGATACCTATTGGGTTAAAAATACCCCGAAAATACTCAATATGAGCTTGCTCTAACTGTCGAGTACGGTCGCCTACCCAGACCATGTGAGCCGAGCAGTCATACCATTTGCCGGTTATAACATCCTGTCGAGTCATTGCTTCTTCAAAATTGAGCAGTAACGCTTCGTGTGAGGTGTACAGTGTCGTTTCGCGAATACTAGCCCGATTAACACCCACGCCACAGGCTTCCATAAAGTCGAGCGCTTGGCCGATACGGTCAGCCAAATCTTGGTAGCGTTCACCAAGAGGGCTATCCTTTACAAAGGCCATGTTCCATTGGTGAACTTGGTGCAAATCGCCCAACCCGCCTTTGGTAAAGGCTCGTAGGAGGTTAAGGGTGACAGCCGCTTGATGGTAGGCTTGGGTCAGCCGGTTGGGGTTGGGAACACGAGCTAGTTCATTAAATTCGATACCGTTGACTATGTCGCCTCGATAGCTTGGTAGCTCGATACCTTCAATTGTTTCGGTATCTGCCGAGCGGGGCTTGGCATACTGTCCGGCTAAACGAGCCACTTTGACAATGGGGCAACTCCCGGCAAAGGTCAGCACCACCGCCATTTGTAGAATCAGTTTGCAGGTCGCTTCGATGTTATCGGCGCTAAACTCAGCAAAACTTTCGGCACAGTCGCCGCCTTGTAGCAAAAACGCTTCTCCGGCGGCTACTTTGGCTAACTGTTGACGTAGTTGTTTTATCTCTTCAATTAGTACTAAGGGTGGATTTTCGCGCAATGTTTTTTCTGTTTGAGCCACTTTGGCGGGGTCAGGGTAGGTTGGTTGTTGTGAAATCGGCTTGTTGCGCCAGCTTGAGGGAGTCCAATCTGTTTTCATGATAAAATGTTCCTTGTAGGGTATTAAAAAGTAATTTTCAGAACTAACTTATTAGAGTTGTTCGGGAATAAAGGAGTGCAAAAGCATCTTGCTTTTGCCAGAGGTAAACATGCAAAAGCATCTTGCTTTTGCCAGAGGTAAACATGCAAAAGCATCTTGCTTTTGCCGGAGGTAAACATGCAAAAGCATCTTGCTTTTGCCGGAGACAAACATGCAAAAGCAAGATGCTTTTGCACTCCGCAAACCTCGAATTTGAGTTTTTATGCGATGCAAAAACCCGATTTCTCAAAGAAATCGGGTTTTTAGGGCTACTTTACTGAACTTTTACACAGGAGTTGTGGGGAACGGTTCGGGAGATATGACCGCCAATCAAAAAGCTCGCGAATTGTCACTCGCAGGATAAATTGGCTCTGGTAGATTTCGTGTAACTCGAAACTGTGTCCTGAATCTTGGTACCCGACATCTTGATTAGAGAAAAGATTTTTTCGACAGGATTAACAGAATTGACAGGATTTTTTGCTTTTAATCTTGTTAATTCTGTTAATCCTGTCAAATATTATTCCATGATTAGTCTAAGCTAAATTTCTTATCGGGTAGCAAGTCCTGAATTAGATATTTTGATGGGCGATCTTCCCGCAAGTTTAAAACTTGCGGGAAGATGATGATATTTGCACGGAAAGCCCCAAAGAGCCAAAGGTCTGTTGTCGGAGGTGACTCATTCGCATCAACTGGATTAGCGGTCATATTCTGCACTCCCCCAACTATTCTATGCGTCTTTAACAGGAGTTGTGGAAATAATACGGAGGTGGTTATATTTTTATGACTACAATCGTCATATCGTCATGCGGCTCGGTATAGCCGACAAATTCGGTTACACTATCAATTAAATGCTCCAGCATCTCTTCGGAGTTGCTGTTTGGTCCCCTTTGTACTGCGACCTCAAATCGGTCAAAACTAAACATTTCGTTTTCTTCGTTAACCGCTTCAACGATCCCATCACTACTCAGTATAATCATATCGCCCTTTGACAATGATAGAGACAACTCTTGATATCCGGTTTGTGAGCCTAGCCCTACACCTAAAGGCATGCCGCCAATCTCAACCCATTCGACACGATTGTCGGCTCGTTTGATGATGGGGGTGACACAACCAGCATTGGCGGCATGCAGTTGACCGGGTATCTCTCCAACAGGTGGGATAACCTCAAGATAAACCAAGGCGCAGTTTTGGTTGCTACGTCGCGTATAATCAGACAGGGCGCTATCCATTCGAATTAAAAATTGATTGGGGCTAACATCTTCTTGCACCACAGTTGAGCGGAATGAGGCTAGGCTAACCGCCATAAGCAGAGCCGCGGGCATACCTTTTCCCGATACATCTCCCACCGCGATGGCATACCGTTGCCGAGAGTTGCCATCTATTGTAATAGGGTGAAAGAATTTATGGTAGGCGTATAAATCACCGCCCATTTCACGGGCAGGCGTGTTATAGCATATAACATCTAAGTCGGTCCATTCTGGCTCAGGCGGAGGAAGTAAACTTTCTTGAATCTCTTGAGCGATACCCAACTCCCGCTGAATCGAGAGCAGTAGCAATCGTTCTCGTTCAGCCTGTTTGCGTTGCGTAATATCCCAAATAATACCTTGATAGGCCAGTATTCGTCCATCGTCTGTTTTACGGAGGGTGGCGCTCATTAAGCAGTCTAAAACAGAACCATCTCGGTGTTTAAACTTAACCTCAAAATCCTTGACAATCTCTTGCTCCTGAATTTTTTCCCAAAAACGGCTATAATCGCGAGATGAGGCAAATAACTGTTGACCATTAATGGTCACAATTTCACGCTCTTCATAACCAAATAACTTCAAACCGGCAGGGTTGATGTCCACAACTTGACCATCAGGCGTGAAGATGAAGATGGTGTCTCCCGAATCTTCAAACAAAGTCCGGTAGGTTTCTTCACTGGCGCGTAATGATTCTTCAGCTCGCCGTCGTTCAATAATTTCTTGTTTAAGGTTGGTATTGGCCTTAACCAACTCAACCGTTCGCTTTTCAACTCGTTGCCCCAACTCGTCGTTAGCAGTTTGGAGCTGACTTTGCAACTCTCGTAAGGTAAGATGGTTTCGTACTCGGGCTAATACCTCTTGTAGTTGAAACGGTTTGGTGATGTAGTCTACCCCGCCCACCTTAAAGGCTTTTACTTTGTCAGCCGCGTTACTCAGCGCGCTAATAAAAATAACAGGGATATTTGCTGTATCGGGGTTGTCTTTCAGAGTTTTACAGACTTCGTATCCACTCAAATCGGGCATCATAATATCAAGAAGCACCAAATCAGGTGGGTAGTCTGCAATATCTTGCAAGGCACTCGTACCATCAAGAGCCGTCCGAATATGATAGTTCTGCTTTTGTAGCATTAGGGATAAAATTTTTAGATTGGCTCGAGTATCATCAACAATGATGATATTTGCCTTGGATTTGTGCAGTTTCATTCCTATATTGCCTCAAATAATCACCTAGAGATATGGGGGATAGTATACAACCATATCATTTTACCACAAAAATAATCATAGCACACTTAAGGTTTTTGTGATAGTACTTAATACTGTCATCATAAGTGTCAACTTAGGCCAATCAGACCTTGCAGGTTTCCAAAACCTACAAGGTCAAGCCCATGTCCTGCAAGGTTTCCGCCGTAGGCGAACCTTGTAGGTCTGTCGTTAACAATCCTTAAGTTGACGGATATGATACTGTCATAAAGAGCTACAGTCTTTCAGATAAGGGTTTTCAATTCAAGGCCAACCTTCCCGCAAGTTTAGAACTTGCGGGAAGGTGATGGCTGAAAATATTTATCTGAACATCTATGATCTCTTCGCTCAATCTAATTATTGATGTTATAATCAAGATTGATATTTTAACAATGTTACGGTTCTCTGGTAGATTCCGTGCAACTCAAAACTGCATCCTGAATTAGATACCTTGATAGGGCAATCTTCCCGCAAGTTTAAAACTTGCGGGAAGATGATGACACAATCATGACGTTTGCACGGAAAGCCCCAAAGAGCCACAATGTTACTTAAGGATTCAAGAGTTTATCGTTTTTGACGCTAACGGAATCTTTGGGCGAGCAAGACTACAACAGATTTGGGGATTTAACGGATAAAAACCTCCCCGATAACGGACTGATTACATTCAAATTCGGTTAATTCGTGTCATCGAGAACCAATACGTTTCTTCCAATTATCCGTTGTAGTCCTGTTTTCTACTGAACCAAAGAAAAAGTCAGGGTGAGTGTTGTTGGCGATGGTCATGGTTTCGGCCATTTTAGGAATATAAGCAAAACACAAAACGTAACGCAAAAGACGCAAAAGGCGCAAAGGACGCTATGAGAAAAACGTTTGCGTCATTCGCGTCTCTTGCGTTTAATCTTTTCAACTGGCCCAAACGATGACCAAGGCCCTGCCTGATATATTGATAAAATCAAAAGCATTTTTTGACAGGATTGACAAGATTAACAGGATTTTTTTGCTTGCAATCCTGTCAATCCTGTCAGATATTGTTTTAGGCAGACGGAAGAAATAAAACATCCCAATTGAGGAGTCCGCACCCGCGGTGCGGCACGACGCGTGCCTACTCCACGGGACAATTATTTTTTTCCACGTGCCTTAGTCTGTAGTGGTCAGGTTGATATTGAAAACGGAATGCAACGGCTTTAGCTGTTGCTACAGGCAATGGCTGAACCCATTGCACTCCAACATCATCTTGACCACCACAGATATTGTTTTAGTCATATTGTTTTAGTCATATTGTTTTAGTCATGTTGAAATGATAAACTTCTGAAGGGTTATTTACTATGTTAGCATCATGGCTCTTTCCGGTTTTTATAAGCATTATAATCTTAATGGTTGTGGCCGTGGTTTTGTCTCAATTTACACGTGTCCAGCTCAATACTAAATTTATTATTGCTTCAGTTTTAGCGATTATTTCTTATCAGGCGTTACAAGCTCTAAATTCTGACACGCCTGTCTTAGTCATTAATGCGACCAAGGATGCGCCTCTCCAAAACCAAATATTGGGTACGGCAATAATCGTATTTTTCGTTTATGCGATTATCGAACTATCTAAATGGTTTATTATAGAGGTGTTCATCAAGCGTCGTGGGGTTAGCCTGCCCTTATTTGTTTTAGATATCGTCGGACTACTTCTCGTTATAGTGATCTCGTTATTTGTGGTTAGCGAGGTTTTTGATGCCGATTTAACGGGACTGTTAGTTGGTTCAACGGTTGCCTCGGCGGTGATAGGTTTATCGCTACAGAACATTTTGGGTAATTTATTCGCGGGGATTACCTTGCAGATAGAATCACCCTTTGCGATTGGTGATTGGGTTGAGGTGGCCGGACATGAAGCGATGGTAGTACGGCAGAATTGGCGAACCTTATCTGTATTGACTCGAAACAATCATAATATTCTGATTACCAATACCAATGTAGCTCAAGACAAAATTGTTAACTTTTCTCGACCAACAACGTTGCAGGCTCTTGATACTATTATTGACGCGCCTGATAGTCATCGCCCCGGTGAAATAAAGCAGATTTTATTGAGTGCCTTGAATGGCATTGAAGGTTTGTTAGAGACACCCGCTCCAGCCGTCCATGTCATCTCTTATGGTGACACTTGTATTAACTATCGAGTGCGATATTGGATTGACAATTTTGACCGTAAAGACGATATTGAGGATGAAGTGTTGACTCGTTTTTGGTACGCCATGCATCGTTCTGGGGTTGACCGTCCAACCCCACAGCGGGATCTGAATGTCAGAATGTTACCTAAAGATATGGAGTCGAAAGCGTCTCAAATAAACCGAGCTGAGATTTTTACCTTGTTACGCCCCTTGCCATTGTTAGAAAGTTTAACCGACTCCCAAGTTCACCGTATAGCAGAGGTTTCTGATCAACAGGTTTATACCGCGGGGGAACTGATTTTTAGGCAGGGTGATAGTGACAAGTCACTCTATGTTGTCCAAACGGGTGAAGTCAGCATTGATGGCTACTATCAGAATAGCCCCAAGATACATATTCGAACCATAGGTCCACAAGGGTTTTTTGGTGAGATGGGTTTGATAACCAGCAAAAATAGAACCGCCTTTGCGGTTGCTAACACCGAAACAGAAGTGATTGTTGTCGATAAAGAGGTGTTCTCTGAAATCTTGATGAATGATTTAGAGATTCTGGAGACCTTGTTGCTGACACTTAATCAACGTCGAGATAGTTTTTTCCAATCCCAACTGGTTAACGTTAGAAACGAAGATAAATCTCAGGAAGCACGCAAACAAGTAATGATGGATCAGGTGTCTCGCTATATGGACATGATTGGGAATAAGCAGATGGGTACCAAAAAATAGGACAGGTTCATTTTTGACTGAATTTGTAGGAATATTCAGTGAACTCGCCAGAAGGAGCGTCAGAAACCCGATTTCTCAAAGAAATCGGGTTTCTAGGGTGGTTTTACTGAATTTTTGCGAATTTGTAGGAATCTGTAGTGGTCAAGACAATTCACAATTCACAATTCACAATTCACAATTCATAATTCACAATTCACAATTCATATCTCTCACCTCGGCGGTATCAACTCGCCTTGCAAAACCTCAACCGCGTACCCCCCCACCTTGACAGTTTTAATATCCTCGCGTGATCCAACAACCTCTACCTGAGCCTCGCCCGGACGGTGCATCCAATGCCCTTGTTCGGCGATAAAGCTTGGTTCAGACAATAATCCTGTGCGCCATAGATAAGCGGCCATGCCACCCGTAGCCGAGCCGGTAAATGGGTCTTCAAAGGTATCGGGTGGTAAACCAAAATGGCGAGCAAAGGTTGTGCCCCGCTCGCTAATTCCCTGCAATACAAATAGATGTGGGCTGAAAAAGTCACAATCAGCATGGATGGCTTCATAACGGCTGACATTAAATCTGACCCGTTTGAGACTTTCTAACGACTGTAACGGAACCATCAGTTGTGGTGTACCCGTACTGACTGTTTGGATCGTCGCGCCGCTTAACAAATCTGCACTCGTCAACCCAAAAATTGGCATAATCATATCTGGATCATACCGCTGTAAAAATTGGGGCGTTTTTTGCGACATGGTAACCAAAGAGCGTTCACTCTTAGCTTCCGAAACCTCAATTGGGATTATGCCCGCCTCCAACTGTAACTGAATGGTGAACTGGTCGGTGGGAACTGGCAAACGACCAGTTTTTAACAACGCGTAAATCGTGGCGATGGTCGGATGCCCAGCCAAGGGAATCTCGAAGGCTGGCGTGAAGTAGCGCGCTCGCACATCGGCTACCCCAGAGCGGAGGACAAAGGCCGTCTCCGATAAATTCATCTCACGGGCAATGGTTTGCATGGCCTCGGTCGATAGCTCATCGGCCTCAAAGATTACTGCACATGGATTACCGCCATAAGCCTTGCTGGTAAAGGCATCTACTTGCATCATGGGTAAAGTTTTCATAGAACATCTCCTGTGGAAAATTAGACTAACACTACGTACAAACATCAAAATTATAAATGGTAAATGGTGAATTATAAATGGCAAGTAAGTAGTATTGTGAATGAATATAGTTGCTCTACTGTGCTTTTAATACCAGTATCCGGCACGATCATAAAACGTCACTAACGAAACACCTACGAGGTCAAAAACAGACCTCGCAGGTGGTATCCGCACATATCACCCTTATTCTAAGCTACTTTTTAACCCGGTCAAGAATATGCTATAATAAGGCATAGGAGAGATACCATGACCTCATTCAATGCTTACATTCCCATAGACCGTCGCCATGCTTTGGCGAACGGTGAAATATTACCGAGTCCGGGTAGCTTGGATATTGTAACATGATTCGGATGAATCGACATCTCCGACGAAAAGGAATGCAAAAGCCTGAGGCTTTTGCATGCCATAGTTGATAAGCTATGGCACTCCAATAACCTAGCGACCACTTCAACATGGGGTGGTCGCTAGGTTATTGGTTATGGCGAGTTCACTGAATATTTACCGCCGATGAGGTGCGTCGAGTCAAAAAGCCGCGTCCATGTTTGGGCGCGGCTTTTTTGGTTGGAGCGGTTCGGCGTGTTGATGATAGACTGATATGGCGGTACAGATCAGTGGATGCCCGATAACGACATTCGGGCATGACATTCAGACCCTAGCCGACTTCCTGATCGTTGCGATTATGTAATCGCAACGGGTATCTGGTGGGTATATACCCGCCTATTATGGTACACTTCTGTTTTTTACAAGTTAGTTCTGAAAACTACTCAGTTGACGCGAATGAGTCACTTCCGACAACAGCCCTCTTTTTGGCTCAAAATTTGTCCTGCGAGTGACAATTCGCGAGCTTTTTGATTAGCGGTCATATCCCCGAACCGTTCCCTGCGCCTGTGCAAAAGCTGATTGCTTTTGTATGTTTGTCTCCGGCAAAAGCAATCAGCTTTTGCACTCCGCAGACCTCGAATTTGAGTTTTTATGCGATGATAAGTTATTGCCGAACAACTCTATTGAAATGGGGTGTAAACTAGCCTTGTTACCTTGAGCTTTAACGGCTGACCATGAATGACTGTCAACTTAAGGGTTCGTAGTAGGCACTTTAGTGCCGTTTGAAGGCGATGAATCGCCTACTACAAACGTTAAGTTGACACTTATGAACGGCTGGCCTACCATTCTATTATCCTGTAAATTCTGCTCTTATTGTGGCCTTATTAGAGTAGAATTTACAGGATGATAGAATTTTTTGACCCACACTCGATTCGACAATCTTTAACCTTACACCTATAATAGGACTTATTTTGTTCATAATTATCTCTCGTGTATGTTCTATCAACTACTAGACTCAATTAAACAAAATCCAGCCTTATTTCTTAACCAGTCATCAGTGATTGGTTTACAAGCATTTTTATTGGGCTTTCAAACGGCGAAAACGGCTTATAGCTTGCCTCAAGATAAGGATGAGCAAGAATTTGCTGGATTTCAGGACTGGATTGTCCAGCGATATAATGTTCAAACCAGTCAGTCATGGGCGGGTATTATTAGCGGTTTAGCCGTTGATGAAGCCGACTCGCTACATCTCTTTTTTAAACTACTGGCAGAATACACCGATTTTTACTTAAAGGAAACTTAATATGACTGAATTAACGCTTGTTTCATCTTATCAATATCCCCTACAAAGCCTCATCGAGTCTGCTTTAGCCAATCAGCTACGACTACTACAAGCTGGCTTACAACGGACACAGCAACGTTTGAAATTATTTGAAACAAAATATAAATTGAGTACCTCAATTTTTATCACTCAGCTTGAAAATGACGATTTAGAAGAGACGCTTGATTTTATTGAATGGCTGGGTGAATATAATATGCTGAAACGGTTAGAGCAAAAAATCGGTGTTTTACAGGGGATACAAATTGCGAATTGAAGCCTATTTTGAGCAAATTCGGCAACTGATTGAAAACAATTTGATTATAACCGCCTCAAACGTGACGTATGATAAACGGGCAACCCATGAAGGATTTATACGGGGAGAACTTTATTTTGTTGATGGCTCAGAACTCCATATTCGTGAATTTGTTGATGTTGAGGAATGAGCCGCTATGACTGCTGTGCTGTCACACGCACCAGATGAAACCAAAGTGCGTGCGCGCATACGGAGTTAGCCGTTTTACAGCCGTAGTATACATATGGATTGGGCATAAGAACAGGATTGTAGGAATGGCACTGATCGGAATCTATCAAATTAGTACCATTCCTCACGGCCTGTTCTAGATTTGTACGAAATCATGGCCATCATCCAAAGCATCGTGAGGCAAAAAGAATACAAAAGGTCTTAATTTCATTCGTTTAAGCCTTGAAAAAATTAGTGATTTACTTGTCCCAAAGGGCACACGCGATGATGGTGGAAAGTCGGACAGGGTGTTTCGTTCCACTAAAGTGGCCGATATTCTCCTATTGACGCTCGCGGCTACTACATCGCCTCTGGCGTAGGTGCGTGTTCATTGACTGTCCGACTACACAGACTCATTCTGGCGTTCAAGACGCATTGAAAAAAAGGTGTTATTTCCCACCCACGGCATCACCAACTCTTATTTGAAAGCTGGAAAGGTCGGGACTGGAAAACAAACACAATAGCCTGTGGGACACAGTATAGCTAAGATTTGTAAAAAAACTGTTATCCAATTGTAAAAAACCTGTAAAATTTATGCTCTATTAGTAAAAAACGCCAAAAAAGAGAGTTTCACCCATTAAGTGTCTATTTACAGTATTTCCTATACCAAATAGTGTGTAAATATATAGGGTTTCATAGGAGATTTTTTTAACTTGTGCATTTGACCGCTGATGACCGCTGATTGAAATCAGCGTCTTAAACGGAAAACCTGCTTAAGCAGGTTTCTCGTGTCAGCATAAGAATTCATTCTTATGTGAAAACGCGCAACTTATTTAATCCCCATTCCTGAAATGATTGTAGACCGTTTTACTTATGCCTATCAATATATGGATGATACAAAGACTCTAATCTTTCGTTATGACAATACAACCCACCATAAAAAACTAAATCTTTCCAATTATCCGCACCACAAACATGAGGGTAGCCAAGAAAATATCGTCACGTCATCGGCTCCTACTTTGGCCGATGTGCTTCAAGAGGTTGCCCCGTTAATCGCTTTGCCTTGAGCTTTAAGTAGTTTTCAATTCTAAGTTGTCACTTTTTTCCGTAAAAAGAACAGGATGCGCAGGATGACACTGATTAGAATCGAGTAAATCAGTGTCATCCTGCGCATCCTGTTCTCAACATCCTTGCTGACACGCGAATTTTTTTTACAAGTTAGTTCTGAAAACTACTTAATAGCGAGCCTATCATTCTATCATCCTGTAAATTCCACTCTAGCAAGGTCACAATAAGAGCAGAATTTACAGAATGATAGAATTTTTTTGACCAAACAAACAACACTCCGATTCGACAATCCTTAACCTTATATTATAATACGACTTATTTTGTTTATGTTTCCCATAATTAGAAGGTGGTGAGGAAACATCCCCACCACCCAAAAACAGGAGAAAAACCTTATGAAATCGCGTTACCTATCAATTTTTGCACTCATTGCAACCTTAAGCCTTATGCTTTTCCTGCTCAACCGAGCCGAGCATGTCAACGCGGAGCCGACCCCGCCCGACCTACCCATGATCGACTACGCCAAAATCGTGAAGACCATGAACGAATCCCCGCTGATGTTCGTGCAGGAGGAACCGAACCGTTACCGCGTCCGAGCGGAACCTAAACCACCCCTTTCACAACCGCAAACCGAATCCAACCGCCCGGCCTTACAAACGGATGAGTTTACCGCGATTGAGGCTGGAGGTTCTCATACTTGCGGTTTAACCGCGCAAGGTGGGGTGAAATGTTGGGGATATAACAACTATGGACAAGTTGGCGATGGAACAACAACTAGCCGTCCTACCCCAGTTGATGTAACAGGCTTAAGTAGTGGAGTTACAGCTATTGCTACAGGCAATTCACATACATGTGCTTTAACCAATCAAGGCGGTGTGAAATGTTGGGGATACAATAACTATGGACAAGTTGGCAATGGAACGACTTCTTATCGTGTTACAAGACCAATTGATGTAATAGGTTTAAGCAATGGAATAATAGCAATTGCGACGGGTGGTTCCCATACCTGTGTTTTAACTAATCAGGGTGGGGTGAAATGTTGGGGTAATAATGATGGTGGACAACTTGGTGATGGAACCAATACAGACCGTGGCAGTCCAGTTGATGTAAATGGCTTGACTAGTGGAGTAACAGCTATTACCGTCGGCACTAACCATACCTGTGCTTTAACTAATCAGGGTGGGGTGAAATGTTGGGGATACTATAATTGGTGGCGTACAGATTGGAAATTCAGAACTGCCATTCCAATCGATATAGATGGTTTAAGCAATGGGATAATAGCAATTAGTAGTGGGTATGATTATACGTGTGTCTTAACCAATCAAGGCGGTGTGAAATGTTGGGGATACAATAACTATGGACAAGTTGGCGATGGAACAACTTATTATCGTACCAGTCCAGTTGATGTAATAGGATTAAACAGTGGGATCACAGCGATTACAAGTAGTTCTTATCATACTTGTGCCTTAACCGTTCAAGGTGGAATTAAATGTTGGGGAAACAACTCTAGTGGGCAACTTGGGGATGAGACAACAACGAACCAAACCACGCCTGTCAACGTAACGGGGTTGAATAGTGGCATTGCCGCCATAAGTGCAGGTGGTACACATACCTGTGCCTTAACCGTTACTGGTACGGTTAAATGCTGGGGTTACAACAATTCTGGACAGTTAGGTGATGGTCAGCCGGATATAGAGATTACCAAAATGTCTGAATTAAATAACACGCCAACCATACTTGTCACCAGTGATTTTCATAGTTGTGTTTTAACTGATCAAGGAGGGGTAAAGTGTTGGGGACGTAACGGGCATGGACAACTTGGAGATGGTACTACAACGAACCGTATCACCCCCGTTGATGTATCAGGGCTAAACCAAGGAGTCACCTCGGTAGCCGTTGGTAGCTCACATAGCTGTGCTTTAACCAGTAGTGGTGTGAAATGTTGGGGGAACAATAGCTCTGGCCAATTGGGTAATGGCACCACCAATAGTTACACTACGCCTGTAACCAGTCTAAATAGTGGAAGCATAGCAATTGCGGTCGGTGATTTACATAGCTGTGCCTTAACCAGTAGTGGTGGGATAAAATGTTGGGGCGATAACAGTTCTGGTCAATTAGGTGATGGCACAACCACTAATCATATAACTGCTGTTGATGTAATTGGTTTAAGTAGCGGGGTCGTAGCGATTACTGCTGGTGATTCTCATAGCTGTGCTTTAGCCAATAATGGTGGAGTGAAATGTTGGGGATATAATGGTTTTGGTCGACTAGGCGATGGCACAACTACAGTTCGTACAACACCAGTTGAGGTGATTGGTTTAAGTAGTGGGGTTATCGCAATTACTGCTAATGGCTCACATACCTGTGCCTTAACCAGTATTGGTAGTCTGAAATGTTGGGGACGTAACTATTGGGGACAGCTTGGGGATGGTACGGTTATTGATCGTAGCACACCTATTGAGGTCACAGGGTTAAACAATGGGGTAGCTTCTGTTACGACGGGTGGCTCTCATAGCTGTGCCTTAATGTCCCAAGGTAACGTAAAGTGTTGGGGACGGAATTTTGGTGGCAAAAATACTGCTACTCCTGTAGATGTTTCAGATTTAGATAATGTGACGGTGATTGCCGCTGGCAATCACCATACCTGTGCCTTAACGAACCAAAACAAAGTGAAATGTTGGGGGTTTAATGACTATGGGCAACTTGGCAATAATACAACATCAGACCGAACTACACCTAGTGAGGTAACTGGTCTAGGCAACAAGATTAAAGCAATTACTCATAATTGTGCCCTAACGGATCAGGGTGGAGTGACCTGCACTAATGAGTTAAAAAGTGGCATCACGACCATTACGACCGGTGGTCATCATTGTGCCTTAACCACTCAAGGTAGGGTTAAATGTTGGGGTAATAATCAGTATGGTCAACTTGGCGATGGCACGACAACATCCCGTACTACCCCCGTTGATGTAGTGGCTTTAAACGATAATGTTACCACCATTAGTGCAGGTGGATATCATAGTTGTACTTTAACCGACCAAAATGAGGTGAAATGTTGGGGATTGAATAACTATGGACAGCTTGGTGGAGGAATAATAACCGATGTTATGACTACATCTGTAACTGTGGTTAACTTAACAGATGTTATCTCTATTACAACCGGTACATCTCATAGCTGTGCCTTAACTAATCAAGGCGGTGTAAAATGTTGGGGTAAAAATGAACATGGGCAGATTGGTAATAATACAACAACAGACCGTACTACGCCTAATAGTGTAAGTGGTTTAAGTCGAGGAGTTACAGCCATTGCGGCTGGTGATTCTCATACCTGTGCCTTAACAACCCAAGGTGGGGTTAAATGTTGGGGATATAATAATTATGGCCAACTTGGAGATGGAAGCACCACTGATCGAACAAGTCCTGTGGATGTAAATGGTTTTAGTGGTCCAATTATAGCTATCACAGCTGGAGATTCTCATACTTGTGCCTTAACTGATCAGAGCAGGGTTAAATGTTGGGGGAAAAACTTTAGTTACATCCCCACTGATGTCAAAGGTTTAAGCGATGGTATTGTTGCTATCGCCGCAGGTAACAATGTCACCCAATTTTTGTTTGATGACGGTACGGTAGCTAGTTGGAGTAGTACCAACTCCTCTTATAATCCCACACCTGTAGACATAGGATATCCTTCGCTACAAGTTAGTACTAAAAATATATTGCTTGAAGTACCTGATAACTTATCCCAATCTTTTACTGTTAAAAATAATGGATTAGTCCATACTACCTTAACTTGGGAAGCATCAAGTAATGTTTCGTGGCTTGTTATAGATAACTGGTATCCTGATACCGTTAGGTTAACAGCTCAAGTTGACCAGTTGGATACGGGTGTTCATACTGGACAAATCACAGTTAAGAGTAATGGTGGTAATGCCGCTATTAAAGTCACACTGATTGTTCCACCTATAAAAGTAACAGGACTTAATAAACTAAGCGCTGGTGTTTCTCATACATGTGCTAACACTTCACAAGGCGGAATAAAATGTTGGGGACGAAATTATCTCGGTCAACTTGGTAATGGGACTCAAACAGATAGTTCTATCCCTGTTCAAGTATCAGGACTTGATAACAAAGCTAATATGGTTACGGCAGGTGGCAACCATACCTGTACATTGCTTAAAAATGGTCAAATTCAATGTTGGGGCTACAACTATGATGGACAACTTGGGGACGATTCAAGAACAAGCCGCCCTCTTCCTGTATCAGTATCAGGGCTTGAAAATCGTCAAGGATTAGTTGTTGAAACAGGCAGTGCCCATACTTGCGCGTTGCTTGATAATGGTCAAGTTCGATGTTGGGGTAATAACGGTTCTGGACGACTTGGGGATGGTACAACAACTCGTAGTACAGTACCTGTTACCGTCACCGGATTACTCAGCAATATCATTGATATTACGGTTGGGAGCAACCATACTTGTGCATTAAACAACGAAGGTAGCGTACACTGTTGGGGGTATAACCAATCTGGACGCTTAGGAGATGGCACAACTACTAGTCGGCCTACACCTGTAGAGGTTCAAGGGTTAAGTAGTAAAGTTACAGATATAGTAGCCGGAGGAAACCATACCTGTACCCGAACTAATGAGAATATGCTCTATTGCTGGGGAGAAAATGGTAGTGGGCAGTTAGGTTACGGTAACACCGTTGACCAAACTACTCCTGTTACGGTTACTGGATTAGCCGGAGATGTAAAAACATTAGTGGCAGGAGGTAATCATACCTGTGTTTTACTTGAGAGTGGTCAAGTTCAATGCTGGGGTGATAATGCTTATGGACAACTTGGAGACGGTTCCTATAACGATAAAACGAGACCTATTACAGTAACAGGTTTGACAACACCAGTGAATACTATAACAACTGGATATGACCATACTTGTGCAGTAACAACAGATGAAACTACATTATGTTGGGGACGAAACGATTATGGGCAACTAGGTAATGATAGTAGCACACGTAGCGCTGTTCCTGTTGAACTAGGATATGCAATCCTAGATGTTGACGCAACTCAATTTGAGTTTGCTACTCCAACAATAACCCAAAGTTTCAATATCAACAACAAAGGTAGTGCTGAGTTAAGTTGGGAAATTTCAACCAATGTTTCATGGTTAACACATAACAAAACCTCTGGAACAGGAAACAAAACGATTCAAGTATCCATCAATACCACCAATCTGCAACAAGGACTATACCAAGGTCAATTAACGATTAGTAGTAATGGCGGTAATCATAACATCGATGTGGTTTTATTTGTTCCTAACAACTTTACTGATTCTCTTCCCTCAATATCACCTGTAGAGTTAGTCAATTCATTACAGGAAATCGCCACGGTTGTTGATATTCAAGATAATTTGGCTTACATCAGTATTAAAGGTAACCTACTTGTCGTTGATATATCAACCCCAACTTCTCCTAATATTATCGGCAAAACACCTCCACTAACAAATAATTACGCACAAGATATTTTGGTCAAAGGGAATTATGCCTATTTAACCACTGGTTCAACAGGTTTATTCGTTGTTGATATTAGCACCCCCACAAACCCCACGTTAGCTGGACAAACCAATGCTCCTGCCTTCAAAATCGAAGCGGTAGGTAATTATGCCTACCTCACCGATAACAGCAGTTTACATGTTGTCGATATTACTACACCGACCCAACCTATTAGCAAAACAATCTATGAGGCTAATTATTACATTCATCATGTAAATCACTCTAATGGATATCTTTATCTAGCCACAGGCTTCGCTGGGGTACAGATTTTAGATATTAGCAATCCTCTCAACCCCAATTTAGTAGCTACATACAATACCCCTAGTTACGCTTTAACCGTTCAAGTCTTAGGTAACAATTTATACGTCGCTGACTATAATGGCGGTTTGCAAATTGTAGATATTAGTGTACCAGCCCAACCAACCTTTGCTGGTACATATAACTTACCAAATGGGGCCTATCAGGTAAATATTCTTGATAACTATGCCTACATACTTAATGGTAATAATCAGTTGGTTATGGCAAATATCAATAATCCAACCCAACCAATTTATGCTGGAGTCTATAATGTCACTGATACCATCTATGATTTTAAGGTAGCTAATCCTTATGTTTATCTGGCTGGTGGTCGCGATGGATTTCTTGTTTTAGACATAAGTAATCCAGATATACCGTTACAGACAGGTAATAGCAAGGTATTAAAGGCTTATCATATTAGTGGAATTGATAATTACGGGTATATCGCTAATGGAAACAGTGGTGTACGAGTTATGGATTTAGACACATTAACCGAAATTGCCAATTACGAAACTACCGCCAAAATTTATCAAACTCACTTTGATAACAACAATCTATATTTAGCTGGTGGCTCAGCAGGATTAATCGTCTTAAATGCTACTACACCAACTAGTTTAACCTTTTTGGCACAATATCAATCTCTCAACCAAGTATATGCTGTTTCTACATCTGGTAACTACGTTTATATAGCCAACGGTAACCATGGTTTTGAGATTTTAGACTTTACCTCGTCAACGACTCCTACTCATATAGGAAAACTTGACACTTTTGGTACAGCCTATGAAGTAATAGTTGATGGCTCTTATGCTTATGTTGCTGATGGCGAAGCAGGAGTACAAATCATAAACATTAACAATCCTATATCTCCTACCATTACTGGACATACCGATATTTCAGGTACAACAAGAGCCATTGCCCTTAAAACGCCTTATCTCTATGTTGCTACTGGTGACTATGGGTTACAAATACTTGATATTACAAACCCAGCTAGTCCCTCTATTATCGGAAAGTATGACACATCGGGTTATGCGTATGACATACAGTTTGTAGACCGCTACGCTTACATAGCTGATGGCGAAAATGGATTACAGATTATTGACATCCACAACCCAACTACTCCTATGTTAGTGGGTTCTTATAATACAACTGGTTCATCCCAAAATGTTTATTTGACTAATAACAATATCTACATTGCTGACAGTCAGCGTGGCATTCTAAAATTAGGATATAATGTTCAATTAAGCACAGATACATTAGAGTTTATCGCTACTGAAAAAGGAGATAGCCCTACTGAGCAATCTTTTAGGGTGAGCAATCTTAATAATGAGGCACTCGCGTGGCGAGCAACGATAGAGGGAGACGAAACTGATAGTTGGCTAACTATTAGCCCATTAACAGGTATTACACCAGCTAGTGTTACAGTTAAAGTAGATAGTACTAACCTAACCACAGGGCTTTATACTAAAACTATTCAGGTAAAACAAAATAGCGATTGGGCAGTACCAAAATCACTTATGGTTTCTTTAAGAATAGAGAATTCTGGCTTAAATGTTACACAAGCTGTTAATTATTCTACTCCTACTCCATACCAAACAATTGAATATACCTATTATGTAACGAATACAGGCATGACAGTTCTAACCGACATTGTGGTTATTGATAGCTACTTAGGGAAGATAGGCCAACCGTTTGCTTTATCAAAAGGGCAATCAAAATCTATTGATGTCTTTAGAAAGCTAGATGAGAACTATTTAAGCCAATACGGGCCTAGCTATCAATTTACCAGTACCGTTTCTGTTACAGCAACTAGCCGAGGGTATATAACCAGCACAACCAGTTCTCCCCTCACAGTTATCTTAAATGTGTCACCAGAGCTATCCATCCAAAAAATAGCACAACAACAAAAAGTTGATAAAGCCGGAGATGTGGTAATTTTTAACTATCAAGTGCAAAACACGGGTAATATGAACCTGTATGACGTACGTTTATTTGATGAACATGCAAACCCATTAATTATCGGTGATTTAACTCGTTCTTCTGATAAAGAATACACGATCGGTTATCAAGTAACAGAAGATGATTTAAGAGGTAGTTATTTCCGTAGTCAAGTTACGATTACTGGTAAACTTATTGATTATGAACAAACTCCTAAATTAGTTACCGCTACGACAACTGTTATCATTCCTGTTGCTACCAATCCGATTATGAAGGTCACACCTATTGAACTATTGTTCCAAGCCACACCTAATTCAAGCCCAACACCACAAACAATTATGCTCGATAATTTAGGAACGGGTGGTTATACTTGGACGGTAGACATCGCATCGAGTGGTTGGCTAACCACCTCGGTACTCTCTGGTACTGCACCGTCCCAACTAGTTGTACTAGTCAATACTGAGGGGCTAGAGTTAGGTACATACCAAGGGCTGTTGACCATAAAAAGCCCAGGCACGATAGAAGCCCCCCAAACAATCACTGTTACACTTGCTATCGTTGAACAGCCCAAATCTCCCACCCTCGCCCCCATCAATAACCCACAGGGGCAAGCGACCTACTCCGTAACATGGCAAGAACCACCCAACATCCTCAGTTACACCCTGCAACTGGCTGATAGTGCTAACTTCATCAGCCCCACCACCGTCTATACCGGCCCATTAGCCCAATATCTAGCCGTCAATCGCCCCGAAGGCACATGGTATTACCGCGTCCAAGCGACTAACGTAGCCGGACTGAGCGACTGGAGTAACATCGTCTCCACCACCGTTCGTCCGGTTCCGCCAACATTAGATATGATTGTCAATCACGATTACGACGGCAACTATACAGTTTCATGGCAAGGAATTGAAGGGGCGAGTTCCTACATACTGGAAGGAGCCAAAAGTCTCAGTTTCGACTCCCCCACAGTGCTTTATGAAGGCCCCGAAACAACCACCGCTCTGACCGACCAACCAGCTGGTATCTGGTACTACCGCGTTAAAACCAGCAAATCTGGCGTGGATAGCCCTTGGAGCAACATCCGCACGGTGGTTGTTGGCAGTTTAGAGCTAGAGGATGCCTACGAAGCGGATGACACCTGCGACCTCGCCACCACCTCCTTAACCGACGGCACGGCGCAGTTCCATAACTTCCATGATGCGGGCGATACCGACTGGCTCAGTTTTGTGGGTCAGGCCGACACCACCTACGTTCTGCAAGCCACCAGCACCCATCAAGACACCGCCCCCACCGCAGTCATCTACGGTGGTTGTGACGCAGACTCCCTCACCGAAGATGGGTTTGGTCGGAATGTGCGCCTCACCTTCACCACCCCCGAAAATGGGATATACTACGTCAAACTGCAAAACAAGGTTGACTCACTCTTTGGCAAAGAGGTCTCCTACGAGGTCTCGATTCGGGCCAAATCCCAAGCGCCCATCGTGGTGATTGTGGGTGGGCAAAACGGTGAAGAGGATACACTCAAGCGGAATATCATCCACATGGGCAACCGAGCCTACGATGCCTTTCGGCGGGGTGGCGTTCCCTCAGCCAACATCCGTTATCTACGCTTTGGCCCCAACCATGATATCGACCAAGATGGGCAACCGGATGTATATGCCGAACCGACCCTGACCAATATCGAGCAAACCATCACCGCATGGGCGGTTGAACGGGGCCTAAAATCGGACGTGCCGTTTTACCTCTATCTGACCGACCACGGCACTATCGATGCCTTCTGCGCCCTCGACTGTGGCCCGGACGGGGTGATGACTGCGGCCCAACTAGATCAATGGCTAACTCAGGTCGAGCAAGAGACCGGAGCCGACCAGATTAATGTGATTATCGAAACCTGTTTCTCCGGTTCATTTATCACCGGTCAGCGGGGCAGGTCAAGGCAAACAGGTTATGATGATGAACCCGGCACAATTAGCGGGCCAAACCGAGTCGTCATCGCCTCCACCGGCAACGACGTGCGGGCTTTTCCCACCAAAAAAGGAGGGCATTTCTCCGATGCCTTCTTTACCGCTTTGGGAGCCAATGCCGATCTATGGGCCGCCTACACCATCGGGCGGGACGCGGCCAAACGAGGCTTTGAGGAGCAAACACCGTGGCTCGATGACAATGGTGATCTGGAAAACAACGAAGCCGATGGCGGTCTCGCCAAAACTCGCGGCCTGTTTAACCTCAGCAGTAGCGAGATTCCCATCATCACCCCGCTAACTCTGACCCACATCAGCGACACCGACAGCTTAATTCAGGCCCGTATCGAAGATGATGTCAGCGTCGTCACCGCCTACCTCGAAATCTACCCGCCCGACTTGGTCATTCCCGAAACGGGCGAAGGAGAGACTCCCCAAATTGAGCTAGAACAGATTCCGCTTCTCGATGCAGATGGGGACGGCATCTACGAAGCCAACTACAGTTTCACCAAATCGGGCCAATATCGCCTCGTAGCCTACGCCGAAGATAACGACGGTAATCTGGCCCTGCCGCAGGCCATCACGCAGGGTGAAGATAAGATAACTCTTCCGGTCTATCTACCGTTGATTGTGAAGTGAAAACGTGATGAGTGAAACGTGAGGCGTGAAACGTGTGTCTCCTCCGAGGTGTGTTTTTCTCCTCGGAGGTGTTACCTCGTTGAATCATTGAATCGCCCATTCACCCATTTGCCTATTCACCCATTCACCTATTCACCTATTCACCCATTCGCCCAAGGAGAGCATCATGCGAAAATTCCATTCTTATGAAGAAGTTGACAAAGATGTACATTACTACGTGTCACGCCATGAACTGATAGATCGCGCTTACAACAGCCTCATTGGTGACACCCCAGAAAAAGGCGGTCACTACATCACCGTGTGGGGGCCGCGTCAGTCGGGCAAAACGTGGGTCATGCGGGAGGTGGTCAGACAACTTCAAGCACAGCAACCTGAGTTCGAGGTGGCTATTTTATCTCTGCAATCGGCTAGGTCAGGCTCAACCGATGAAAAAATTCTAAAGTTATTGGTTACCCAACTAAAAATCGGCTTTAAGCGTGATTTTCCAATCATCAACGATTGGGAACAGTTACCCACCCTATTCACCTCTGACTATTTCGACAAACCGGTCATTCTAATTTTAGATGAGTTTGACAGCATGGGGACGGAACATATCAATCAATTTGCTACTGAGTTTCGTCATATCTACATCTCTCGCCAAAATGAGGTTAACCAACCAACGGGGCAAAAAACCTACTTGCTCCACAGTTTGGCTCTCATTGGAGTCCGAAGCGTCTTAGGCATCGAGAACAAAAGTGGCTCCCCCTTCAACATCCAGCGCAGTCTACCCATTCCCCACCTAACCTTTGCCGAGGTTGACTCCATGTTCCATTGGTACGAGCGGGAGAGCGGGCAAACCGTGCATCAAGAAGTGATTGACCGAGTATTCCATGAGACCCAAGGCCAACCCGGTCTAGTCGGCTGGTTGGGCGAGCAGTTGACCGAGGATCAGTTCAACAAAGACACCAGCAAGCCTATCGACATGGCCCTATTTAATCAGGTCTATGGGGCCGCGCTCTACGTTCTGCCTAACAATAATATCCTCAACCTGATTAGCAAAGCGCGGCAAGAACCGTACAAACAGGTGGTGTTGGAACTATTCAACACCAAAAAAATACCGTTTAGTTACGACAACCCAATATCCAATTATCTATACCTGAACGGGGTTATAAGTTGGGAACAGGAAGATACTGAGAGTTATTACACCCGCTTCCCCTGTCCCTTTGTGCAACGGCGACTGTTCAACGCCTTTACCGATGACATGTTTTCTAATATAGGTCAGCTCTACCCCCCCTTTACCGACCTGTCGCAGGTGATTACGGCTGACACGCTAAACGTCAAAAACCTCATGCGGGTCTATGAGCAGTATCTGCAAAAAAATCGGCACTGGTTGTTGACCGACGCGCCGGTGCGTAAAGATTTGCGAATTTATGAGGCGGTATACCATTTTAACCTGTACAGCTACCTGCAAGCCTTCTTCCGGCAATGGAAGGGGCGAGTCTACCCTGAGTTCCCCACGGGTAACGGCCAGATTGATCTGCTGATTACCTATCAGGGCCAGCAGTACGGTCTTGAGGTGAAAAGTTTCAGCGATGATAGCAGTTATCGGGAGGGCTTAACCCAGTCGATTCGGTATGGTAAACGGTTGGGGTTGAAAGAGGTGGTCATGGTCACCTTTATTGAGCAGGTTTCTGACGAGATTCGGCAGAAATATGAAGCACCACATCTGGATAACGCGACAGGCATTACGGTTCTGCCGGTTTTTGTAGAATCGATGAGCAAGTGAGACGCGCAAAGCTTGCTTTGCCAGTGTGAGGCGTGAATCAATTGGATATTCATCCAATTTCTCAAAGAAATCGGGTTTCTGACGCTCTTTCTAGCGAGTTCATTGAATATTTACGTCACTCAGACCAAATTATAAATGGTAAATGGTGAATTATAAATGGTAAATGAGCCACTAAAATCCTGTTAGCATCAGACAATTCATAATTCATAATTTATAATTTATAATTATTAATTAACTTCCCTGATCATGCCGGATATTCATCCGGCACGGCATGAAAAAACCACCCCATAGGAAAAACAATGAAATCAGCCAAATTTATTTTACCCCTTGTACTCGCCATCACTTTATTAGCCAGTTGGCTCGTGATATTAGCTCAAGCCCAAGAACCATTGCCCGATTTAGCGATTGATTCGCTGGTGGTCAGCCATACCGCTCCCACCGTATCCGACACGATTACCATCACCGTGCAGGCCCGCAATATCGGCTCAGTGGGGGTGTCGGGCTATCGGGTTTATCTCTACTATACCGACTCCACTGAACAACCGCCCCAAAGCAGTACCAAAGCCGATGAGGAGTTCATCATCGTCGATAGTTGGCCTGCGGGTGCGGCCATGCTCGGTGAGGTATCGTTAACTCTTGACCAAGTGGGCGATAAAGCCATTTATGCTTGGGTTGATCCGTTGGAACGGATTGCTGAAACGGAAGAACAAAACAACCTGAAACGGCTCGATTTCACCGTCACCCAGTGGGGTTTTCTGGGGGATAGACATGAACCGAACAATGATTGTCCCGAAGCAATCGAAATCACACCCAATGGAGACCCATCCTTTTTTAGCTTCACTGAGAATGATGTGGATTGGGTTAAGTTTCCGGTTACACAAGGCCAAGTTTACGATATTCGAACCTTAAGTTTGGGTCAGTTCGCTCGGCCTCGTTTTGTAATCTGGTCAAACTGCCAAGGCCCACCACAAGACTTTGGCGACACCTTTCGGATTCGTTATCCGGCTACGACGAATGGTTTTGCTTATCTGCCTCTAAAAAATAAACTTTCATCCACATTTGAGGCTGGTTTGACGGCTGAAAATACAGCCTACCAACTGACTGTCCAAATACAATCAGCCCCAAACGATAACCCTGTCGGCCCCCAAATTAAAGACATCACTCCCACTCAGAGCGATAATCTAACCGATACCGACGTTGTGATTACCGGCGAATCGTTCACCCTGCAATCAGAGATGGAGTTATGTACCCCTCAAAACAACAGTTGCACAGCCAATTGTGTGCCTCTCGTGTGGCAAAAAGCCTCTTTTGAGGGAGAAAACAAAGATGGCGACAAACGCTTAGAGGCCACCATCCCCCCAAATCTACCTCCCGGCAACTACTGCCTAACCGTCACCAATCCCAACAACCAGACCGACACCCTAGAGCAAGCCTTCACTGTCACTGCCGGTTCACCCATCCTCACCTCGGTAGCTCCTGCTTATGGCTATAATGATGTGCCGACCAGTTTGAGTCTCTATGGTCAACGGTTGTTCACCCAGACCGTCTCCCTCAAACTCGGTGAGAACAGCCTGACCGAAATAAGCACCTCCTTTGACGATGGTACGGAACTACAGGTTACAGTTCCGGCCAATCTATCACCCGGCACCTATCCCCTGACCGTGCGATACGAGAACGGACAGGAAACCACCTTAGCCAACGCCTACACCGTTTTAAGCCGAGGAGACGATTTGTCTGCCTCACCTCAAAATCTACTGGTGATTCCAACCGCGCCCCAACTGAACAAAACCGCCCAACTCTCGCTGATGGTGCAACGGGTCGGTGGACAAACCCCATTACAAAACATTCCAGTTCGTTTTTCGGTTGAGGGGCAATCTATCGGCACGGCATATTTGACCAGTTTGGCCGGAAACTCTCAAGCCAGCACCAGCGCATTGACATGGACTCCCACCCGCACCGGCGATCATGTCATCATGGCTGAAATCGACCCCGATCATCAGTTTGAGGAAAGTAGCACCGCCAACAACCTCATCAATACAACGCTCACCGTCATTCCGGCTCGCCAAGATACCGTACCGCCGAATATCGAAGGGTTAGTCGTCGATAAAGGAGAAAGCAGTAGCACCCCCTTTGTCCGTCTTGCCATTAATGCCAATGATACCCCGCCCGGTCAGGTAGCCGCCCTACAATATCAGGAGTTCGTCTTTAATCAAGGGGCCAAGCAGTGGCGTTCAGTGGGTGATACGGGATGGGTGGTCAACAATAGTAGTAACGCCAACTACTATGCCTATCAACTCAGCCCCGTTGGTGGTGTGCATTATATTCAGGCTTGGGTGCAGGATAATTCGGGCAATGTGTCCCAAATTCCCTATCAACAACGTATCGAATACCATCCCACGATCAACCAACTCAGCCAAACACAGATTCATTTCTATCGACGCGTGTTACAAGCCGGTCAGAACTTGGCCGTCACCCTCTCCCCCACCTTGGGCGACCCTGACCTGTACGTCTGGTCAGAAAACTGGACAAAAGGTCAACCTACAGGAATCAGTAACATGGCTCAGAGTGATGATACTGTTTGCATCACCGCTCAAGAGGCCGGGGTATATCAAATCGAAGTGTATGGCTATAGTGAAGCATTGTATGGTTTAGAAATCGTCACCGATGGCTCATGTCGTACCTCTCGCCAGATAGACTCAAACAAAACCCAAAACCAAAGCCCACTGGTTGACCCAACTAATCTGCCGCTTGATGAAACAGCTTTTGGTGACAAACAGAGCGCGGCCTATCTACCGGCATTAGTCAAACAACCCCCACCCACGCCCGTTCCTACGCCGACTCCCAATCCGTCCATCCAAGTCAAGATGAATATCACGCCCGACGAGATTACCTATAACGGTTATCTGGTCGTCGATTATAGTATCACCAACAACGGCAATGTCGATTTGACGGATATCCAGTTATCCGATAATCTAATTGGGCAAGTGACCAGTTTGGATAGCCTATCGGCGGGACAGACCGAAACCGTCCGCAAAGAGTACCGAATTACGTTGAATGACAAGCAAGATTTAACCAATCAGGCTATCATAACGGGGAAGTATGGCAATAGTACCATCACCGACCAAAGTGATACCGATTCTGTAACCATACAACTGACCGCCCTATCCATAGAAAGTCAAAACACAGGTGGTATCACACCGTTTGAACTCCGGTTAGCCAGCGACCCCAATATTTTGGTTTTGTCATGCAATATCGACAATAATGTAACAACATATTGTGGAACCGTTCATTCTCATGTTGAGTATAAAATCGTAGCTTACACCAAACGATGTGGTAAAATTGAAGGCAACCGTACCTATACCCAAGTAGAATGGTCTCAGAATATATTTTGTAACTAATGCAAAAACAGGCGTGCAAAACTTGCTTTACTTTGTTGCCCTGTCTACAAAACAAAGCAAGCTTTGCACTCACTCTTACATGAATTAACCTATGAGTAATGAAACGCCCGAAGATAATGTTGAGGAAACCAACCAAGGTTGGTACAAAAAACTTGAAGAACTATTCGGTGGAAACACCTTTAATTTTATCGTTGGTACAGTTATCGTGGGGGTACTATTAATTTTTTTTGAGACCCCTATCAATAATCTGCGGACAGATAATTTTGAAGTTCCAGCCATAACCCGTTTCCAAATCTGTGTCGATCCTTGTTCCGACCCCCAACAACAGATCGACGGTCAGGTAGAAAGTGGCAAAATAACGATTGAAAACATACCATCGTTACCTGCCAACAAGACAGTCCTGCTAAAGGTAATAGAAGCAATTGACGAACAAGGCAAAACCTACACGATGGACTCCCTTCATTGTCGCTGGTCAATTCCGGGTAAGGAGATGGCAGACACAACGTCATGTCAAGCACATTTTATCCCTCCAGCCGACAAAAACAAACTAAAACTGGGTGTTTTTTTTACCGGAAATGATAATACCAGTTTCAAGCCAATTCCTAATATTGTCATGACATTTGATATTCAGCCAAAGGAGACTCCATAAGATGCGTCTAAGGTTATTCGTTAAAAAATTATTGCCCCTCATTGTTATTGGGATCGTTTCACTAACCCTCGTAGGCTGTAGCTCAGAACAAAAGCTACAAATTAAGGAGCTTAAACCCGATAAAAGGGAGATCAATATCGCTGAGACAATGACTGTGGAAGTTGATTTTGTTTGGGGTGAAAAAAGTGACCTCGATATTGAGTTTCGGTGGTATGCAGAAAACGGTGTAATTTCAGGAGATGGTGCGATTGTCACCTATCAAGCTCCCGCAAAACCTGGGGGTGATAAACTGAGGGTTGTCCTTGATGAAGAAGGAAAAATCTCAAAATCAATTGACATAGCAATAATGGCTCCAGAACCGACCGCCACGGCAATTCCCCCGACCTCAACGCCAGAGCCGACCGCAACACCCGAACCAACGAATACCCCAATCCCTCCGACCTCAACGCCAGAGCCAACTGCAACACCCGAACCAACGAATACCCCAATCCCTCCGACCGCAACGCCAGAGCCAACCGCAACACCCGAACCAACGAATACCCCAATCCCTCCGACCGCAACGCCAGAGCCAACCGCAACGCTAGAGCCAACGAATACCCCAGCTCCTCCAACCGCAACACCGGAGTCCAAAGAGCCAACCGTTACCCCCCTCCCAACACATACCCCAACCGTCATGGTCGTCAGTTCAGTCATCCACCTGACCAGTCCACCCACCGGCAGTTCTGCCAGCCCATATCAATGGCAATATGGCAACGACTGCGAGAATATTCCACTGGACTATGGTTTTGAACTCCGAATTTGGAAATCAGGATTAGCACCAGCTGGGGCTATGGATGCGAAAAAACAAGAGCAACTTACCTGTAATCGGGGGAGATATAGCTTTACCATCGGTAATTTTGAGGCTCTAGCCGGTACCGAAGGAGCCACTACCGGAGATTTTGAATGGGACGTTATTCTCGTTCGCATCAAACCCGATTATAACGGTCAAGATGTATTAGCCACTTCTGAAATACGCCGTTTTACCATTGGTGGAGCCAGTGATGATGGCAGTAATGGCGGTGGTGGTGGATTAGGAAATTAAAAACAGGCCCCATTTAAGTATCTAATTCAAGATGCAATTTTGAGTTGCACGGAATCTACCAGAGAGCCTTCTTACTTCCTGTTTCAAATGAGGGATCAACCCCCCGGCGGTGATGATATCTTGCACTGATTCGGCCAATGGTGGAAATGGAATCTGCTGATCGTTGACCAAAATCAGATTTTGAGTCAGGTCAATACGGACTGTATCTCCTTTGTTTAGAGCCGCGACCGCTTCGGGGCAGGTGATAGCCAACAGACCATTATTGATGGCATTTCGGTACCAAATACGGGCAAAAGAGACGGCAATCACAGCTCCAACTCCGGCTTGTTTGAGGCAGGTAACCGCCTGCTCTCTGCTGGAGCCGTTCCCCCAATTTTTACCAGCCACAATCACATCACCAGCCTGAACGTTACTGGCGAAAGTAGGGTCTAAATCCTCAAGAGCGTATTGAGCCATCTGCGCCGAGTCGCTGATAGTGTAGGTGTATTTACCCGGAAAAATCACATCGGTATTGACCCCGTCCCCGTATTTCCAGACGTGACCTTGAATCGTGTTTTCTATTATCATGCTGATTACCTCGTTTTTTATCGTTGGACTTGTTGGAACTGTGCCGTCTCTTTTTTTAACCAAAACTATGAATCTGTAGGAATGAACATTAAACTTGTTCAGGAATAAGGATTCGAGTACAAAGGAGTGTCAAAATTGTATTTTGACAGCAAGAATGGAATTCTTGCACTCCGGGAAAAGTGACAACTTAGAAATGAAGCAATTTTCAATTCTAAGTTGTCACTTTCTATGTAGGTCACGCTTGTAGCGTGACGTATGCGTTGATTGGGATAGTCACGTTAAAAACGTGACCTCCTTATGCCTCTATTTTTTAACACGTTAGTTCTGAAAACTACTGAAAATTGCTTAGTGGTCAAGATGATGTTGAAAGCCACAGTATTCATAAAGATAGAATTTTATTACCACGGTCATACAACGTAATCGGTCCGTCTTGCGAAACTGTAATAGCCAGACATTCGGTTTCGGCACTCATTTTAGCGGCACTACTGTGACGCGCTCCTTTGTCGGGGCCGATTTCAGCACGTGTTTCGGCATCGGGACGTAAAAGTACCATGCAACCTCGAAATTCGCCTCGGTGGTCAATGACTGTGGCTCCATCTTGTTTGGCGAAATTAATCAGTTCTTGGTCTGAGAGTTGGCTAAGCTGATTGTTAACAATGGTGGCGAAGGAGTTAATCTCAGAGTTATCAGAATTTTTGAGGATTGTATCTGCATCGCCAACCAAAAATATAGCTCCCAAATTCTCTTCTGACATGCGGAAGGCACAGCGTAAAATACGACGCATGAGACCAATATCGTAAGCCCGTTCGTTTGCCAAATAGATGATCACATCATCGACATGTCTGGTGTTTTCAGGCGACCAATCGCCATTGGCGTACCGACCAACCAACTGACCCTCGGCAAATATACGTACCTGTCGCCCTCCGGCAGGGACAAAAAATACAATCGCATCACATAGTTTTGAGATGGCGGCATGTCGCCGAAATTGAGGACCAAGTAAAAAATTGCCATTATCTTCAAGCGGCAAGTCAACCTCCAACTGTTGAATTCCACGCACGTACCCATGTTTATCAATTAAGTACCCCAACACAAACCCATCGACCAATTTAGCTAAGGTAACGATGATCTTTCGCATGCGGCGGATGTTATCGTGGGTTAATAACTGCACCTGACTTGGTGGCAGTATCCGTGCAATCCGTGCGGGGTCGCCGACGATAAGCGCGGTGGAGAGAGGCTTCTCCTCATGTTCCATCTGGGCGATGCTGGCCGCGGTATCGGAGATATGCACCATTGAAGGGGCATCAATCTGTTTTTGGCGAGCCAACTGAAACAGGAATTCGATTCCGGCATCTTTCATCCATGCGTCTAAAATACTCTCTTTTTCGAGGAGATAACGGAGTCGCTCCGGCTCAATAAAGACCTGCTCGACATGTTTAGCCTCAAGTTGTATCTCTACTGGATACATGGCCGCGATAGTGTCAGAATATCGAGCCGCCACCACATGCCGACTGATTTTCATCGACGGAGTTAACTCGCCGCTGGTCGCGCTTAACTGCTGGTCGAGCAGGCTATATTCCCGAATCTGCTCCCAATGGTCAAGAGCTTGATTAGCCGTGCCGATAATCTTCTCAACCTGTTCCTTTAATTGCGGATGGTCTGCACCTCGAATCTGCTCAACCTCGACCTGTAAATGGTCGGCAATAGCCATGATATCTAAAACCAACATGGCCGACAAATAAGCCTTTCCATCCCCAACCACTGCGGCTTGCACGATAAACGGCGATTGGGCAATCGTCTGTTCGATCAACGTCGGTAAAATGCGGTAGCCGTTAGCTAATACCAGCAGATGGGGTTTTACACCAGTAAGATAAATATATTCCTCATCATCTAAAAAGCCAATGTCACCGCTGTAGAGCCAACCATCATCACTTATGGGATAATCCGTTTCAGAAGTGGATTGCCAATATCGACGGGGCATGGTGTCGCTTCGTACCATAATTTCGTGGTCGTTGGCTAGTTGCATCTCAAAATTGGGAGCGATTTTTCCATAAGCCCCTACTGGCTTAGCCCCCTGATAATTAATCGCCGGAAAACCACCTCCCTCGTTAAGACTGTATAATTTTGTGATTGGCAATCCGGCAATAGCAAAAAATTCACTAATGTCATGGGACAAAACCGCCCCCGTCGAGTAAAATTTGCGAATTCTTCCTCCTAACCCACCTCGAATGTTACTGAAAAAGGTCAAATCGGCTCGGTCATACTCTTGACGCAGTTGAGCCGAGGCACTGGCTCCGGCTTGCTGATACTCTTTGCCTTTGGCTAAGGCCCATCGGAAAACTACCTGCGTCGATTTCGGTTTGTCGATGACCCAACTGCTGTATCCGGCGTAAAAATTTTGATAGTTAAGCGGGGTCGCCAGCATAATCGTGGGGCTAGTCTGGCGCATATCGGCGGTTACAGTCTCGTAGCTGTCGGCTAACACGTTGGTAATGCCAGACAAAAAATAGTGGAGGGAGACCTCTAGGCTGTAAAATTCACTCCAAGAAACAATGGTAAAGCCGACATCATCCTCCTCAAAGGTGAACCAAGTGGCGATATATTGTTGAGTCAGCATGAGTTGTTTTTGGCTAAAAATTGCGCCACGATGATGCCCATCAGAACCGGCTCGATAATGGAGGGCGGCAATTTGGTCGGGAGGTGTAGCCTCGGCTTGTTGGGCAAGGTGGCTCTGCTCCTCGGCTGTGGCGGGAGCCGCTTCGGTCAAGATAGATTGTAGGGATAGGAGAGGAGAGCTAACATTTTTATGGTTGAGAGTCAACACCTGCTTAAGGTGGGGTAGGCTGATTGAATGGCTTGATGAGTCTGAACCAAACGTGGCCGAGACCGCTTCAATATGGTCGGTGGCCTCTAACACGGCGATAGAACAGCCAGAATCGGCCAAAATCATCAGCAAGGTTTTGGGTGGAAGGCTGGTACGAATGGGCACAATCACACCGCCAGCTAGTATGGTGGCGATGTAAACGGCCAGCCACTCAATACAGTTTTCGGTGGCGAGGGCTACTCGTTGACCATCCTTAATACCATGTTGATGAAAGTACTTAACCAGTTTGAAGGTAAGCGCGGCAAACCAACGATAGGAGATATTCTGGTAGCGTTGGTATAATTTGGCTCGAATACAGATTCGACCCGCGTGTTCATTTAAAGTCGCAATAAGAGCTTGGTTTAGAGTGTGCCAAGGGTGGGCTGTCATGGCAATGTCCTCGTTAAAAAGTTATTGATTACTGAATTATACCGTTCTTTATTTATTCCTCCAACGTGCCCCATGAAAAAAGGCCGTATTTCATTGATATGACAATACGGCCTTTAAGCTGTATATTCCAGTTGTTTGGAACAATACGTTCTTTTGTAAGAATTTAGGAATCGGGATTAAGTGATCTTCAATTCTATACTCAAATCAGCAATTCCCGCTTTGGAAATTTCACGGGAATACAACCCTTATTTACCTTCATTTATTAGGGCTATTCGGCTTGATTTTAAAGAAAGTATCCTAAAAAAATCCCAAAGTGGGAATTGCTATACTCAAATTAGTTTGAAACCGTCACTTCCACATGTCATGCCCGAATGTCTTTATCGGGCATCCATTCGTATGCAGACAGTGGATTCCCGCCAAAAGCGTGCGGGAATGACATGTTGAAAAGTTCTGTTCTCATTCTAATCGCAGTATAGGTTGTTATTTTTGCCCAAATTGCATGTCCTGATCGTTGCGATTATGTAATCGCAACGGGTATTTGGCGGGTGTATCCTCCTTCAAGGAGGCTTCGCGCTACCCGCCCAGTATGGGTAACGGGTACACACCCGTTACCATCATGTAAGTTGGTCATGAGAGAGGTTCAATCTTTAAGATTGAACCTCTCTGGAGAGCGTAACTCGTTGTTTACCCGCGTCCAACAACCTGCAACGCATCGACCTGCCCATCGGCATGGTAACTACTGCGAACCAACGGCCCACTTTCAACCCACTTAAAACCCATCTTTTTCCCCAAATCATGATACTCCTGAAACTCATCGGGGTGGGCATATCGGTCAATCGGTAGGTGAAACGGTGAAGGGCGCAGATATTGGCCCAAGGTCAAAATATCGACATCATGCTTGTGCCAATCCTCCATGACTGCAATGACCTCTTTTTTGGTTTCGCCTAAACCAAGCATGATTCCAGTTTTTGTCGATGCACCCGGATCTAATTTTTTGGCTAAAGATAACACCTCAAGGGTTTGCTGATAATCGGCCTGCGGACGAACAGTGCGATAAAGTCTAGGTACGGTTTCGGTGTTGTGGTTCAGGATTTCTGGTTTGGCATCCATCACCTCTTGTAAGGCCGCTTGGTCTCCCTTAAAGTCGGGAATTAGTACCTCGACGGTGCAGGTCGGTAATAGATTGCGAATCTCTCGGATGGTGTTGGCAAAGATATGCGCGCCGCCATTGGGCAGTTCATCTCTGTTGACTGAGGTCAGCACACAATGTTTTAGCCCTAAGGATAGCACGCTCTCGGCTACTCGGCGTGGTTCATCTTCGTCGAGCGTTTGCGGGCGACCTGTTTTAATATGGCAAAACCCACATGACCGAGTGCATATCTCTCCCATTAGCAAAAATGTAGCGGTACCACGACTCCAACATTCCCATATATTAGGACACATGGCCTCTTCGCAAACAGTGTTCAGTTTTTGACCGCGCATCAACTGTTTGACCTCGGTGTAATTATTACCTGTCGGTAAGCGAACTCTTAACCAAGGCGGTTTGCGTTCGGTGTTGTTCTTATCTTGCACTAACGAGCGTACATACTGGTTTGGCCCGCGACGAGATGAATTGTCGGTTTTTTGGTCACTTTCTATACTAATCTCATTGGTTGGGATAAATGTTGTGGACATAAAATAGCTTATTCTGTAGTGGTCAGCTTGATGTTGGAGTGCAATGGGTTCAGCCATTGCTTTTGGCAACGGCTAAACCCGTTGCACTCCAATGACCCTTACGAACGGAACGCCCGACGCGGGGTCATTGCTTTTGGCAACGGCTAAACCCGTTGCACTCCATTTTCAACATCATCTTGACCATCACATAAAATTACTTATTCCTCTAATTCGGCTAATGATTCTTCAAGCAACCAAATTACTTCATCAACACGGGGGAGAGAGTTTTCTAACATGTCGAGTGCTTGGTCGCAGATGGTTATTAAGGACTGGTGTTTCTGATTGGTCGCTCGAACTCGGGTTAGGCGCAGGCGACGGATGGCCTCATTTAATTTGGGTAGGCCATACAGTTGTTCGATGGCACTGTAGGCCAAATCAAGTAGATCATCTGATACGGTATCAGATGGTTTGTAAACCTCGGCAATAACCGATGCTTGAGCAGGCCCAGAGGCGACTCGTTTGGTTGGGGTGGGGGTTGATTCAGTCCAAGTATCGCCATAACTGGCTTGCAGAGCCTCATAATCGCCATTAAAAAAAGTGTAAACATGCTGATTCCATAGTACGCTATTAACCGCGTCATACAAGTCGTCGGGGTTGGGTGAGTGGGCAACCAACTTGCCATGAACAGGCTCATAATCGGCATCTTCATCAGGAACGGTGATAAAGGCTAACCATTCGTTTGGAAATAGTTTGGCTAGGTCAGCGATACGGGGTAGTCGTTCCGTTTCAGTCATCGTGTTATAAGGACACCCACAATCACAATCCCCGCCGCATTGACCCGGCGTTTTGCAGGCTGTTCGTTTGGTAAACGGCTCGGCATACCAGTTTTCTGGCTCTGTGCCGCGTGGGGTGGAGACTTCCCATCCATCAGGTGCAGAAGCCGGTTCGGTTAGGGTTATCCAATCTTCAAGCAGTTGAATTTCTGACAAAATTACTCCTTCAACTAATTTATACTGTACAATTTGTAGTTAAAATCAGTTTTTATTCATGGAATCGGGAGTAATTAACTTGTGCAGTTCACCATGAGAGTAGTTCAATCTTGGAGATTGAACTACTCTG
>JAUCGA010000042.1 GCA_030377865.1 Anaerolineales bacterium HSG25 | reverse complement strand
CCATCAATTATCACAGAAGTTTATCATTTCAACATGATTAAAACAATATCTGATAGAATTAACAAGATTAACAGGATTTTTTGCCTGTAACCCTGTCAATCCTATCAAAAAATGCTTTTGATTTTGTCAGTATGAATGAAACGACAAACTTTTGTTATCAACTAAATATATAGAGCTGTTCGGTAATAGGGAAATGTACTTACAAAGTTTTTGAAGTGTCAAACCTTATTTCCGAACAACTCTAATAAAGTGCAAAAAAGGAGACGAAGAGCTTACTTATTTTATAGTCAGGTCACGTACAATCCTTTGAGGTTGTAAAATTAAATAAAACGTAATATATAGTATATTTGCAGGCTTACAATTACGAAATGTGGTAATGTTGTTATCTTGACTGATGACACATCGGAATAAATCCCTCAGCTGATAGCTAAAGCAGGCTATTTAGGCCACTTTTAGCGGTCTTGAGTTTTTAGCTTTGTGGCTTTAGTCCAAGGCTATCAGTCAACACGTCAACACTACCAGAAATGTAACATCAACCTGCGAATATTCTGATAAAGCTAGTACCGGATACAAAACAATTAACTTTAGTTATATCTCTATGGAGGAGAATAATGCGTAAATTTTTAACCATTTTTTTTGTAGTTAGTTTGCTTATGACATTAGCCGCTTGTGGTGGTGATGAAGCCGCTCCAGCCTCTGACGGTGGTAAAGATACTGCCGCTGAAGCACCGGCAGAAGAGAAAGCTCTGGCTGTAGGTATCGTTTTACCGACCAAAGACGAGCCACGATGGGTACAGGACGAAGCTCGTTTCAAAGATGCGCTAGCCAAAGCCGGTTATGGTGTAGAAATTCTTTTTAGCCAAGGCGACTCAGCTAAAGAAAAATCAAATGTTGAAGATTTAATCACCAAAGGTGTGAAAGTCCTCATCATCACCCCTCAAGATGGTGCCGCCGCCGCCGCATCTGCTAATGCGGCCAAAGAAGCAGGAATTGATGTAATTTCTTATGACCGCCTTATTCAAGGCACGGATGCTGTTGACTATTATGTGACCTTTGATAGCCTAGCTGTTGGGGCACAACAAGCCCAATACCTAGTAGACAACACCTCTGGTACTGGTCATCCGCTTTATCTCTATGCGGGAGCGGCTTCCGACAACAATGCTTTCATCTTCTTCCAAGGTGCTTGGGAAGTTTTACAGCCCAAAATCGCCGATGGCACGTTTGTCATCAAAAACTCTGACGAAGCTGTTGCTTTACAAGACAAAGCAGAATTGAACCGTGAAGAACTTGCCAATATTATTGGACAAATCACCACCAACTGGGACTTCAACACTGCTAAGAACTTAGCCGAAGCGAACCTAACGGTTGCTCAAGCCGAAGACAAAGGTGAAGTTTTCATTTTGGCTCCGAATGACGGTACTGCTCGAGCGATTGCTGATGTTTATGCCGCTGATACCGATGTGACCACTTATCACGTCACAGGTCAAGATGCTGAAAAAGCCTCCTTGCAATACATCATTGATGGTAAGCAGTCGATGACCGTATTCAAAGACGTTCGTACTCTGGTTGATGATGCCATCAATGCCGCCGTGGCTTTGCTTGAAGGCAAAACTCCCACTGCAAAAGGCACCTACAACAACGGATCCGCCGATATTCCGGCTATTCAGTCCTCGGTTGTGACCATCAAACAAGCCAATGTTAAAGCCCTCATCAATGATTATTACGCCGATTCAATTGATGAATTCGATTTCAGCACTTTGGGTGAAGGTGTTTCGGCTTCTGAAGTTGGCGGTAAAGTAGGGATCGTTCTGCCGACCAAAGATGAGCCAAGATGGGTGCAGGACGAAGCTCGCTTCAAAGAGCAGTTGGAAGCCGCTGGTTATGAAGTAGAAATTCTCTTCAGCCAAGGTGACTCCGCTAAAGAAAAATCAAACGTTGAAGATTTAATCACCAAAGGTGTGCAAGTCCTCATCATCACCCCGCAAGATGGTGCGGCGGCGGCGGCTTCGGCCAATGCAGCCAGAGAAGCTGGCATCCAAGTGATTTCTTATGACCGCCTCATTCGTGGTACGGATGCGGTTGATTATTATGTGACCTTTGATAGCGTAGCTGTTGGAGCGCAACAAGCTCAATATTTGATAGACAATGCTGAAGGTAGTGGCAATCCGCTGTACCTCTATGCCGGAGCCGCTTCTGACAACAACGCCTTCATCTTCTTCCAAGGTGCATGGGAAGTGTTACAACCTAAGATTGCTGACGGCACGTTTGTCATCAAAAACTCTGACCAAGCAATTGGTCTGCAAGACAAAGCTGATTTGAACCGTGAAGAACAGGCTAACATTATTGGGCAAATCACTACCAACTGGGACTTTAACACTGCCAAAAACTTGGCCGAAGCGAACCTGACGGTTGCTCAAGCCGAAGACAAAGGCGAAGTCTTCATTTTAGCTCCGAACGATGGTACTGCTCGAGCGATTGCTGATGTGTTTGCCGCTGATACCGATGTGTCGGTCTACCATGTTACAGGTCAAGATGCTGAGAAGGCATCTTTACAATACATTATTGATGGCAAACAGTCGATGACCGTCTTCAAAGATGTTCGTACCCTCGTTGGCGATGCTATTAGCGCCGCCATAGCCATACTTGAAGGCGGAGAACCGATTGCCTCAGGTAGTTATGACAATGGAGCCGCCGAAATTCCAGCTATTCAGTCTCCGGTTGTGACCATCAAACAAGCCAATGTTAAAGCCCTCATTGAAGATTACTACGCTGACTCAGTCGGTGAGTTTGACTTCGCTACCTTGGGTGATGGTGTATCTGCTTCTGAAGTTGGCGGAAAAGTAGGAATTGTTCTGCCGACCAAAGATGAGCCACGCTGGGTACAGGACGAAGTTCGTTTCAAAGAGACGTTAGAAGCCGCTGGTTATGAAGTAGAAATTCTGTTCAGCCAAGGTGACTCCGCCAAAGAACGATCAAACGTCGAAGATTTAATTACCAAAGGTGTTCAAGTTCTTATCGTCACCCCGCAAGATGGTGCCGCCGCCGCCGCTTCGGCCAATGCGGCCAAAGAAGCTGGCATCCAAGTGATTTCTTATGACCGTCTTATTCTTGGTACCGATACTGTTGACTACTATGTAACCTTTGATAGTAAAGCTGTTGGGGCACAACAAGCCCAATACTTGATAAACAATGCTGAAGGCAGTGGCAACCCACTATATCTCTACGCTGGAGCCGCTTCCGACAACAACGCATTCATCTTCTTCCAAGGCGCATGGGAAGTGTTACAACCCAAGATTGCTGATGGCACCTTTGTCATCAAAAATTCTGACCAAGCTATTGCTTTACAAAACAAAGCTGACCTGAGCCGCGAAGAACAGGCCAATATCATTGGACAAGTCACCACCAACTGGGACTTCAACACCGCCAAGAACTTAGCCGAAGCGAACCTGACCGTGGCTCAAGCCGAAGATAAAGGTGAAGTCTTCATCCTTGCTCCGAACGATGGTACAGCTCGAGCGATTGCTGATGTGTTTGCTACTGATACCGATGTGTCAGCCTACCATGTTACAGGTCAAGATGCTGAGAAAGCCTCCTTACAATACATCATTGACGGCAAACAGTCGATGACCGTCTTTAAAGATGTTCGTACGCTTGTTGGTGATGCCATCAATGCGGCTGTCTCCCTCCTTGAAGGTGGCGAGCCAATCGCAACAGGTAGTTACGACAACGGAGCCGCTGATATTCCGGCGATCCAATCCGAGGTTGTGACCATCAAACAAGACAATGTAAAAGGTCTCATCGAAGATTACTACGCCGACTCAATTGGCGACTTTGACTTCAGTGGATTAGAGTAAGAGTACAGTCTTTCAGATAATGGTTTTCAATTCAAGGCCAACCTTCCCGCAAGTTTAGAACTTGCGGGAAGGTGATGGCTGAAAATATTTATCTGAACATCTATAGTTACTAGTTAAAATGTAGGGCTAGTGGTGGTCTATCCATCACTAGCCCTAAGATGATTATATACTTTCTGGAGTTGTAATATGGATATAGAAATGAATACTCCTATACTGGAGATGAAAGGCATTACCAAGGAATTTCCCGGCGTAAAAGCACTGGATAACGTCACCTTTCAAGTGGCTAAAGGAGAGATTCGTTTTCTGGTCGGTGAAAATGGGGCGGGTAAATCTACCTTGATGAAAGTGTTGAGCGGTGTTTATCCGCATGGGCAATATACTGGTGACATTCTGATTAACGGAGAAGTACAAAAATTTGGAACCATTCGTGATAGTGAACGAATGGGTGTGGCTATTATTTATCAGGAGTTGGCTCTTTTCCCCGAATTGACGATCTATGAAAACATCTTTATGGGCCATGAGATTAGCAATGCGTCAAGGGTTGACTGGAACGAAACCATCAAACAAGCCAACAAAATGCTGAAACGAGTCAGGCTTAATGTAAACCCCGAGGCAAAGATTAGAAGCCTAGGTGTCGGTAAACAACAATTGGTTGAGATTGCCAAAACATTAAGCAAGGATGTAAAACTGCTTATTTTGGATGAGCCTACTGCGGCCTTGAACGAAGATGATGTTGAAAATTTATTCGTTCTGTTACGCGAATTAAAAGCACAAGGTGTCACATGCATTATGATTTCGCACAAGCTGAAAGAAGTGACAGAACTTGCCGATTCAGTGACAGTTTTGCGTGACGGACAAACAATTTGTACCCTAGATGCAAAGAAAGGTGAAGTGACGGAAGATGCGTTGATTAAGAATATGGTTGGTCGTGAAATCGAAGACATTCATCCCAAGCGAGATCACCAGCGCTCTGAAGAAACGGTGCTTGAAGTGAAAAACTTAAACGCCTACGATCCGAAACTGAACCGAGACATTCTGAAGGATATGAATTTCAACCTAAAGAAAGGGGAGATCATTGGCTTTGCCGGACTGATGGGGTCAGGGCGTACAGAACTTGCCTTAAGTATCTTCGGAAACACCCCTGGATATCGTTTAAGCGGTGATATATTACTCCATGGTGAGAAGAAGAACTTCAATCACCCCAAGGATGCTATTGATGCGGGCATTGCCTACGTAACCGAGGACAGAAAGGGTAATGGTTTGGTCCTAGACCAGACCATAAAGGAGAATACCACTTTGGCAAATTTGCACGACATATCCAATCGCTACGTTATTGACGAGAATATCGAGATTAAAGTTGCGAATGAATATAAAGATGCCATGAATACAAAAGCCCCTAGTATTATGCAAAAAGTGGTCAATCTAAGCGGCGGTAATCAGCAGAAAGTGTCTCTAGCAAAATGGTTATTTGTCAAACCTGATGTCTTAATTTTGGATGAACCAACCCGAGGTATCGATGTCGGGGCAAAATTTGAAATTTATACCATTATGAATCAACTGGTAGAACAAGGCATGAGTATTATCATGTTATCGTCCGAGTTATCCGAAGTTTTGGGAATGAGCGACAGAGTGTACGTAGTGTCCCAAGGAAAAATTACTGGTGAATTACCCGTAGAAGAAGCCACCCAAGAAAATATTATGGTTCTGGCAACACAGGAGTAAGGAGATTAAAGATGTCTTTTATTAGTGAGTTACAGAAAGTATTAAGAGAAAATATTCGTGATTATGGAATGTTTATCGCCCTGTTTGTGATTATGGCCTTCTTCACCGCCATGACCGACGGTATTTTTATTTCGTCAAGAAACATCAGTAACCTACTCAATCAAACAGGCTATATTGCCGTATTGGGTGTGGGCATGATGTTAATTATTGTCATCAGACATATTGATTTATCGGTTGGATTTTTGTCTGGCTTCTTAGGGGCACTGGCCGCTATTGCTCTCGAAACATGGGGCTTATCTGTTTATATTGTTCTACCGATGATTTTGTTACTCGGAACGTTGGCCGGTGCGGCTACCGGCACCTTGGTTGCCGTAGTGGGAATCCCTGCCTTTGTGGCCTCATTAGCTGGATTTCTGATTTATCGGGGAGCCATTCTCGTGGCGCTTCAAAAAACTGGTACAATCATTATTACAGATGAAACGTTTAATGCCATTGGTAACGGCTATATTCCCGATATTCCCGGTCTTGACACATTTTTACCCGGTGTCCATAAACTGACGATTCTGCTAGGAATAGTGGCTGTAGTGCTATACGTTATGAGCGAAATCAAAAACCGTAACAATAAAAAAGCCTACAATTTTGAAGTCTTATCAATGAATATATTTGTTCTTAAACTGGTATTCGTTGCGGGCTTAATCGGTAGTGTCACCTGGATATTGGCTGGCTTCAGAGGTCTTTCATGGACAGTTGTGTTGGTCATCATTGTGGTTAGTATCTATCATTTTGTGACCACCCAAACCGTACTAGGGCGACATATTTATGCGGTTGGTGGCAACCCCGAAGCGGCAGAGCTAAGTGGAATTAGCGTTAGAAACACAACCTATGCGGTCTTCTGCTCAATGGGTATGTTATCTGGTTTGTCAGGCATTATGTTCGCTTCCCGTTTACAGTCCGCTACCATGACGGCTGGTACGCTATTTGAGCTAGACGCGATTGCGGCGGCTTTTGTTGGTGGTGCTTCGGCAACTGGTGGTGTAGGTAAAGTTACGGGAGCTCTCGTCGGGGCATTGGTGATGACATCACTCACTAGTGGTATGAACCTGATGAGTATCGACATATCCTATCAGTACATGGTTCGAGGTGTTGTACTTGCCGCGGCAGTGATATTCGATGTGGCAACTCGCGGTAAAGCATAGAAAAATATCCCATAAAAACTTATGACAATTTATTAGGGCAGTTCCAGAAAAATAAATCTCCCACCGTCCCCTGAGTCTGTCGAAGGGGAACTGGCTTCGACAAGCGTTCGACTGAGCGCTCACGCTGAAGTCTCAGCCAACGATTTTTGGGAGGTTTTAAAAATTGGAACTGCCGTAGGAAGGGTTATTACCAATGTCTAAAAATTTAATGAGCAGTATAAAGGATATGTGGGATGTGGTGCTTCCACCACTCCCCAAGCCATCTTTGATGACCGGCACCGCCCAAACCATGCTATCGTGGCCCAAAGTTATAACATCTATCGATGAAATTCCCGATGCGTTTAAAACATTTTTCAAAACTTGGCTAGGAGATGTACCTGAGTTTCCACATGTTATCCTCTCGCCTACCAAAAAAGGGTTTTTTAACAGCTCCGGCGACAAGTTGATTTGTGAGATGAATGACACTATTTATGTGGTTGAGCAGTTTCGTGACCGCATCATTGCAAATGGTTATACCCCAGAAAATATTCGTGATGTGGAAGTTGGCGCGGTTCTTCTCCACGGCTGGATTACAATTAAAGGAATTAACAAAGAGGGTGTTCCGGCAGTGTCGATATTTTTATTCAACTCGGCTCAAAGCGACATGTTTGCCCCGTTCATCGCTAAAATTCGGTCAGCCCCGACCAGCCCAGATGAGACGGCACTGGATAAAGAAAGAACCAAACTCGACTACTTGTCACAGTTAGATTTTAAGTTTATGAACTACGCCCGAAGCAGTTTGATAGGTGGAGAACAGGTCATTGAGTCCGTTTGGCAACCAGAAATTCAAACCACGGTAGGAAGCGTGTTCGGATTGTCGCTTACCCGAACCCTTTCTCCAGCACACCTAGCCATGTTAACTGATAAAGAGTTGATTCTGATTAAAGATGAACCCCGTTCCAGAGGGAACAAAGGGGTTCGATATGGCGGAATACGGCACTATATTCCGCTACGGAGTATCGGAGCGGTTTCGCTAACAGAACAAGCAAATGATTTAGTAGCCTTATCGATACATTTATCTGAAGATGAAAATGTAGATAGTCTGTTCACGGCCTCTAAGGAAAAAGAGGTACTGCAACTCAAAACTGAGATCGAAAAATTGATCGTAAATATTCAGTGAACTCGCCAGAAGGAACGTCAGAAACCCGATTTCTCAAAGAAATCGGGTTTCTAGGGTGGTTTTACTGAACTGTTACAATTGATCAGCGTTGCAAAATAGAACGCAGGCGAAGTTGGATGCGCTGATATATGCATGATGAAGGCGATCACAGTGCAGGATGCGGACGCATGATACCCTAGATAATCGAAAGGGAGCATATCTATTGTGGATATGCTCCCTTTTTTGGTTGTACTTATTAGTAAACAGGTGGCATGGTATCACACTATGTCGCCTGTTTTAGTTGCGGATAAGTTTGCCCAAATCATAGAGTTAACCTATCATTCGAAACGACCATTAATTTCTAACAGAAATCTTAGTACCCAACAGAATGTTTAGCCAAAATTAATTAGCACAGAGATTCACAAAGACACACGGAGACACACAGAGAAAAAGCGAATAGTTTCTCCCTGTGCCCCTTTGTGAATCTCTGTGTCATTGTTTTAGCCTTTCCTAAATCACCTTGTCGGGTAGCAAGACAGGAGCAATCATGAATATTTCAAAATCGAAAGAACTTTTTCAAGCCGCCCAAGAACTTATTCCGGGTGGAGTCAATTCCCCCGCTCGAGCCTTTGGTGGCGTAGGCGGACAACCGATTTTTATCGACCACGCCGAAGGGCCGTATCTATATGATGTGGACGGTAATCGCTACATTGACTATGTACTGAGCTGGGGGCCATTGGTTCTCGGCCATGCCGCGCCACGGGTGGTTAAAGCTGTACAAGAAGCGGCCACGAAAGGCACTAGTTACGGCGCGCCAACGGCCATCGAAACCGAAATGGCCGAACTGGTTTGCGACCTCGTTCCCTCTGCCGAACAGGTGCGCTTTGTTAACTCTGGTACTGAGGCCACCATGAGCGTTCTGCGCTTGGCTCGAGCCTATACCGGACGAAACAAAATTATCAAGATGCGCGGCAACTATCATGGCCATGCCGATTTTCTACTGGTGCAGGCCGGGTCGGGCGTGGCTACCCTCGGTCTACCCGACAGCCCCGGCGTACCTCAAGGAGCTACACAAGATACGCTGGTCGCTCCCTACAACGACTTATCAGCGTTGAAGAGCCTATTTGAGCAGTACCCTGATGAGATTGCAGGCATTATCTTGGAGCCAGTAGCTGGTAACATGGGTGTTGTTCCGCCGCAAGATGGCTATTTGCAAGGGATTCGTGACCTGTGTACCAATAATAACGCCTTGCTCGTTTTTGACGAGGTTATGACTGGTTTCCGTGTTGCGCTTGGTGGGGCACAGGCACATTACGGCATCATGCCCGACCTAACTGCCTTGGGCAAGGTGATTGGTGGTGGACTACCCGTCGGCGCGTATGCCGGACGACGTGAGATCATGCAGACGGTCGCACCTGCCGGGCCGATGTATCAAGCCGGAACCTTAAGCGGCAACCCGTTGGCAATGGCCGCCGGATTAGCCACGCTACAAGGCATCAGCGAGAAAGGAGCCTTTGACCATATGGTGCAAGGTGTCACCAAACTTGCCGAGGGAATTCGGCAAGCCGCGGAGGCGGTTAATATCCCGATATATCAAACCCAAGTCGGCACCATGTCCTGTCTCTATTTTTCTGAGCAACCTGTCACCAATTGGGAGACCGCCGCCCAAAGTAACACCGAGCAGTTCGCCAAGTTTTTCCATGCCCTACTCGCCGAAGGAGTCTACATTGCCCCCTCACAGTTTGAGGCGGCCTTCTTCTCGACCGTCCACACAGATGGTATCGTCGAACAGACGATTCAGGCTGTTCAACGAGCGTTTGAGACAATTGCGGCGTAGCTTAAACTAGGAGAGACGTTAACTATCAGGTATAATAGAGTTGTTCGGGAATAAAGGAGTGCAAAAGCTTCTTGCTTTTGCCAGAGACAAACATGCAAAAGCAAGAAACTTTTGCACTCCGCAGACCTAGAATTTGAGTTTTTATGCGATGACAAATTGTTGCCGAACAATTCTAATAATTAACGTGATGATAAACGTCGATTAATCTTGGAGGTCAGCATGACTGTACAGCTAAAACCTACAAACATATCATGGGATGTATCACCGGTAAAACAGGTCGGTTCAGAGGATGGCAAATATGTTTCTGAGGCAGTTTATTGGGAACAATATTACGGACATCCAGAGTTTAATTACGAATGGAAAAATGGCTATTTACAGGAAAAACCAATGGCAGATTTTATTAATGCGTATATATATCGCTGGTTTTTACAGCTTCTAGAACAATTTCTCATCAACTACCCCATCGCTGACATCTCCTTACTCGAAATTGGTTTTCGTTTAGAGTTACCCGACGATAAAGTAATTCGCAAGCCTGATTTAGGAATCGTCCTGAAAGACAATCCTGTTGAGGCGGCATTAAACGACCGAACCTATAAAGGTGTGTTTGACCTATGTGTTGAGTCGTTGTCCGACTCAACTCGTAAAGAACGTGAACGAGATACTGTCGAAAAACTTGGCGAGTATGAAATTGGTGGAGTACAAGAATATTATATCTTGCACAACAGTAAAACGTACACTCGGTTTTATCATCGCACTGTGTGGGGCAGTTATGTTCCTCTCAAACCCACTGCCGACGGGGTTATTCAATCGGATGTATTGCCGGGGTTTCAATTCCGCATCAAAGATTTATATACCCGCCCTAGTCTACAAAAGCTCGTAAACGACCCCGTTTATCAGGGGTTTATTATGCGACCTTATCAGCAAGAGCGTGCGTTAGTTAAGCAAGAGCGTCAACAGGTCGAACAAGAACGTCAACGAGCCGAGAAAGCAGAACAGGAATTAGAGCAATATCGAGCCAAATTAAAGGCATTAGGCATCGAGTTAGACGAATAAGAACGGTAAAAATTCAGTACAATAGCTCTAGAAACCCGATTTCTCAAAAAAATCGGGTTTCTGATGCTCTTTCTGGCGAGTTTACTGAATATTTACTAAGAACGTGTGTGTTTCATGAAAAAACTAACCAAACTACTCAATCAACTTGAAGAGGAAGAACTGGCTCAACTATGTCAGGATCATTTTCCTGACCTGTCTGAAACCTTTATCGAATCGACCTCCCATGTGGATATGCGTCACAAACTGATCAATTTTGCTGACCCGCAGGTATTAGCTGAGGTGTTAGCTCATCATCCGAGTATTTCGTCAGATGTATTTGATGAACCGATAGTAGAAGATAAAAAAGAAGGCAACATGCCCAAAATTTTGGCCGTTGTGGCCTTAATGGCCATGTTGTTTTCGGTGTTGGCTCCATTTACCGGCTCTATATTCGAGACGATTGGAGCCTTGTTTAACTAATTTGTGAAACGTGAGGCGTGATTTGTAATTCCACATGTCACGCCTCACGCCTCACGCCTCACGCTTCATGCGTAAAAGTTCAGTAAAGCCGTCCCTAGAAACCCGATTTCTCAAAGAAATCAGGTTTCTGACACTCTTTCTGGCGAGTTTACTGAATATTTACCCTCACACTTCGTTCGTTATGTTAAAACCATACCACATTATCAAAGCACAACATGCTTTGAGCCGTTATATCAACCCTAGCCCTTTGTTATACAGTGCCGCGTTGAGCGAGATGAGCGGCGCGCAAGTGTGGCTCAAGCTAGAAAATCGTCAGCCAACGGGTAGTTTTAAGATTCGGGGCGCGACCTACAAAATGATGACTCTTGGCGAGGTCGCACATCGGCGGGGGATTATCACCGCGAGTGCCGGGAATCACGGTTTGGGGACATCGTTTGCCGCTCAAGCCTTGGGTGTAGAAAAGGTGACGATTTTTGTTCCCCAAACTACTCCGCAAGCTAAAATCGCCAAGTTGAGTCGTTTTTCGACCACACTCAAACAGGTCGGACAGAGTTACGATGAGGCCCACCATGCCGCTGAATCCTTTGCCAAGGAAACAGGGGCTATCTACCTTCCGGCCTACGATGATTTGGAGGTGATTACTGGTGCAGGCACGGTTGGATCCGAAATTCTGACTGAGTTACCGACTGTCGATACGGTTATCGTTCCGGTTGGTGGGGGTGGATTAGTCTCTGGGATTGGGGTAGCCATGAAAGGGATTCATCAAGAGGTCAAACTGATGGCCGTTCAGCCCACCGCTTCACCATCCATGAAACTGTCATTTGAGCAGAACCTGCCCGTCGAACAATACGAAGCTGAGGAGACCATTGCCGATGGATTAGCCGGTGGATTCGGCAAGTTCCCGTTTTACCTGTGCCGGACACGGGTCGATGAGATTCTCATGTTCGACGAAGCTCAGATTCGGCATAGCGTGTTTACTCTGATTGACCAAGAACAGATGGTCATTGAAGGCTCTGGGGCGATTGCCATTGTCCCGTTATTGGATGAGGCACATCGAGAGGCATTGGCTGGTAAAACTGTCGTGTGTGTCCTAACTGGCGGGAATATCGACAGCCGGTTGTTGGCTGAAATTTTACGTGAGAATGTGAGACGTGAGGCGTGACCCTCTCCTCCGAGGTGCGAAGCTCCTCGGAGGTGTTTCAAAGGATGGTATTACACGTCACGATAAAACTATGAAACTTGTTACCCAACATTTTGTCATCATTTTTATAACTCTGTTGCTTTATGCTGGTGTCCAACCTGCTCAGGCGCAACAGCCATCGGATCAGTTTATCTACACCGTGCAGTCGGGCGACACCTTGAGCCAGATAGCTTATCGGCATGGCCTTCAAATTCAGGCGGTGGCGCGGGCTAATCGTCTACGTCCGCCCTACATGGTTTATGTGGGACAAGCGTTGATCTTGCCCGGAGTACTGATCCCGACTCCGACTCCCGCCTTTTCGGGGTCAGCACCCGCACCGGATGTCACGGCTCCCAACGCCTCCTCGACTCCGCAACCAGAATTTATCCCATTTGAGATCGGCACCACCCATACGGTACAATCCGGTGAGACCCTCTTTAGTATCGCCCAACTGTACGAGGTACCGCTTAATCATATTATTTTAGCCAACAGCATTAGTAATCCTGATATTTTACAACTAGGGCAGATATTGCAAATTCCTACGGGGCCACCCCAAACCCCGACCAACCATCCGGCTCCGTTTGAATCGGTTCAGCTTTCCGAACCCGTAATCATTCAAGGCCGAACCCTCATCATCAGTGTTCAGTTATCACAAGTTGTAACCTTACAGGGTGATATTGATGGTCGGCCTTTATTTTTTACGGGCAGTGGACAACGTAAATGGGCTTTGGCCGCAATCCATGCCCTGGCCCAATCGAACCAATACCCGATAACCTTGGTGGCGACCTTGCCAAACGGGCAAGAAGTGACAACCTACCAAAGTGTGACCGTGGTCGATGGGCCGTATGGCTCTGAAAATATCGAACTGAATGAGGAGACAGGTAGTCTGCTCGACCCAGAAATTAGTCAGGTCGAGTGGAATCGGTTGGCTGAGATTTGGTCTGAGGTTACGCCACGCCCCATGTGGAGTGGACGCTGGCGGTATCCAGCTAACTACCCGTCGGTTTATGTGACTAGCGATTTTGGTACGCGACGCAGTTACGGTGGCGGCCCTGTGACCAGTTTTCATGGCGGCACCGATTTTGCAGGTGGTGAGGACAAGGCAATTTATGCTCCCGCCGCGGGTCAGGTAGTGTTAGCCGAAGCCCTAAATGTCCGAGGCAATGCCGTCCTCATTGATCATGGCTTGGGCTTGTATAGCGGCTACTGGCATCAAACCGAAATGCTAGTCACAGAAGGACAGTTCGTCGAGCCGGGCGACATCATCGGTTACATTGGTGGCACAGGTTTGGTCACTGGCCCCCATCTCCATTGGGAAATGCGCCTAAACGGATTCGCCATCGAGCCGTTACAGTGGACAGAACGAGCAATTCCGTAGGAATGGGGATTAAATAAGTTGCGCGTTTTCACATAAGAATGAATTCTTATGCTGACATGAGAAACCTGCTTAAGTAGGTTTTCCGTTTAAGACGCTGATTTCAATCAGCGGTTATCAGCGGTCAAATGCACAAGTTAAAAAAGTCTCATTCCTAGAGAAAAATAGATCTGTTCGGAAATAAAATATTGGGGCGAAGAGGAGTGTCAAAATTGTATTTTGACTAGCAAGAATACAATTCTTGCACTCCTTCAGAGGTAATAACCAAAATAGGCTTGATTAAAGATGGCGTTGCTAGACAAAAAATAGATGTCATTCGGACAGTGTTGTAATTACCGTTTAATTGTGCAGGAAACGAAAAAAGCAAAACAGGACGGAGGACGGAACTTAAGCAGTCCTGTATCGTTTCAGTAGCTAAAAGCTGTGCGATTGCCCCCTTTAAATCAGCTTCTTTCGTGTGTGCTAACATGCGGGCTTACTCCGCAATCCCCGCATAATGTTAATCTGTTCTATATTTAATTGAGTATTATCTGAGAGGTTATTTTTCACTACGCAAAAGAACGCTTTTGCGAACTGTAAACCAATCTTGCACACTCAAACATGCAATTTTGACACTTCCAAACATGCAACTTTGACCACCACCCCGCACCCAAATCGGACTCTATATTTCTGAATGGCATATTATAACAATGAATTCCACCACTTTGGGACTTTTTTGATTCCCCACCCGTACACAGACACCTACCTCTTTTTACCACAAAGCGAGTCGTAATTTACCATATCGCTCATATATGATACAATAGGCATCGAATCCAATAAAAAAAACCGTTGCGCTTTTGCTTGGGAGCGATGGCAACGATTTTACTTAACCAACAGGTGTGTTGGTGTGTTTTGATTATCAAAATCGTAACACCAACGCCATTGGGTCAAACTGACCCAATGGCGTTTTGCTTCTGGAGATATGAGATATGAGCCAAAAGGAAAAACTAGATGTACTTAGTAAAAGCATGGATGCTAAAGCGGATGCAGAGCATAAAATATCCGTACTAAAGGCCATGACCGAACGTTATGGCGACAATTTGAACAGGTTGCGGGAGGATGACAAAAAAGAGCCTGCGGGTAAGGGGTGTGTAGGTTGGTCGGTTATCTTGTTTGGTGTGGGGATGGCGATGTTATCATGTGGGGCGTTGTTGACTTACGTTTATTTGGCGGTGATTTTATGAGCAAACCTAAAGACATCCCAAAACTCATTGCTAAAACGATTTATTCATTGGATGACGCTGAGGATTTTATAAGAAACGTCAAACTCCAAATGATGCCCGACTGGTGGCACAAACAGAACGATGAGCTACTCGATAGCTTAGACCAGATTAAGCGTAAGCGGAAGAAGGCCAAAGGTACAAGCTGGCTTAGGAGATTGCTTAAGGTGCTGTTTTTTACGGCTGGTTATCTGTTTGCTTTGGTGGCCTTGGGCGTGGTGCTGGCCTATGCTTATTGGATATTGATGAGCTAATGAAAATCAGAACTAAAGTTACGGATGGGATTGACAAGTCTGATCCTAGATTATACTTAAGAACCAAGATTATTCAGGTTACAAATGACCAAAACCATTTGTGCCTAATCATTAACGTCTTAAACGACTTTCGTAAAAGCCGTACTGTTGTGTCGTTTTACATGCAACATGCACCCACTAGCTTAAACCAAGCACACGCGGCTAGCTACATGTATCGAATTGGGGCAAAGAAGGCTAAGGCGATGGCGTTATTCAAAATTGTAAAGTGAGGAGTAAGTAGTTTTCAGAACTAACTTGTAAAAAACAGAAGTGTACCCATAATAGGCAGGTATATATCTGCCAAATACCCGTTGCGATTACATAATCGCAACAATCAGGAAATCGGACACTGCGTTTCCGAATAATATTCGTTAGCACTCTACACGCCTGAGTGCTAAAATAGTTATGTCAGAACTAGAAAACTACACCTCTCCGCTCAAATCCTTCACCCCGAAATCTCTAGTTCAGTTGAAAACAGGACTACAGACGGATAATTGAAAGAAACAGATTGGTTCTCGATGACACGAATTAACCGAATTTGAATGTAATCAGTCCGTTATCGGGGAGGTTTTTATCCGTTAAATCCCCAAATCTGTTGTAGTCTTGCTCGCCCAAAGTTTCCGTTAGCGTCAGTAGGGTTTTTGGCTAGGCAAAAACAAGACAAGATTTCTTAAGGCAATTATAGTGTGCCACATTTGGACGACTTTTGTGCTATTGCGAATAATCCATGCTCGTCTCCCAAATTCTTAAATCAACGATGACAATTCCACAAAGTTATGTTATCATTAACACTGTAGTTACCCTCATTATATGTAAAAATTCAGTAAAGTAGCTCTAGAAACCCGATTTCTTTGAGAAATCGGGTTTCTGACGCTCTTTCTGGTGAGTTCACTGAATATTTACCGTGGTTACTTTTTAACATCACCACAAAAATCGGCAATTTAAAGTCTAAAATGGAGTTGTTATGATCAGAAAACCATCAAACTATACGCTTCCTCTTGGTTTGGGAGCTATCTTTATCCTATTGTTGGCGATTATATTGATTGCCACGGGGCAGAGTAATCAAGCGCTGGCTCAAAGTGATACCGATATATCTAGTGCTTTTGCCACCATCACTCCTACACCGAATCAAGAGGGTGATGATAGTGACGAAGGGAATGCCAGCATGTTTCCGAGTCTGCGTCCTCGCGGGCCAGAAGGAGAGGATGAAGAACCGACCGAAACACCCACCCCGACCCCGATTCCGTTGAAAAATGTGGTACAGAACGGCGGGTTCGAGACTCCCGGCCCGCGTGACATCGGCGCGGCCAAAGGATGGGAACGATACGAAAACGGCGGGGCGCATTTTGCATGGTACGATGAGCAGTGGCGAGAGGCTGTTTACAGTGGTAAACATAGCCAGCTTATGGAGATTTATGAGGTGTTTAACAACAAGCCCTATCGTACTATGGCTATTTATCAGACTGTTCCGGTTCTGCCTCAGTCTAACTATTTGCTAACCGTGCATGCCATTATGCGTACCAAACTTTTCCACGAACTGCGGAATCAGGGCGATTTTGCCCTCGACGTGGGTATCGACTACAGTGGTCGTGGCGACTACAACGCGGTTGAGTTTCAAGGTGGCTGGATCAACATCGACCTTCCAGAACAGAGCTATCACGGTTCACAGACCGAACATCAAGATGACCAAATGCCCTTACAGTTCACCAATTTTAAGACGATCATAAATTCCGGCGAGAGTCGCCAAATTACCCTGTTTATTCGGGGGGCGAAACGACCACCCGACCATATTGAGGTTAATTTTAATATTGACGAGGTATCCTTAATCGGCCCTGACCCATCCGCTCCTCAGCCACCGCAAGCGATTCCAGCGGTTGTCGAGGAAGCAGTTGATGCACCACCCGAAGTGATTGAAGCCGCGGCTGAGGATAATCTGCCCAACGCGGGTGGGGTGTTACCATCCTCAACATCGCACTCGATTTTGTTGGTGATGGGGCTGGTCATGCTGATCATGGTCATGGTGGGGATGAAGAGCATCTTTCCGGCGGAAGAGTAGGGCATGCAGAAGTTTATCATTTCAACATGACTAAAACAATATCTGACAGGATTAACAAAATTAACAGGATTTTTTACATGCAATCCTGTCAAAAAATGCTTTTGATTTTGTCAATATATCAGGTCATGAATGAAATGACAAACTCTTGGTAAATATTCAGTGAACTCGCCAGAAAGAGCGTCAGAAACCCGATTTCTCAAAGAAATCGGGTTTCTAGGGCGGCATTACTAAACTTTTACAACTCTTGGGCATGATACGTATTGCGTAGAAACCGGAGACGTGACGTTGAAATCATGATCGTCAAGAGGTTCGTACAGTCTTTCAGATAATGGTTTTCAATTCAAGGCCAACCTTCCCGCAAGTTCTAAACTTGCGGGAAGGTGATGGCTGAAAATATTTATCTGAACATCTATAGTAGATAAGCAATGAAGCGCCCGTTACAAATTTGCAGATATAAACCCAAAGGACTACCATGCCTTTGGGTTTTCCATTCAACGAACAAATATTGTCTGGATACAGAGCGTTGGAACGAGATTATGCAACATGCAACATTTGAGGTGAAACTATGATGGGACGGGGAGGTCGTGGCTGGTGGTTGTACATCAGCCGAGATGAAGACAAGTTAGGCGGTAGACAGATCAACCGAGCCTTGATGCGACGAATCTGGTACTATGCCCGACCATATCGATTTAAGGTGTTGGGTCTATTATGTACGATCCTCATCATCACGGGGCTGAGTTTGATTCCGCCGCTACTATATCGAGAACTGATTGACAATGCCTTGCTCAATGGGGATGTGCAACTGCTCAACATGTTAGCCTTGGGCATGGTACTCATCCCCATCATCAATGCCTTAATCGGAGCCGGTCAGCGTTATTTGAGCGCCACCATCGGCGAAAGCCTAATTGCTGATTTACGGAATGAATTATTTGCCCATCTACAAAAGATGAGCCTGCGTTTCTTTACCCACACCAAAACCGGCGAATTGATGAGTCGCCTCAATAGCGATGTAGTCGGGGCGCAAAATGCGGTCACTAACACCTTCATTAGCATCATCACCAATATCGTCACCGTTACCGCCACTCTGGCGATTATGTTTACCCTTGAATGGCGCTTGACTCTAATGAGTATCGTCCTCGTGCCGTTGTTTATTATTCCGGCTCGTCGAGTGGGGCGGGTCATGCGCGATGTCCGTCGAGAGAGTATGGACCTCAACGCAAAAATGAACGGGGCACTCAACGAAGGGCTTAATGTTGATGGGGCATTGCTTGCCAAGCTGTTTGGTCGCCAAGCCGATGAAGAGGCTAGGTTAGAAAAACATAGTCGAGCCGTGGCCGATGTTGGGGTACGTTACGCCATGATCGGGCGCTGGTTCTTTTTGATGCTAGGTTTGGTCAGCGCGGTGGGGGTGGCTTTAGTCTTTTGGATGGGTGGTCATTATGTGTTACAGGGTGCGTTTACGATTGGTACACTGGTCGCCTTTGGTCGCTATTTGACCGACCTGTACGGCCCGTTAAGTGCCATGAGTAATGCTCATATTGAGTTTTCGACCAGCGTGGTCAGCTTTGAGCGGGTTTTTGAGGTACTTGATTTACCGTTAGAGATTGAGGATATGCCAAATCCGGTTCAGCTACAGGAGGTGTCGGGCGCGGTGCGGTTTGATGAGGTTTCCTTCAGTTACACCGAGGGGGGGGATGGCGGAGCTAGCCTGTTGGGTTTAACCGCGGATGGTAGGCGTAAACTCAAAGAGATTGAGGAGAAGGAATCGAATGCGGTTAGAGTGTCAAGCCGACGCATGGCCGTTGAAGGCATCAGTTTTGACATTAAACCCGGTCAGTTGGTAGCCTTGGTCGGGCCAAGTGGAGCGGGTAAAACCACCATCACCTATCTGCTCCCCCGTCTGTACGACCCGACGGCTGGCCGAATTTGCATCGACGGTTATGACCTACGAGAGGTCAGCCAACTCTCTCTGGCCCACGCCATCGGCATGGTAACGCAACAGACCTATCTGTTCCATGACACTATCAAGGCCAACCTGATGTATGCTCGCCCTGATGCAACCTTGGCTCAGGTTGAATCGGCATGTAGAGCGGCCAACATTCACGACATGATCGAGAGCTTACCCAAAGGATACGATACCGTGGTCGGCGAGCGAGGGTATCGGCTCAGTGGTGGGGAAAAACAACGACTGGCAATTGCCCGCGTCATTCTCAAAGATCCCCAAATTTTGGTACTTGATGAGGCTACGAGCAGTCTCGATAGTAAGAGCGAAGCCTTGATTCAAGACGCGTTAGAGGGTATCATGAAAAATCGAACCAGTATTGTTATCGCTCACCGTCTCAGCACGATTTTAGCCGCCGATGTGATTCTAGTCATGAGTGATGGTCGTTTAGTCGAGCAAGGGCATCGCACCGAGACCCAATCGGCTCATGAGATATTATTGACCGAGGGTGGTTTGTATGCTAACTTATATCAAACCCAGTTTCGCATGCTTCCACAAATGGAAAAGAGAGTTGTTCGGGAATAACGGAGTGCAAAAGCTTCTTGCTTTTGTGGGTAGGTTGTCATCTAAAACTTTTCTGCTAACTAATATTATGATAAAATTTAATGCTATCCAACGGCAAACCGTATCCGGCGCGCCATTAACCCATCACAATATCACTGTCACCCCGCAATCAGAGGTGGTGACTCTCAAACTGCCTTATGGTGGTGTCGTTTGGAATCGCCCCACTGGAATCTTAATTGAACAAGATTCCAAGGTTGAAACAATCTCGATTGCCGATCCGACCCGCTGGATTTTGATTGCGGCACGAGTACTTTCGACATTATTCATGCTTATTACTATTGATTTAACAATCCGTATATTTTTACAAGGAGGGTTTCAACGATGACGCAAGAAACAGATGTGTTTGACAGAATATCTGAAGAACAAGCAAAAAATAGACACATGTTAGAAAAACTGTTATCCTTTGCCGAATCTGGCTCAGTATATAGTGAGCCTGTGACGCGAGGTGATTACGCAGTTATCACCGCCTCTGAGGTGACAGTCGGCATGGCGGTTGGTTACGGCATGGGTGAGGCCGAGGCTGAAGATGATGGTGATGGCGGTGGCGGCGGTGGTGGCGGTGGAGCCTATGGTCGTCCAGTAGCAGTCGTTTCGATTGGGCCAGATGGCGTACAAGTTAAAGAGGTGGTTGATCCAACTAAAATTGCCTTAGCCTTGTTCACCACCATCGGAGCTATGTTTTTGATGTTGCGTCAGATATTCAAGGCTGTTGGAGTCTAATGGAATCGAGATTAATTAACTTGGAATCGGGATTAAATAAGTTGCGCGTTTGACTGGAGAGCTACTGGCTTCCAGTCAGCATGTCGGCTGGAAGCCGACGCGCCAACTGCACAAGTTAATTAATGCTCATTTCTTGTGCAGTTTGTCATCAGAGTGGTTCAATCTTAGAAATTGAACCACTCTGGAGCGCGCAACTTTTGGAACTCGTTCCTAATGTGTAGAAGTTCTCATAAGTTTAACAGAAGTTTATCATTTCAACATGACTAAAACAATATTTGACAGGATTAACAGAATTACAAGCAAAAAAATCCTGTTAATCCTGTCGAAAAATGCTTTTGGTTTTATCAACATGTCAGGTTATGAATGAAACGATAAACTATTGGTTTAAAACAGTAATTTTCATTGCTAAGTTGTGATTTTTGTTGGTATATCAAGGTCTAGCATTAGCTGGCTTTTAACAAGTTAGCCCTGAAAACTACTTTATAGGTAAAGGAGTAAATTATGTCCAAAAAACATAAAAAAGAAAAACATACTAGTAAACAAAAAGAGGCGGTTCAGGATTGGTCGTCCAATGAGCAACAAAAACTGAAACCGAAACAAAAACGTAATACAATAAAAAATTCGGTCTATTTAGCTGAGTTGGTTAAATTACAGGTTGAGTTGGTCAAACTGCAAGAATGGATTAAGAAAGAAGGACTAAAAGTCGTGGTCGTTTTTGAAGGACGTGACGCGGCCGGTAAAGGAGGGACAATTAAGCGCATTACCCAAACCCTTAATCCCCGAATTTGCCGAGTCGTAGCTCTTGGTACGCCTACCGAACGGGAAAAAACCCAATGGTATTTTCAGCGCTATGTACCACATCTGCCCGCCGCGGGCGAAATGGTGTTGTTCGACCGAAGCTGGTATAACCGAGCTGGAGTAGAGCGGGTTATGGGTTTTTGCACGGATGAGGAGTATCGTGATTTCCTCCGCTCATGCCCTGAATTTGAACGGATGTTGACTCGGTCGGGAATTATCTTGATTAAATATTGGTTCTCGGTTAGCGATGCCGAGCAAGAACGACGCTTCCAAAGCCGGATACAAGATCCGACCAAACGATGGAAACTCAGCCCTATGGATTTGAAATCTCGTACTCGGTGGGTTGAATATTCTAAAGCCAAAGATTCTATGTTCATCTATACCGACATCAAACAGGCTCCGTGGTATGTGGTGACAGCAGATGTCAAAAAACGAGCCAGATTAAACTGTATCAAACACTTACTTAGTGTTATTCCTTACGAAGATTTGACCCCCGACCCAATTAAACTACCGCCTCGCCAAGAAGATGCCGGATACATCCGTCCGCCAATTGGAGATCAAACCTTTGTGCCAGATGGTTACTAAAACCTGACGTGTAATACCGTCAAGGTAAATATTCAGTGAACTCGCCAGAAGGAACGTCAGAAACCCGATTTCTCAAAGAAATCGGGTTTCTAGGGTGGTTTTACTGAACTTTTACCCGTCAAGACCTGTAAGGTTTTCATCGTAGGATGAACCTTACAGGTCTTTTTTTGCTCAATACCAAAAGAGGGTAGTCTGTAGAGTCACCGGACATATTGAAATCAACCCAAAGCCTTTCCGTTGCGGGTTCAGGCTCGTCTGTTTGACAAAAGCTCTACCCCCTCCCAACCTCCCCCTGCTAGGGGGAGGAGCTATCGTCCTCGCCTGAAATTACTCGCACGGACAAAACTTCCCCCCTTGCAGGGGGATTGAGGGGGGTAGAGTGCTACTCCGGCCATAATATCCAAATGTGGGGTGACTCTACAGGCGTACTCCTGCATAAGTAGTGGTCAGCTACCCGCAAGTTTAGAACTTGCGGGTAGCTAACGGATCCGTACCACTACTTCTGCACCACTACCCAAAAGAGTTGTTCGACAATAAAGGAGTGCAAAAGCTTCTTGCTTTTGCCGGAGACAAACATGCAAAAGCAAGAAGCTTTGCACTCCGCAGACCTCGAATTTGAGTCTTTATGCGATGATAAGTTATTGCCGAACATGTCTAAAACAAACGAATACAGATAAGTACAAATTTGCCACTTGAATTTTCGTTGTCTAATCTGTTGTCCAAAAATTTGTACTGTATCTGTTCTCACTATGTCCATGACCTACTCCTTAAGAAATAAAGTTGCTCTTATCACCGGAGCTAGTCGCTCGATAGGAATTGGCGCGGCCACGGCTCGCCAAATGGCTCAGGCTGGAGCCGATATTTTTATTACCTATTATCGCGCTTACGATATAGAAACCACTGCCTTGGCCGGGGAGACAAATGAAATTAATCAACTCCTAACTGACCTACGGGACATGGGGGTGCGAGCAGAAGGTTTAGATTTAGATTTAACTGTGCCCTCTGCTCCACAGAAGCTGTTTGATAGGGTTGAATCGGTATTGGGGTCGGTTGATATACTAGTCAACAACGCCACCCATTCCGAAAATGATACAATAGACAGTCTCACGGCTGACCTTATCGACAAACACTACACCATGAATCTGCGTGGATTGATGTTGTTGTGTCAAGCCTTTGTCAAACACCGCACTGCCAAAGAAACTCCCACGCCTACTACTCAACAACAGGCTTTACAACTAGCGGGCGGCGGACGGATTATCAACCTCACTTCTGGGCAGGGTGCTGGCCCTATGCCAAATGAACTCTGTTATGCCGCTACCAAGGGAGCGGTTGAGGCCTTTACCGTTAGCTTGAGCGCCGCGGTTGCACCACGAGGCATCACTGTCAATGCTGTCGATCCGGGTGCTACCGATACGGGCTGGATTCCGCCGGAACTACGTACTCAGCTTGACAATCAGGCTCCTATGGGGCGGGTCAGCCTGCCAGAGGATGCGGCTCGGCTCATCTCTTTTCTCGCCTCCGATGAGGCTGGCTGGATTACAGGGCAAATTATCCGTTCACGAGGGGGCTTATGAAACGTAATGTGTAATAGAGTTGTTCGGCAATAAAGGAGTGCTAAAGTTCTTGTTTTTTGCACTCCGCAGACCTCGAATTTGAGTTTTTATGCGATAATAAGTTATTGCCAAACAGGTCTAATGCGTAGAGAAGTAAAATCTTACGAATTACGCATCACGTTTCACGAATACGTATCCTACCTATGTCAATAATTTACGAAAGAATTAGTATAGTCGTCAGTTTATCACTAATAGGGTTAGCTATTTATTCTGTACTAACCTTTCCCGTCGATACTGCCGAAATAATCTTATTTAATACACCACTTGGTCTCGATTCACCGCAACAATGGCTCATGGTTCTGTTGTTAGGAGCATTAGTCATTGCCGGAACTGATACCACAATCCGAGCGCATCCACAGCTTGCTAGTCAGCGACTTGGCTATGTGTTCACTTTTTGTACCCTACCAACTCTGCTGATGTTACTCGCGACACAACTACTTCCCCTCGCTCCCAATGCCTTGAGTTGGGCTATCAGTCTGATATTAGTGGGGTTATTGTTATGGTTTACAATTATCACCGAGTTTCACCAAGTTCCCCTAGAACAAAATTATGCTTATCAGTGGTATCGCCCTTGGCAACAGTTTATCGGATACAGTTTAATACTAATTTTTTATATTTTGATCTATCAAACTCGTATTCGAAGCGCTCTCAGTGCTAGTAGTGTGGCTATGATTAGCATGATGGTCACAGTGACATTGGTACGGCAACCTCCGATTCAAATTGGCAAAACATGGCTTTACGCGGGTATTATTGGTTTGTCGTTGGGACAAATTACTTGGGTGCTAAACTATTGGCGAGCCACCGCCTTAGAGGCTGGTCTGTTCCTGTTTCTCGTCTACTATGTTTTGTTAGGCTTGGCTCAACAACAACTGTTGGGGCAACTGTCGCGCCGTCTTTTGTGGGAATTTGTCGCGATTGTGATGGTGGTTCTATTCCTAATATTCAGACTTTAGAAATCAGCCTGAGTATGGGTTAATATATCCAACCTCTGTATCGGACAAAAACAAAAACTAGCCAGATTGAATGGAAATGTCATGCCCGAATGTAGTTATCGGGCATCTAAAATCCATAGATTCCCGCTAAAAGCGTGTGGGAATGACACCATTATCCTTACCAAAATTTTTTGTCCTGTACTTAGATATCCAACTCACCATTAATGCAGTTCCAGTTTTTAAAATCTCCCAAGAAATGGAGTAGCCTGCGTTCTCTAACGCAGGGATTGCAGATAATCCGGCGTAAGAGAACGCCTCACTACGCCCTTGGGAGATTTATTTTCTTGAACTTCCTAAATGGTTTTACACAACTAATTTGTTTGACATATATTACGAGAAAAACGCCACAAATGCCTGTACAACTGTTTGTTGTTGTTCCTCGGTTAATTCAGGATAAATCGGGATGGCGATGGTACTACTTGCGGCGGACTCGCTTTCAGGAAATTCGCCTGCTTTATAGCTCCAATCGGCAAAACATTCTTGTTGATGAAGTGATAAGGGGTAATAAATCTCACAACCGATGTTCCGTTCCTTAAGAAAAGCCACTAACTCATCTCGATTATGGCTCACTCGGATCACATATTGGTTGTAAATATGACGATGGCCCTCGTAGGGATTTTGCTCACTACGCGGGGTATATTGACCTGTTTCAGAAGATTCATGGGGTAAGGTTAATACGTCGCCGACCAAGCCCGTTTCGGTAAATAGTTTGTTGTAGGTGGCCGCGTTTTGTTGCCGTCCAGCCGTCCAACCATCAAGATGCTTAAGTTTTACCCGTACCACAGCCGCTTGCATGGCATCTAAGCGGAAGTTACCCCCGACAAATTTATGGTAATATTTCGGTTTAGAGCCATGCGCTCGGCAAACTCGAACCTGTTCTGCTAAGTCGGCATCTTTGACCGTGACAATTCCGCCATCGCCAAAAGCTCCTAAATTTTTAGAGGGGAAGAAAGAAAAACAACCGATATGTCCAATACTGCCCGCCCGACGGCCTTTGTATTCTGAGCCAATGGCTTGAGCGGCATCCTCAATGACATACAGATTAAAACGCTCGGCAATCTCCATAATAGGATCCATGTCTGCACATTGACCGTACAGATGAACGGGTAAGATGGCTTTTGTTTTGGCTGTAATTTTACTCTCGATTTGGGCTGGATTAAGGTTATAGGTTTTGGGGTCAATATCAACAAAAACCGCTTTCGCACCTAACCGAGCCACACAGCCAGCCGTAGCAAAAAAAGTATAGGGCGTGGTGATCACTTCGTCGCCATGTTTCACCCCGATTGCCATTAACGCCGCTAAAAGAGCATCTGTGCCGGAGGAAACGCCAATCGAATATCCAGTATTACAGTAGTCGGCTATTTCCTGCTCTAGCCCCAACACCTCTGGCCCCATGATGAAACGTTGCGTGGTATAGACTCGCTCTAAAGCGGCTTGAATATCATTTTTTAAGGCCTCATATTGCGGTTTGAGGTCAAGTAATGGTACAATAATAGTCATGATAATATCCTTATTTTGGTAGTGGTGCAGAAGCAGTGATATAGGTCAGTTACCTACGTTACCTACCCGCAAGTTCAAAACTTGCGGGTAGGTGATCACTATATGTGCCTCATTTTATGGTAACGGTGCTTCTTCATCTAAATCTAAACAACGAAGCAAACCGGACTCAATCTCTTGATAACGATAATTTGATTCAGGGCAAATCATAATACCCTCATTATTGGAATTAGATAAACGATGTCCATGTCGGCTCATCCAACCCACCTGACGGGACGGTACACCCATCATCAAAGCATAATCCGGCACATCTTTGGTGATAACTGCCCCCGCAGCAACAAACGCATATCGCCCCACAGTTGAGCCACACACAATGGTACAGTTTGCCCCCAAAGTAGCCCCTCGCCGAATTTTGGTAGTTTCGTAAGCACTTCGTCGATTAATTTGGCTACGAGGATTGTTGACATTGGTAAAAACGCAGGATGGCCCACAAAAAACATCATCCTCAATAATGCAACCTTCATAAATCGAAACGTTATTTTGCACCTTAACATTATTCCCAATGATGACGTTGGAGGCGACCAATACATTCTGACCAAAGTTACAGTTTTGGCCGATAATGGCATTTTTCATAATGTGCGAGAAATGCCAGATACGCGTTCCTGTTCCAATTTGGCATGGTTGATCAATGTAAGCCGATTCGTGTACAAAATAGTCACTCGTTTCACTCATCTATATCTCCTCCATAATCGTCAACTTAAGAAGTTCGTAGTAGGCACTTTAGTGCCTCAGAAGGCGATAAATCGCCTACTACAAACGTTATGTTGACACTTATGATATCTCCTCTAGCACAGATACAGCCTTGCCATTGGTGATTAATGAGCGTTGGGCGGCTTGCAGAAGTTGTAACACTTGCAAGGCACTCTTACCGTCGGTTAGAGGCTGTTTTCGAGTAGCAATCGCATCTAAAAATGCCTGACATTCGGCTCGAAGTGGCTCGGCGGTAGGGTATTCTATATTTTCACCCTCACCTCGTACAGGAATTGGCGCTCGGTCAATGTCAAAATTTACGTGTTGATGATGGAGTACCAGTTTTTTGTTTACATCGTCAAAGCTGACGATATTTTTCTCACCCACCACGACAAAACGTTGTTCCTTGAAAGGATGCAACCAAGAAACAAAGATGTGCGCCCGGACTCCGTTGGGAAATAAAAACTGAGTGATGGTCGTATCGGCAATGTTGGGTTGCAGATATGCTCCGCCTGTCGCAATCACCTCATAAGGCATCATTCCCATCAGTCGTAAAATAATGGCAATATCATGCGGAGCAAACGACCACAGGATATTTTCCTCTCGTCGAATTTTACCCAAATTAAGACGATTGGAGTAGACATAGAAGATTTTGCCTAAGTCGCCTTGATGACACATCTCGGTCAGTTTTTGAACCGCCGGATGGTATTCGAGTAGATGACCGACCATCAATATTTTGTTTCTGGATTCAGCGATTTGCAGTAGTTCTTGGCCTTTTTTGTACTGGAGAGCTAACGGTTTTTCGCAAAACACGTCTTTGTTCGCTTCTAAAGCCTGTTTTGTAACGCGAAAGTGTGTCTCAGCCGGAGTGGCGACTACTACCCCATCTATCTGATCATCAGCCAAAACATCCTCTAAATTTGCGGTTATTTTAGCGGTAGGAGCTAATTCGGACGCTAACTTGCGTCCGGACTCGGTCTCATCAACAACTGCCCGCAAGGCACCTAAATTGTTCATATTTCTAACGAGGTTTTTTCCCCAATTGCCACAGCCTACTACTGCGATATTTGTCATAATATTTTTCCCATTTTGTTTTGATTCTTGCTAAATTCAGCCTCTGAATTTTACTGGTTTTTGCCATAGAAGCAAATTCTACAAAGTAGAATATCTACTACCTTACTCATCCAACATCTCAATCAACTCGTACTGTTGAGCTAACCGAGTGACTCGGTTAACCAGAGGCTTTGATTCTGGTTCTTCAGAAATGGCCTGTTTTAGCTCTACCACTGCCAACAGTTACTGGCAACAGTGGGGTGCGAAGCAATCTTGAATCAATGCCGCTATCCATAAATTTTGCGTGATTATATCAAATTAAATTATAATTACCAAATTTTCCACCCAGTCTCCACGGCGCGGGGCTAGAGTTGGTGGTGGGTGATGGTAGTCGGACGGAGGTTTGATTTGTGAACGAATTTCTAATAGAGTATCACGAGGGTTTTTCTCATAAAATTATCACAATTTACACAAGGAGATTTACAATGAACAATATAATTTTGCGAGCTTTTTTGATTGTCACCGTTGTTTTAACCTGTTTACAACTGAACGAGAGTCAGTCACCATTTGCTATGGCCCAATCTGGAACGGGTATTGTGCGGGTTGATGGAGCCAGTGGGGCCGATTCGGCGAGTTGTGGCGCGGTGGTGAGTCCATGTAAGACGATTCAGCAAGCGGTTGACAACGCCACCTCTGGTGATGAGATTCGGATTGCTCAGGGGACGTATACGGGTACTGGTAGTGCGGTGGTTGATATTAGCAATACAACCGCCGGACAAGGTAAAAATCTGACGTTGAGTGGTGGTTATAGTGCTGGTAATTGGAATACGGCTGACACTGACGAAACAAAAACGATGCTTGATGGTCAAAATAGCCGTCGAGTCATTCGTATTTTGAGTGTTGATACACCCCAAATTATCCTCAACGGGTTGACGATTCAGAACGGGTTGGTCAACGAGACTATACCGATTCCGAATACGGGTGAGTTTTCAGGCGGAGGGTTGTTATGTCGAAACGATAACCCCAATACCCCCAACTTTATCAACCTGTTTATCAATAATGTCATATTCAAAAACAACAAGGTTGCCATCACTAGCAACACCGAAAAAGCGGTCACGGGAGGCGGTGCGTCCTTTTATTTCCGATGTTCGGCTACATTAGAAGATGTCACTTTTGAGGGGAACTCGGTTCAAGGTGGCAACGCGGCTGACAACACTCGTGGTAGCCAAGCCTTGGGCGGTGGATTTTTCATCTCTGGCGGATTCACGACAGAGGGACAAGATGGCACAAAACTGACCGCCAAAAATGTGACCTTCACCAATAACAGCGTCACGGCTGGTTTAGGTGGTACAGGGGTTGGCAACGGCTTGGCTGATGCACTGGGTGGCGGGGCGGCGATTCAACTTTGTCGGGCAGAACTTGAGAACATCACCGCGACAGGCAATACCGTTGTGGCCGGAGGTGGCTCTCAGCAGGGAGGCGCGGCCAATGGTGGTGGTCTCTTCTTTGAGCTAAATACCGATACGGTGACGATAACCGGTGGCATGTTCAAAGATAATCAAGTCACCGGTGGAGCCTCGTCAGCCGGTACTGGTGGCGTTGGCGGTGGTGGCGCGATTATGGCTACCGACAGTACCCTCAGCCTAAACCAATTGATTATGGTCAACAATACCAGCAGTAGTGGAACGGGGGCAACGAATGGCCCGGCCGGAGGCGGCGCGCTCTATTTTACCCGTATTGATCCAAACTATGGCGGACGAGATAGCAAGGTGACAGGAACGAACCTAATCATGTCGAATAATACCGTGACGGGTGGAACTAACACGTATGGCGGTGGTGGCGCTGTTTTTAGCCAAGACACGACGCTCACTCTGAACCATGTCACCATGTCGGGCAACACTGTTTTGAACACCATGCAAGGAGCGGCCTTGGTTGGTCTACATAATTTGGAAACAAGTGTAACCAACATTAGCTACAGTATCGTCTCTGATCATAAAGGCAGCGATAGTTATAATAATCCCCGCGCTCCGTTGATTGCTCAAACAACGGGTGATAGCCTAACCTTGAACTATGTTCTATTCTTCAACAACAATAAGGATAATGAAAGCGGCAAGGATTACGCTTCTCAGCCGGGATCACCTGCTGGAAGCCTAACCTCGAACAATGAGTTGACGGGCGATCCAGCTTTTGTCAGTCCCAATGCACCTACCTACGACTATCATATTCAAAGTAGTTCGGCAGCGGTAAATAAAGCCTCTGGTAGTAGCACCGGCACCGATATTGATTCCGAAACTCGACCCAACGGTAGCAGTGCCGATATTGGCGCGGATGAATATTATCAGGCCAGCCCTGATCTGAGCAATTCGACAAAATCCTCTACTCCAGGAGGAATTACGCAGGCAAACAATACGATTAACTATAACCTCACCTTGAAAAACACCGGAAAGGTAGCGGCTACAGACGTAACTGTGAGTGATCCTTTCCCAACCTTGCTCGAAGGCATAACCGCGGCAATTGTTGGCAATCCAACCTGTAGTAGCGGAAATTGTACGGTTGCCAATAACACGGTCAGTTGGCAAGGAGATATTCCGGTTAATGGTGAGGTGACAATCGGCTATGCTCTTGCGCTCACGATTCCAATCGATTTCACAACGCCGACCTCCATTGCAAACAGCAGACTTGCCATCACCTATGACAGTGGGGAATCAATCGACATTGCTTCGAGTAGTGGTTTTGTGCTTAATCCGCTTCAAATATATCTGCCACTGGTGGTAAATAATTAGGAAAGTTCAAAAAGGGCGCATGTAACGGTTGGGGGATATGACCGCCAATCAAAAAGCCCGCGAATTGTCACTCACAGGATGAATTTTGAGCCAAAAAGAGGTCTGTTGTCAGAGGTGACTCATTCGCGTCAACTGGATTAGCGGTCATATTCTGCACCTTCGCCAACTACTCTATGCGCCCAGTTCAAAGAAGTGCAATAGCTTCAGCTTGCTGGCAATAGCTGAAAGCTATTGCACTCCTTTGATTAAACTCCGATAAAATTGGGCGTACTGCTCGGCCATCTTGAGATAGGTAAACTGATTGAGCAGTCGCTCCCGCCCGGCGAGTCCCATGACTCGGCGGGTTTTTGGTTCACCGAGCAAACGGATGATAGCTCCGGCTAAGGCTCCGGGTGATTGGGGGGGGACGAGCAGACCAGTTTCGCCATGTAAAACGATTTCAGTCGGGCCGCCCACGTTACAGCCAATCGTTGGGCGAGCATGGTTCATGGCCTCTAAAAATATCAGTCCAAATGATTCAAATAGGGAGGGGGCAACAAACAGGTCACAAACTTGGTACAACAAATCCAGTTTGTTATCTGGCACATACCCTAAAAAGCGAACTTGATCCACATGTTGGGGATAGGTTCGTCGAAAATAGTCGGGATAACTGGCCTGATACTGCTCGGCAAAACCATCATTAGTGCTGTTATCGCTACCAGCCAGCCAAAACTGCGCTTTTGGAAACTGTTGTAATACATGCGGAATCGCCGCTAACAGGTCGGGCAGTCCCTTGCGTCGCTCCAAACGCCCCACATACAATACAATCGGCTCATCCTTAGATTGACCATCTAATGGGTATACTTCCTCGTTAGGCAGGGGCTTGATACCAGCATGGATCAACTGATGAGGCCGAGTGGCAAAATCAACCTGATACAAATCGGCGTAACTTTCTTGGATTGCACCACTAATCGGGATGAGTCCCTGACTCTGGTGTAACAGTTTCGCCTCCAACTCACCAATCAACTGCGATTCCGCGTCGATAGGTTGGGTCGGTTGACTAATCTTGGCGATTTGGCGAGCCGATGTGACCAGCCGTACTGCCAACGGAATATCGCCCGCGGTGGACGTGACCAACCCATCCAACAGCCAGACAGTCGAATCGGCAAGCTGGATGTTATGATTTTGGCGCAAAGAGACCAGTTTTTCGTACATGGCCTGACTGCGATTCAGTGACCAGTACAAGTTCGGATAGCCATTTTTGGCGAAATGATTGTAACGAGTATGGCCGGTTTTTATTTGATGGACGTAAGCTCCATCGTAAACGGTAGTATAGTTAGCCTGCCCCTCGGTGATAACGTGAATTTCATGCCCCAATTCTGATAACCCTTGTGCCATGAGGTGCGTCAGACGAGCAACTCCTTCGGTGTTAGACGGAGGATAGTTGGTGCTTAACAAACAGATTCGTAATGGTGGTTGGTTCATGGGTTTTATTGGTTGTTGAGCTAAAGGGGGCAGAGGTAAAATATGAGGCACATGTGAAGAGTTTTTAGTCAAAAAAGGCTGTAATAACCGTTTTGGTTTGACCAGATTAGGGGCTAACAGACGAGGCCGAAATAGTCCGGTGCGAAAACCCCACTGGATGCCTTGCCACAACTGCCGTTTGGCTTGCTCGTACAACTCATCCGAGAGCGAGCCATCGGCATGATGGGTGCGGATTCGCTTGAAAAAATCAAGAGCATGATTGATGGCTTGGTTGAGGGCGCGTCGTTTCCCCACCACAGGTTCAGCATGTTTCAAGGTAAAGTAGATAATCCCTCGCATCCACAGATACCAGTTGATGTTCATGGTGAACATCTCCCGATTGCGACTACTGGCCGGGGCATGATAGACCGGCATTTCATCAGAATGATGGAGACGGTAGCCGACCTGTGCCAACCGAATGGCGATATCCGGCTCTTCAAACAGATAGGGGAAGCGTTCATCAAAGCCTCCGACAGAGGCCAAGGCCAACCGTCGATAGGCCATGTTTGCACCCATCAAACGAGGAAACCATTGATCGGCAGGGGTATCTGTCGGTAGGGGAGTAGACGGAGAGGGGCGCACATCGGCATCCTCGGCAAATAGAGAAAATATGCCATATCGAAACTGAAGTTGACCAGAACCGGGATGTACATTATAAACCCGCCCACCCGTTCCGGCGATTTTTGGGTCTTGAAAAATATCGACCATTTGGGCCAGCCATGTTGAGCATGGCACTGCGTCATCGTCGATAAAGGCGATAATATCACCCGTCGCGGCGGCGATGCCCATGTTGCGCGACATCGACAGATTATACTTTGGACAACGCACTAAAACGACACGCTCGCCAAATTCGCCGACCACCGCAACTGAATCGTCACGGGTTGGGCCAACGACGACCAGTACCTCAAAGTTGGGATAGGTTTGCTGATTGAGAGCATGCAGTAGTGTGCGGAGTGGGTCAGCTCGGTCGCAGGTGTTGATGACAATTGAAATCGTTAGTTCGGTCATGAGTTATCTTTGAGCCAACGTAACAGACGTAAACCGCCCCAAATCACTCGTCGTCCGTCGATATATTGTGGCTCTTCTTGTTGTGGATTCCCTTCTGCTGAGATGAGGCCACAATCAATCAACTGCGGATATTTTTTGAGACAATGATTGATGCCATCCTCAACCTCAAAATAGTGGCAGTCGTGGAATAGCAGATAAGCTTCATTCGCCAACAAGGGAAGCGTGCCTTCAATATCTCTGACCACACCATCGTAGGTATGGTCGCCGTCAATTAGGACAAAGTCATAAGGTTCTGGTACAGCTTGCGCCGCCTCGGCCAAAATATCAGGGGACATGCCTTGAAACAAGGTAGCTCGATGGCTGACTTCTTGCCATGTTCCATCAGCGATGGCCGGTTTGGGATCGACACAAATCAACTCGCCAAAGCCGTTGTCATCCATCGCCCCACAGATAATCGTGGCCGAACCACCCTTAAAAGTACCGATTTCCATGACATAACGGGGTTTGAGGCCATATATCAGACTGTATAAAACTACTCGTTCCGGCATGGTCATCCAAATCGGAGCGGTGTGTATTTTGGCGAGTCCAGACACTTGAGTTTGGGTGGGCATGGCTTCGTCAAGCGCGCCCACATCTGCCGATGTGGGGTCAACCGGATGAGTTTTTTGAGCCAACTGACGCTCTAATTGGGCAATTTTTTTGTCAGTCCTATGACGATACTGTTTGAGGTCATAAGATAATGTTTCAATCAACCCCAACAAGGCATCGTTGATGTCATATTGTTGCGAAAAAGTAGAATGATTGAGGCTGTAAATCGTCTTTTTCAGTCCCCTTAACGACCCGATAACAGGTTGTGAGCGGAACTGATTCAGCAGGTCACGGGTTTGGGTGATACTGTTTTGCATGGGGGTACTTTGCGAGGTAGGTTGTTTGAGTTCGGCCTGAATCTCTTGCAACACCTGCGCCGCGCTGATAGGCTGTTTGGTCATAACGGTTTTCCTTTGTACGAGTTGGGTCGCTTTACGAGCTACTCGACTTAAAATTTTCCTTCGTTCTAACTGCAATTCTGTTTGCAATGATTGTGCAATGGCAATAAACTGCTTTTTTTCAAGAGTGGTTTGTTGTAGATTTTGCCATAGTTTATCCTTTTCCTCTGAAAGTTGGGTAATGGCCTGCCATGCCTCTTCTTTCTCTTGCGTTAATTGTTCTGTTTTTTGCCATAGCGTATCCTTTTCATCCGATAATTGGACAATGGCCTCTTCTTTCTCTTGCCATAGCGTGTCCTTTTCATCCGAAAGTCGGGCAATGGCTTGCCAAGCTTCTTTCTTCTCATGGGTTAACTGAGTCGTGTTCAATCGCCATTCACGCAATACCCGTTCCAACAGGGTAACACGCTCGGTCATGACAGTGGGGGCTAACTGAGTGAGCAGTAGTTCGAACAAGGCGGCTCGGTTTTCGATTAACAATGGGAAGTCGGTCAACCAGTCACTGTTGAACGGCGAGGATGCCATTTCAGTGGTGATAAAACTCGAGGTGGTAGAATTGGAGGGGGCATGGTTTAGATGAGCGATTGCCTCTAACCTTTCATACAGATTGATTATCTGAGGAGTAATTTGTTGCAATATATCGTTTGCTAGAGATAAATAAGGAAATTGATGGAACGATTGCTCATGATAGGTTGCAGACAGAATATCTGGATTCAGGTTGATCTGAAATCGGGTCGAAATCATTTCGGCAAACTGGTCAATGTTTGTTAATAATCCCACTGTGTTGACCAAGATTGTTTGTTCAGGATAATCTAAACAAAACCGATATATGGCCTGATTATAAACATACCAACTTTGCAGGGCGAGATAAGGTTGTGCCAGCGCGTCCAAATCCGTGCCTCGTCGTATCAGCGAGAGGACGACCTCCAACGGGTGACGATAAAGAAATAGAAACTTTCCTTGGGGAAGGAGGGCATGCCACTCTTTGAGGAATAAACAAACACGAGGATCTTTCCAGCCCCAAGTAGGGAGGTGGTGACGCGCTTCAATAAGAGCTTGAGCCGTTTGCTGATCTTCCGGCAACCAGATTGCCACATCAGCCGTTTGCACCATGATATTTTCTCCCTGACGCTCTAGCATAAGCTGATGAAACCGAACAAAATCAGCATCCTCAAAATGGCCTCGGAGATTACCTTGGCCGGATAGCACGAACTCAGACCCCATGTTTATGCCAGCTTGATGAAACAGACTGGCGACCAACGAGGTGCCGGAGCGATGCATGCCGGTGATAATCAACGGTGATTGGGGATTGGGCATTGATGTGTGTGAATCTTTCATTTAGGGTCATAGTTTAGCGATTAAAATAGTTGAGGCAAATTGTATCATGTTTGTTGTTAGTTCGAATCATCGCAAACAACGGTTTTCACTACGCAAAAGTATTATACCACAATTTGTAGATTTTTGACTGCAAATCTCGCATTAAAAAACCAGCAAAGCCAACCAAAAAGCGCATGCAAGATTGACATGTATTAACTCGACTTTGCCTCGATTTATTAATTTTGCACAGTTACCGAGAAAATTTGTACCATAATTGCCGGTAACTGTAGTGTAAATTTCGCCTAAATTGCTATATCGATAGTGTACTTCATTTTCTTTTTGAGAGAAAGTACTTCTCCGACAGACTGCTAGTATAACATACCCATCAGGAGTATTCAATCACCTACGAGCGATATTTCACTTACCCATTTGGGGGAGGCTGATGTTGTCTGATAATCGGCATGTGGTTATAATTCGGCAACAAAAATCAATATCATCCAATGAGCCACCAGAGAACGTTAGGAGCGTGGGAACGAGAGTAATCACGTCTCACGTTTTCACGCCTCCGTTCTCTGCTGGCTCATTCAACCATACAATACCCATGACAACAAACTACGCCCAAAAGATTGCCGCCGAATTAAGCTTGAGTCCTCAACAGGTTGCGGCGGCGATTGATCTGTTTAATGAAGGCAACACCATGCCGTTTATTGCTCGGTACCGAAAAGAGGTGACGGGGCAGTTAGACGAGGAGCAGTTACGCCAAATTGAGGCGTTACTAGAAAAATGGACTGCGCTGGACGCGCGACGCGCGACGATTATTGCCAGTGTCGAGAGCCAAGGGTTGATGACTCCTGAACTGATGGCTCAGTTTATGGCCGCCGAAACCATGACTGAGTTGGAGGATCTGTATCAGCCTTACAAACCAAAACGACGCACCAGAGCCAGTATTGCTCGTGAAAAAGGGTTGACTGGCTTGGCCGATATTTTGTTGGCTCAACCCCGCACCGATAAGTCATTTGCTGAATTGGCCGCCGACTATCTCAGCGAGGAAGTGCCGACGGTGGAGGAAGCCTTTGCTGGGGCACGGGACATCGTGGCTGAAACGATTAGCGACCATCCTAAAGTGCGGCGAGCGACTCGCGAACGAGCCATGAAATGGAGCAATTTGGAATGTGGCAAAATCAAAAAGGCCGAAGATCCCAAAGAGGTCTACAAAACCTATTACGAGTTTGATTTTCGCGTGAATCGCCTGCGCCCGCACCAAATTCTGGCTTTGAATCGGGGTGAGACAGAGAAAGTACTGCGGGTTAAGGTGCCGGTTTCTGAGCAGGATTGGCAGCGAGCGGTGACGGATGTGTTTCAATCTAACCCGAGTTCTCCTTTGGTCGAGCAGATGAAGTTGGCGATGGCGGACGGAGCCAATCGGCTGTTGCTTCCGGCCATTGAGCGGGATGTGCGCCGCGCCTTAACCGAAAAGGCCGAAAATCATGCTATTCGGGTTTTTGCTGATAATCTGCGTAACCTGCTGACTCAGCCGCCATTGGTCGGGCATACGGTGCTTGGCATCGACCCGGGTTTTCGGACTGGCTGTAAAGTGACCACCCTCGACCCGACCGGCAAGCTGGTCGATACGGGCACGTTCTATCTGCATCAAGAGACAAGAGCCTTGACTCTGTTGGCCGAGATGGTCAATCGACATGGGGTAACGCTAATTGCGGTGGGCAATGGAACTGGCTCACGCGAAACAGAGCAGTTGGTGGCTGAACTGACTAAACGGTTGAATAAACACAAAAAACGATCGAACACCAAGTATCTGATTGTCAACGAGGCTGGGGCGAGTGTTTATAGTGCCAGCAAGTTAGCTCGGGCCGAACTGCCTGACCTTGATGTGAGTGTCCGCGGGGCGGTTTCGATTGCTCGTCGAGTGCAAGACCCATTGGCCGAGCTAGTTAAAATCGATCCCAAGTCGATTGGGGTGGGCATGTATCAGCATGACGTGGATCAGAAAGCCCTGAACAGCACCCTTGACGGGGTGGTCGAAAGTGTGGTCAACCATGTTGGGGTTGATGTGAATACCGCTTCGCCCGCGCTGTTGACCCATGTTGCCGGTATTGGGCCAAAGTTGGCCGAACGTATCGTCACCTATCGGGATGAACATGGCCCGTTTAAGACGCGGACGGCTGTCAAAAAGGTGTCGGGCTTGGGGCCAAAGGCGTTTGAGCAGTCTGCCGGATTTTTGCGGATTCGGGAGGGGGATAACCCGCTTGATGCCAGCGCCATCCATCCCGAAAGTTACGGTGTAGCCAAGGCAGTTTTAAAGCAAGCCGGATTGACGGTCAAAACGCCACTTGAAAAACGGGCCAGAGTGTTAAAAACATGGCAAGCCGAGCAGTCACTGCCAAAGTTGGCTCAGGAACTGAATACGGGAGTGCCGACCTTAACCGACATTATCAACCAACTACAGCGCCCCGGACGAGATCCGCGCGAGGATTTGCCGCCGCCAATTTTGCGGAGCGATGTTTTGACGATGGAGGATTTGATGGTCGGCATGACTCTAAACGGAACCGTACGCAATGTGGTCGATTTTGGGGCTTTTGTTGATATTGGGGTCAAACAGGATGGACTGCTACACCGGAGTAAAATTCCGTTTGGTACGGTTCTTGGGGTAGGCGATGTGTTAGAGGTGGAGATTCTGAAAATTGAGGCTGAGCGAGGTCGGATCAGCTTGGGATGGGTGAAGTAACATGATAATAGATCAACAAACACCTACGAGGAGCTTCGCACCTCGTAGGAGAACACGTTCGATTGGGTCGGATATTCATTCGGCACAGGGCAAGGCACATGTAAGGGTATTCAGTTTTCTACTACTGGTCATGCTCATCGGGCTGATGTTGGCTGGCTGTAATATAGCCCAGCCCGCACCGATTGAGCAGGCCACGGAGGTTGCTGAGGTCGCTCCCACCGATAGTTCAGAACCGGCCACCCAAGAGTCAACTGTCGTCCCAGAATCAACGGCTACATCTGAGTCAACCGACACACCCGAACCAACGGCTACATCTGAGTCAACGGCCACCCAAGCGTCAACGGCTACACTAGTTTCAACCGACACACCCGAACCAACGGCTACGCTAGTTCCTCCAACCGATACGCCAGAACCGACCAACACCCTCGTACCGACGATCACCCCAAGCCACACGCCTACTGAAATCGCCATCCCTATGGTCGGGCTAAAAGAGGCTGATTTTGAGAACATCAATCTGCGAAGTGGGCCGAGTACCGATTATCCGGTGTTAGGTCAGTTTAACCGAGCCGACCTGACCGAGTTACTGGGTCAAAATGAAACGAAGGATTGGCTTCAAATTGATCTTGATGCGGATGGTGAGATGGAATGGGTCTTTGCCGATTTGATCATGGTCATGGGCAATCTTGACGATGTTCCCGTTGTGGAAACACCGCTTCCCCCGCCGCCGACTGAGACTCCCGATCCGACTTTTGTTTCGCTGATCGACCTGACGGCTGAACCGATAGAGATGGAAGTTGTGGAAACAGAAGAGGTGTCCATTACCGAACCGGAGACCACCACGGAAAATGAGGCTGTCATGGAAAATGAAGCCCCACCCACCAGCGAGGAGTTAGCGAACGACCTCCGCTGTGGCAAAGATTTTTGTGTCACCTATCAAACTCTTATGTCTAAGGCTGAAAATGGGGGCTGTATCGGCAACCACAGCATCTATATTACGGTGCTACAGGGGCCGCCACCCGGTCAGCCAATGGATGGGGTGGTGCTTGGCGACACCTATAACAATGTGGAGGTTGGTTCTGGTAGTCATGGGCCGGGTCGGACCGAGATTACGCTCTGGAGCAACAGCATGACCCTCTACGTAAAGCGCAACATGGACGGCACGCCTTACACCAGCGAGGAGAGTTTTAACTTTACCACTCTTGATGAGTTGATTCCGGCTGATGCGTTGGCCGTGGCCGGATATTGCGAAGGTAATGTCGAAAAATGTGAATGGGCACGCAACCATAATCAGGTCTGCCGCGGTCATTATTCATGGCGCGTCACCTTCCATAAGTTTGATTAAGGAATCGGGATTGATTAACTTGTGCGAGGCTCTCGGCTGATCCGTGATCTACCGCCCAGCCTATAGGGACGGAACTGGCGAGAGCATGTCCATCACTACTTATGCACCACTACCAAAAACGCTACTTATTTGGTACACATTCCTAAGGGATGAAAGGCTAGGCGGCTTGAGCCATGACGGCCACCAAACGTTGATTTATCACTCGCCAGAAGGTCATTACGGCCTGTTTGTTTGCGTCAAAAAAATCCTCAAAAAAACCTGGCGTATTTAAGGCTGGTGGATAGGCATACCGCTCACCATCATCACCAAACTCAGTAACCCAATCCTGTGGTTCAGTCGAGTCAATAATCTCAAATAGAGCATGAGGATACAGATAGGGTTGACCGTGATCGTTTAATACTCGTAAATCATCAGATTCAATCCCGATTACGATATACTGTTGTTGGAAAGTTAAATCTGGATAGTTGGGTGTCGGTTGCTGTAACGTAATAATCATTGTTATGTTACCTGCTTTAACTTAATTTCAAATCGACCAAGACCGTGATGTTCATACCAATGGTACTCATAGTGCTGTCTTTCAAACTCAAACATAGGACTACTTTTTTTAGACCATTTTGATTTACGACCGCCATAGCGGGCTATCAATCGCTCGACATCACGAATACGTCTACCCTTGGCAATCATTCGTGATCTGGATAGCATCTCTTGCGTGAGTGGATATGATTGTTTAATCTTCTCAGTCGTTGATTGAGACATAGGAGTATTATTATATCAAAAATCAGATGGGATTAAAAGAGAGCATCACCTTGTTACCTATTCCCATAAAAATTGTTGGCTTAGGCCGCTATCTGCCCGAAAGAATTGTTAGGAATGATGAGCTAGAGCGCCTCTGCGGGCTTAAATCAGGCTGGATAAAACGATGGAGCGGGGTCGAGGAACGGCGTTGGATTACCGACGAGACTAGCTCCTTTATGGGCGCGGAGGCGGCCAAAGAGGCGGTCAAACAGGCTGGCTTAACTCTGACCGACCTCGACCTGATTATCAATGCCTCTGGAACCCCCGAACAAGCCATCCCCGACGGTGCGGCCCTGATTCAGCGTCAACTGGGCTTGGGTGATTCGGGCATTAGCTGTTTTACCACCCATGCCACCTGCCTCAGCTTTCTCGTCGCCCTAGACCTGAGCAGTACGCTCCTTTTGTCGGAACGATACACCAAAATTCTGATTGTCAGTTCCGATGTGGGGTCGGCGGCACTCAACTTTAACGAGCCAGAGAGTGCCAGTCTTATGGGCGATGGGGCTGGCGCAGTAGTTGTCACCCGTCCCCCTGCTGACGAGGCCAGTTGTATCCACACCGCTCGCCTAGAGACCTACGGCGAAGGAGCCGAGCTAACCGTCATCCGAGGCGGTGGCAGTCGTCGCCACCCCCACAACCCCCTCACTCAACCCGAGGACAATCTGTTCCACATGGAAGGCACAAACCTACTTCGCACCGTTCGCAAATATGGAGCCGGATTCCTAGAACGATTCTATCCGGGACTGTCCAGCAGTCTGGTTGATATTGACCTCGTGATTCCCCATCAAGCTAGTTTGGCCGCGTTACGCTCCTTGCGCCATTTCGGTTGGCCTGCCGATAAAATGGTCTGGACTTTGCCATACTTGGGCAACTGTATCGCCGCGTCGTTACCGCTAACTCTGTATGAAGCTGTTCAGCAGAATCGCTTGCAACGGGGTGATAAGATTCTGCTGATTGGCACCGGCGCGGGATTGTCGTTTGGTGGGCTGGTGCTGACCTATTAGGGAGCGGGATTTGGCCTCAATAAAAAAAGCGAGACACAATGTCTCGCTTTTTTTGGTTTGTTAGTTTTCGGTTATCTTTTATTCAACGCCGAATATACACTTACCATAAGTGTCAACTTGACGTTTGTAGTAGGCGATTCATCGCCTTCAAACGGCACTAAAGTACCTACTACGAACTCTTAAGTTGACGGTCATGATATACTTACACAGCCTGTGGCTGGTACGGCTGAGTCTCATCAATCGGTGGTGAGGTTAGTACATTGTCAGCTTCTACGTTAGGAATAACCGGCTCGTAGGGTCGAGTCTCATCCGCAATCGGTTGTTCCTCCGTCACCACTTTGCCCGGCTCATCATGATGATGGTCGTCGCTGATAGAGGGGGTATCTACCGGAGCAGTACAGAAGGGGCACAGTTTCCAGTGCAGTTCTAAAATATTGCTACAGTTGGGGCAATTGGCCTTGAGCTTGGTATGACAGTCGGGACAGACTACCCAAGCCTCGTTGGTCAACCGCGAACAGCCCGGACAACGGGGGCGCTCTTCAATATCTTGTAGCAACGCCTCCTCTTCTAACGAACGCTCATACAACTCGGCCAGTGTGACCGGCGGGCGGAGCAGGAAGTACAGCACCAAGCCCAACGGGCCAAAGATAACCACCATCAAGGTGGCTAACAGAATGGCGAACACATCACGAGAGCGAGCGCGGGCATCACGGAAGGTCCAGATAATCAAACTGAGCCATAAGGCCAGTAGAAAAGCCCCACTAAAGGCGAGGATGACTTGTAAAATCGTCACCACAATTGAGGGGATTTGAATTTCAGGGATCATGTAAAACTCCTTTTTAGGCTTACCAAAGACATCCGCTGATTTTAGCGTCGCTGGTAGAGTTTGGCAAATTGGGTACAGGAGCTTTACGGGCTAGGCATCAATTGTTCTTTTGAGTAGTCTTTCTACCTCCATTACCAGCGCCTCCGTAATATACGGTTTAACCATATAACTATCAATGCCTGCATCCATCCCTTTATGTTGATGCTGTTCTCCCGCGGCGGTCAACATTAATACCGGAATATCTTTTGTCTTACGCCGCAATTGACGACACATCTGGTAGCCATTCATTTTAGGCATCATTATATCCAAAATAATCATATCTGGCTGATTTTTCTGGACTTGGGCTAACCCTTCTTGCCCATCATACGCTCGAATGACCAAACAGCCACGATGTTCAAACAGATCAGCTATCCCATTAACAATGTCAGGATGGTCTTCAACCACCAAGAGTTTTTTGTTTTTTAATACAGGGACCAAAATTGGTACAAACTCTTTGTCGATGGCTAAGGTCTCTTTGTCGATGGCTAAGGTCTCCAGTTCACGGTCAAGTTGATCTGCTAATTCAGCCAGCCGTCGATGGCATGCTTCAGTTGAATCGATTCGGTCACTTAGTACCTGTAACAATAATACCAGCGCGTTCTTTTTAGTACCCTCACTGTATTGATTGTGAAATTGTGCCATAACTGCTCGTACCCGATTGAGAGCGTTGTTAGCCTCAGGAATTTTATCCCGCCAAGAATATATCCGGGCATCAATAAACAAACTTCTAAACTCATCCATACGGTCAAATAACATAGAGTTTATCATCTCTTGTTCTAAATTTTCTATAAGTTTTGGTGATATACCATGTTTCATTTTCTTTACTCCTGTATAATTATATTTTAGGGATAGTAAAGGTAAAGGTGGCTCCTTTACCTTTTTCACTTTCGACCCATATCTTGCCACTATGTAATTCAACAAATTCTTTAGCAATATTCAGACCAATACCTGTCCCATCAACTCGGCCTCCTAACGCTTCCGGAACTTTGTAATACTGATCAAATATCTTGCTCTGCTCATTTTTGGAAATGCCTCTTCCTGTATCGATAACCTGTACTTTAATACAAGTTTTCGTTGCTTTTGCCAAAACGGTTATGGTGCCTGTTTTAGTAAATTTAATGGCATTTCCTATTATATTCCACAAAACCTGTTCTGCTTTAGGTTTGTCCAATTTAATTTCTAAGTCGATTCTTTCTGAAGGAAAAGATAACCTTAAATGTCCTTCATTAATTTTCTGTTCATCTTCAAATCCCTGTATCACCTCATCAATCAGTTCACCAATATCGTGAATTTCTAACGTTAAATCCGTTCGCTTGTGGACAATACATGATAAGTTGAGCAGATTGTCAGCCAATCTCACCCCTTGATTAGCATTTTTAAGTATCGCCCTTAGTTTCTTTCGTTGAGCTATCGTTATTGGACCAGTTTTTCCACCTAATACCAACTCAATCGCTCCCTTGATATGTGCTAAGGGAGTTCGTAATTCATGAGAAGCTATATCCAGAAATTCATCTTTCTTTTTGTTAAGTTCTTGTAGCTGGGCTAACTTTCGTTCTTGCTTTCTTCTTTCTAATTGCCTTCCAAACATTGTTATTCCATAGGTTCCAAACCCAATACCAAATATCAGCAATGTTCCCGTAATAATGAGTATTGATACTGTTGACCAGAATGGACGCGCAACCGTTAGAGGTATAGTGGTTTCATCACTAAACAACCCATCATTGTTAGACCCCTTCACCCGAAAAATGTATTCACACGAATCAATATTAGCCAAACTATAACCGGCGCATAGAAAGGATGGGGGAGCAGAAGTAAAGAGCGGGAAGAAATGACAAATTATCGAAAATGAGTATGCTTGTTGAGATAAATCAAAAAATCAAAAAGGGGTACTCAAAATGATAATAAAGATTGTAGAAGCTGAAGATTCGCAGTTAGCTAAGTTACAGGAAGAGATGTCATCGGCAGTAATATTACCGGCACTGATACTGGCGGCCTTGAGTTACTGCCGAGTTCTAACAGTCAAACTGGTTGAAGAGATATTAAATCAACGGGGTCAAGCGGCAG
>JAUCGA010000041.1 GCA_030377865.1 Anaerolineales bacterium HSG25 | reverse complement strand
TCATGCCCGAATGTTGTTATCGGGCATCCATTTGTATGCAGAATGTGGATTCCCGCTAAAAGCATGCGGGAATGACATAGAGAATTTAATCAGTTTGGGAGATTTATTTCCTTGGAAATCCCTTAATCTTGGCTAAATCTTCGGGATGGTCAATATCTTGTAAGATTCCAGCATGAGACACCGCTACCCGTTCGGCAACATGTTGATGTGTTTTGATAACTGCTCGTCCACCTTGGTCACCTCGAATGGTATGTAGTTCGGCGAACATAGTTTGGTCAAACAAAACTGGGTTGCCACGTCGCCCTTCAAATTCAGGCCAAACGATAGGAGCCAACGTCTGTTGGTATCGTGTAATCAACAGGTCAATAATAGTTGAGGTTACATTTGGTAAGTCAACTAACATGAATAGTACACCATTTATATTTTTGGGCAAAGTGTTCAAACCTGCCTGCATGGAGCTACTCTGTCCGGTGGCCCAATCGTGATTTACGACAACTTGAACGGGATAGTTGGTTAATAATCGTTCCGATTGGGCTGTCTCTGAACCTAACACGACCGTTACCGAATCGACTGACGCGGCTAAAACAGTTTCAACAGCCCGTTCTAGTAAACTCTGTCCTTGCCATAGCGCGAGTTGTTTGGGCGAACCAAAACGACTCGCGCCACCTGCGGCTAAAATTACCGCCGCAACTCGAGCATGGCATTCTAAAATCGGTTGTTTTGCTTGACGGACTTGCCCAATCATCACGGCACTAATTCGTGGAGTCTGCAACAACTCTTGAGCCATGTGTTGAGCGACAGATAATCGTGATATGGTGTCACCTGATTCAGCATCGGCTTTGTTTAAAAGTGGGATGACTTTGGCCTGAGGCGGTACGTTTTTTAGGCCACCCTGAGCATGGCTTAATACCTGTGTCACCGTTTGGGCGGAAACTGGCTGGTTGATGGGGGTTTCAGTTAGCCGACTGACCAACTCTGCTCGGTGAACATAGTTGGGGTGTAAAGGTTGAGCAATAACATCTAGTCCCACAACAGGTATAACAATGCTGGTACAAGCTGGGATTACGGGTTCGTGCGTAGCAGGTGCTTTAAATGAACACATTCGCGAGCCATCGGCCTCAACAATGATCGCATCAAATCGACCTGTGGCGGCTAGTTCATCAACGAGACTCGGCGCAACTCCAAACGCCTTGTTAATCGCTTCATCTGCGTGCCCTATCAACAAAACTTGTTTCTGTGTGACAAATAGTTCATCCAACCGAGTTAGTAAACTAGCAAATGACTCAACGTCGGATTTATAGGTAAGCCATGCTGAAGCCTGTTTTATCTGGGCGGCGAAGATACGGGTGGTGGTGGTGATGAGCACTCGCCAAGTGGCTGGTAGTTCGCTGGCGAGTTGAAACATACTGCTAGTTTTTCCGCCTCCTCCGACCAAAGCAGTGACATCACCTTGTGTAATCTGTATTGCTCGGGCGATTTTCATAAATCTCCTCTGACTTTAATTGAGATATTGCGCTTTAGGTATGCGACTGGTATAATTTAGGGGTGATTGCACTCAGGATAACCTGAAAACCATACTTACAGATGCGATTTTATGGAAAATACAAAAGTTTTAATTGTAGATGATGATATAACTATTTGTAGTTTACTTGAGACAATTTTGTCGATGGAAAACTACAAAACCTCGTCCGTTAACGATGTTGATGAAGAAAAAGGAATTTTTCCTTTATTAGAAACAGAAAAGCCCCAAATACTAATCCTAGATTTTCATCTAAGCTCTCAAGAAACATTGGGCTATGTTGAACAGATTAGGGGGAATGTAGATTGGAAAGAGTTAACGATTCTTATGACCTCGGCAATAGACCGTCAATCGGTTTGTATTGCCGCGGGAGCAAATGATTTTATCTTGAAGCCATTTAACTGGCAAGATTTCACTGTGGTCGTTAAAAATCTTAGCACACCCAATTGATGACCTGTTTTTTATCCTCTGACAAACTAGTGAAGAGAGACCTCTACCATGTTTCTCTATCTATCAGGCCACCAGAAAAAACTCGGTTCTTTCTTATTGATGTTGTATTTTGCTTCAAGGAAGGCTGACATCAGGCTTGAATTTATCTGGACATCATAGTTTCACTCCCATTTTACAAAACACAACCTAATGGACTGTAACCATCAAGCAGAGCAAAGGAACAAAGTCGTCCTTATTTAAAAGGAGATGAGTTTTATATATCGTTCATGCTCAGGCTTGATAAATCGGGTCAAGAATACAATGTTGTTTAAACAGTTGTCAGTTGGGAGATTTATTTTCTTGGAACTGCCTAATACAGCGTTAAATAAGTTTTGTGTGATTTAGACCTTCAATACCCATTCGGGTACATAGGAACTTCGTATCTTGAAGGACGTGGAGCCGCTCTCCTCGGTAAATATTCAGTGAACTTGCCAGAAGGAGCGTCAGAAACCCGATTTCTTAAAGAAATCGGGTTTCTAGGGCGGTTTTACTGAACTTTTACCTCCTCTGAGGTGTTTGGGAAAAACTTCGCATAACTTAACTTACAGTGTACTAAGTCTGTTTTATCCTAATAGTGTAATCCAAAATTTTATTTTGAAGAAGTTTTATTTTATAGACTCTTTTAATATTTAGTAAAGAGTAGAAATAGGTGTGAGGTATAGAACTGTGGCTCGAAAGTATCGAAGCCGGCGCGATAAGTTAAATTGGTATCGAATTGATTTACATCTTCATACGCCCGCTTCAAACGATTATTTAGAACCTAAAGCAACATATTTGGATATTTTACGCAAAGCTGAAATGAGTGGATTGGATATTATTGCCTTTACCGACCACAACACGGTTTCCGGGATTGCTACATTACGACGTGAGATTGAAGAGTTGTATATGTTAGAACAGCTTAAGCGTATTCGTCAAGACGAACAACAACGCTTGAATGAGTATCGACGTTTGTCTGAAAAGATTTTATTATTACCCGGATTTGAGCTAACTGCTACCTTTGGTTTTCATATTATTGGGATATTTCCTCCCCAAACCTCTGTACGTGAATTAGAGCATATTTTGTTAAATTTACGTGTGCCGAGTAATTTACTTGATGTCGGCAGTACTCAAGTTGGGGCAACGGTTGATGTATTGACCGCGTATCGTATTATCAATGAGGCTGGAGGATTAGTGGTAGCCGCCCATGCCAACTCTACACATGGCGTGGCGATGCAGGGCTTTAATTTTGGCGGGCAAACAAAAATTGCCTATACCCAAGACCCTAACCTGCATGTTTTAGAAGTAACCGATTTAGAGAGCCGACGGCGTAATAGAACCGCTAATTTTTACAATGGCTCTAAACCGGAGTATCCGCGTCGGATGCACTGTATTCAGGGATCAGACGCTCACCGAGTTAACCAAGACCCCCATGAGAAAAATCGTTTGGGTGTAGGAGGACGGATTACCGAAGTTGGACTTAAAGAGCGTAGTTTTGAGGCATTAAAAGCCCTCTTCATGAAAAATGATTTCTCCAAGACCCGACCTTTTCGCGCTACCCAAGCCCCCTTTGACCATGTGTTGACGGCTCGTCAGCAAGGCACCAATATCGTACAAGGGTTTTACGAATCGGTGAATCGGCGTGGAGGGCATTTGCATGCGATTTTGTGTGATATTTGTGCTTTTGCCAACACAAACGGGGGGGCGTTGTATGTCGGTGTTAGCAATAATCCCCATAAACCTGCTGTAGGGATTACTAAACCCACAGAGGCAATGGACTTGATTCGTTCTGAGGTGGAAAAACGAATTACCCCTCCTCTTGAGATACAGATTGAGCGTCAAGAAACACAGGGCAAAAAGATTTTGCAAATCTCGATTCCGCTTGGTGTAGACCCACCTTATGCCATTGATGAGAACAAAATTTATGTTCGAGACGAAACCGAGACCAATTTGGCTGTACGAGATGAGATAGTGGCTTTGGTGAAACGGAATATCAAAACCGAAGCAGTGGCTCCCACCTCTAAAGAGATACAATCATCAGGCAAAGCAACCCCTCCCCCAGAAGAATCTACTACCAATGTAGAGACATCTTCCTCTGGTGCGCCAAAAACTGGGGTCGAGATTGTTATTCGTGAAGAACGTAAGGGTAAAATATTCTATAGCTTGCGTGATTTAAGAAATGGAAATATTGTACACAACGTGACTAAAAAATCGGCTCGAAAACTGTGGCAATATGCCATCAAAGAGTACGAAACGAATACTGTTGATGAGAAAAAAGTGACGTGGCAAGGTGAGATTGGTCTCTGGAAAAAACAACAACGAGGTGAGCAAGTCCGGTTTGACTTGGTACAACGGGGGCCAAACGACAGACTACATGTCTATTATGGAGTCACCTATGATGGGATTGATGGGATGTGGCAAACGCTCATGGACTCCGCAGAAAACGACTCGAACGGATAGAAGGAGTAAAAATTATGAGTTTACTAGAACAGATTAACCAAGACTTAAAAATTGCCATGAAAGAGAAAGACAAGAACCGTACTGGAACCATACGCATGTTAAAGTCGGCTCTTAAATATGCCGAGATTGAGGCAAAAAACAGTTTAGATGATGACGCGGTGCTGGTCGTAATTAGCAAACAGGTCAAACAACGGCGTGATTCGATTGAGCAATTTGAAAAAGCCGGTCGTATTGATTTGGTTGAAAAAGAGGCGGAAGAGCTGGCCGTTTTAGAAACCTACTTACCCACCCAGCTCTCTCCGGCTGAGATTGAAGAACGAGCAAAAGCTGTCATTAGCGACCTTGGTGTCACCAACATGAAGGGCATGGGGCAGGTTATGAAACAGCTTACCTCAGAGCTAAAAGGACAGGCTGATGGGAAAACGGTTAGCCAAGTTGTTCGTCAACTATTAAGCTAAAAAATATGTGAGCATAACTTCTGTGGCAGGCTATAAATACACTGTTAATTAAGTTTTACGCGGTTTAGACCTTCAAGGAACTTCGTACCTTGAAGGTCGCGGAGCCGTTCTCCTCCGAGGTGCGAAGCTCCTCGGAGGTGTTTGGAAAAACCTTGCCACCATGCTCTAAAATCCCGTAAAATTTATTTAACGCTGTACTAAAGCTTTTCCAAAAACTATTAGAGCCTAAAGTTCCGCAAAGTTTTTGTTTGGGTACTTATGGGTAGCAAACCCTAACAAGGCAATGATACAAAAATTCGGCAACCAAAAAAGAAGAAACAATGATAAAACCCCCAGTTTTGTCATTGTTCGAGCTGTTTTGGTTGCTGTTATATTTATTATTACCGGCACCTTTATTTTAGCTTATCAATCCTCGTCAGAAGACATCTCCAACTTAAAATTTGGTGATGTTGCCCCTAAAAATATTCTAGCCCCCAACCAAACAGTTTACACAAGCAAAATTAAAACCGATGATACTCGTCGATTGGCCGAGAACTCGGTATCGACAATTTATACCACGCCAGACCTAAATGTAGCTCGCAAACAAGTTAAACATTTACGAGCTATCTTTGATTTTTTGGATACCGTTCGTGCTGATCCTTATGGTACTTTACCCCAAAAATCAGAATGGGTTCGATCCATCTCTGATTTAACCCTTTCTAATACGATTATTGACGAAATTCTAATAACGTCAGACCATGATTGGGAAGACAGCAAACGAGAAGCTATCGATTTGCTTGATAAGGCATTACGAGATGAGATTCGCGAGACCCAAGTTCGAACCGTTCGTCGTCGCTTAGAGAATCAAGTCCCTCTCGATACGCCTGAAACTCAGGCCAAAGTAATTGTTGCCCTAGCCGGTAGCTTGATTGAGCCGAATACCTTCCCTGACCCAACGCGCACCGACGAGGCCAAACAGGTCGAAGTGGAGAAAGTGCAAGATGTGATTGAACAACTCGAAAAAAACGAGTTAATCATTTCACAAGGACAAATCGTGCGATCTCTTCATCTGGAAAAATTAGAGGCCGTGGGATTGCTCAATCCTCAGATTGACCAGTTTCAACTGTATATAATACCAGCCTTTTTGCTCATTATTACTACAATTTTTCTAGGCGTGTATTTCGCTCAATATGCACCCCAAATAATTATTGACGGTAAACGTCTGATATTGTTAGCCTGTCTTGTTTTGCTATTCTTGGCAATTGCTAGATTTATTATTCCTCAGACCACAGCTATTAACTATACTTATTCATATCCCATTGCCACTTTGAGCATGATAGTGGTTATTTTAATTGATCTACAGTTAACCTTTGTTTTAATAACTATCGTAGCACTTCATGTTGGTTATCTGGCTACCGATAATACCTTGAGCATTGTTATTTATATGATATTAAGTGGATGGACAGGTATTTTAGCTCTTAATAAAGGACGACGGGTTAGTGCCCCAATTTGGGCTGGGTTATACGTTATATTGGTGAATATCAGTGCTATTCTTGTATTCAGTATTGCTCAGAATGGTCTATCAATTCCTAATAATTTAGGACGAGATTTATTACAGGGGGTTATGAATGGCATTTTTTCGGGGGGATTAGCACTTATCGGTGTGCCAACAATTGGGCGGCTAGTTGGTATTACTACTCAAATGCAACTGCAAGAGCTAACGCGCCCGACTCATCCATTATTGCGACAACTGCTTCTCAAAGCACCGGGCACCTATCATCATAGTCTTATGGTCAGTAACTTAGCAGAACAAGCCGCTGAACGGGTCGGCGCAGATGCACTTTTGGTGCGGGTTATGGCCTATTATCACGACATTGGCAAAATGCAACGCCCTTACTTTTTTGTAGAAAACCAGCCGCAAGGAGTCAATGTTCACGAAAAGCTAGACCCTAAAGTCAGTGCCCAAATTATCATCAGCCATGCCATTGATGGTTTAGAACTAGCCAAAAAATATGGCCTGCCCAGAGTTATCCAAGATGGGATTAGTCAACATCATGGCACCACACTCGTTAAGTTTTTTTTCTACCAATACGTCAAAGAGGCCAACGAAAAAAATCTACAAGTTAATGAAGACGATTTTCGATACCCCGGTCCACGTCCTCAAAATAAAGAAAATGGTATTTTGATGTTAGCTGATGTCACAGAATCGGTAGTACGAGCCTTAAAACCGGGTTCGGCTCAGGAGATTGACGAAATTGTACAAAAGATGATTGCCGAAAAATTGGAGATGGGGCAGTTAAATGATTGTGATTTAACCATTGCTGACCTGCATAAAATCCGTGAGGCATTTGTTGATATTTTGCAAGGGGTACATCATCCTCGGATTAAATACCCGGATCCAGTAAAACTCAAGAAAAATAATGGGGATGATGATGTTGGTAATGATGATGATAGTAATCAAACTACTGATACCTCTGGGGTTGAAAACAAATCTGTCTCCCTCCCTGTAAAATTAGATAATATTACGCGTGAGCCATTATCAAAAGTAGAAACAAAAGAGAAACGCACCGCTTCATCCCCACAAGCACCTCCCTCTGAGCCAATTGCTCAACCCTCTAAATTAGTACGACGTGAATGATTATGATAGATTTTCAAATAGATGATCAGTTTTCTGATATAGTTGACTTAACGTTGTTAGAAAAAGCAGTCAATCACACGCTACAAACTGTTAACTTGGTCGGATCAAAACCTAACTTGACAATTGTAGTTACTAATAACGATGCAGTACAACAGCTAAACCATGATTATCGAGGTATTGATGCTGTTACCGACGTGTTATCATTTGCTAATGACCACGACGACATGTTTATCACTCCCGATGATGAATCGGAAGTTGAAGATAATTATCTCGGCGACATCATCATTGCCTATCCGGTTGCTGTAGAGCAGGCTCAAAAATCAGGTCATGCCACCATAGATGAATTACTGCTGTTGACCGTGCATGGCACTTTGCACCTGTTAGGATTTGACCATAACACACCAACCAAAAAAGCGGATATGTGGGTCAAACAGAAACAAGTGATGACAGCACTTGGTTTGGCTCAGGTACAACCAACAGAGTGATGTAAAAGTTCAGTAAAGTAGCCCTAGAAACCCGATTTCTTTAAGAAATCGGGTTTCTGACACTCTTTCTGGCGAGTTCACTGAATATTTACAAAGTGATTTAGGACTATCAACTTAAGCCGAAATACAGTTGGTTGCATCATCTTGATACTATGCAAAAAATGATAAAGAGCAGAGTGGAGAGGAAACCGTTTTGTCTCTTCAAAAAAAGAGATAAAAGGAAGGTAAAACAGTATTTATTACTAACCGATTATATGATATACTGCCTGCGACATGTTTAAAACGCGGATTTGGTGAATTGAAAGAAGACCAACTTTCCCGCAAGTTCTAAACTTGTGGGAAGGTGACGACTGAAATCTTCAAAGTCTGTCCATCCGAGAATCAAACTAAAGGACGGTAGTGAGATACAAGTAATGTGCAAGCTTTGCCAAGCATTACCTCTACCTCATTATCGAAAAGGTTTAATCATGAGACAAAATTTATTAACCAAACCAATCTGGGTTCTACTGTTTTTTATCCTCGTTTTTTTTATGCTACTGCCAAAAATTATTACCGCTCAAGCCCCATCAAAAGATGTTGGCATTGTTGCTGTATCACCCGCGCAGATTACACAGATTGCACAGGGAGACGCTAACATAACGGTCACGGTTACGATAGCCTTAGACCAAACCACTGCCCCGCCAGTAGATGCTATGCCGCTTGAGGTGACAATTGGTACTAACAAAGGCATGAATATTATCCGAAACCAGTATGATATTACCGCAACGTTTAGCTTTCCTCCAACTGCATCAACCGGGAAAATGGCTGTTTCAGTTGAGTTTCCGGGAGAGTTGGATGGTGAAAAAATTACTCTCATAAAACAAGATGCGTTTGAGGTTCTAGCCGACCCAACCTCAGCACCACCATCGCTATCCATTCAAATGATGGCCCCTCGTGAAATTTCAATGGGTGAACCTCTGACCTATACGATATTTGTGACAAACAATAGCGCGGCGACGATAACCAATCTAATTATTACGGATGTTATTCCACATGAGGCCAGTTATCTTGGTGGCGGTCAAAAAATTGACAACATGGTCAGATGGGAAATTCCCAAATTACCTGTGAGTAGTAGTCACAAAGTTGAATTTACAGTAGTTCTTACTCAAATTCATCTACTTAAACGGGAACTCGCTAACAATCATTATCAAGTGACTGCCGATGATAATATAAAAACAGTTGGGATACCGGTATATACAAAGATTCACATGATGTTTGGAGGTATTCCTGATGTCACCATCCGTGGCGGTGCGCCCCATATCGTTAAATCTGGGGATTCTTTCACCTATAAATTGATGGTAACCAACCACAGTGACCAGCCCATAAATAACCTGATTATCAGCAATAAACTACCTGCCGGAGCAACCTACGTGGGCAATGGGCTGTTGACGACCACCCAATTTATTACCTTTTCCGAACCTCCAGATGCACCACCATCAGGCAGTGGCGCGCCACCACCAACCCCCAACCCAACTGCCGAGCCACCTCCCGAATCATTTCAAACTAGAACTACCGAGCAGGTTGTCTATTGGAGGCGTGATAGTTTGGCGGCCAAAACAACCATCCAAGTTGAGTTTTTGGTCAGTACCACCCAAACGATAAGCAATACACATTATCAGGTAACGGCTGATAATGGTATAAGTAAGATGGGGCATCATCCCATCATTACAAAAATAGCTGGTCAGCAAGTGGGCAGTGGACGATTTCAGCCTAAACACCGTCCACCTCCCCGTAAGGTTGACACGCAAGATGTTGCTATCGGTGATTTTGATGCTGACGGTGACCTTGATGTTTTTATTGCTAATGGTGGTTCTCAAGCAAGGTCAACGGAGCAAGCAAACGAAATTTGGTTCAATAATGGATCGGGCAGTTTTAGCACCGATGAGCAGTCGCTTGGCAGTTCGTCCAGTGATGATGTATCTCTAGCCGACCTTGACGGTGATGGTGATGTTGATGCTTATGTTGATAATACCGGCCAATCTGACGAGATTTGGTTTAATAATGGTAGTGGTACGTTTACTCAAAGTACCAATACTACAATAACCGATAGCGAGTCAATCATTTTGGGTGATATTGATGCTGACGGTTATAGTGATGTTGTTGTGGCAAATAGTAGCGATCAGACTAATGAAATATGGTTTAATGATGGATCGGGAGTTTTTACCAATACGGAGCAAACTATCGGCACGTCAAGCGGCTCGGCTATCGTGCTGGAGGACCTGAATGGTGATGGCTCACTGGACGCGGTAATTGGTAGCAGTGGTCAATCTGACCAAGTGTGGTTTAATGATGGATCGGGGATTTTTAGTGATACGGGGCAAACGTTAGGCTCATCAGATACGCAAGCGGTAGCTCTGGCTGATTTTAATAATGACGGTAGCCCCGACCTGTTTGTGGCAAATAGTAGCGAACAGTCAGACCAGATATGGTTTAATGATGGCTCAGGTACATTCACCGATTCTGGACAAAATTTAGGAAGTTCAAGCAGTAACTCGGTAGAGCTTGATGATGTTGATGATGACGGAGATGTTGACGCGGTGGTCGTTGGGGCGAGTACAACGACGGTCTGGTTTAATGATGGTAGTGGTACGTTTGTCGAAAGTGACGAGTCTATCAGCAGTTCTTCGGTCAACACTGTAGACATGGGCGACCTTGATGGCGACGGTGATTCGGATATATTTTTGGGAACCGGCACGGGCGAGGAGAATGAGGTGTTGCTAAACGTGAGCCAAAGTAACTACACCATTGGAACTACTGGTGAAACGATAACAGAGGGTACAGATAATTTGACCACCACGATTGAAATTCCGGCAGATACCTTGACGCAGGATACTGAATTTATCTACACTGCTTTGATTACGTTGGCTCATGCCTTAGACAATGATTTAGAATTTGCTGATAATCTGTTTCAGTTGGAATCAACGTCGGATAATCCCTTTAATGGGCAAGCGGTTACAGTTACCATGTATTATGAGCCGGCTAACCTGACCACAAATCCGTTGCTCTACTACTATGATGTTGATGACAATCAGTGGCAAGATGTGGCGACAACCTGCACTCCCAACTCAAGCTATGGCTATTACTCCAATTATCTACAAGTTGGCCTCTGTCACCTGACCGAGTTTGCCTTGGTTGAGAATACCGCCGCAACCACGCCAACCGTTACACCAACAGCCACATCAACGATGACAGCCACATCAACGACAACAGCCACATCAACGACAACAGCCACATCAACGCCACAAGCAACCATCATCACAACCGCTACGACAACACCGACCCTCACCTCGACACCAATGGTAACGATAACGATGACTCCCCAAGTGACTCAAACCGTAACACCTGAGCCAACCACCAGCCCGATGAAGAAAACTTACTTACCTGTAATTGTGAAGAGTTGGGAGTAGAAAATTCCTGATGATGAAAAATATTCCCTTAACTCCGTCTTATGTCCACCCTAATAACCATCTGTTTGAGTTAGCTCGTTCTGGTGAACGGCTTACTCATCTTGTTTTGGTTCTGATTTTGGGTATTGTTCTTGTATCAATATCTCAATTTATTGGGTTGTTGGTTGCGCCCCCCTTTGTTTTGTTAGTTGCTTTTTTTACAGGCAAAACCTCAATAGCTCAGTTTCAAAGCATCATGACCACCATCAACCAAGATTTTTCTCAACTTGATAGTATGGATGGGTTCTTGAGTACCCCCGGCATGGTATCCTTAATTCGCCTGTTATACCCTGCTGATGGTTTTGGAACAGCCATTTATCTCATTACTTTATTTGGCCCAGTGTTTTTGCTATTAGGGTTATGGCTATATTTTTTTGAAAAACGTTCATTTTTGACGTTGGGATTTGAGAGTAAAAGTCCGATAATAAATTATGGACGTGGTATGGGAGTGGCCTTTGTGACCTTTTCTTCTGCCGTTGCTTTGGCCGCGTTGATGGGGTATATTGAGTTTGAGCAAAATTCACCACAACTAGAGGGCATGTTGGCCTTAGATGGGATTGTGGTTGTATTTTTAGGTTGGATGGTACAGGGCGCGGCAGAAGAGATACTGACCCGAGGCTGGATGATGCCAGTGATTGGGGCGCGCTACAATCGACCTTGGTTAGGCATTATCATTTCCTCTCTTTATTTCGGTGTACTTCACCTTTGTAATAACGAAGTGAGTACTATTGCGGTGTTAAACCTGTTTCTGGTTGGACTATTTGCTTCATTGTATGCCCTCTGGGAAGGGGGATTGTGGGGCGTATGTGGTTTCCATTCTGCATGGAACTGGGTACAGGGGAATATTTTAGGATTTGAGGTGAGCGGTAATCCTCAAGTAGCCGGAACATTGATTAATCTGGAAGAGGTAGGCCCAGACATCATTACTGGTGGTGGCTTTGGCCCAGAAGGTGGCTTGGCCGTGACCGTGGTTCTGTTGGTTAGTTGTGGGGTTATGTGGTGGCTTGGTCGTGAGCAACCGATTGAAAAGGTGGTAAATATTCAGTGAACTCGCCAGAAAGAGCATCAGAAACCCGATTTCTCAAAGAAATCGGGTTTCTAGAGCTACTTTACTGAACTTTTACAAAAGGTTGCCGAGACACAAAGTGAGTAGATATGGTTCCTTTGTTACGGATTGTCAATTTAAGTAAACAGTTCGGTACATTGAACGCGCTTCATAATCTAAATCTCAATGTTTATCGGGGTGAGGTTATTGGTCTGGCAGGACGGAGTGGGGCGGGTAAGTCGGTATTGGCTGGACTAATAGCTGGAACATATACCTCCTCCGCGGGGTCTATATATTTTAATAACCATCGTATACAATGGCCGTTTAAGTCCCGTGATATGGGACTTGAGGTGATTCATCAAGAACCGAGTTTGGCCTACAACTTAGACATCACCACCAATATTTTTTTGGGCAACGAGATTGGTTGGCCCGGCATTGGACGGCTATTCAAAATTCCTCATCGGCGACGTATGAACGAGATCGCCCAGCAGATATTAACTGATTTGGGGGTTCAATTTCCTTCACTAGAGGAACAAGTTGCGAACCTATCCAGTGAACAACGGCAGTTGGTCGCCATCGCTCAAACTATGGTCAAACCAGCCAAAATGATTTTTGTTGACGAGCCGACAGTCTTACTCGGTTATAGCTATCGTCAAAAATTACTTCATTTGATTCAACGTTGGCAACAAGAGGGTGTCGCGGTTATGTTTGGGAGTAAAAACCTAGAGCATCTTTTTGCCGTAACAGACAGAATCGTCACCCTTCGTAAAGGACGCATGGTTGCCGAACACCGGACTGACGAAGTCACCCGCGAGCAAGTCGTGGCTGAACTCCTTGGCACTGACAATCAGGACCAATTTACACCTGCTATTTGGGCTTTGGACAGTTATTATGCGGCTCGTCAACAAGCCCAACAACTCCAGCACAAACAGTCACTGTTAGAGCGAAATCTGCAACAGCAAGATACCCTTAATCAACAGTTGGTTGAGCAGTTGGCTGAACAGGTGGATGCACTCGATCAGGTTAATTCGGCCTTGCAGGCGGCTCAACGGCGCTTATTGACCGAGCGGGAACTGGAGCGAAAACATCTCGCTCGAGAGATTCATGATCAAGTTATTCAAGATTTATTGAGTGTGAATTATCAACTGGAAGATTTGGGTGAGGAGGATTATAATCCTGACGATTTTTCGACCGAATTAACCGATGTGCGAATTAGTATTCGGCAAATGGTGTCAGATTTGCGCCGTATTTGTGGTAATTTAAGACCACCAACTATCGACAGTTTAGGACTCGGCGCGGCGGTTCAGTCCTATGCTAGTGACTGGAGTGAGCGGTGTAAAATCGACTTCTCTCTTGATTTAGATGACAATTTAGGCCGTTTACCTGAAACTATAGAACTGTCTATTTTTCGGATTATTCAAGAAGGACTAAGTAATATCCGTAAACATGCTCAGGCCAGCCATGTCTCTATCACCCTCAAACATACTACCCCCCGTATGTTGATGATTGCCATTGCTGATAATGGAGTAGGCATAGCCGAGAAGGTTAACCTCTCGACTGTCTCGGCTGAAGGGCATTACGGCCTATTGGGTATCAGCGAGCGAGTGGCCTTAATGCGAGGGCGACTCCGCATGCAAAATCAACCCAAAGGTGGTCTCCTGCTTCATGTTGAAATTCCTCATCCTCGGGTAACCGGCATGGTCAACCCGATTGGATTGTCAGACCAAGTGTAATTGTTTGGCTAAAATTGGGACCAACTACACAAGTTAATTAGTAAAAGTTCAGTAAAACCGCCCTAGAAACCCGATTTCTCAAAGAAATCGGGTTTTTGACGTTCCTTCTGGCGAGTTCACTGAATATTTACCCTAGCTCTTCATCGCCAACCAACCGGCCGCGTCTTTGGCCCAGTAGGTCAGAATCATGTCGGCTCCGGCACGTTTGATGGCGGTTAGGCTCTCTAAGGCGACTCGTTTTTCATCGAGCCAACCGAGCCGAGCGGCGGCCTTGAGCATGCTATATTCGCCACTGACATTGTAAGCCGCGATAGGTATGTCAGGAAAACGGTCGCGGGCTTGACGGATAATATCGAGATAGGGTAGCGCCGGTTTAACCATGATGATGTCTGCCCCCTCGGCAATGTCGGTTTCGATTTCGAGCATGGCCTCGCGGTTATTGGCCGGATCCATTTGATAGCTGGAGCGGTCGCCAAACTGCGGTGGACTGTCGGCGGCATCCCGAAAGGGGCCGTAAAAGGCACTGGCATATTTTGCCGAATAGCCCATAATTGGCAAGTTGGCAAAACCGGCTGTGTCAAGAGCCTGACGAATGGCCTGAATCTGACCATCCATCATGGCACTCGGCGCGACCATCGACGCGCCGGCTGTGGCATGGGAGACCGCGGCTTTACCTAAAATCTCCAGCGTTGGGTCGTTTAGCACCTGCTGATTTTCGATGATGCCACAATGGCCGTGGTCGGTGTATTCGCACATGCAGACATCGGTCATGATGATTAGGTCGGGGTCAACTCGGCGTAATTCGCGAATGGCCTGCTGAACAATCCCATCCTCGGCGAAGTTCTCGGTGCCGATGGGGTCTTTTTCGGCGGGTAGGCCAAACAGCATGACTGCCGGAATCCCGTACTGCTGGAGTTCTCCGGCTTCAGCGGCGAGTTGGTCAACCGAGAGTTGAAACACACTGGGCATGGAGACCACTTCGTGGCGTACTTCATGCCCATGCACAATGAACAAGGGATAGATAAAATCGGCTGAACTGAGATTGGTTTGTCGCACTAAACGCCGTAAATTACGGCTTCCACGTAAGCGACGTAAACGGGTAGTTGGAAAGTTAGGTATAGTCATATTAATCTTCAAGCTCCTCATTGGGTAAAATAAAGTTAGGGTTGGGTATATCTTGCAGATAGTCGCTATTTGGGGAGACGGTCGGGTTGCTGAAAAACTCGGTCATCATGTCGGTGGCGCACCTCGGCTCACTACTGACGGCATGGCCGAAACCCCTAAACTTGTACAGATAGCCATTACTGAGAGTTTCGAGAGCCAACTCGCCCCAAGCAGTCGGTGTCATCGGATCATACTCACCGGTCAGAATCAGAGTCGGGATGTTGCTGACGACCGCCTCGTCGGCATACGCGGGCGCTACACCTGCCTCCCACAGGTCATAAGTCTCGAACATATCGCTGGAGTCGTAGAGTATGTTTTCTTGCAACGCGGTGGGGATTTTATCAAGGAGCGCCTCTTCAACGGTATCGTAGTCGGTGTAGCCATACTCATCGCGGCATGTAACCGACTGAAACATGCCCTCTCTGTCACTCACATCTTGGTATGATTGCTTGACCGAACGACGGTAGCCAGTGGCATCAATGACCAGACTGTAGGTCTCAAAGTCATCATTGGCCGTGTCGTATATCATGCGAGGCAACATCGGGATGGTGTAGACATCATACATGGCTTGCACCAGCGTATTCGTCAAATCGTAGCCGATCACTTCGGCTTCATAATATTCATCTTCATCCCAATCGTACAAATTGGCAATTCCCGGCTCGTCATCAAGAGAGACGACCGTGTCTAAAAAAAGCTTTTTTAGCTTGGGATAAGCCTTGTCACAGGCTCGACTTTTAGCACACCCTCGAAACAGCTTACGTAGAGCGTTCCAATTCGCCAAACTATCATCAATCGGGGTGTTGATGTTGGGCGGAAACGATGAGTCTAACACTACACTTCGCACTTGTGCTGGATGGTCGCGCATAATCGCCAGAGCCAAGCGAGTGCTGTAGGAGATTCCATATAGGTTGACCTGCTCGTAGGACTATTTGCTTGATGTAATTTTAGTTCAATCTCTCGTAAAGCTGAATCGTCTGTCGGGCAATCAGTTGCCAATTAAAGACGGTTTTGACCCGTTCTTTAGCTTCATTGATATATTGCTCGGTTTTGGGGCGGTCGCTTAATATTTCCATTATCGCCGTGCTTAAGGCTGATACATTATCGGGTGGTACGGTGAGGCCACTTACCTGATGTTCCACTACTTCGGCCAACCCTCCGGTGTCACTCACCACAACCGGACAACTCAGAGCCATCGCTTCCAATGCCACAATACCAAACGGCTCGTAGAGGCTAGGAATAACGGCTAAATCAGCAACTTTGAAAAATATATCTCGTTCTGTGTCTGACACAAAGCCTAAAAACGTAACATGGTCGGTTATGCCAAGGTCGTGGGTCAACTGTTGTAACTCTGCCGTAGCAGGCCCTTTTCCGGCGATTAGTAGTTGTGTTTGAGGATAATGGGGTAAAACATGCGACATAGTAGAAATTAAGACCTGAATTCCCTTCTCGTATACCAATCGAGCAACCGTATAAATAAGAACTGTTTCCGAGGATCCATACTTGGCTCGAAACGTGTTTAGCTCATCCGTTGAGGCTAGTAACTTTGTTGAATGAATACCATTAGGGATAATATCTATCTTTTCGGCAGAGACACCAAAAAAGGACTGAATTTCGTTAAGCATGTGGTGACTACAGACGATGATTCGAGAGGCTTGGTTGGCTAAATTTGCATCAGCTTGGTTAATGGCCCGTTGTAAATGCTGGCTTTGGTCGATTTGACCGTGCCAGCGACCTTGCTCGGTGGCATGAATCGTCGCCACAAGCGGCATGTGCCATGCTCGTTGAAGGGCTATTCCGGCAAAACTTCCTAACCAATCATGCACGTGAATGATACAGGGTTGTGTCGGCGACCATTCAAGCGCGTACGCGGCCAACTGCTCATTAACGGCCACAGTCTCCGCGTGGATGTCTGCGGCTTCGTCAACGGTTGTCGAAACACGATGAACGGTGACACCATCTTCGACGGTGACGGTTGTCCTATTTTGTTGGATGGGGGTGATAACATGTAACTCAACGCCTTCAGCACCGAGTGCCGGCGCTAAATCGGCCACATGTTTACCCAAACCGCCAACCATGTTGGGCGGGTATTCCCCAGAGAGCATAATAACGCGCATAAGTTAATCTCGTTTTTTGATGTCGTTTCCCGGATATGAGCCTGCCTCAATTTGGTAGACCCATATTGGTGCAGAAATTCGTTTGCCGTCAGCGTCAAAACTTATTTTGCCTGTTACACCGTTTTGAGTAATTTGACCAATGTGTGTGCTAACCGAGTAACGTGAAATCGTTTTTTTTGATTGGATTACTTGGCCTATCGCGGCCAGTAAAACATGTGTTGCATCATAGCTTAGAGCGGCTCGGGGCGTGGGGGGCAAACCGCTCAAAGCCTGATAGTTTTTGGGGAAGCCTTCTATATCGAGACCTACCGACTTCATCTCTGTTACGCTCGGCCCCGGCGAAACAAAAATGAAGCCGTTTGCCGTCTCTCCCGCGACCTGTATCAACTGTTGACTACCGCTTTCTACCCCACCAAAAATAGGGCCAACATGGTTGATATGAGCCAATTGGTTGATAATCTGACCGCTTTGAATGGCATTGGCCTGAATCTGTATCGCTTGACCCTCTGATAAACTGGGCAACTGGGTTCCCAGAACCACCGAAGCAGTCAACTCTACGGTACTATCAACGCCTAATTGCTGTTGAATCTGCTTTAGTTGAGACAGCGTTTCAGATTCGCTCGCGGCCAGAGTTACCGTACCCGACCAATCGCCATGATGCGTCGAGCGGTCGATACTCCACGGTATCACGACTGCCATATCAGCCTGTTGATAAATCGGTAAGGCACTGATGGTGCTATCCGTAGAGAAATGTCCCACGACCCCCAATACATCAGGGTCGGCTAATAGTGCTTTGGCCTGCTGAACGGCTTTTTCAGGCTCGTTAAAATCATTTAGGGCAATAAGTTCAATTTTATACCCATTAATGCCGCCTAACGTATTTTGCTCTTGGATAGCTAACTTGGTTGCAAACAAGGCTTCGTAACCAAGCGCACGATTTGTACCTTCAAATGGAGCAATTAGCCCAATTTTAACCGTTGGGGGAACCGTTTGGCAACTACTCAAACAGAGTAACGTGATACAAATAAACGTGAGGCGTGAAACGTGAGGCGTGAGGTGTGAAACGTGAGGCGTGAGGCGTGAAACGTGAGGCATGAAACGTGAAATGTGAGGTTTGACGTGTGCGAAAGCAGAAATATTCATATTATATTTAATATCTGTAACCATCTATTTACTATTCGGCCTTAGTACAGCGTTAAATAAGTAAGGCGGGGGTTTTAAGATAAGACCTCCAAGGAGAAAACCACACCTTGGAGGACGCGGAGTCGTTCTCCTCCGAGGTATGTAGTTTTCCTCGGAGGTGTTACTTGGTCAAAATGAAGACCATAGCCCACTATCCACTATCCACTATTCTATCGGTAGGCGAACATGGAACTGGCTACCGGGGCATAGTTGGTCATCATGGCCAGCACTTTCAGCCCATATTTTACCATTATGCGCTCGGATAATCCCCTTAACAATGGCAAGCCCTAAACCTGGACCGCCACCCTTAAATCTGGTTTTACTGGAGGAGTGTAACTCCATTTCGCCGGTCTGGAAAAATTTTTCAAAGATAACGTCTGTATGCTCCGCATCAATTCCGATACCGGTGTCACTAATTACGACCTCAACTTGAGATGGCTGTCCATTATCAGTTAATTCCCTGCAAGAAATATTGATTTTTCCGCCATCAGGGGTGTATTTGATGGCATTGTTGACGATATTATCGAATACTTTTATCAAAAGACGTGAATCGGCTTGAATGGGGGGGACACCACTGATGTTGTTTACGGTTAGGGTTAAATTTCGTTCAGTGAGTGCCTCGTTAAATCGAGTACAGGTTTGGCCGATGACAACACTCAAAATTGTTCTTTCGCGGTGCATCTCAAGGGTTTGACTATCTATTTTTGCTACATCCAACATGCTATTTACCACTTCGTGTAGGCGTTCAAACCCAGATAATATGCCATCTAGGGCCATAGACAGTACTACGTCTTCCATAACTACTGGATTGGTTTTGACTAACTGCGTGTAGCCACTAATTACGGTTAGCGGTGTACGAAGTTCATGGGCACTGACTTTGATGAAGTCGGTTTTTGTTTTGTTGAGTTGCTCTAAACTCAGATACGCCTTGTTAAGTTCGTCAGTTCGTTTTTGAACGCGTTGCTCGAGGGCTTCGTTTAATTGGGTAATTTCAGTGTATAAACTGGCGTTTTCTAGGGATATTGCGGCTTGAGCGGCAAAAGAAGAAACTATCGAAGCCTCTTCCATAGTAAAGGCAGAGGTTTGAGGACGGGTTAGGGATAACATCCCAATCACATTTCCTTTCGAGAAGAGAGGTACGCCCATCCACGAATGGTTGACCGGCAACCACGAAAGTTGTCGCCATGTTGCCTCTTGGGTCACATCATCAAGTAAAATCGCTTTTCGAGACGTGACAATTTGTTCATAAATATCTCCTACAGAAACCGGAATCCGTAATCGCTCGGCTTCTTTGTGGTCAGGAAAACCATGTTTTGCACTACTGCGTAGCTCATTTTTTTCTTGAAGTAATACAATGCCTCGTTCATAAGGTACTACTTCAGCAAGCTCCTCTAAAATACGGCCCGGAACCTTTTCAAAGTCAAGACTACTAGATAAGGTACGTCCGGCTTTTTCTAGTGATTCGGCCAATTGTCGTCGCCGTAATTCGGCTTCATAAAGTTGAGCATTACGAATAGCCGTGGCAATCTGATTGGCGAGGAGTTGCAAAACCATTTCTTCGTCAGGGCCAAACGCTCCAGCATGGTTACTATGGATGTCTAGCACTCCGATGATGCGCTCTAAGGGGCCGGTCGAATGGCTGATGTGTAACGGCAGGGCGTACTGAGCATACGTGTCGGGCAGTTCGGCAATGGTGATATAGCCGCTTTCTTCTCTAATGTTGGTGACAAGATGATCTCGTCCAGTGCGGTAAGCCTCTGAAACCGGATTGCGACTTTGGAACGGTAGTTCGACCTGATGATCTTGGATGCTTTTGCCCAATTGACCTGTTCCGGCTCGTAAATGTAACAGTTTTTGATGATCGGCGGGTAGCCATATTCCGACAAAATAGTATCCGGCAGTAGATTGGATTGCATCAACCACCTGATTTAATAGGTCATCTAAATCAAGAATCGAGATAATCTGTTGGGCTACTTGACCACTGATCTGTAGTTGTAACGCTCGATTCAAAAGGGATACATTAGCTTGTTGTAGTTCGGCGGTGCGAGCGTCGACGCGTTGTTCGAGAGTGCGAGTCCAAGCCTCTAGGGCTTTGTTGGCGTTGATCGTTTGTTGATACAGTTGGGCATTTTCAATGGCAATTGCGGCTTGGGTGGCAAAAATGGTTAGTGTATCCAGATCATCTTGAGTGAAACAGTCAGCCTGAGTACGACTGTCAGCATAAATTAGACCTACTAAATTGGAGCGGGCAATAAGCGGAATTGTCAGCACGGAGCGAAGTTGCAGGTCAAGAACACTTTCTTGTCGGGCAAATCGCTCATCAGATAGGGCATCTGCTAAGAGGATGGAGTTTCGAGATTGAGCTACCGTGCCGATAATCGTATAGCTCAATTCTGCCTTAATTGAGTTGAGTGATTCAGTCGAGCTAACGGTTGTTGGGGGAGCGGTATACTCAGTGGATGGGTGGCTTTCGTATACGGATCGAGATGAGAACTCAAGAACACGTCCCAAAAATGAGAGGTTGTCTGGATTCATGTCGGTTCGATTACGGGCTACTTTAAAATCCATTTGACCAACTTTATCGACCAAGGCCAAAAAGCTACGCTCGGCGGTGGTTAACTCCATCATCTGCTCAACCACATAATTCAACAGTAACTCGATGTCATGGGTTTCGCCCATGTGGACACTCATTTCTAAAATTCGGCGTAATTTATCCTCCGCTTGTTCGACACGATCATTTTCTTTGGGTCTAACCTCTTCGGGTAAATCATCGTCGGCTTGCAACCAGCGGCTCGAACGAGCAACCCATTCAGTAATAATATTTCGATTGACCATGACTGCGGTCATATAATGATGCTGTATATTCTCGTCACCGAGATTGGCGAGTGGAGCCATGACCATGTCGTGGGCATTATGGAGGCAAAACCAAGCTTCATCGGTCAGGGGTTCGCCTTCCTGCCAATTAGATACCGTTTGTAATGCTTGATAATGCCACCACCAAACGGTCTGCATGGGGTATCGTAACACGTCAACAACGTTGGTCGGGGTAGAGGTTTTGTTATCTAAATATTTAGTCGCTTCTTCGGTGGCTCGTTTGGCTGAGTTGGCATCTTCGAGCGCCAACCGAGTTGCGCCAAGCCAAGCCAAAGCAATAGCTAGAGGTAAGGGTCTATCTGATTCTCGAAGGGCGGCACAGGCTTTTTGTAATAGCTCCGCGGCTCGATTAAGTTGTCTCTGACTCAGAGCCAAGCGCCCAAGTAGAACTTGAAAATTGGTCAGTCGGAGTAGGCTGTCGTGCTTACGAGCCAACCGATAGCCTTCTTCTAGGATTTTTTTCGCTTTCTTGTAATCTTCTGTGGCTAAATATACAAACCCTAAATGCTCCAAATATTCAATTAGGCGTAGCTTTTCAGTTAATCCACGGGCAATGGTTACGGCTTGTTCTAAATAATGGCGAGCTTTATCGTAAACGCCAAGGTGACTATAGATGATTCCTAGATCATTATAGGTATGCACGCAGGCATCGCGGTCGCCAATGGTCAGCAAGACTTCTAATGCCTCTTCATGGTAACGAATCCGCTCCAGGAGGTTGTTGTTTAATTTGGCAAAAGCATTAAGAATGGTTGCTTCGCCCTGTTTATTTTCTAACTGCTGATAAATTGTTAGGGCGGCAGAAAAATATTGTTGAGCTTTAGAACTATCGTTTTCTCTGAGAACAACATTGCCTAAATGCCACAAACTGAGAGCTTCACCGAGGCAATCTTGCTTTTTGACGGGAGTTGCCTCTCGATACAACTGAAGGGCAAGCTCATGAGAGACCTGCGCCCGTTCATACTCACCTAAACGCAAGCAGGCCGCTCCTAACGAATTTAGGGTTTCAGCCTCTAAACGGTGATTATTCAGTTTATAGGTCAGGGTCATGGCCGTGGCCGCGGCTCGTTTGGCTTCGCCATAATCACCAAGCAGATTCGCCAAATCAACCAAGCTGGTTAAAGCATGAATTTGTAGAGCCGGGTCTTTCATTGTGCGGCCTACCTGAACCATGCTTTCTAAGTCCGTCCGTTGTTCTTTACGATAGCCTAACAAATTGTAACAGCGAGCGCGTCCCGATAAAATCTGATATTTCAAGGCTAAATCATCTAACTCTGGATGTTGGGTTAGTAGGTCTAAGGCTTTGGTATAGTATGAGATTCCGGTTTCGTTGGCATAAATTTGGCGGGCTTTGTCTGCGGTTAGCTTGGCATAATATAGGGCAAGTTTTAGGTCGTTGGCTTGTTCAAAGTGCCATGTTAATTTTTCAGCTACCTCGTTTTCATCGTACAACTTACGAAGTGCTTGCCCCACTCTCCAATGCCGAGCCGCTTTGGCTTCTGGTAAAAGGGTGTTGTATATGACCTCGCGCATTTGGTCGGTTAAAAAATGGTAAGCAACCTGTCCATGCTGGTTATTGATGGTCAGTACATGTTGATGAGCCATCTCGGCCACAACCTGAAAAACTTGGTCGGGAGTCATGTCACACACTTCGGCCAGTACGTTCATACTGAGCCAGTGCCCCATTACCGAGGCCCACTGCAACAGGTCAAGGCTACTATCGTCTAAGCGGTCTAAACGTCGTTGAGCCGCCTCTTGAATGGTAACTGGCACGCGGCTCAAATTGTTGACATCGGTATGCCATTTTTCACCGTCATATTTAAGTAAATCCTCTTCGATGAGGCTTTGCATGAGATTTTCGATAAAGAGAGGGTTGCCGCCGGTTTCGGTCATCAATCGAGACAACAACCGAGGAGGCAAGGTTCGTACACCCAACATGGAGCGGATGAGTTCGGTGCAATCGGTCTCTGAGAGGACTCGCAACTGCATGAGGTCGTAGGCGGGCAGGCTTCTATCACCAATCGGAAATTGACTGGTGCTTGTCTGGCGCATGGCGGATCGAGAGGTGGCATAAGGTTGGAGTTCGCTTTCGGGTTGACTGTTAATGTGATGAGCCTGCTGAATCAACAGGTTGAGGGTATGGCTATCGTCAAGCTCATTTTCTCGATACACCCCACAAAATAGGAGACGACCGCGGAAACTGTTCCGGCTTAAGTAGGTCAATAATTCAATCGTCTCCACGTCGGCATGGTGCAAATCTTCTAGCACAATCATCAACGGGCGTTCGCTGGCTAATAAAAAGGCCAAAACCGCTTCCATTAGACCTTGTCGGTCATCCGGTTCATCGACAATGGCCGTATTGATAGGAATAACACTGCTGATTAGCTCGGCCAATTCAGGCATTAAATTGACCAGAACTCCGGCGTGTTTTTGTAGTACCTCTGATTTGGTGGCCTGTTGATAGGAGATTACTTGGCTTAAAATGGATATCCAAGGGTGATAGGGCGCACCGCCGTGTTGTTGAGACACTCCCTCGCAGACCAGAACCCGTTGCATTTGGGCGCGCAATCGTAACTCGCGGACAAGGCGAGTTTTACCGACTCCCGTCGGCCCGGTGATGAGAATCAAACGTCCTTGACCCTGCATCATCCGCATGAGCAAGCCTTGCAAACGGGCTAACTCAAAGGCGCGTCCAATAAAATCACCACTTTGAATGTAACCCCGTTTGGTCTCTTTCGTTTCAACCGGATAGCTAGAGCCAATTAGTTGGTTGATGGCTTGGATGACCGCTTCGGCGCTACTGTAGCGATTAATCGGCTCCTTAGCCATCAGTTTGAGGATGAGAGTTTGTAGAACGTCGGGTAAATCGTCAACATAATGGCGAGGTGGTTCCGGCATGTTTTCGACATGTTGGCGCAGTATAATGAGGCTACTGACTCCGGTAAAGGGGGGGTGTCCGGTCACTAGCTCATATAAGGAGATACCAAGCGAGTAGAGGTCAACTCGATGGTCAACCCGTCCGCCCCGAATCAACTCGGGGGCGATATATTCGGGGGTGCCTCTGATTTTCAGTTGCCCTTCGCCACGCACTTCGCCGACAAGGCCAAAATCCATCAGCTTGACGGTGCCATTTTCGGTCAGGCTGATGTTGTGCGGTTTGACATCGTAATGAATGAAGCCACGGGCATGAATATATTGAAGCACGCGGCAAACTTGAACTGTGATCTCGTAGAGCCAACTATAATCGCCGGGGCTGGTTTCGAGGCGTTTGCGAGCCAAGGTCGGCAAATCTTCACCCGGCACATACTCCATAGTGAAAAAGTATTCATTCCCATCAGCAATGACTCCAAAGTCATAAACACGGACTAAATTTGGATGATAAAGTTGACCGAGGGCGGCAAATTCATACTTGAACTGAGTTAGATTTCGTTCAAGTAATAAATCGGCTCGAATAGTTTTGAGGGCAATCGGGGCGTTATCGTGCAACACATCTTCAACCAGATAGACCGCGCCCATACCGCCGGTTCCTAGTTGTTTAATGACTCGATAACGATTATTAATGAAACTTTCCATGCCAGAGAAACTCGCTTGAGGGTGCATTAGCTACTTGAATGTTACGAGAAGGATAGGTTGTGTCAAAAAGATAATGCCTGTATTTGGTCGGATTTGTTCGTTAGGATGATTTTAGAGTACGAGATATAGAACTGTAACATAAATATGGCAGGTCGTCAATAGATGAGAGACGTGAGGCATGAACCATCATTATAAATGGTATCACAAGGAAGTTGTTGGGTTATGGTGGAAGCGTTACGTGATTGGGCCTTGTATGGTATCAAAAAAAGGAGGATAAGGTAGCAATTGTGTCCTCATGATTTTAGCCATCGGGATATTAGAGATATCGCATCCTGCGATTTCAATCGGACACTTAGTATAGTGTAACAAAAGTTTGTCGTTTCATTCATAACCTGACATGTTGATAAAACCAAAATCATTTTTCGACAGGATTAATAGAATTGACAGGATTAAAGGCAAAAAATCCTGTCAATTCTGTTAATCCTGTCAGATATTGTTTTAGTCATGTTGAAATAATAAACTTCTGAGTGTAAATTAAGTTTCTTTATGTTTTTATTGTAGCTCAAACGAGGTATCCGTTGGTGTCCGTTGTACTGTTACCACCGCAAAACATAAAAGGATTTAGTTTACACTGTACTTAGCATGAGAAAAATTTATTTAACGCTGTACTAAAGCGATTCTAGTCAAACTCAATCGGCCCCAGCCAGACGGCATGGTCGGTCTGTGCTTGCCCATCCATGCTAATGGGGAGGCGTTCTCCTGTGGCGGGATCATACATGCCGACCAACACATGGTACATGCCAGCCGGTGCGCCCTCCGCTCGTTGCAGGGTATAGCGATCCACCACCTGATCCTGACTCTGCCATTGACTGGTCGGGTATCGTCCATCCTGCGGCGGATTATCCCATTGTGCCCAAACTTGGTAATCGGGGCCGAGCAGTTGGGTGAAGACGGTGTAATCTTGCTTAACTAGCTCGTTATTAGACCAGTACAAGGCTAAAGAAACTTCATTGCCATGTTGATTGATCTCGTACCCGTTGAGCCTGATCCTGTCGCCGATGTGGGCCGTCAGCGGTTGAGGGGGCACATCGGCATGGGCAGGGTCTAACAGTCGGACGCGGGCCGGATAGAGATGGTCACTTAAAACTGTGTCACCGTCTTGCCAAGGCAGATACTCAAACCCGTTGGGCAACCGTGCATCTTGACGAAGTAGACTCCACTCCAACTGATACAAGCCGGGCGGTGTATGTGGCACTGTTGGGATGGCGTAACTCTCCTCAATAATCTCGCCCGGAACCCACAGCACATTTGGGTAACGGTCGCCGAGTTGGGTCACTCGTTCGCCACCAATGCCAAAATCATAGTCGAGCAGTTTTAAGGCCACCACCAACGGTTCGGCCATCCACTGCCGAGTTTGCCATTCGATGCTAATCGGAAGCGTGTCACCGGCTCGAATTGTGGTCAACGGGGCGACTGAATCGGACTTAATAAACTGGTCAGTTGACATGCTCAGGTCAGGCTGACCAATTATCCGCATGGTACGTGGGGTGAGTTGTTGACCGAAACTCAAACTACTGGTGATGGGGCGGATAGTCCGTTGTTGGTTTTTGACCTCTAAAGTCAGGTTTGGTTGTTGACTGTGCTGGTATAATCCGTTGGACAGGGTCGGGTCGTTGATAAACAGGTACAACTGCGCGTAAGGCTCATCTGCTGAACCGGTGCCACAGGGCATATACAGCGCCCGCTGAAAGGTCGAAACCGGCAACCACATCATGCGCGAGGCTCGTTTTTGAAACATGGGCGGGATTGCGGAGGGGCTATTCGTGTAGTCAATTTGACTATATGTTTCAAATAAATGACTATCAACAACCGACTCAAACGGTAAATTGGTTGATAAATGCTGTTTGAGTCCATTGAACACTTCAAACCATTGTTTGGCTTGACCTATATTTTGCTTGCCAGACCTTATGTCAATCGTTCCGAAAGCATGGCTGAGTAACGAATCACTGGTTTGTAGCGAGAGCATCGGCAGGGGATAACGTTGGTCAAGCACCTGATTTTGTGACAAGGTGGGCATGATACGGTCAACTCGCACCGGCCAGACGCTTACATGCAGGGTGTAGTCAGTTTGGCGGATGCGGTTACAGGCGGGTAGGGGAATATGCACCGTGTCGATGATGCTGTCGCCCACCTCCCATGCTCGTGAGGGGTAGTTGCCGTTGATAAAATGGCCGTCCCAACAGCCCACCGGACGCTGTTGCTCATCGTCCAAACAGAGCGAGAGCAGATAATCTTGTCGGGCTGGTTCTTTGACTTGCCAATACGTAGTTACGGGTATTGTTTGTCCTGTCATGGCCTGATTTGGTAGCTCAAAGCCCCTAAAATATAGGCCAGAGGCAAATTCTATTTTGACAGAACTGGCTGTAGTGGCTATCTCTAACGATTGACTCGTAATCGGCAGAACAGGATAGTAACTCAAAATGTAATTAGGCCATAACAAAACATGTAGGCTGACCATGCAGTATAACAAAGGGAGAGCATGCCCAATGACTCGCCTCTTACGTTTGGGATAAACCAACCATTGACTACCACTCCAACTGACCAGCAAGGCGATTACGGGCAAAGCTGAGTAGAGATGTCGCCCTTGTCCGGTGTCGATGGTGGCACTGAGGATGTAGCGTATCAGCAGTACCAGCAGAAATAGGGCTAATCGGGTGGTGAGTACCGTCGTCGTGGGGGAGGGTTTTTTCAATATGGTTTTGACCCGAATGAACCAAGGTAAAAATGTGAGGAACAAAATAATGGTTATGCTGATATAAATCCAACGCGGAGCGAAAATGTTCATCCAGCCATACTCAAACCAAAACGAGCCGTAAAGCAGACCTAGCCAGTCGAAAAAGGGATAGGTTACTCCAACGGTGGCGCTTTGTTCGGTTTGACTATTTAACAGGTTGACCAAGCCATTGGTGATTTGTGGCTCTCCCAACGAGGCCGCTAATCCGGCGATCCAACCTAACTCATCAACCTGATTAAAGCGATAGATAATCAGCATGAACCACGGCCCAGCGGTTAGAAATATGGCAACCAAAAAGGGTAAAATATGTCGTTTGATTGTCACATTCCCTGCTCGGCTGATAAACCATAGGGTCAACACCAACTCAGGAATGAGAATCAGAGAGAAATATTTGGTAATGAGTGCGAGTCCGAATAGTATGCCTAACAGAACAAACCAGCGGACATGACGGCTTCCTTGGAGAAGAAGGAGTTCAAGCAGTAAGATGAGCGCGCTTAGGGCAAAGACCAAATTATCATCATTAATGACCGCACTACTAATCACAAAACGCGGCAAAAAGGCAATAAATAAGGCCGTGCCAATCGCTACAAGACGCGGGGAGGCAAAAATTGAGGGTTTTGCTAGAACATGGGGCATGGAAGCTACTAGTCGGTAGGCCATGAAATAGGTGGCGATAATCGTCAGCCAAGCCATTGGTAACGATAGTAGGCGCACTAGATGCCAAGCCAATGGTTGCCCTTGCCACGGCCAAGCTTCGTCCCATGTGTGCAACACACGGTTGAATCCTAATCCATCGGTGGGGATATGCCGTTGGGGGCGTTGGTCGGTGCGCCGAATGTCGGGCTGACTGTCGACCCCGACCAAGGCAATCGGCCATGCGGTGAGGGTGTAATATAAAGGAGCTAAACCACCCTTAAACCCCGCCTCGACCCGTTCTGCATTGGTCAGAGGCGGGTGTCCGTTTCGAGCGACAAATTGCAAATATTGGTAATGGTCGGTCTCATCTGCGGCCTCACCGAGAGGTAAGGTCGCAGATTGGTATATAGTTAATAGGGAAAATAGGAGGAGTATAACAGCTAATGGGGCATGATGCTTCAACTGATGACGCATCATGAATCTGAATAGTTAGTTGTTTTAGCTGATTTATGATGTTCTTGATAAAACATATCGGACGCGGACGAAGGCTGGTTTGGCTGTGGAGTCGGGGTATGACGAGGAATATGGTCAAAAATAGCCTGTAACAGTTCTAATACATCTTGATTATTTGGATCACCGGCTAAAATTGTCTGTACGTTATGCAATATTGCTCGATTCTCATAATGGGTTTTCTCAACTGCCAAACTAAAATAACGCTCTCCATTTGTATCTGTGTTATTGAGGTAATGTAATCGACCTAAATTACTATAAAAAATTGGCATAAATCCATAAGCGAGTTGCCTGATGTTTACCCGTTCTAAACATTGGATGGCTGTACGATATTTTCCCAGACGTTCGAGAGCCTGAGCATAAGGCAATAAGACAAAACGATCTTTGGGGTTGATTTTTAGTGCTTTTTCGAAGATGTGACAAGCATATTTTTCTTGACTGCCATCTAACAAAGCTTTCCCGTAGATGGTCAAAGTAATGATATTATTTGGTGTAATCTCTAAGGCACGTTCTAAAAGGTCATAAGATTTCTTATACTGCTTGCTTTCAGCCAAGGTACGACCATAACTGCTCAAAGTAATCACATCATTTGGGTTAACCTTGAGAGCCTGCTCAAATTGTTTGAGCGCATATTCAAATTGACCTGTGTTTGACAAAAATATGCCGTAGGCAGTTAGGGTTCTAACGTCACCTGGGTTCAGATGTAACGCTTGCTCAAACAAATCACCCGCTTTGCGCTGTTGTGATGATTTACTCAAATAAGTGCCATATTTTCCTAAAGCAGTAGCATAATTACTCAGAGTAATGGTATTGTCAGGATGTCCAATATCCAATGATTTCTCGAACATCTTTATCGCATCGGCATAATTGCCCGACATGGCTAACGATGTTCCATATTTACTTAGGGTAATCCCATAGTTGTTGATAGTTTTGGCGTTTTTTGGGTTGAGTGCTAAAGCTCGTTTAATCGTTTTTATTGCCTGCTCATATCTTCCGCCTTGGGTTAAAGCGATGGCGTAGCTGTTGAGGATAATCTCACTATTTGGCTTGATTTTGAGCGAATCTTCAAATATCTCAAATGCTCGATTAAACCGTTTTGCTTTGGTGAGCGCTTTGCCGTAACTACTTAGGGTAATCACTTCGTAAGGTTTCAAAGCCAAGGCTTGTTCAAATACCTCAAACGCTTTGTCATATAACCGAGCTTCGGCCAAGGCTTTTCCGTAGCTACTTAAGGTAATCGCTTCATGCGGCTTCACACTCAGCGCTTGCTCAAAGATTTCAAATGCTTTGTCATAATTACCTGATACAGTGAGTGCTTTGCCGTAACTGCTCAGAGTAATCGCTTCATGAGGGTTATATTTGATGGCGCGCTCAAAGATTTCAAATGCTTTGTCATAATTTCCTGATTCAGCTAGTAAATTACCATAACTACTCAAAGTAATCGCTTCGTCGGGTTTAATGGCAAGAGAGCGTTCAAATACCTCAAACGCTTGTTGATAATTGCCCGATTCGGCCAAGGCTTTGGCATAACTGCTCAGGGTGATGGCATCGTCAGGATCAACCTGTAAGGATTTTTCAAATATCTCAAATGCTCGGATATAGCGTTTTGATTTTGCTAATGCTCTCGCATATTGGTTCAGTGTAACAACGTTAGTTGTAAGATTAACGGTGCGTTCAAATACCTCAAAGGCTTGTTGATATTGGCCTGTTTTTAGCAGGGTGTTACTATATCCATTGAGCGCCTTAATATTGTTTGCGTCAATCTCTAATACTTGTTCAAACTTTTCTAGTGCATCCTGATACCGTCTTGAACGTTGTAGCGCCCAGCCATATTTTGTCAAAATATTCGGTTCACGAGGAGACAACCGTAAGGCTTGCTCAAATTTTTCAAAAGCGGCATCGTATTGTTGATTACGAGCTAAAGCCAATCCGTATCGGGCAAGAATTAAAGGGGCGCGAGGAGTCAGTTGCAACGCCTTTTCAAATTGCTCAAACGATTGTTCATATTGACGTGTTTTGGCTAAAGCCGATCCGTAACTTGACAGAGCCGCGGGATTATCGGGAGCAAACTTTAGGGATTGCTCAAACATTTCAATAGCCCGAGTAATATGATTTTGTTCGAGTAATACTTGACCATAGCCGGTTAGCAATTTTGGGTTGTTTGGAGCAAGCGGTAAAATTTGCTCATATTTTGTTTGTGCCTCGTCGTAGGCTTTATTATCAACTAAAGCTTGAGCCTCATTAATGACACTTGATAAATCATCATTAAGCTCTTTTATCTCTTGTCGTAGCGCCTGTTCTAGTTCCGTACCCTCAATCTCTATTGCAATCTTGGTCAGGTTTTTGGTCAATTGATTTGGGTCGTCGGTTAACTGCTCGCGTAGCTGACCTAGCAGATCCTCAACCGTGTTCCATTTACATTTGTGCCCCAACCGAATAATATCGGCGGTTAATTTATCGGGATTTCGTAGTTTTGGTTTAGCGGTTGTTTTTTTTGAACGTTTTTTTCGTGCCATGTAGTAATCCTAAGATATATCTATTAGACTCAGAAGTTTATCATTTTAACATGACTAAAACAATATCTGACAGGATTAACAGGATTGACAGGATTACAAGTAAAAAAATCCTGTCAATCCTGTTAATCCTGTTAAAAAATGCTTTTGATTTTGTCAGCGTGTCAGGTCATGAATGAATCGACAAACTTTTGTTAGACTGTTCGGCAAGTAAATATTCAGTGAACTCACCAGAAAGAGTGTCAGAAACCCGATTTCTCAAAGAAATCGGGTTTCTAAGTAGTTTTCAGAACTAACTTGTAAAAAACAGAAGTGTACCCATAATAGGCGGGTATATCCTCCTTCAAGGAGGCTTCGCGCTACCCGCCAAATACCCGTTGCGATTACATAATCGCAACGATCAGGAAAACAGGAGTGTCAAAATTGTATTTTGACAGCAAGAATGGAATTCTTGCACTCCTTTATTCCCGAACAACTCTATTAAAATGCCCATTCACCAGCACGCACAATTGGCTCAATATCACCTGTCGCGGTTACACCATCAATGTCCATGTTGCCCGAACCAATCATAAAATCTTCATGGACGATACTATTATTTCCCCCAGCGGTAGCAAACTGATCGTCGTTCATTTGATTCCCCTCAGCCATGCAGAGGCGGTAGGCTTTACCGATTGCTAAATGGTTAGCCGCGTTTTCGTCAAATAGGGTATTATAAAATAAGATGTTTGATCGTGAGATTGGTGAGCTATGAGGAACTAGGGCAACTTCACCCAATCGGCTCGCTCCTTCATCGGTTGCAATTAACTGTTTGAGGGTTGTTTCACCAGTTTTGGCGGTGGCATTGATAATACGACCATTTTCAAATTTCAGCGTAAACTGATCAATCAATACTCCCCCATAGTTAAAGGGACGAGTACTTGATAATATGCCGTCGGCTTGGTCTTTGTGGGGCATAGTAAAAATCTCTTCGGTGGGTAAATTGGGCATGAAATTAATACCCTTTTGAGTAACTGTACTCACGCCCTGCCAAATATATCCCTCTGGCAAACCAAGAGTCAACTCGGTACCGGGAGCTTTGTAATTGAGAGACCTGTATTTTTTATTATTCAAGTAACTTTTCTTTTCGGCCAATATTTTGGCATGATCCTTCCACGCTTGCACGGGGTCAGGTTCGTTCACTCGGCAAACGTCAAAAATCAACTCCCATAGTTTGTCGATTTGACGTTGAGGTGGATCATCGGGAAATACTTTGGCCGCCCAACTTGGAATCGGCATGCCAATAACCGACCAGTTATAGTAGTTACTCATCGAATATTTGCGAAGCTCTTGCATATATTTTTGAAGTGTTGTTTTGGCTTCCATAACCAGTTTGGGGTCTTCTTTTGCTAACAAGTCTGGATTTTCGGCTAAAAAAACGAGTGTAGCACCATTTCGATTCAGTACTGCGTCTAAAATCCCGTCTGTTCTCCAAGTTGGAAACTCATGAAAAGAATCACGGGGCGCATGCTTAAATCGAGCTAATGTCAATGCGTCGTCTTGCCAAATGACATCGACAAGCCTAGCACCGGCTTTATAGGCACTTTCGGCAATCAGTCGGACTAATGGGGCACTTTCTAACGGTGCGCGGTGGATAATCAATGTTTGCCCGGGTTGAAGACCAACACCGATGTTGACTGCTAAATCAGCATAGTTTTTTAGTTTTTGTTCAAAGGTTAGGCTCATAATATAGTGTGCTAAATTTTGCGCGGTTTAGACCTTCAAGGGTAAAAGTTCAGTAAAACCACCCTAGAAACCCGATTTCTTAAAGAAATCGGGTTTCTGACGCTCCTTCTGGCAAGTTCACTGAATATTTACTTTCAAGGAACTTTGTACCTTGAAGGGCGCGGATCCGTTCTCCTCCGAGGTGCGAAGCTCCTCAGGTGTTGCACGGAAAGCCCCAAAATAGCCAGAATTCATTCTTATATGAAAACGCGCAACTTATTTAGAACTCATTCCTAAAATAGCTGATGCTACTAGTATTTGTAGAACGAGGTTGAGTAGTGCCACAAATACTGCTATCACCAGATGTTTTATATTATTTGGTAGTGTTGTTATCTTGACTGATGACGCATCAGAATCAATCCCGATGCTAAAAGTTAAAGCAGGCTGAAGCCAGCTATTTAGGCCGCTTTAGCCTGCTTTAGCTCTTAGCCTTGTAGCTTTAGCCCAAGGCTATCAGTCAATAATGCAACGTTATAGATGTTCAGATAAACATTTTCAGTTGTCACCCTCCCGCAAGTTTTGAACTTGCGGGAAGATTGGTCTTGAATTAAAAAATCATCATCTGAAAGACTGTACCTATTATTTATCGTTGACGCGGTTATAAGGTGGTGCTATAATCGCGACGTTTGATTTTACTCTAGGTAGTAAGAGATGACAATTTTGAGGCGAGGTGAGGTTAACCATTATGCAAGAACTAGACCGTCGAATATATTTAAAAGGCCAAGAGGTTCGGCTACGTTTTATAAACAAAGAGGATACACAAAAACTCGTTGATCTATTTTATCAACTCTCTCCGCAGACAAGATGGTTACGCTACCATTGGCATGCACATAATTTTTCAAAAGAGGAGGTTTGGCAACAATGTTATCAGATGGCTGATGTTGATTGGGTGCGTAGCGCGGCTGTAATTGCGACGACTACAAATGCCGAGGGGCAATGTTGCGCGGTTGGTGTAGCTCAGGTAGTACGGGTGAGAGCTGAGGATACAGAGGCCGAAGCGGCGATTGTCCTTCGGGATGATTTTCAGAAAAAAGGGTTGGGGAAATATCTACTTAGAACCTTATCAGATAAGGCACGTCAGATGGGAATGACTCATATTGTCGGTTGGGTTATGCCGGAGAATATCTATTTAATGAAACTGGTACGACGATTTGGTTTAGAGGTCGAATCTAAAACAGAGTATGGAGAGCGAAGGGTACGAGTGACACTTTAAATTTCTAATACCATCTCATTACGTCGAAATAGGTCAAAATAGCCCATCTCTTTAAAAACGGGCCAATGTGGGTCACTCACGGGTAAATTTTCTGTTTTTGTGTCTTTTTTGGAATACTCTTTATGAAGATGATACAATAAGGCTCGACCAACTTGCATAGGGTCACCAACTTCCGTTTGAATCATAATCCGACTTAACTGAAAAATCGTATTTTGGCATACCAACCAACCCTCACTACCATCTTGTAATTTGGCATAAAATGCCTCGATGTTCCCCGCGTTAGTCAGAGAATCGGTCTCTTCAATCCAAGTAGGTTTTGAGCGGCGTTGGGTGAGTAGTTCCATAGCCGTGTTATATTTGATAGAACGGACTTGAGCCACGGGAGATTTTATTTTAGGTGGGCCGGGAGGACGACCTAAAACGAGTAGTTGTCGAGTCTGTTTGAAGCCTAGTCTTGTAAAAAGTGTATGAGCTGGAACATTATTATCAATTACTTCAATGATAATATAATTGGCACCCTGATTTTTGGATTCATCAATCATGTGCTGAACCAGAGCAGTTCCAGCCCCGTTACGTCGATTTTGCCGCACAACGCCCAAACGAGAAATCCAAGCCCGTCCCGGACGAGAGCCTAACATCGACAATCCTAACACTTCGTTTCCGTCAATAGCAACGGCAGATCCTTTCATATCTATATTATAGGTAATCACATATTCTCGTAATTTAGACGCGTTCATAGGCATAGGAACCATATAATCAACCCGAGTTCGATTATATGCATCCGTTAGCTCTTGGTAGGAGAAGGCGCTGGCAGAAATTAAATCAATTGTTGACATATCAAATGGAGTGTTTTAAGTACTTGTTTGTGGGGGTACTTAAGAGTTGGGATTTATGGCAAAAAGGCTTCGATTTGGTCTGGAAAGGTACGACTGTTAATCGGTTTGGAGATACAGCCCTGACAACCATAAGCTGTTGCCAAAGCACGGGCGGTTTCTTCTGGCCACGCGGTGACCGCGACCATCGGTATATCTTTGAGGGCAGGTTCATTTTTTATAACTCCAATGAGTGTTTGTCCGTCCATATCGGGGAGGCCAAGGTCAACCAAAATTATATCCGGTATCTCTTTGGTTGCCATCTCAAAACCTATCGTTCCTTCCTCAGCATGTAATACCTTATGGTCTCGAGCTTCTAAAATTCGTTTCATTAACAATGCATTTTGTGCATTATCTTCAATAAGTAATATCTTGCTGATGATGATTGCTCCTTCGCAACTAAAATCTTAACGATATTTAAGTATAGCATATTCCCTGCCAAGATAGAAATAGAGCATGGTTCAAAATCGGGCGTTGGTCTTCATTTGGGCCATAAGAACAGGATGTGCGGAATGACACTGATTTTGGCTTGATTTAATCAGTGTCATTCCGCACATCCTGTTCTAAGATTGGTAAAGATTATTCAGGCTAAAATATCCCCTCGTTCCCCTCGTTCCCAATCTCCAGATTGGGAACGTATTCCTGATCGTTGCGATCATGTAATCGCAACGGGTATTTGGCGGGTATACACCCGCTTGTTATGGGTAACGGGTACACACCCGTTACCATAACAGATAAAATTGTTGATTATTTCACTTAATTCGTCGGGCATAATTCACATAAAATATGATGACTGCCAACACTAATAATAGCGTCTCCTTTATCATCGAATCGGCTTGGAATGATATACCCCGTCCTTTTGGAAAGTTGTAGGCCTTTAAGGGAAAGAACCAAGGCATAAAACGATCACTGTCTACTAGCAAATGGCCGGTATATCCTGAAAACCAGGCATAACCAGCCAAGTTTCCTACTAATTTGGTGATTATCAGTGTTGAGGCTAGCAAGCTAAAAATATTATGGGCACAATGACGACCACCGGGCATAAGTTTCAGGATGTATCCAATTGTTTTATCGGCAATATCTGGAAACAAACTACCTACGAGCAGTACTGTTAGCAGTTTCTTGTCGTCGGGTGGAAAGTTGAGCAGATGGTGTTGGGTTATTCCTACAGCTAAATGTCCGGGAATGTTCATGCCGAATCTCGTTGCTTTGATTTGCTGACCTTAGTTTCAATGGGGCCATTGGCTTCTTTCCAAGCGTTAAAGCCACCAGCAACATGGCAAACTGGCGTTAAACCCATTTGTTGTACGGCTTGCGTGGCCAAGGTCGAGCGCCACCCTCTGGCGCAATAAAAGACAAATTTTTTGCCTGACGCAAAAATCTCTTTGTGGTATGGACTATCAGGATCAACCCAAAATTCTAACATGCCACGGGGCATGTGATGTGATCCCGGAACGGATCCCTCTCGTTTTAACTCTCGTACATCACGAATATCAATCAGCACGATGTCGGAGTTGGTGTGGATGCTGATTGCTTCCTCCGCGGTAATTGTTTCGATATTGGCCTCTGCATCGGCCAAAAGCTGTTTGTACCCTTTTTTTATAGCTAAAGGCATGATTTTTCTATCTCCTCGAATTAGTCGTCATATTGATGGCGGTTGACCTTACCCCGTCGCTGTTTTGTTTCTGACCGATGATGTTTTTTTTTCAGGCGTTCTTCATTCCAACCGGGAGGACGTTTGGCTTTTCGGCGTGACTTTGGCCTTTTGGCGGCTTTTCGTAATAGACTTACTAAGCGATTTAGTCCATCTTGACGATTACGTTCTTGTTGACGAAAACGTCGAGCCGTAATGATGAGGGTTTCATTAGCAGTTAACTGTTTTCCGGCTATTTTTTTCAACCGAAAACGGACATCCGCGGGCAAGTTAACTCGCTGAGTATCGAGCCGGAGTTGGACAGCCGTAGCGACTTTGTTGACATTCTGTCCGCCCGGCCCAGTGGCTCGGATGAAGTCGAATTGAATATCATCTTCGTTAAGAGTTATGGTTGGGGTAATTTTGATAATGGTCATAAGGAGCGCATGGTATTCAGAATCATCGGTTATCGCAAATGGCTATAAACATAAGGCGAAACAGATAACGTGGGAATAAATCCCCACGCTAAAAGCTGAAGACCGCTAAAAGTGGCCTATTTAGCTGGCTTTAGCCTGCTTTGGCTATCAGCATCGGGATTTATTCCGATGTGTTTTGTCGCACCTTAAGTGTAAAAGTTCAGTAAAGTAGCCCTAGAAACCCGATTTCTCAAAGAAATCGGGTTTCTGACACGCTTTCTGGCGAGTTCACTGAATATTTACCCTTAAGTTGGTAGCCCCTTCGCTAAAAATCACTCAACCGTAAACAACTCTTCAGGGCTGAGAAACTTAAAACTTTGATACATGGGATTAAACAGAGCCAGACTCGCTCGATAATCAGTGATGGGCGCAGTGTAAATGACTTGGTAGATATGCCCTTGGTCTGCGGCTGAAATCATCGACCCCGCGTAGGTGACATCGGTCGCATCGGTGTAAACAAAGTCGATATTAATCCCCGCTAACTCATGGAGCGGAAATCCGACCGAATCGCTATATTGCAGATTTTTATTCTGTGTTTCCAAGCGATCCAAATAGATTTGGCTGGCCTCTAACACAGCTTGATTATCAGCTTGAGGCCATAGCTGTTGGTTGGCACTAAAGGTCAAACTCAGTTCAGGCACACCAACCGAGATGGTCTCTTCGGTTTGATGGATGATTTCCCAGTTACTGGGGTAGAAAAAACCAAAGTTGCTGTTATTAGGGCCAACTAACACCCAAACCGGTGGCTCATCGGTTGGCATAGCTTGCACAATGGGCGTGGTGTCGAGTGGTGTAAAACTTCCTATAACGGTTTGCAGTTGTTTTTGCGAGACGCGCCATTGTACCTCATTGGTACTAACAAGAACGGTATAAATGACTGTATCATACTGTTTCGCTCGTAGTTCGTTGATGGCTTTTCCCAATGATGGGTCGGAGGACTCGAACTGAACGACGATTGTCCCATCCGCCTCGGTACGTTCTTCCAGAATTTCGTCGCCTTGTCCAATATCTATTAGATTAGCGGCCATGAAGATGGCGATATATTGGCGCATGCGGTCACGATTATACGGCTCGCCCACATCATCAAAATAAACACTGTAGCCACCTTCATCACCCGGCTCCACAAACAGTACCCCATCCTCGCGGTCAACTAGCCACCAGTTGTCAGGGTAGTCGATGCTGAACTTGTTAGAGGGGTGGGTATACTGATTGAACCGAATCTGGTCGGCAATAATCGGTGTGGGCTGGTCGGCTGGAACAATGGTTGCTGTGTGTTCTGGGGCGGCAATTGGTTGCGCGGGAGCTTGAGGCGGGGGCTGGACTGGCTGGTCTCCTTGATCACATGCGGTTAGCAATAGCAACAAACCAACGGTTAGACATACGAGGCGGAAATATGGTGGGGAGTGGGAGGTCAAGGTCGTTAAGCTAGGCAATTTTAAGAAAATAAATCTCCCAAATTGAGCAGAGTCTCTACCCCCCTCAGTCCCCCCTGCTAGGGGGGAAGCGGCTAGTACGCCCGTTAGTAGTTCGGGCAGGAGGAGGTTGGGAGGGGGTAGAGTGTCACAATGGTTTTGGGAGGTTTTAAATTCTGGAACTTTCTTAGTGGAGTCTCGCCCCTCAGTCCCCTCCAAAGGGGAGGCTAGTTCCCCCTCCCATTGGGAGGGGGGTAGGGGGAGGGCTGATGCCCTTAACTTAACGCGTTTGGAGTAGAAAGTAGGGAGTAGGGGAGCTACTTCTTTGCCCCCGCTACTCCCTAATAATGCAGATTGTGCTTGATCTAAAATCTGATACGGTATCCAAGAGTTTGTCGTTTCATTCATGACCTGATATATTGATAAAATCAAAAGCATTTTTTGACAGGATTAACAAGATTAACAGGATTTTTTTTGCTTGTAATCCTGTCAATTCTGTTAATCCTGTCAGATATTGTTTTAGTCATGTTGAAATGATAAACTTCTGGGTATCATAAACGTAAAAGTTCAGTAAAGTAGCTCTAGAAACCCGATTTCTTTGAGAAATCGGGTTTCTGATGCTCTTTCTGGTGAGTTCACTGAATATTTACTCATAAACTACTGTGTCCGAGAGGGAATATCAACAACATAAGGCTGAATATTGCGAGTTTCGACCGTGTCAAAGGCTTTACGCTCATAAAATCCTTTTTGGCTAGCCTCTTCAACACTCATACTTTGCGACTCATCCTCCCAACTCGCGTAGCGAGTCCAAAAATAGCTATATCCTTGGCCGCTGGTTAGCTCTTGCGTTGAGTTTTCGATTTTAGCAAAGTAGGCGTAGGTTGGGTTAAAGGTACTTCCGGGATAACCTCGTACTGTTTCGTTAGGGCGTACTCTGACCCAACCTCGATTCATCCATTTGTCGTCGGGATATGGGCGATAGTAACCCACCGAAACCAATATATTTTGATTGGGTAAGGTATTATGGAAATACAGACCATCGTTAGTGCCCTGTGGAGGCAGTTCGATGGGGTCTTGTGTTGCCAGACGAACTCGCCAATAGGGCATGTAGGTTGTGGTAATAGCTACCGGCTGTTGGTCTGGTGCCGGTTGACCATCAACCGACATGACGCAAGTATGAGCCACCAGCCGACCATCTGGCATACGGCGCTGGCATGGATAGGTCGTACCAGCCGTTGGTGGTGGCGCGGGCTGAGATTGCCAGAACGGCTCAGAACCAGCGCTAATCTCGATGTTTCCCTCACGGATAATCTGCTCGTTGTTGTTAAAAGCCCGTATAATCAACTGTTCCAGATAACCTCGGTCAATCTGATAACGATTGCTGACATCATTTAACTTGGCATCGTTTTGAACTGGGTCGAAATATCGGAAAATAAACGAGGAGTCGTTATACCGTTGTGCTTGACCGCGGTCATACAAAAACTGGGTCTGTTGGGGGCTATTCAACGGAAGCCCTAACACAAGCTCCCAACCACCATCAGTCAACCGAGATTGAATATCGACCCAATCCTCTTGTTGTGCTTGGATTCCTAACGGAGAGAGTAATAGAACAGTTAAACAAATTATAACTACTTTTGTGATACGTTGCTTGGTCATGATGAATCTCCTTTTTATCGCAATGTTGGCTGAGTTTGTCGAAACGAAGATCAAGACTATGTTTTAATCACGCAATACGCAACACGTTTTCACGTATTACTCTGGCGTGTCTGATACCAACTCCTCATCCTCAGTTGGTTGATACTGCTCAATTTCATTTAAGTCAATTACAATTGCACCTTCCGGCGCAGTTTCAAAGGCAAACACTGTCGGATCAATCGGCTGATTAACCATCAGTTCGAGGACAACCAAATTACCTGTGCCAGTTACCCCACCAAAAGTGGTCTCAATGTCAATTTGGCGAGGTAGGTAGAGGGTCTGGTCAACCCAAATTGTCATTTTGAGGTCTTGCAGACTACTCTCGTCTGGTATGGTTGTGGGCAAAACCTCCACTTTATAGGTGTTAAACTCGTCTATCTGCTCCGTACTGACTAATGTTGCTTCAGTGTTTTCGCCTAGGGTGCCCTCATTCCAAACGGAACGGGCATATCGAGATAGAGCATGTAGCTCAGGTTGTTCTTGCAGATACGGATTACCCGGATATTCGGTTGAAAAATAGTAGGTATTTTGATAGGGGCTAAATATCCAACCCGCCAACTCATCCGTACTAACTTTTATCCCTTGTAAATCATCATTTTCAGACTGAGCAATATTGACCCTCATCCGTTGTGCAGGTCGCTCGCCCCAACCTTCAATTCGGCCAGAAGCCCCTCCCTCAGCGGTTGCTAGATTAAACTCAATGACAGCATGTAACATTTGTACCGCGTCGATGGCTGTCTCCATGCGTTGCAGTACCTCTTGACCCGTTTGTGGCTCCGGTAATGGCTGAGATGTTTCATCATCGACACTGCTTGTACCATCTTCGTTGGCTAACGACTCGGTGGTTTCTGTCTGCTCGTTTGTTGCGTTTTGTCCACTAGACGCACTTTGCCCAAAGTCATCAAGAGGTTTTATATCGTCAGCCGGTGGGGCGCTGTTTCCCCCACAAGCTGTTACACCGAGCAGTAGTAGAATAGCTATATTGAATAATAGTATCTTTTTTAAACGGTTTGTCATGAAAAATCGTGTCTCCTTGTTTTTGTAAGTTCAACGCCGCTTAACATCTTGACGGCGCAACCCAACATACGTTAATATAATCGCTATAATAGTATAGCTGGCTAATATTAGCCATTTATGCATGAGGTAGTCGAAACTGTGGGTAAAGTCAAATGGAAGGTCCTCTGCCGTACCAAGAGTCGCCTTTAAGCCTGCTGAGGCCAATTCAACATCAACCGAGGAACCCAGTGCCTCAACCCCCCAACGGCTAAAGGTCAACACAGAAATGACAGCGGCCGGATCCATCGAAATGTCTCTGAGCGAAAACTCAAACGCCTCAACCGGAAAGATGATTCCGGCAAAAACAATTTGAGGCACCAAAAAGAAAGGAATAATACTCATAACCCGATCTTCGCGTCCCATAATAGCCGATAAAAACAGTCCCCAACAGGCCGAAGTAAAGGTAACAAGAGTCAGACTAATGAACAGTTCCATGACCGTTGGAGCCAGCACTCCTATCAACGGGAATTTGGCGTACAAACTAATGACAAATATCAAGCTAAACGCCTGAATAACACTCAAACCGAGCATGACAATCAACTTGGAACCTAAATAAGCCGCTATTCTTAGATTGACTAGTCGTTCGCGGCGATAAATCGGCAACTCTTTGACAATCTCCCGAATGGCGTTGATGATACCAAACCAAGTAGCAATACAGGCCAAAATAAAGATGATCTTCTCGATTTCGGTGACATTTTCGACCGTAACTTTGCAGGGGATATTAGTAGGAACTTTTTGTTCTTTGTTGATGTAGTCGTTTTGGCGTTCCTCGATGCTCTCCTTGCAAGCCGTGAACATGTGGCTACGATAAAAGATACCCTTATCTGCCTCTTCCATCCCCACATCCATATCCATCACAAAAAAGAGGAGCATGGCAATAATTGGCGCTTGCAAAAGCAGAAATAGTAGATTAGAGCGGTCGCGCCATAAGATATGAAGATACCGTTGGGTCAACACGATTGTTTGCTGTGCGACAACGTTAGCGGTTCTGAACGTTCCACCTCGATGACGATTCTGCTCTTCGGCAACGAGTGATTTGCCACAACTTGGGCATTTTTTGCGCTGTTTGTCGGTCAGGGGAGCTTGACAATACGGGCAGGTTGGGTTGAGCCGTTTTTCAACATAACGTTGATAATAGTCTGACTGACGGTATCGCTCAATCCATTGTTTTGCCTCAAGCTCGACTTTTTGGTAAATTTGGGCAAAATCCTCCACCTCAAAAAACTTTAACGCTTCTTGGGGTGAGCCATAAAAAGCTACATGTCCACCACGAGCCAAAAATAGTACCATGTCGGCCTCGGTAATGTTGCTCGTAGCATGGGTAACCAGAATCACCGTCTTACCAGAGGCATGCGCCAACTGTTTTAGGGTAAACATCATCTTATGGTCAAGCCCAGGGTCAAGCCCAGAGGTCGGCTCATCTAAAAAGATAATACCGGGGTCAGCAATCAACTCAACAGCAATGCTGACCCGTTTTCGTTGTCCGCCGCTTAGGTGTTTGACCAGTACCTGTTTTTTGTCCAACAAACCCACCTGCTCTAACACCTTGTTGATTTGATGCTCAATCTCTGAGGTGGGGGTGTCGGGTGGTAAACGTAGGCGGGCTACATAAGCCAGCACCTCATGCACGGTCAATACCTGATGCACAATGTCATCTTGGGGGACATAACCAATCCCCTGTCGATAAGCGTCAAACTGTTGATAAAGGTCATTACCGTTAATCAACACCGTACCATCTGCCGGACGCGAGCCGTTGAGCGCATCTAACAGTGTCGATTTTCCTGAGCCACTTTCACCCACAATTGCCACAAATTCACGAGGATGGATGCTAAGAGAAATATCGTTGAGGAGTATCTTATGGGCTGTGGTCGGGTTGAACAGACGGTCGAACAGGTTTTGGGTTGATGCCGTTTGAGCGGTATCCCGAACTCGTTTGGATATATGAACGCCATCAAGCTGAATCCCACGCTGACGTAGGTCAACCCGAATCAGCGAATCTCCCTTATAGCGCAGTTGGTTCGAGCCAATCTGCACCATGTCGCCCACTCGTAAATCGGCCTGATTGACAATCCGATTTCCGTTGATGTACGTTCCGTTGTTGCTCCGTAAGTCACGGATGGCATGCCGTTTACTCTGACCAACCGATTCTCCTTTTCGTATGGGGTGATTCCTGACCGATACTGCGGCATGGAATTTAGAGGCTTGCAGGTCATTTAGCACCAAATCGTTGCGATGGTCGCGGCCAATCGTAATCTCTTTATCGAGTTGGATACGCTCCGTTTCGGCTGGTGGTGGGGCCGAGGAGTCAAAATACATCAGGATAATAAAGTTGCCTTTTTGGTCGGGGATGCGGATGATGTCCCCATTTTGTAGGAGATGATTTTGTACCCGTTTGCCCTCAAAAAAGAGGCCGTTAGTGCTCCGCTGAGAAGTGCCGTCGCGAGTTTGACCGTCGATAATGTGGTACTGGTCGTTTTCTAATTTGAGGGTAGCATGATGCCGAGAAATAACTGGGTATTCGATGATAATATCATTCCCTTTCTTGGAGCGGCCTAAATGAAGGCAAGATTTGTCCAAGGGAATATCAAGCTGTTCGCCGGGCCACGAGACGATAAGCTGTTTGTCATACTCAGCTGGGGGTGTTGGTAACGGGTTGCTCATAAAAGTTATATCCTTATTAATGTTAAAGTTATTATATCGTTATGAGGGAATATTGTCTATCTTGAGGTGCTAAACTGAGACATGCACCAATAAATGGTTTTCGTTTCTAAAGTGTTCTGATAACTACGCAGAACTCATCCAATGACTATTATACAGTCTTTCAGATAATGATTTTCAATTCAAGACCAACCTTCCCGCAAGTTCAAAACTTGCGGGAAGGTAACAACTGAAAATGTTTATCTGAACATCTATAGAGGTCGGGTAGCGAGGTAGCCTTACGGCTTCCCCGCCCCCTAAGAACCGTGCGTGCTAGTTTCCTCGCACACGGCTCAAGCCACTCAAACCCCTGTCTGGTTTCGTAACAGGAGCGGTTTTCTA
>JAUCGA010000005.1 GCA_030377865.1 Anaerolineales bacterium HSG25 | reverse complement strand
TTGACCACCACAATTTACCATTTATAATTCACCATTTACCATTTATAATTTTATAATTTTGGCTCAACCGAAAACTCGACTCGGGCTTGAGCCACAGCCAAACCGTCAACGGCAAGGACACGAAATGTAATATCGAGATAGCTAACTTGGTCGTTGATGCGAGGGGGACGACCTAGTTTGGTGGTAATCAATCCGCCCACGGTCTCAATGTCGGGCCATGTTTCTTCTGGGCCTAGCGCAACATTGTCGGCTAAATCGGCCAGCAGATACCGACCTGACAGTTCGATCACACCGGGTGCAATCTTGACAAACGGCTCGGCTTCACGGTCGAATTCGTCTCGCACTTCGCCAACCACCTCTTCGACCAGATCCTCCAGCGTCACGATTCCGGCTGTGCCACCAAACTCGTCTAACACAATCGCCATGTGGATTCTCTGTCGCCGAAACGCGGCTAACAGTTTATCGACCGCAAACTGCTCTGGTACGACCGGCGCGGGGCGGATAAGTAGGCGTAAATCGAACCGTTCTTCGGTTTGGTGTTTCATGACATGCCCCATCAGGTCATTGATGTGTAAAATTCCAATAATATGGTCTAAATCTGCCTTTATAACCGGAAAACGACTGTATTGATTTTTGTCCACCAAGGCTAACGTTTTGGTCAATGACATGTCGTGTGGAATAGCATCAATCTTAGGACGAGGAGTCATCGCCTGCCCTGCTTGACGGTCACCAAAGTCAAAAATGTTGAGGATAATCTCCTCTTCCTCTTCTTTGAACAACCCTTCATCCGCGCTTTCTGAGATGATACGCTCTAACTCGGCGAGTGAGTGGAGACGGGCATGCCGCTTGGAGAGAGGGATACCCATTAGGTGTAACACAATCCGACTGAGTTTGTCTAATCCTAAAACTGGTAGTCGTAATAGGCTATACATTAACCGTAATAGGGGAAAAATCGCGATCACGGAGCGATTGGGGGCTGAGAGGGCAATGGCCTTGGGCACTAGTTCACCGATGACGATGTAAAAATATATCAACAAACAGGTTGCAATGAGGGCGCTGGTTATCTCTAATAGGGGAGCGTCAGATAAATGGGGTGAGATTCGAGCCGCAAACTGCTCTTGTCCATACATACCTATCCCAATACTGCTCAGAGTAATACCGATTTGAACCAGTAAAATATAACGATTTTGTCGGGCTGGGTGATTTAATATACCAAGTAATTTTTCAGTGTCTTGATTTTCATCGTCAGCTAACTCTTCTAGTTGACTAGGGCGCGCCCCGATTAAGGAGAATTCCGCTAACACAAATAGGCCATTTAGCAGGGTAATTAGGACGATAATAAGCATGGGGAAAAGCAGGCTACGCAATATCGTTAGAGGGTCAACGGAACCATCGACTAAAGGCATGGTGGGGAGCAAGAATACCGTAAGCACTAATAAAAGGTTACTCATGGTCAGCCACCTCCCAATCACCAATATGGGTGGTAAACTTCCGCTGACTTTGCAGTGACAGTTCGACGATGCGCCGATCCTTAATCAATTCAACCCGAATTATGACCGGCGGTTCGCCGAGTTTAACCTCGTCGCCGATTTCGGGAGGGCGACCCAAACTCACAAAGACCAGCCCACCGATGGTATCGGCCTCATCTTCAGGCAGATTCAGTTCCAAATATTCGTTAATGTCGCTGACCAGTAATCTGCCCCGTAAATAAATTCGGCCCTCCTTGTCAGACGAAACCAGTGGTAACTCGTTATCAAACTCGTCTTGGAACTCTCCAAAAATCTCCTCTAACAAATCTTCAAAGGTGATAAGCCCCGCAGTGCCGCCATATTCATCAAAAATAATCGCTAAATATTGACCCGTCTTATTCAACGTCGCCCATAAATCGGCTATTGGAATTGTTTCTGGGACATGGGTCACTGGACGTAACACCTTGCTTGGATCAGTCTCATTTTGTAAATATAGTTTGAATAGGTCGCGGGTGTGGACAAAACCAACGATATTGTCAATCGTATTCCTATATAAGGGGATGCGGGAAAGTCCGGCCTCGGTTGCTTTGTTGATGATGCTAATGACGTTGCTTTCAATAGGAGCTGTGACCAAACGTGTGCGAGGAATCATGACTTGCCGAGCGATTAGGTCACGCAATCGGAACGCATTTCGTAACCAGCGTTGCTCTTGTGCGTCGAGTAGACCGCCTTCGTGGCTTTCTGTAACGAGTAGCTCAATCTCTTCGGGGGTGTGTACATGTCCGGCATATTCCACCATCTTTTTTGCACCCGAAAACCGTAACACCAAATTTGCAGAGTTATTAAATAGCCAAGTGATAGGACGGAGCAGATTCATTGACCATTGCAGAGGCAATATCAACCAGATGGCTGTTTTTTCGGGACGTTGCATAGCAACTGATTTGGGTAATATTTCGCCAATAATAACCTGTGTGCTGGTTAATAGCAGTAAAACAATGCCAATCGTGAGGAGGTGAACAATTTGGGTACCGCTACTAAGCCACTGGCTAAATATTGGCTCAAGGTAGCTGGTTAGCGCCTGTTGGGTGTATATACCCAACATCACCGAGGAGGCAGTGATACCGATTTGGCAGGTGGTAATCAATATATCAAACCGATAATCATCGTCTAAAATACCATTTACAAAGGTAGCTCGACGATTTCCCTCATCAGCCATGTCGCTGAGTTGGGATTGATGTGCGTTGACTGCGGCAAATTCGCCCGCAACATATAGGGCATTGAGAAGGATAAAAAGAGTAATAACAAGTGTAATCGTAAGCAAAGGTAGCACCGTAGTAAATATTCAGTGAACTCGCCAGAAAGAGTGTCAGAAACCCGATTTCTCAAAGAAATCGGGTTTCTAGGGCAGTTTTACTGAATTTTTACGCACCATAAGTGGTTTAGATAAGAATGTTTGATTTTTTGTAGTGGTCAAGATGATGTTGGAGTGCAATGGGTTCAGCCATTGCTTTTGGCAACGGCTAAACCCGTTGCACTCCATTTTCAACATCAGTCTGACCATTACAGAATGTTTGATTTTTTATGCCCTATTTAACAATAATGGGTAGGTATGTTTTAACCTGTTGATGCAGGGTCTCAATCTCAGCCGGACTGATAACACGGTTATAAATTCGTATATCGTCGATAGCTCCTTGAGTGAACAGCACCGTTGGTTGATGTGGGTCTGAACCGATAAACAGTTGAGTCTCATTTTTGGCAATGGCACTTTGAGCATCAGTACGCTCCTCAACCAACTTGCCGTTAATATACAAGCTAGATTGCGTCCCGTCATATTGACCCACGAGGTAATGCCAGCGGTTAGGCTCAAGGCTGATGGTACTATTGAGACAGCGTTGCCCCATGTCGGTTGCCGGTTCGATACAGAATTCAACCGTATCACCGATGAGCCACATGCCGTAGGGTGAATCGCCATTGGTAGTGTCATTTTTTTCGAGGATGGTGTAATAGCTGTCGGCCTTTGTTTGTGGCACGTAATAGAGCCAAACGACAAGGCTCAGTTCGCTAACCATGTCTAAACTATCCGCGTCAGGAATCTCCAGATAATCATCCGTTCCATCAAGCTGATAGGCGTTGTTGGAGTTACCGAATCGATCCATGCTAAAGGTTAGGTTACCATGTGCCGTAACGGGTTGATTCTGCTCGCTGTTATCAACAATTGTGCCACTAAAAGGATAATGGGCCACCAATCCGCCAATTATATCTGGCTCAGGTGGGCCATTCAGTTTTATCTCGAACAGGCTCGGCCATAACTTGCCAGTCACAAACAGCCGATCAGTCGCCGCATCATACGCTATGCCGTTCAGAACGTCCAAGGGCTGACTATATCCGTCCGGCAAGGTCAATATGCCTGACAAATCAATCCAGCCGATGACATGGCCGCTATCAGGGTCGATACGGGCGATGCGGTTGCTCTGCCAGATATTGGCATATACCTCACCGTTTATATATTCCAACTCGTTTAGACGTACTACTGGGCCATGTTGATCATGCACCTCAACCCGCCCCAACTCATCCAACGTGTCAGGATTCCAAAAATAGAGGTTGGCCGTTCCGTCGCTCATAATCAACCGCTCTCCGTCATGGGTAATTCCCCAGCCTTCGGTGGGATACGTGAAGCTCTGTTGTCGCTCAAAACTCTCTTTATCGTATACAAATCCCGTTCCTGACTCCCATGTCAGTTGCACGATTTTGTCCTGCCACACCACAATCCCCTCACCAAAATACTGGTCGGCTAGATTAATCTGTTGCAGAACCTCGCCGGTTTCGGGAACTACTTTCCGCAACGAGGAGCGTCCGCGCAAGCCAGTTCCCTCATAAAATATACCATCCAAATATACCAACCCTTGGGTAAAGGCATTGGGATCATGCGGATATGTGTTGACGATTGTGTATGTATAGACTGGTGGAGCGGGCGGGCTGTCGGCTAGGGCAATCGGAGATGTATTGAGGCCCAAATTGAGCCACGGCAAGCCCAAAACGAGGACAATGAATGTTAAAATGGCAAATCGTTTGATTATTGTTATATAGGTGAGGTTCATTACAAAAATTTTAGTTTAGGTTAATTATAGGATAATATCTGACAGGATTAACAGAATTAACAAGATTAAAAGCAAAAAACCCTGTCAATTCTGTTAATCCTATCAAAAAAATCCTTTCTCTAGTCAAGATGTTGGGCTGCCAAGTGTTAGGAATCGGGATTGAATAAGTTGCGCGTTTCAGTGCTTGACAAGAGGCCCGCTAGGTTCGTAGTGCCCAATTTATTGGGCACTACGAACAGCGTCCATCTGCACAAGTTAATTAATCCACATTCCTATACTCAAATTAGTTTGAGACCGATACTTGCCTCATGTCATGCCCGAACGTTTTTATCGGGTATCCACACGACCTGTAAGGAATGGATTCCCGCTAAAAACATGCGGGAATGACATGAGGCAAGTATCGGTCTCAAACTAATTTGAGTATAGAATGGTTTTAAGGGTGTTGCTAACCCTTTACCCAGCGAAAAGTTCTGATATTACTGGGGCTTGACACCTCGATGGTTGGAGCATGACTGTTATTTTGACATGACTGAGTTTGATATTGCTCGTTCTTGGCGATGATGACTTGCCAGCTTAACTCTGGGCCATAAGGAGAATCGGCCAACCAACGCTTTTCATCGGCGAGGATATAACTATTGCTGGCTAACCATATATAGTCGATACCGGTTTGATTGGTATGACGGATAATTAACACATAACATTGCTGATTAGTTAATGGAGGACTTTGCCAACGAAGGGTGATGTTCTCGCTGGCCGCACGGTCAAACTCATCAGGCGGAGACAGTAGTCTAGGAGCGGCTACCTGCTCAGAAACAGGAGGTGAAGCCTCTTCGGTGATAGTGGGTGGTGGGGTAACGACAACGAAACTCCGAGGAGAGGAGGAGCTTAGGATGTCGTACTCTAATCCTTCTTTGCGTTCAATTGTGACCAGCCAATCGTAACTACCCGGCTCAAGCGGAAACAAAATCGGTAGGCTCGTGGTGGTAGTATCCCATTTGGCTTGGCGTTGCACAATTTGCTGACGAGCATTTTTTAGAGTCACTCGAAACCGTTCGTTGTTGGTCAGTTGGTGCGCCCATAACCAGCGTAGAGTAATCTGCTCATTTGCCTCAAACAATTCGTTCGGCTCTGGAGCTAATAAAGCAGGGCGGCTATAAACTTCCTCCGCATGTTCATATTCAAGCGGTTCCATGTCGTCATCATCAGATTCGGTGGGAACCATATCGGTATTACGGGGAGAATTACTAGGAAAAAGTGGTGCAGAATTCGTCTCTTTGATAAAAGGTGTTGAGGCAACCTGAGAGGGCGTATTCTCAATCTCGACCAATGCCGTGGGGTGACCGTCTGTCACCTTGGGTGAGGTGAGCATGGCGATAAGGCCAAAAACGGTCAAACAGACCAAACCAATCACCGTTACGGTAACAATCGGAATCTGATACTGATTCCAGATTGGTCGATACACCCCACTCCCCTGCCGAGTGATCCGGCCCACTTCTTGAGCCAGTTCCTCAGCCGTCTTGTATCGGCTTTTTGGTTTTTTGGCGAGGGTTTTGTTGATAATCGGGTTGATGGAGTGTGGTAGACGGGCGTTAAAATCTCGAATGGAGGGTGGCTCTTGATGCACCTGTTGATAGAGAACGGCCAATACTTGGCTGGTATCTCCCTGAAAGGGCGGTCGTCCGGCTAACATTTCATATAAGACGATGCCCAAGGCATAAATATCGGTATAAGGAGTAACTTCAAGTCCTTGGGCCTGTTCTGGAGCCATGTAGGCCGGAGTGCCGGGTTGTTCGCCCGGTTTAGTTAGCGTGGTCGCTTGGGCAACCTTGGCAACCCCAAAATCGGCTAACTTAACCTGTCCCTGTTTGGTCAACAAAATATTAGAGGGTTTTATATCACGATGGACAATCCCTTTCTGATGGGCATAATCCAAGGCATCGGCAATTTGGCTGATAATTCGCGATGTTTCCTCTAAAGAAAGCGGGTTTTGCTGACGTTTGTGCATGAGGTCAGCCAACGACCCACCATCAACCCACTCCATCGCAAAAAATGTGGTGCCGTCGGGCAAGCGTTTATAGTCAAAAATCGGCACGATATTATCATGCTTTAGTCGAGCCGCACTGTTTGCCTCCCGTAAAAACCGTTCCCCAAATTCTGGCTGATTCTGCAAATGGGGCAGTAGAACCTTTAAGGCAACTAACTGCTTCTTTTTAGTTTGAGCCAGATATATCTCGGCCATGCCACCCTGCCCAATTGGTTTGAGCAGTTTATAGTTGTCGAGTTTACGTCCGGTTAGGTTGAAGGCCAAAATTATTCTCCTGTTGGACTTTAGAAGGGTTGTTCAGTTCTATATGGGCATAATAGTGACGCTACAAGCGTCACCTACAGTAATTTTGTCAGACATGAAGCTGTGGAGGTTACGCTTGTAGCGTGACAAGCATGGAGAACTGAACAGCCTAGTCTTGAGAGATGTTCAATTTTTAAGATTGAACCTCTCTGGGGCGCGTCACTTATTTAATCCCAATTCCTGAGCGTCCGACGTGTAGCTAGGGCGAAGGGTCTCTCTTACCCGAATTTAAGTAGATTCGGGTGTCTGCTTCGCCTTCGGCTCAGCATGACATGATTTTCAATATTATCTTGACCACCACACTTAACATGAAATTTCAAATGGATTTGTATCATCACGCTCAAAAAAAGTTCTTTCTTCGGATAACCTACCACAGGTTGTCTCTGTTTCTATTCGATAATTACCCGGATGCAGATCGACGCAATATTCGGTCTGGTTATTCTTAATCAAACAACTGTAAACCCATCCTTCTGGTATCTTGGTTAATGTCAAGAACATATCACCTGTTTTTATACTTTGTATATAAAGTTCAGCCGTGGGGATTTTGACGGATACCTCTACTTCTTCTGTCAACCTTATAACTGTTTTGGGTGTGTTGGTTGGTGGTAACTGACGGGTATCTAGGTGTAGACGTTCGCGCCGCTCCTTGTATATTGCAGTCGCGGTTACTTCGTTGACCAACTCAAATAGATCATCTTTCCATATTTGATACTGTGTATCTGTCTCTATAAAATCACCCGGCTCTAAAATCGTTTTTTCGATATCCACATTACCCAAGCCATCCTCCAAAGCAAGATTATGGATTGGCACATTCCCAATATTTGTCAACATGTAGGTGAAGGACACGGTTTCATAAAGGGATGCTTCATCTTTATCAGGCCAAACCTCAAGCAGTAGCTCAGGTTGAGGGCTGACAACGTTTTTCATAATGACTGGAATATAACGGACGCTTATAACCTTGAGTGATACTTTTTCCGTGACAACGGATGGCTTTTCGAGAAACAGTCCAGTTGTAGTCGCCACGTTGGTCAGCATGCCTACATCAGCCGATTGGGTGGTATAGTTTCGTGTAACCGATACCGACTTTTGAGGCGATAACGTCTCTAAGGGTAAGGTGATGGTTCCCAAACGATTATCGGTCAAACTGAGATCGGCTAGAGGAACGTCCCCTTTGTTACTAATTTCATAATAATAATCAATAGTATCGCCGACGTTGGCCTTATCTTTATTCGGCACGACTATTAGACCTAGTTCTGGATTGCTCTGTAGGGTAACGGTCACGGTGGCATAATCGGTGAATAAACTTGCCTCGGTAGTCGCGGTGGCAGTCACATGGTTGAGCATAGGACTAGGATAATCGGTCAGCCCCACCTGATAATCCGTTCGCCCGGTCATACTATCGCCGGGTACCAACTCTTTATCGGGCAGAGCAATTTGACCTAACCGACTGTCGGTAATTATCACTTCACCCAAGGTCACCTCCCCCGCATTGGTGATGGTATAGCTGTACTGAATTTTATCGTTGAAACTGGCGGTGGTCGGGTCGGCGATGACACTAAGGCGTATCTCCGAATGAGCCACAACAAAAACCGTTGCCTGTGCCGAGATGGTTGTTGACCCAACAATCGATGTAGCCGTCGCGGTCACGTTTTTTGTCAAAGAGTTAGATAAATCAGTCGCTTGTACGGTATATGGTTCTGAGACAACCAAACTTGCCTGTGGAGCCAGAATCGTCGTTGGCAGGCTAATGACATCCCCCTCAATATCAGATAAGGTTATATCGGTAAGCGTTATATATCCCATGTTGGTAATGTAGTAGGTATAAGTTAGCGGGTCATTCACTTCAGCCGTTGATTGACTTGGTACAACCGCTATCGAGATGACCGCGGTGCCAGTTATCTGCACCAGCACACCAGATTCAGCAGAATAGCTCCCACCTAACAGCCCCTCTCCTCGTGCTGTAACTTGGTTAAGTATGGTGGTGGGCAAATCAGCCGATTGGGCGACATAGGTTTCTGTTTGTGCAACCACCTCTTGCGGGTCTATGCTCGCCACCTCAACCGAGCCAAGGCGATCATCGGTGACAATAACGTTGACAAGGGTGATATTGCCAGTATTGGTGATAAAATAATGATAGGTAATCGTCTCGCCCACATAAGCTAGGGTTGGGGTGGCAATCACCAATACGGCGATGGAGGGCCTGTTGTCAATAGCAACACCTACATTGTCGATGTTGCTGTTAATGTTAGTCCCTGACATCTCCGATACCGCATGTCCCTGTATCGAGTTAATTACTGATCCAGGATGATCACTTACCTGCATGGTATATGTCACGACGGTTGAGATCACTTGTCCTGCGATAAGTGTGGTCGTAGGTAAACTAACCGTGTCAAAACGAGTATCGGTTAAAGTTATATCAGTAAGCAATTCATTGCCAATATTGGTGACGATATAGGTGTATTGAATCTGCTCATCAATCGCGGCCTGACGTTTATCCGTTTGAATCGTTACCTGTAAGGCAGGTTGACTGGCGACGGTGTTGATCTGTTGTAACGTGGTGTCCTTTATTTTAATCAGATTGGTAATCGTTAATCCGCTGGTAATAGGGTCATCGACTTTTACGGCGAAGGTTAGGGTGACAGGAATGGAGCTTATTTCTTTAGGTTGCCACTGCAAAGTTCGGTTATCTAATTGGATGTCACACAATGAAAAGGAAATTATCGGTGTACATCCAACTGAATCGGGTTGATAAGTTGTAAATTCAGGTACAGCATCAGTAATAACCAGATTCGAGATCGTCGTGTCAGAACTGAAGACGATGGTGTAAGTAATCACCTCGCCTGCCAAAACATCGTTTGTTGGCATGGCCGTTTTTGTGCCAGTGATAATCTGTAGCTGAGTTGCATCATGTTGAGGCTGGCTTGGCATGGCAAAGGTTAATTCGGCCAAACCAATTATCATCAACAAACTGGCGATGATGGCGATGATTAGCGGTCTTAATAACGCGATATGCTTGGTTGTCATAATATGGGTTCCTACGTCAGGCTTTTAAGCAACGTTAGAGGTAAAAATTCAGTAAAACCGCCCTAGAAACCCGATTTCTCAAAGAAATCGGGTTTCTGATACTCATTCTAGCGAGTTCACTGAATATTTACCGTTAGATTTGTTCGGCAATAACTTATCATCGCATAAAAACTCAAATTCGAGGTCTGCGGAGTGCAAAAGCTTCTTGCTTTTGCATGGTTGTCTCCGGCAAAAGCAAGAAGCTTTTGCACTCCTTTATTTCCGAACAACTCTGTTAAAGAATGTGGATTAACTTGTGCCGTTGGTCATAAGAATGGTTCAATCTTTAAGATTGAACCATTCTGGAGTACCCAATTTATTTAGGATTCATTCCTAATCACCCGTAACTGGCCCTTTAGGTGAAGTGTCACCACCATCTTTATCTCCTCCACCCGCGTCACCTAGTTCAAAACTACTTGGCGAACTGACTTCGGCTAGAGGGGTACCGTCATAAGTGGGTCTGATTTGTACGACTACCACATCCCACCAAAACTTACCGGCTGGAGCGCTGGCTGGGTTGCTTTGGAAATCGCCTACGGTGTAACTGAGAACCCCATCATGACAAGTTATTTCACCTTGTTGTTGCATCGCATCCAATACGCCTGTAGGGGGGTGGTTTTCTTGCCAGATTCGAATTTCAAAACCAAGGTTGGGTGGGAGATTACAGGTTTTATTCAACTGCCAGCGGAACTCGATTCGTTTGGTTGCGTTACCAAAAATGGCATTGGACTGAGGCTCAAGCAAGGTTATCTGACCCAAATTTTGAACCGGCATGGTCGTTGGAGTGGAAGCCGTAGGCTCTTCGCTGGAGGAGGCTAAAATAGAAAACTTTTGTGGAGCCGAACGGTTAACTAACTGCTCAGAGGCATCATTTTTTTCGATGGTAATCAACCAAGTGTAGCTACCGGGTGGTAAGGGAATCGGTAGGTCGAACTCAGTCTCGGTAGTAATCCAGCGTCCTTCCTGCGGGTAGCGGATTCCGGTGGTATCATTTCGTGTAGAGACAGAAAATTGTTCATCAGGTTGGAGTTCTCCCGTCCAAACCAACTGTAACGGGTCATTACGATAAGCCAACTCCTGCCCCGCGGTCGGCTCAATGAGTTCGGGTGGAGCAGAAAAGGATTGTTCGGGAACAGGTGTAGCTGTAACCTCAACTTCGATATCTTCTTCTACCTTTGTTGCCGACGGTTCTTTGATGGTTGTGCTACTCTCTTCACTGATGGGCAGGGCGGTTTCGGTTTGCGGAGTCGTTGCCTCTACAGAAGGCGTTACCTCAACAACTGCCTCAATAGTTTCAGCTTCTTGTGGGCGTTCCTTATCAAACATAAAATAACCAGCCAGTCCGACCAAGCCTAACAAAACAATAATGATGAAAACACCACTAATAAAGGCGAAAGGAATCGTTTTAGAGCGTTTTTGTTGGGGATATTTTGTAGGTGATGGTGCTGTTGTTGAGGCTGTTGGTATGACTGGGGGCGGAGTGGGCGCGGTGGCGACGGCTCGTTGTCCGAAATTGACGGCGATTATAGTTACGTTGTCGGGTGCGCCCCGTTTTATAGTCGTCTCAATGAGTTTACGGGTCATCTCTTTGACAGTCGAAACAGAGGTGGCAATTTGAGCGATCTCATGGTCTTCAACGACTGCGTTTAAGCCGTCACTACAGAGCAACAACGTGTGCCCCGGCCCAATCGGTCGAGCCGGAAAAACATCAACCTTAACCGCTGGTCTATGGCCCAACGAGCGAGTGACGATATTTCCTCGCGGGTGATGATGGGCTTGCTCAGGAGTCAGAATACCGGCCTCAACCTGTTGATTGACCCATGTATGGTCGTTGGTTAACAGTTCAATTTGTCCATTTGTGACCAGATAAGTCCGACTATCTCCCACATTAACGACAACGAGTTCCATGCCTTTAACCACTGCCGCGGTGAGTGTGGTCGCCATGCCTTTGGCATCGTGTTGTTGACTAGCCTCAATATGGATCTGAGCATTTGTGGCTTCAATTGCCCGTTCTAAACTACCCGCTATATCTTTATTGGGGTCGCTGTAATAAAGTTGGGGAATGAGTTCCACAGCCATTTTGCTGGCAACCTCACCGGCATGGTGGCCTCCTACGCCATCAGCAACAATGAATAGACGGCCCTTGTCCCTGAGTAGTTGGGATGTCGGGGGTGAATCAAAATAGAAATTATCCTCATTGTTGCGGCGCGAACCGGGATTGGTCGCGCCATTCACATCGATATTTAGCATGGAACAACCTCCTTACGATTCTGGATGATCCTCATTTTCATTGAGGATAACAAAAATTAACTTGACTCGACCCAGCTGTAAACGGTCATTTTCTCTCAAAAGGTGAGTGTCGACTTTTTTACCGTTGATTTTTACCCCGTTTCCAGAGCCTAAGTCATAAATTCGGAACACTACACCTTCTAGTACAATTTTGGCATGATGCCGTGAGACGGAACTATCTGACAATAAGATGTAGTTATCCTCAGCCCGTCCAATGGTGTTATTTCGTTCGGCCAAAGGGAATGTTTTTCCAGAAACTAGTTGTCCTACATTCTCTTGAACGATCAAAATGGCATTGACGGGTAGTTCGCGAGTAATGTGCAAGATTTCAGTTTTGTCATGCAGGCTGATTTGCGGAACTCCTGAGCCAGATGTTTCGAGAATCGTCTCAAATATTGCCTCGCCAGGGTAGGTTGCCTCAGAAAAATCGGGCGGTGTTATCTTCCCGAGTTGAGCGTCCTTCAAGGAGTCGCCATGATTGGGCGCGGTCGAAACCTCTGCTGACCAATCTTGTGGAGCAATATCGGTCATGGGGCCCCATTGTTTAGGTGGCTCTGAGGGTGGTTCAAATGGTTTAGGTGGCGCGCTAGAGCGATGGCGACGACTAAAGATGAGGGCGGCGACGATTACCAAGAGGATGATGGTCAAACCGACCCCGATGATAGCCAAAACTCGGATGTCGTTAAACATGGCGGGCATGCTGTCTGCGACGGGGGCAGGTAATGGCCCCGTCGCAGTGGCGGTTGGCTCAGGGGTATTGGTGGGTGGAACGGGGGTATTGGTCGGCACCTCGGTTGGTTCGGCTGACGGTTCTTCTGGTGGTAAACCGGCCACCCGTTCAACCTGAATCTCTACTGAAAACGGTTCAGAAGCTGTACCCGCATCATCATAAGCCACGATTTTTAACTGGCTCACTCCCTCTGGGGCGAGATTGGTATTCCAAGACCATTCCCATTTTTCGTAACTTTCCGTATCATTATTGAGTGCATCAACCGTCTCGACCAAGCTGTCGTTGACCCAATATTCAACCCGAGCAATGTTGTTCAGGGCACTCACAGCAGGCACAAGCAAAACCTCTCCTCGTAATATCGAGCGCAATGCCTGTAATTCGCCATTTATCTCTTGTTGTAGGCTGACTATTTTCGGGATGGTTGGTGGATCAGGGTAGGTTACAATCTCATTAATCAAGGCCAGACCGTCGGGTGTGTTTACCTGAAAAGTAAGGGTATGCTCTTTGCTGTCTGGAAGTTTATTTCCTCTAAAATGCAAGCGATACTGTTGTCGTAACTGCTGACCCACACTCTCGAACAATGCGCCCATGTCCGCAGAGTTGGTAGCCTGCTGATAACGCCCACCTGTTTTACTGGCTAAGGCTGATAAATAATCGAGGTTCGACTCGAATTCAGGGTTAAAAATACCGACCGTAAAGACGGGAATTTTGGCATCGCGAGCCGAGTTTTCGGGCGATTCGGCGGTGGCAATTTCGGCACGGCTGACGGTATCATGCCCATCGCTTAAAACTAAAACCGCTTTACGCTCAGTTTGTTCATCAGCCGTGGTCAACACCCCTTTCAAAATCGCCTCATAGACTGCCGATTCGCCCAAGGTTTCAAAACTGTCGATGGTTTGTATCACCAGTGTCTTGTTTTCGGTAAAATTGACCTCTTTAAATGGGTCAAAGGAATCGAGCGGAAGTTGGGAGTTAAACCCGATTAAAGCCACTCGGTCTTGCGGATTAAGAGAATCGATAAACTGTTTGGCCGCGTTCTGTACATCTTCGAGCGGAGCACTACCGCTTAAATCTAACACCAAAGCCACCGCAATCGGATCATCTTGATCAATCTCTGCGTCGACGGTTGGCGGTACAAGTGGCAGGTTATCCTCCAGAATTTCAAACTCATCCGCAGATAAATTCTGCAATGGCGCTCGCCCTGTATTGACCACCGAAACAACCGCACTCACCTCTGGATATGCGCTCAAGTCAATCTCGTCAACAGTAATAGTAGGATTGCTACCTTGCGCGAGAATTGGAGAAAGGGTGATACTGAAGCAAAAAAAATAGAGGATGATATATAAACGATTTTTAATGGATTTAATCATAAGGTTAAAATTAGCTACCATACAGCAGTTTGTTTTTCATCGTCAACTGCTTAAAAATACATTCTGTTCGACCCACGAGAATAAAATCTTCGTCCTGTAAGACGTGCTGGGTCACTTTTTGACCGTTGACAACGGTTCCATTTCCTGAGCCAAGGTCGATTAACATGTAGTGACTCTTATCGGTTTGTCCCCGAATCTGTATGTGTCGGCGAGAAACAGATTTATCTTGGATGACCAAGTCACACTCTGCGGAGCGCCCAATTTCTATGGTTTCTTGGTTAATTTCGTAGATTTTGCCTACGTCGGGGCCATTAACGATAATCAGCCACGCGAGGTGTAGGCTTGATTTTTCGGACGTAGGTTCAATGATTTCGGTTGTTTCGGATCGTCGTCTGCCCGGATGAGAAGCAAACAGATCGTGTTCATCAAATGAAACGTTTTTATGAAAGCTCATAGTATCACCTAATTCAACCGTACTCTTATAGATGTCTTGCCGAGTCGAATCTTGTCACCCGGCTGTAACATAACTGGTTCAGAAATACGTCCTAAATTGACAAATGTGCCGTTGGTCGAATCGTTATCCTCAAGCCACCATCGACCGGAGCGGTAGTGAATAATCGCATGCTGACGGGATATTTCGGTATCATTTTCATTCACACTATCTCGTCCTAAAACAATACGCTTGTTGTCTAGGGGAATGACTCGATGTTGGGCCGTGATGAGTTGCATGGTCAAGGCACTAAGACTGGCGGTTGTTTGTTGCCAACGTACCCGATAACCCATCGCTTGAGCCATCTCGGTGGCGGTCTGAAATCGAGTCGCGACATCTTTATCCATCGACTTAAGAATAACTGCTTCCAAATGGTTGGGAATATCTGGATTCAGTTCAGAAGGTGGTTTGGGGATTTCATTTATATGGGCATTGATCAATCGTAATGGCTCTTTATACTCAAAAGGTAGATAACCAGTCAGCATTTTATAAAAAAGTATGCCCAACGAATAAATATCTGAGCGATGGTCGGCTCGTTGTCCAACGGCTTGTTCATAAGACATATATTGTGGTGTGCCCAATATCGCGCCTTTAGCGGTCATGGTAACCGATTGAGCTAATCGAGCAATGCCAAAATCACCCAACATGGCAGACTGATCCTCGTTGAATAGGATATTAGCAGGTTTTATATCTCGGTGATAAACGCCTCGCTGGTGCGCGTAACTGAGCGCGTCACACATCTGCCCAACGACTTTAACTGCAAAATCAATCTCTATGGGGATACCCTTAATAAGGTGTTTTTCTAGCGTTTTCCCCGCCATAAAGGCCATAATCATAAACCATTTACCCTGATCACGCCCGCCGCCTAAAACTGGCACAATATGGTCATGCCGCAATGTTTTGCCAACCTCAATCTCTTTGATAAACTTGTCTCGGGTATATGGGTCTTCAGCTTTTAACACTTTTAGGGCGATAATTTGCCCACTGTGTCGGGAACGAGCCTTGTAGACCGTCGCCATGCCTCCAGACCAGCTATCTAACAACTCGTAATCGGCCAAGGTACGGCTATATAACCCCGAACTTGAATCGTCTACCTTTAATCCAGCGGGGGTAGGGATTGAAGGCGGCGTATGGGGTAACGAGACATTCTTTGCTAGCCGCAACACAAATATACTCGAACCAATCTGAAAGCGATCATCTGGTTTTAGGTAATGTTCCAGCACCCGCTGACCATTGACCCATGTGCCGTTAGTGCTGTTTTCATCATATAAGACATAATGCCCATCTTCATAAATAAGCAGAGCATGTATTCGAGAAACTAATCCCGTAGTAATCATTATATCGCACTCTGGTGAACGCCCAAACTTGAGTTGACTCTTTTTGATGGAGACAGTTTCTCCTTTATCAGGGCCAGCAACACTGACCACCGAGACATTGCCGGGTGGTTGGGCGTATGTATGTTTCGATTTTTCGCGTTGTTTGTTCATAGGACAAGCATGATGACTATATTAACATCGACAGATTTAGGTTGGCTCTTATTGTATCCCTATCTTCTCAAGATGTAAAGATATAACAAGCGACTTTGTAAATATCTCACACCTGCATTAGCCTAACCAACAGACAATTCTTACAAAACGATTCTAAAAATCGCCTCATAGTCGAACTTGTTTGCCAATTCAGTAGACCTGTTCGGTAATAACTTACCATCGCATAAAAACTCAAATTCGAGGTCTACGGAGTGCAAAAACTTCTTGCTTTTGCATGTTTGTCTCCGGCAAAAGCAAGAAGCTTTTGCACTCCTTTATTGCCGAACAACTCTAGTTAACCCATCGGCAATGGCGGTATCATATTCCCGAATCTCTTGGATCGTTTGCTTGACCATGACCATCTTATCGCCATCGGCGGCTTCGGCCAAACGAGTCAATAACTCCGGTGGTAGGGTTGCCAGTTGAGCCGGAGTCAACGGGGTAACTGGCTGGAGGGTTTCTGGTGAGATGATTGGTTGAGGATTCTTTGGGTTTGAGGGTTAGCAGATAACCGCTGGTGATTAGGGTAAAGGCTGTCATGCTGAGCCAAACAAGGCTACTTGTTGAAATAAGAATTCAGGCATGGAGGGATTATAGACTCGTTTTAAAAACAAAATCAGCCCCATTCATGCTGAATAGGGCTGGTTTTAGGAGTGCAAGAATTATATTCTTGCTAGTCAAAATAGAATTTTGACACTCCTCTTCAACATACTCCTTATTCCCGAACAAGTCTGTTATAAGGCCACCGTTTCAGGTATAATGAAAGGGTGGTTTTTATAGATAGTTGATAAATGCGTTTACAATTTGCATAGGATAAGGTGAAGGAGCGATTTATGCCTAGAGTTATCTTACAAGAAAAGAGTTACACATCTTCTGACTATTTTAATTTAAGTTACCCAACGAAAGATATTATTGCTGAGATCGGCTATACTTATAGCCTGCAAAGAATTTCTTTACCTCATGGGAATGTAACAGATACACTTCATAAACTTAAGGCAAATTTCTATAAAAAACTCCCCAAAATTTCACTTACCTCTGAAGCCACTATACGGGGTTATAACCGTTGAAAATATTTGGCAATTTGGTACGCTTAACCGCGAGCAAAAACATACTCAGTAAAAAACGCGCTCATTAAGGATGGTTGGACGATATTGCTATTTAGTCAAAATTCCTAAAGAGAGGTGTCTTATGAAAACATTCAAAGAATGGTCATTAGCTGAATTAGATAAAACATTTAGCTTAAAAGAGGTACAGAAAACCGAATCGCTTGAAAATTGGTTAGCTGGTACAGTCGATATATCTGAATTTGAAATGCAAAGTTTACATTATCTGCGTGGTAGATTGAAACGGGGGGTGCATGATTGGAATGAGGCGGAACTAGGCTACAACTTTATTGGCCCGATGATGACCTTGGTTGATTTTACTGCCGAGCAGTTCAATTTTTTTGCCCAACGCTCTTTTGGGGGAACCGTTGAGGGGGTGACCATGCGGGGGAATCCAGATGGAATGGTAGCCAGTGGGTTTCGAGAACCCGAAAAACCCTATTTTTGTCTGCAAGAATACAAACGAGAAAAAGATATTGAAGGCGACCCCGCGGCTCAAGTGTTAGCGGCCATGTTGGTGGCGCAGGAGATCAATGAACATAAACACCCAATTTATGGCTGTTATGTACGAGGACAGTTTTGGTTTTTCGCTATATTAGAGGGGAAAAATTACAGTTTTAGCAAGCCGTATGTGGCAACAAGAGATGATTTGTTTGATATTTTTCGTATTTTGAAAGCGTTAAAACAGATTATTGCTGATTTGGTCAGTATGGCCTAAAAATGAGTATCGATACATTTTTACACGAAGGAGTAATTGCATGGAAAAACCAACCAAACTAAATTTTAGAGACTGCACATTACCCATGTTAGACCGGCTATTTCAACTAGAGGAGGTGTTTGAGTCATCGACTTTAGACGCATGGTTGAAGCAAAGTAATGTCATGATCACAGAGTTTGAGACGCAAAACTTGGAGAAATTGCAATACCTACTGAGTCTTAATGTTAAACACTGGAACGAGTCTGAACTGTTACAGAACTTTATTGCCCCACTGTTTGTGTTGGCCGATTTTTCGACCAACAAGCAGTTTTCTCTTTTTGCCGAACGACGATTTGGCGGCATAGTTGATGAGGTTATGTTAGCGGGGCAACCCGATGGCATGATCGCCAGTGGTTTCCGTGAGCCAGAAAAGCCGTATTTCTGCTTCCAAGAATACAAACGAGAAACAGACCCAGAAGGAGACCCAGCGGGACAATGTTTAGCCGCAATGTTGGTGGCTCAGGAGATCAATCAACACCAAATCCCAATTTATGGTTGTTATGTAATTGGTGAGTTATGGCGGTTTGTGGTTTTGCAAGAACGTATCTACAGCACCTCAATCGCTTTGACGGCCTCGGGAGAAGGTATCTACCATATTTTTCGGACGTTAAAAACGCTAAAGCAGATCATTATCAATCATCAGAGGATAGTTGGGTAAGCTACCGACGAACTATTTATGGTGATTGATGGCGACATGGCGATTGAGTTTCGAGATGGCCGTGTCGAGCTAAAAACGGGTGAGATGTTCGTTGTACCCAAAGGGGTTGAACATAAGCCTGTTGCCCAAAACGAGTGTCAGATTTTACTGCTTGAGCCGCGTGGCCTAGTCAATACTGGCGATGCGGGTGGCGAGTTGACAGCTGATAACGATGTTTGGGTGTAACCGATGACCAACTACAGTCTTTCAGATAATGATTTTTAATTCAAGACCAACCTTCCCGCAAGTTTTGAACTTGCGGGAAGGTGACAACTGAAAATGTTTATCTGAACATCTATATCTATCAAAGGAGATAAGTATGACAACGGGTGTAGAGCTACAAAATATAACCAAACGGTTTGGTGATTTCACCGCCGTTGATAACATCTCACTGAAAATTGAGGATGGTGAATTTTTCTCCCTACTTGGGCCGAGTGGATGCGGTAAAACGACCAATCTCCGCATGGTTGCGGGGTTTGAGCTACCCACCGAAGGGGAGATATATCTTAAAGGGGAGCCGGTTGGGCAGTTACCTCCCTTCAAACGGAATGTGAACACAGTCTTTCAAAACTATGCCCTATTTCCCCATCTGACCATTGCCGAAAATGTCGGTTTTGGCCTTGAGATGAAAAAACTGCCCAAGGCAGAAATTAAAAAGCAAGTCGCCGAAACTTTAGAGATAGTGCGCCTGCCCCAAGTTGGCAATCGCAAACCTCGCCAACTCTCTGGGGGGCAACGGCAACGAATCGCCCTCGCCAGAGCCATCATCAACCGTCCCGAAGTACTGTTGCTAGACGAGCCGCTTGGCGCACTCGACTTAAAACTACGTCGAGCCATGCAACTTGAGCTAAAACAGTTACAGCAACAACTCGGCCTCACGTTTATCTTTGTCACCCACGACCAAGAAGAAGCCTTGACCATGAGCGACCGTATCGCCGTGATGAACCAAGGGCATGTCCTACAAGTTGGCTCGCCCAAAGAGATATATGCCGAACCCGCCAATCGATTTGTAGCCGACTTTATCGGCGACACCAATTTCTTGTCCTGTCAGGTTCTCAACTACCAAGATGGTATCGCCACAGTCAGCCTTGACGGGCAGGTACAACTTAAGGCCGCATGCTCGGTGTCGGTCAAGTCTCAACAAGAAGTCACCTTAGCCATCCGACCAGAAAAAATCAGCCTGCTCCCCGCCGAAGCATCCCCCCCTGAGGATACCACTTTGTCGGGTCAAATTACCGAACTGGTCTATTTGGGAACCGACACCCGTTTTGTGGTGCAAGTGTTCGACAAATTTATGATTGATGTCCGTCACCAGAATATCACCGATGTCAACCATGTTAGTGGCATGGATAAAGGGCAAACGGTGAATATCAGTTGGCAATCTAGCTCGGCTCGAATATTGGTTGATTAGGAGAATCTTATGAGCACTCGTCGTAAATCTTACCTTGCTTTTCTGCTTGGTCCCGGCGGACTATGGCTGACTCTCTTTTTTATCATCCCTTCTTTGTTGATTGTGGCTTACAGCTTTTTGGAGCGTCGTGACGGTGGCGGGGTGATTTGGCAATTTAGTCTCGATGCCTACATCAAGTTGTTTTCACCCACTGGCGGAGCGGTTATCAATGACTTTATGCTCATCTTTTTCCGCTCATTTTGGTGGGCCACGCTGACCACAATCATCTGTTTGTTGGCTGGTTATCCACTCGCCTTCTACATGTCGAGACAATCACGCTCTACCGCCAACATCCTTCTCTTTTTGGTGATGATTCCCTTTTGGACGAATTTTCTCGTCCGTACCTACGCTTGGAAATTTATCCTCAACAATAATGGCCTCATCAATTCGATGTTGCAGGCCCTGGAAATGCCCCGTATCGCCCTGATAAACACGCCGACCGCGGTGATTATCGGCCTTGTTTATGGCTCATTGCCCTTTATGGTGCTTCCATTATATGCCTCTATGGAGCGGTTCGACTTTAGTCTCGTCGAGGCTGGGCAGGATTTAGGAGCCAACTACTGGCAAGTTTTCACTCGTGTTTACCTACCCCTAACCACCCCCGGCGTAGTGGCAGGCTGTATTTTGGTCTTTATTCCGGTGGTGGGACAATACGTTGTGCCGACCATTTTAGGGGGTGGAAAAGTCGCCATGCTAGGTAATATTCTGGCCCAACAGTTTGGCCCGGCTCTTAATTGGCCCTTTGGCTCGGCCATTGCCGTGGTCTTTATGATTTTGTTGATGTTTGGAATCGCCATTCAGTTCCGTATGCAACGGGAGGAGGAGTTATAACATGGATAAATCATTTTTAACATGGGGCAAACGGTTCTTATGGCTGAACATGATATTCTCGTTTTTGTTCTTGTATATTCCGATTGTGGTGTTGGTACTATTCTCGTTTAATGATTCCCGTTTGGGAGCCAAGTGGGGCGGATTCACATTCAAATGGTATATTGAGATGTTCAACAGTGAGGCCGTTTTGACTGCCTTTTCTAACAGCATCATGGTCGCGGTTATCTCTACGGTGATAGCCACGATTCTGGGCACGATGACCGCCATCGCTATGGAACGGTTTCGTTTTCCGTTTCGACGCACCTACGACGGCATTCTCTATTTGCCAGTTATCATTCCTGACATTGTGATGGGGGTCTCGTTGTTGGCCTTTTTTGCCCTATTACTTGGCTCAGTCAACACTGCGTTTGGTTTAGAGGGGAACGCGGCTTGGCGACCCGGTTTAACCACCGTCATCATTGCCCATGTCGCCTTTAATATCTCCTTTGTGGCGATTGTAGTGCGAACCAGTCTCAAAGATTTCGACAAATCGCTCGAAGAGGCGGCTCAAGATTTAGGCGCAGATGAATGGATTACCTTCCGCCACATCACCCTGCCGTTGATTATGCCCGGTATTTTAGGCGGCGCGCTCCTCGCTTTTACCCTCTCGCTCGATGATTTTGTGATTACTTTCTTCACGACTGGTCCGGGCGGAACCACCCTACCCATTGAGGTGTTTGGTCGTATCCGACGCTCCATCAGCCCCGAAATCAACGCCATCTCTACGGTCATGCTCATTATGTCGATGATGTTGATTGTCATCTCCCAGTTTATCCAACGTCGAAATAACGTGTGATAGTCGGCTAGGAAACCGAGGGCTTGGTCATTGTTTGGGCCATGTCATTCTGAGCGTCGTTTGCGAAGAATCCCCCGTGATGAAGCTACATGGAGATTCTTCGCAAACGACGCTCAGAATGACATGTGTGGGTGGCCGAAACCATGATCATCGCCGAAACCGACGCGCCATTTTTCCTTATTAGCTATTACCAGCAAAAGCAAGATACTTTTGCACTCCAAAAAAAACGAAAAAATCGGCTCATGTATTTTCTAAAATGAGCCGATTTTTTAATTTGTGCATCTAATAAAATTGGGTGTTGACATCTCCGCCCAACTAATATATAGTCTGTGGGTTGTGTTTAGGCAATTCCAGAAAAATAAATCTCCCAAATAGCCCTGTGGATTCATTCACAGGGCAAGGCCGATTTTGGGAGGTTTTAAAAGTTGGAACAAGAAACAAGCCGCCTGTTATCACAAGGAGGTTTCATGACTCATATCACCACTTTCCGAAACAATGTCAGCCCGCTAACTCGTGGAGCGTTATTTTATCTCTGCTACTGGGGTGCAATCGGGACATATTTGCCCTTTCTCAATGTCTATTTTGAGCAAGATTTGCATTTTTCAGGCCGACAGATCAGCATCTTAGCCCTATTTCCACCGCTGATGAGCCTTGTTTTCGCCATGCCGCTGTCTAGTTTGGCTGATCGTCGGCAGTGGCGGATTCGGATTTTGACAGCCTGTGTCGCGATCATGATGGTGCTTCTCCTATTTGCATCCATTCTCGAAACCTTTTTTGCTTGGGTGATTATGATGCTTATCTTCTCCGTATTTTTAAGCCCCATCATCCCTCTTGCCGACAGTTTGATGGCTCGCATGGCCGCCCAATATAACCTAAATTTTGGCTCTATGCGGATGTGGGGATCGTTCAGCTTTGCAACCTTAGCCATTGCCGGAGGAGCGTTATGGCAACAGGTCGGCTTTAAACCCATGTTTTTGGCCGGAAGTATCGGACTACTGCCGGTATTACTCTTCACCAATACCCTTGAGGAGCGATATACTAGTACCGAAACCCAAACCCGACAAGGCTCAATTCGAGAAATTGGGCAGGATACCGGTATTTTGGTTCTGTTAGTGGCCTCATTTTTGATCGGCGCGGCCATCTACAACTCGGTCGTGTATGACGGTATCTACATGAGCAAACTCGGGGGGAGCCAACTGTTTATCGGTCTCATGTTTGGCTTCTCTGCGTTTAGCGAAGTGCCGGTGATGCAGTACAGCGGCAAACTGATTGCCCGTTTAGGCCAAGCGCAGGCTTTATTGGTGGCCTATAGTTTTTTGCTCGTCGCCTATGCCGGGTATGTATGGGCCTTAACGCCCATGTTTTTGGTTCTCATGGCCGCGATTAAAGGAGTAGGATTTGGACTGTTTTATGTCGGCACCGTGCGAATTCTCAGCGAGCGCACTCCCACAGGTTGGGATTCGACAGTGCAGGCCATGTACTCAGTCAGCACCTTTGGCTTGGCCCCACTTTTTGTCGCCCTAATTAGCGGTGAAATCTACGACCGTTTTGGAGCCAGTACTGTTTTTATCTTTAATATCGGTACAATCTCTCTGGCCGCATTACTGTTGACCGTCGTCTTATGGCGAGGGTTGTTAACCACCAAGAAGTTACGTTAGAAGGTAATGTTGTTATCTTGACTGATGACACATCGGAATAAATCCCTCTGCTGATAACTAAAGCAGGCTAAAGCCAGCTACAGTCTTTCAGATAATGGTTTTCAATTCAAGGCCAACCTTCCCGCAAGTTTAGAATTTGCGGGAAGGTGATGGCTGAAAATATTTATCTGAACATCTATATTTAGGCCGCTTTTAGCGATCTTGCGTTTTTAGCCTTGTGGCTTTAGCCCAAGGCCATCAGTCAACATGTCAACACTACCCTATTTATTTATTTGACCACAACTCAGTTTTGTGGTTTCATGAGGTTAACTTAGGGAGACCAAAATTTAAGGCATCCCAACCTCACGAATTACGTATCACGAATTACGTATCACGTATCACGTATCACGAATTACGTATCACGTATCACGAATTACGTATCACGTATCACGAATTACGTATCACGAATTACGTATCACGTATCACGTATCACGCATCAAACAAAACCATTTAAGGAGCCTCTTATATGAGTAACACCCCGCTCGACCAACTTTGTGTCAACACTATTCGCACCTTAGCGATAGATGGTATACAACAAGCCAACTCTGGACACCCCGGCCTGCCGATGGGCATAGCTGATGGAGCCTACGTATTATGGACAAAATTTTTACGGCATAACCCCGGTAATCCTGATTGGACTAACCGAGACCGATTCATCCTTTCGGCAGGACATGGCTCAATGTTGTTATACAGCCTCTTGCATCTGACCGGCTATGACTTACCCCTAGAGGAACTGAAACAGTTTCGGCAGTGGGGCAGTTTGACTCCCGGACATCCCGAATACGGTGTCACCCCCGGCGTAGAGGCTACTACCGGCCCCTTAGGACAAGGCTTTGCCAACGGAGTAGGCATGGCGATTGCCGAAGCATTTTTGGCCGCTACCTTCAACAAACCTGACCATACCATCATCGACCATTATACCTACGTCATTGTCAGCGATGGTGATTTAATGGAAGGAGTCAGCCATGAAGCCGCCTCGATGGCTGGGCACATGAAACTCGGCAAGCTGATTTACCTCTACGACGACAACTACATCTCGATTGATGGTAGTACTGAATTGGCCTTTACCGAAGATCGCATGAAACGATTTGAGTCCTATAACTGGCATGTACAACAGGTTGACGGGCATGATCGAAGTGCTATCGAATCCGCCATCAAAACAGCACAAACCGTGACAGATCAACCCTCAATCATCGCCTGTCGCACTACTATTGGGTACGGAAGTCCCAACAAAGCCAATACCTCTGGCGTGCATGGCTCTCCGCTTGGAGCCGATGAAATCAAGTTGACCAAAGAGGCGCTCGATTGGCCCTCTCAAGAGCCGTTCCATATTCCTGCTGAGGCTTTGACCGAATTTCGTACCGCAGTCACACAAGGCGAAACCTTGGAAACAGAATGGAAGTCAGCCTTAGACGCTTATGCCAAAGCTTACCCCACTGAGGCTGACCAGCTACGCCAGTTTTTATCGGGTGAACTACCATCAGGCTGGGAAGAGGCGCTACCTGTTTTCCCTGCTGATGCAAAAGGCATGGCTACCCGCGCCGCATCCGGCAAAACTCTCAACGCCATTGCCGCGGCCATCCCCAATTTTATTGGTGGCTCGGCTGATTTAGCGCCAAGTACCAACACCTTCTTAAATGGGCTTCCAGCCTTTGCCAACGACACCTTCGCCGGACGGAATTTCCATTTTGGAGTACGTGAGCATGGCATGAGTTCGGTACTTAACGGCATGGCTCTGCATGGCGGGGTCATCCCTTATGGTGCTACATTCTTGGTCTTTTCTGATTATAGTCGCCCAGCATTACGTATGGCCGCGTTCTCTCATATTCCAGCCATATTTGTCTTCACCCACGACAGCATCGGGGTTGGAGAAGATGGCCCTACCCATCAACCTGTTGAGCATTTGGCCGCTTTACGAGCTATCCCGAATCTGACGGTCATCCGTCCCGCTGATGCCAATGAAACCGCTCAAGCATGGAAAGTGGCGCTCGAAAAACGAAACGGTCCAACCGTACTGATCCTGACCCGTCAGGCCCTGCCGACCTACGACCGCACAAACATGGGGTCTGCTGATGGTGTCGCCAAAGGAGCCTACGTATTGCTCGATTCTGACAAAGTCTATCTCGATGTGATTCTGATTGCGACCGGCTCAGAACTCAACCTAGCGATCGGAGCTTATGCCAAATTGACCGAGCAAGGCATCGCCACTCGTGTCGTCAGCATGCCTAGCTGGGAGCTATTTGAGAAGCAGTCCGATTCCTATCGTAACAAAGTACTACCGCCTAACGTCAAAGCCAGAATCGGTATCGAAGCCGCTTGCTCTATGGGTTGGCGACAGTGGCTTGGCGACCAAGGGAGCATGATTGGGCTGGATCGTTTTGGCGCATCAGCTCCTGTTAGTAAACTGTACGAGCAGTTCGGCTTTACAACTGATAACATCGTATTACGTGCCTTGTCAGTTATTGATAAATCCAAACGATAACTTAATTAAGGCTAAGAATTACTCTTCCTTGAGTCTGTTTGGCTTCGAGTTCAGAGAACTTGCCAGAAAGAGCATCAGAAACCCGATTTCTTTGAGAAATCGGGTTTCTAGAGCCACTTTACTGAACTTTTACCGAGGAAGGGGGACTTGAGGCTAAACCCTCAAGCTAAAAGCTAAGACAGGCTAAAGCCTGTTCTACATGGCCTATGTTAGCCTGCTTTAGCAGGCTTGAGCTATCAGCGTGGAGATTTATTTCCACGTTCCCCTCTTAATTCTTAATTCTTAATTCTTAATTCTACCCGTGTCAAAACAAGAGCAACTGAAAAAAGAAACCGCTGAAAAAGCCGTAGAACAGGTGAAAAGCGGTATGATATTAGGGCTAGGAACTGGTTCAACGACCAGTTATGCAGTCAAAAAGATTGGGGAGTTGTGGCAAGCTGGTCAACTGACCGACATTATCGGTATCCCGACCTCTGAGCGGACGGCAAAATTGGCTGGTCAGTATGGAATTCCGTTGGCTTCGTTAAATGACCATCCTAACATCGACCTCACAATTGATGGCGCTGATGAAGTCGATCCCCAACTGAATCTGGTTAAAGGGCTAGGTGGCGCGTTGTTACGCGAAAAGATTATCGCCACCGCTAGTCGGAAATTTATCGCCATTGTTGATGAATCAAAACTAGTTGATCGTTTAGGTACACTTGCGCCCTTGCCGGTTGAAGTAACGCAGTTTGCCGTACAAGCGCATAGATATTGGCTTGAACAGTTACCATGTCGGCCCGTTCTGCGCTCAACAAACGATGTGCCTTATGTAACCGATAACGGAAACTATATTATCGATTGTCATTTTTTAAATGGGATCGAGGATGCGACCAAGTTATCCATGCGCCTCCATCATCATCCCGGCATCCTTGATCATGGCCTTTTCCTAAATATCGCCTCAGAGGTGGTTGTGGCTGGTCAATCTGGAATCCGTTCCTTGATGCGCTAATAAATTGTTTGCGTTTTTCTTATGAAAGATGTAAGATATTCTACTTGTCAAATATAGCTAAACAGGTAACATCTAGTAGATATTACGATACCATAAGAGAAAGTTGTAGTTGCAGGCTTCTCATTAAACATTTTCAGTTGTCACCTTCCCACAAGTTCAAAACTTGCGGGAAGGTTGGTCTTGAATTGAAAATCATTATCTGAAAGACTGTAGTTGCAGGCTTCTTATATCTTAATATCCACTGGCTGGTATTTGTACCCTTATAACCTTGTCAAATAATGTAATTATTGTGACCGATAGTACCGCCTATATAGAACCGGGCGAAGCTGAACGTCTTGGAATACATATTGCTCCGTTGCAGATTAAGCTAGGGGACGAACTCTTCCAAGATAGCCTAGGCATCGATTCTGATGAACTTTTTCATCGCATTCAGTCTGGCGCACCGCTACCTATAAGTCTACCTCCAGAAGTCTCAATCTTTGTTGATCTGTATACCAAACTTCATGATCAAACAGATCGAATATTATCGATTCATACTTCGAGCCAACTAAGCCAAACGATTGAAAACGCCAAACTCGGCGCAGAGGGATTGTTAGGACGTTGTACCATCGAAGTGGTCGATTCGCTCAGCACCTCTGTTGGGTTAGGTATTTTGGCTAAAGCCGCCGCGGAAGCCGCCCGAGACGGAATGTCACTTGATGATATTGTTCGTTTGGTGCGAGGTATGTTACCTCATATCTACCTAGTTTTTTATGTAGAGACGATGGATTTTCTGGAGCGTGGCGGACAGATAGGCAAAGCACAGGCTGTTCTGGGGGCCATGCTCAATATCAAGCCAATTCTTTTCATGGAAGATGGTGATATTATCCCCTTAGAAAAAGTAAAAACAACCGAAAAAGCGTTAGAGAAACTATATGAGTTTGTGACTGAATTCGACACTTTGGAACAAACCGCAATCATCCAACGCAATAAGGATCCGCTTCCTGAAGCAATCACCTTACAGGGGCGGCTACAGCAAAGTTTCCCTAATATAGAATTTCCAATTATCCAATACGGCCCCGATTTATCGACCCATGTTGGGCCAAACGCCCTTGGTGTTGTGGTTTACGAGGGGCTTACATTTTAATGGTTACTACTTTTAGTAACGTATAGTTAGCCAGAAAAGTTTTGGGCAATAACCTTCCCGCAAGCTCTGAGCTTGCGGGAAGGTGTGCGGACAGAATTTGTCTGGACATCTATATAAAAATTACTTTTAGGGCAAGATTTGCTTAATTGCGAACTTTACAAATCTCACGAATTATTGTTGTCGCTAATTCGGGAAATTTGTAGTTTGTTTTTTCATTTAGCTTCCCTTTGCCTGTATTATACACTCTAATATGCTACAAAGTTTCGACAAGTTAACCAAAATGCTAACCCAAGAAAAACGCTTGGGGTATAAAAATAAAGCGGTAATGGGCGGATTTGATAAATATGCCGTGAATTGGATTACCGAGGCAATGGGCGAAACAACTGCTGGCCCCTTGCAAGACGCAATTAAGGAAATTGAGCAGAAATTGATCAATTATCCAAATATTGTCGAGGAAGAGCGGCCAACGTATGTCCATAAAATTTTAGTCCAACTATACAAACTCAGTGAAAGTCAGAAACCATCACCACGACCTGCTAACGCTTCTCCTTCTTCTCAAGTGAAACCTACCTCCACGGATAGCTCTTCATGGCCTCAAAAACCGCCACAACCAACCAAAGCAAAACGTGTGCCAGTCCGCTCTCTTCCTCCTAAACCAGTAAAACCAGATACTAAGCCTGACAAATCAAAAGCTGAGGTTAAAACTCAGCCTAAATCAAAGCCCCAATCCAAACCTCCTGCTTCATCAGCCCAAACCACTCGACAACCGAAACCAACCGCTTACGTGCCTGAAAGATCGGATGATTTTAATGGCATGGGATTGGATTCCCCGGTTACACGGCTACCCGGTATAAAAACTGTTACGGCCAAAAAGTTAACCAACTTAAACATTGAAACTGTGGGAGATTTTTTGCAACTCCATCCCCGTCGTTATGATGACTATCGTTCCCTTAAAACTCTGAATCGGTTAAAATATGGGGAAGAGGTGACGGTTATTGGACATGTATGGGAAACCCGCAAACGAGAACTAAGCCGTAATCGAACCATGACCATTGCCGTTATTTCGGATGGGACAGCTACCATTGAAGTAACATGGTTTAATCAACCTTGGTTGTTGAATAAATTGCGTCAAGGCATGCAGATTGTGGTCAGCGGTAAAGTAAACGAGTATTTAGGCCGCCTCAACTTTCAATCACCTGATTGGGAAGAATTAGATAAAAATCTAATACATACCGGACGAATTGTACCAATTTATCCTCTAACGAGCGGTATTACAGCCAAATGGTTGCGTAATCAAATTAAACGAACCCTTGATTATTGGGGACCTCGTTTGACCGATTCGTTACCAGAAGATACGATTACTCGTCTAAAAATGTTGTCAATCAATGAGGCTGTTCGGCATCTCCATTTTCCTGACGATTGGGCCAACCTAGAAGCGGCTCGCCGTCGCTTGGCCTTTGATGAACTGTTGTTGATTCAACTGGCCGTTCTTCGACAACGCCAACTTTGGAAGGCCGAACTCGGTCAACCTGTTAAAATAGAAACAGGGGTAGTGGATAAGTTTTTAGGGGCATTGCCATTTACCTTGACCAACTCTCAACGTAAAGTCATCAATGAAATCATGGCTGATTTACAACTGAACACGCCCATGAATCGGCTATTACAGGGTGATGTCGGAGCAGGAAAGACGGTGGTTGCCTTAGCCGCTATGGTCTTTGCCGCTTTAGATGGCGGACAGACAGCCATTCTTGCCCCGACCGAGATTTTGGCCGAGCAACATCATGTCGGCATGAAAGGTTTGTTAGAACAGATTGGCAACAAACTTGGGCGTTCCTTTAATATTGAAATCTTAACCGGAAGCACGAAAGCTAAAGAACGCCAAGAACTCGCGAAACGGTTAGAGTCTGGCGAAATTGATATATTGGTCGGAACCCATGCTATCATCCAAAAAGGTGTAAAATTTAAGAGTTTACGGTTAGCTGTAGTAGATGAGCAACACCGTTTTGGGGTAGAGCAGAGAGCCAATCTGCGTCGTAAGGGTGATAACCCTCATTTGTTGGTGATGACCGCGACCCCGATTCCGCGTACCTTGGCTCTAACAATTTATGGTGATTTGGATGTGTCGGTCATTGATGAACTACCGCCGGGTCGCCAAGTGATTGAGACGCGCTGGCTGGCTCCCCGTGAGCGAGAACGTTCCTATAGTTTCATTCGTTCACAGATGGATAAGGGGCGGCAGGCATTTGTGATTTGTCCGTTGGTTGAAGATTCTGATAAATTGGAAGCTAAGTCAGCCGTAGAAGAACATAAACGGTTACAGAAACAGATTTTCCCTAGATTAAAATTAGGTTTGCTTCATGGGCGTATGAAACCGAAAGAAAAAGATGCGGTGATGCGTTCTTTTCGTGACAAAGAGATTGATATTCTAGTCTCAACCTCCGTGGTAGAGGTGGGAATTGATGTCCCAAACGCGACAGTCATGTTGGTTGAGGGGGCGAATCGCTTCGGATTGTCCCAACTCCATCAATTTAGAGGCCGAGTTGGTCGAGGCGAATATAAAAGTTATTGCCTGTTAGTGACTGACAAACTTTCGGCTGAGGCAGAGCAGAGACTACAGGCTATTGAGCGCACGAGCAACGGGTTTGAGTTGGCTGAAGAGGATTTGAAACTCCGTGGGCCGGGTGAATTTTTCGGTACTCGGCAAAGTGGCTTGCCGGACATGAAGTTCGTCAAACTGAGCGATACTCGCTTGATTGAGTTGGCTCGAAAAGAAGCCCAAGCAATTTTGCAAGAAGACCCCAATATCGAAACAGATAAATATCAGGAATTACAAAAAAAGTTAGAGAATTTTTGGACTGAACGGAGTGACTACAACCAATGATGCGAGCTGTTTATCCTGCCACTTTCGACCCGATTACCAACGGTCATATCGACATTGCCGAGCGAGCCTCTAAAGTTTTTGATGAACTGATTGTGGCTGTGTTTGACTTACCGGCTAAAAATTTATTGTTTTCTGCTGAAAAACGGTTAGCGATGACCACAGAGGCTGTCTCTCACTTAGACAATGTTATTGTGATGGAGTATAGTGGTTTAACCGTCGATTTTGCCAAAAAACAGAACGCATTGGTCATGGTGCGAGGTTTGCGGGTTATGTCTGATTTTGAGTGGGAGTTACAATTGTCACTTACCAATCATAGTTTGGATCCAAATATTGAAACCGTTTGTCTCATGGCTAGTCAAGAGTATTCTTTTTTAAGCTCCAGTATTTTGAAGGATATTGCCTTTAACCGAGGAAATATCACCCATCTTGCTCCACCCATTGTGATAGAGGCATTACAAGCCCATATTAGATCGTAGGTTGTAAGGCCTAAAACCTAGCGTGAAAGAAACAGATTTTTCAGCTAGGTTTTAGGCCTTACCCACCAATACAGTTATGGATATTTTGCATTTGCTTGACCGACTCGAAACGTTAGTAAGTGAGGGTTTTCACGTCCCCCTATCCACCAATGTTATTATTACTGAAGACGCATTTTTAGACATAGTCGATCAGATGCGGATATCTATTCCTGAAGAGGTGAAACTTGCCAAACGAACTGAGGCCGAGCGGGAGCGTTTGCTTTTGCAAGCTCAGGAAGAAGCCAATCGGGTGGTTGATTTGGCTCGCGAAAAAGCCAAGGCCATGACCAACGAACACGAACTGGTTCAGTTTGCTCAACAACGAGCCGAAGAAATTGAAATCGCGGCACATAAACAGGCTCGGGAAATTCTGGGTGATGCGGACGAGTATATTGTTGACCAACTGAGCGAACTAGAAGAGCAGTTGATGAAAACCTTAACCACTGTCCGTAATGGTCTCCGCCAAGTACGAGAATCGCAGTCTAAGGAGCCGGTTAGTGTGGATGAGATTGATTAGTTTGGGATAGCTCACCACCCAATGAATAATTAGCAAGTATTGCCGTCAATGACCAGTTGTCGGAGTTTGTGGATAGTCGCATCAAGCTTGGCTCCCCTTTCGTTTTGCGTAGATGAGGCCATAAATCAATCGCTTGATAGGTTTGTTGAACCGTAGCCCATTTCTGAACCAGTTGTTGAGCTTGGACAACTTGTTCCTGTTGGCTTTGCCACAGTTGAGGCTGACTAGTCGGTATCTTGGCTAACTGTGCCAAGACCGATGGCCGTCGAACAACTTCCACTATCCGCCAAATTTCCACCGTACCAACTGGCTCCGCGTCCTTCAAGGTGCGAAGCTCCTTGAAGGTCTTCCAATCCTAAAGCCGGCCAAAACTTCTCGATCTAGTAAATTCTGCTCTAAAAACAAGAAGTGGCTGAACGGTATATCCGTTCAGCCACTTCTTAATTTCGCAACATCAAAAAAGCCGATGTTACACCACTGCCATTTTTGACACCTGTTTAAGGACGTTTTATACTTGTCTACGTAACTTCATCAACAGGTCGAGCAATCAATAAAAACCAAGGAGCAAACATCTATGACCGACAAACGTTATGAAATTGTTGCCGCCCCACCCCATTTACGGGCCATTCGCAAAAAAGGGTCTGGTGGTGGGCATGTGACCCTGTTCGCGGTAAACTATAACACCCTCGAAACCCGAATATTTCTGGTTGGGAGCGACTGGCCCCGCGTGGATAACAATACCGACAGTGGTGGTCAGTGGGTTGTAGCTGACGACTATGACATGGCCTTTGACGATGCCAATGGCCGTATTACCGCCCTCACTCTGCATGAGGTGTTTGACCGATTTATAGACCGTTGGAAGGAGCGTAGTAAAAAATAAACAGTTTATTGAAGCGCCATGCCGTCATTCTGCTCAGTTATCTCCTGTTGACCATTGGATTAACTTGGCCCCTAACCGCCCAACTAACCACCCACATCCCCGGTGAGGCGACATGGGCCTTTGACGAATCGACCTTTATCTGGAATATCTGGTGGTTCAAGCATAGCCTGTTGGCTTTGGGGCAGTCACCGTTACAGACCAGCTACATATTTTTTCCGGTCGGAGTCAATCTCACCACCTACACCTTTAATCTATTTAACTCGGCCTTGGCCTTACCGTTGCAGGTCGCGTTCTCCCTACCCACCGCCAACAATATCAGCCTGATATTTAGCTACATCAGCGCCGGATACGGCATGTGTCTGTTGAGCCTTTACCTGCTCAGTGACATCGACCGTCCGCATAAAGCAGGCCGATTCTCCGTTTATCTGGCCGCGTTTTTGGCTGGCGCGGTCTATGCCTTTTCGGCCAGCCGCATGATGTATGTGGCCTTGGGTCATTACAACTTTGTCACCATCCAATGGTTTCCATTTTACGCGCTCTTTCTGCTCAAAACCATGCGGACTGGTTATCGCCCCCATGCCTTTTTGGCCGCCCTCTTTGCCGCTCTCTGTATCTATGCCGAACTGACCTACAGTGTCTTCCTCATCTTTTTGACGGTCATACTCTTCGTTAGCGAATTTCTGAATAGGCGCATGGCCGACTCGATGCCACGCGGAAACATTTCAGATGATGATACTCCCCCCACCTCGATTCTACCCCCGCCGCTCTCTCGACTCTATCCGCCCAATACGCCGTCGCCCTTTATGCCGATAGTGCGTTCGTTGGTTGGGCTATTGGTCATGACGATTGTGGCCGTTTTACTGGTTGCCCCTTTCATTATACAGGTTCTACCCGACTTTCTGAATCCGGCCTACGCCGAACCCGGCTGGGGAGAGGGACTCAAGTTGAGTGCCGACCTGATTGGCCTAGTTACCGTCACTCCGCTTCATTTTCTGTCAGGACTAGACTGGATTACCGAACTCCGGGCCGTCATCGAGGGCAAAGGGCAGTTTAGTGATGCCAACACCCTTTTTCTTGGTTATGGGATTTTGGCCGTCGGGTTAATCGGTACGATGGTTTATTGGCGACGGGTGCAAGCATGGCTATGGGGCGTGATTATCTTCACCGTTCTCAGCCTTGGCCCTTTGCTAACCATCAACGGTCAAAATCGGTTCGACCTCGACGGAATCGAGGTGACATTTCCGCTTCCGTTTGCCATCCTCCATTATATCCCCGTCATCAGCGCCAATCGTGTCCCGAATCGATTCGGTATCCCCCTGACGTTGTGTCTGGCCGTGCTGGTTGGCTACGGCGTATATTGGTTGTTTGGTAAAATAGGGCAAACTAAGGAAGTTCCAGAATTTAAAACCTCTCAAAACCATTGTGACACTCTACCCCCTCCCAGCCTCCCCCTGTTAGGGGGAGGAGCTGTTTCCCCCCTAGCAGGGGGGACTGAGGGGGGTAGAGACTCTGCTCAATTTGGGAGATTTATTTTCTTGGAATTGCCTAACCCACAAACCGTTTTTGTGACCATGCTCCTGCTGACGGTGTTACTGCTTGACCAGTTTAGCGCCCCCATCCCCATGACCTCGGCTCAAATTCCGACGGTGTACGAACAAATCGGAGCCGAAATAGAACCGTTTACCCTCATGCAGTTGCCCTTGGGGTGGCGCAACAGCTACGGCACTCTTGGCGCAGAGCGGACGCAGTTGCAATATTACCAGTCGATTCATCAGCGCCCTATGCTTGGGGGCAACACCTCTCGTAATCCGGCCTTTAAGTTTGACTATTTTCGACAAATTCCGTTGTTTTACGCCCTCACCGAAACCGAACTGTATCGTCCGGTTGATGAGCCGATTATGACCCAAGCCAAGGCTCAGGCTGGTGAACTGATGGCTCTGTATAACATCAAATATCTGGTCATCCACGACCCGATTCCGCATCGCCCGCCCTACAAAGACACCTTTGAGGCGACCCAACAACTGGCTCTTGACCTGATTCCGCATGACCCTGAGCCAGTCTATCAATCGCTCGGTGTGCGAGCCTTTGCCGTGCAACAGCCCGACCTACCCAATCCCCTGACCATCGACTTGGGCGATTGGCCGAGTGACCCCTATCGAGGACATGGCTGGGCTGGTAACGAAATCATTTTTTCGGCCACCGCCAACTGGATCACCGGCCATGAGGCGGAACTTTATTTTCCGGCGCAGGAAACCGCTTTAGGTGAGGGGCTTGGAGACCGTCAACTGACCATGCAGATTGCCCCGTTTAGTTATCCGGGGGCACCATCGCAAGAGCTAACGATCATGTTAAACGACCAATCAACAACCTTGCTGAATCAAACGCTCCAAGACGGTTGGCAGGAGGTGCAGGTCACGCTACCAGAAACTCAGCTACAACTCGGTCTGAATCGGCTTTATCTGCATCTGAGTCAAACCGCCCAACCACGGCAGGTTATCCCCACCGATATGATCATCGGTCAAACTGAGCATGGTGTGCCAACCGACATCGAGGCCAATAGTGGGGCTGATTTTGCCTTCATTACCCTTGGTTTTGGTGATGGGGCGGTTGATGCCTCGGCCCATCGACGTGGTATCAACGTGGCCGTGCTAGACCCACACACCGGCGACCTGTTGCATAAACAGGGGTTCGATACTGCGGCCAACCAGTACGAAGCCGCGGCCTTGGCCGACTTTATCAGCCAACTTCCCCCCGACCAGATCATCATCATTGCCAGCCAAGGGATGGACGCGACCGCCTTTTTTGATGAAACCACATGGTCAGCCCTGCAACGTATCGGCTTGAATCCAGACGGCCTCCAGCCCCCGTTTTCCGCCATCGGCCTGACCGATGCACCGCCCAACACGGCTCAACAAGCTAGTGGCGAGGGCACGGCCTACATGCGGCTTGGTCGCCTGCCCGATACCCGCAATCTGGCCGCGGCGGTCGATTGGGTAACGGTTGGTGAATGAAGAACGATGAATGAAGAATGAAGAACCTCATGGAGGACGCGGAATCGTTCTCCTCCGAGGTATGTAGTTTTCCTCGGAGGTGTTTGAGAAAAACCGCGTCTTACTTCTTGATCGTTGCGATTATGTAATCTCAACACAGGATTGACAGGATTACAAGTAAAAAAATCGGTAGTGGTGCAAAAGTAGTGGTCATCTACCCGCAAGCTCTGAGCTTGCGGGTAGATGACCACTACTTTTGCACCACTACCTAAGCACCTTATGAGTTTGACAACAAACCCGATTCCTGCTAAAATGCACTTACTTTAAAAACTTTATTAGCAACAAATGTATCGCCAATAAATTACACCGCCGCCAAGTTTCACAACTCGGCGACGGGTAACCCACCCAAACTGTACACAGTCCGGGTAGCTTGGATATTGTATCATGATTTGGAGGAATGAACACCTCCGATACTACGACTTCTTCAAGGTCTGTTTTTTTCCTTGAAGGTGAAGTAGGCATAACCACAGCGACCACTTCAACATGGGGTGGTCGTTTTTTGTTGGCCTAACAACTCTATTAGAACTGTTCGGCAATAAGCAAGGTGGGCATTTATTGAGCTATCGGAGTGCAAGAATTTTATTCTTGCCAGTCAAAATGGAATTTTGACACTCCATTCCGCACGAATCCTTATTCCCGAACAACTCTATTGTATAGGAGACCGAATCATGATCGATTATGTAACAATCTTCAATTTAGAGAACCAGTTTGTTTTGCATGAGGACGAGCTAGAATGTAGCGCGGCACAGGCCAAGCGAATTGTGACTCTGCTGGCCAATGATTTATGGCCGGTGAGCTATGGTCAAGCAACACAGCGGATTTACCTGCATGAGGCTGACCGACAGAGGTTTGCCGAGGCGTTGCAGTGGGCCAAATCGGTGGTTTGGGCCGAGGTGGCGGGTAAAATGGATGATTACGAAACCTTGTATGGATTGATGGCCGAGCGGGTAGCTCGGCATGCTTGTTTGCGTTATTATCGCGTATTTATGTCAGAAAATGACTTTTGTCATGATGATATTGCTCACTTGCGCTGGGTGGTTACCAGTCCGCTGGTCGAGTTGGTGGTGTGGCTCTCGGCGGCGAAAGGATTGTGGACGCGCGAGTGGGAGTAGATGAACTAATTCCAAAAATTGTTAATCCTGTGGCGCGTCGGCTAGGAAGCCGACCGTTCAGCCAGTTGGCTAGAAAGCCGACGCGCCATTAATCAAACGCTCAACTTAAAAATGCCGAAAGACGGAACGGACGATACCTACTCGTCACCAACGACAAACTCAGCACCTTGGCGGGTACGACCTCGGCAGAGCTGATCTTGACCATCAACCCAAATGATTTGTTAGCTGGAAGCCATGTTTTGGGCAGTATGACCATCTCTTCTGATGCGATCAGCGATAGTTCACAGGTCATTCCGGTGACGTTGGAACTGTTGGCTCAAACGAAGGGTTCGGTGGTCTATTTGCCGGTTGTAGTGAAGTAGCGAATGGGTGAATAAGTGAATAGTGACGTTAGAGCCGGAGACCTCGCCACCGAGCCACCCGTAGCGGGGTCTCTTTTTGGTGTAGAGGCCGGGCTGGAGGCGGTTACTGTTGCTCTGCCGCTAACGCTGCTTGGGTTATAAGATTTTTTATCCCTTCGGCTCTAGGATCATCTGCCGGTAAATTGGCCAAACATTCTTGCCAATCTGTTAGGGCATCTTGCCAGTGTTCTTGAGTGAAGTGGACAACTCCTCGGCCACAGTAGACACTGACATTGTCAGGCTGAATCTCGATGGCTTTATCATAATCGTCCAAGGCTTGCTGGTACTGACCCAACATAGCATAACTTCCTCCCCGATATTTGTAGGCTACACTGTTATTAGGCTGGATCTGGATAGCTTTATCAAAATCGGCAATCGCTTGCTGGAACTGACCCAAATAAACATAACTACTGCCCCGATTGTTGTAGGCTACACTGTTATTAGGCTGGATCTGGATAGCTTTATCATAATCAACAATGGCTTGTTGGTACTGACCCAAATAAGCATAACTACTGCCCCGTCCAGTGTAGGCAAAGGCATTATTAGGTAGCATTTTGATGGCCTTATCAAAATCGGCAATCGCTTGCTGATATTGACCCAAATTATTATAATTCTGACCCCGATAGTTGTAGGCTCTGACATTGTCAGGCTGAATCTCGATGGCTTTATTATAATCCTCAATGCCTTGCTGGTACTGACCCAACTTAAAATAAATCACCCCCCGATAAATGTAGATGTTTAATACACTGCTATAAAATTTGTTTCGTTCAATCTCTTGTCTATCGGTGGGTTCTTGTTTCAGTTGGTTCTCCAGAGGCTCAACATCGGCAATTGCCCTGTCAAACAAATTCAGGGCTTGGTTATAGCTATCATCGGCATAAAATATTTGACCTAGAGTAAAGTTGACCAGATAGGTCATGTAGCGGGGTAATTCGATATTGACCAGTTCGTAATCGTTGGGAGGGGCTAAGATGGTTTCAGGGCAGGCGGCTTCAAAACAGCGGTCTATCTTACGCTCTAAGGGATGGTCAATCTCAGCTAATATTTTGGACCGTAAATCGATTCCTAAGGAGTCATACTCCCCCCAAATTACCAGAGTGGCTCCGTATGCTTCTCCCAGGGCGGTTATCTCCTCCTCCTCCGTTTTGCGAAAGGTTTGCTGATCAGACAGTATCTCCACTCTGGCTCGTTCGGCCAGTCCATTTTGGGTCAGCCCTTCTTGTAGCTTTTCCTTAATTTCTTCGGCAATCGCTTTGGGCTGGACCTCGGCCTCTTGGTGGTGAAACCGAGCAATCAGGATTAATAACTCTCCTTCGACCGCTTGGTTTTGGTACAAGTGGTAATAGCCAGTTAGCCTATCTTGAAGCCCAAACGGATTCAAGCCCACCAACCCCACAATCATCAGTCCCACCAACAGAAGAAATTGCCACCATGTAAACAGAGAGACAATATAGCTAACAAAGGTGCCAATCTGGCTATTTTCAATGTCTCGCGTTGATCCGATTGTGGTGTTGCTTTCGTTATGTTGTTCACTCATGGTACCATCTCCGCTAACCAGCGTAACCAATCTCCCACTGGCACCACTAGCCAAGCCGAGATACAGGTGACAAAGGCAATCATACAGCTAAACAAAGCCAAGACAATAGCCCACGGAGCCTTGTTACCCAAGTTCGTATTGACAAAAGTCCCGAGTTGACTATTTTTAATGTCTCCCATTGATCCAATATTTATGTGTGATTCGTTTTTGTCACCCATCGTCACTGCTCCTTGTTTGGGGGGCGCTACCAAAGCCAGCCCCAGCCTCTCTGCTAACTGCGGCGGTGGTATCTGAGCCAACATCAGACCTGCCAGCCTCTCTGGAGGCGTGTTCGGCCCAAGTTGGGCATAAATCGCCGGAAACTCATCATAACACAAGATGACTAAATCCTCTAGTGTTCGGGCTTGCAGGGCTTGGGCAATCGCTTGTTGGTTGTTTTCCATGACGTTATGTCCTTTGGTTCTATTGTAGACGATACGACCACTTTGGACAACTACCCAAATCCACAGCAGTACCATCAGAGGCGTTGCGGAGACATCTCCGCAACGAGCGAAAAAATATTCGCTATTCGCACATTCGCACATTCGCATATTGGACAAATTGGGCTAAAAAGATAGAATCATGGGGCGGGTTAAGCCGTAACCCTAAAGGTACTAGCTTCGCGTCGGAAAACCTTTAGGGTCTGTCCGTTAGAATGAGACGTATTACTTTTTCTGAGAACTGGAGGTAAAATATGGCAGTTCAAACAGTCGTCTTAGAACAAAGACCTCTATGGCGACAGACCAAACCGGTCAACCCTGTTGTCGCTCCAAAACAACGGGTTTATGATACATTGCCTTATGAGGATGATGAAGTTTTGGAAACTAATTGGCATCGACAAGCCATGTCGCAACTTATCGAGATAATCGGCACCTCTTGGGAAGGGAGCAAACATTCATTCGTTGGAGGCAACATGTTTGTCTACTTCGCCCCAAACCAGGTGAAGACACACAACTTTCGAGGGCCAGATTTCTTCGTGGTCAAGGATGTAGACCCTGACCCATCTCGGAAATCTTGGGTGATATGGGATGAGAATTTTCGGGCACCGAATGTTGTGATAGAATTGAGTTCAAGTAGCACCAGAGAGATGGATTATGGAGAGAAGAAGGATCAATATGAGCAGATATTGAAGGTGAATGATTATTTTGTTTATGATCCAGAGCAAACAAAGCTAACCGGCTGGCGATTGCAGAGAGGTGTGTATGTAGAGTTACAACCCAATAGCAAAGGTTGGCTATGGTGTGAAGAGTTGGGGTTATGGCTAGGCGTACAAAAAGGGGTATTTGACGAGTACAATACCTATTGGTTACGATTTTATAATAAGCATGGACGGTTACTGTTGAACAAACAGGAAGCTGAGGAACGGGAACGGCAGGCCAAAGAGCAGGCCAATCGTCGAGCAAAGCAAGCCCAATTCCAAACCGAACAAGAACGACAGGCCAAAGAGCAGGCCAATCGTCGAGCAAAGCAAGCCCAACTCCAAACCGAACAAGAACGACAGGCTAAAGAGCAGGCCAATCGTCGAGCAAAGCAAGCCCAACTCCAAACCGAACAAGAACGACAGGCCAAAGAGCAGGCCAATCGTCGAGCTGAGAAGCTAACTGTCAAACTGCGTGAATTGGGTATCGACCCAGATAGTATTGAACGCTAGGAATCGGGATTAAATAAATTACGCGTTGGACTGGGAGCGCTGGCTTCCAGCCAGCATGTCGGCTGGAAGCCGACGCGCCAACTGCACAAGTTAATTAATGCTCATTACTAATAGGAGGAAGGCGGTAACGCCTTCCTCCTATCCGGCTTATCAAAGCCCGTGTTCCGGTTGGAGCGCGGGCGGATATTCATCCACAACACCCCTCCGTAGACGGATACCGTGCCGGATGAATAAATATCCGCAACAATCAAACAGTCACTCCACGTAAAAATTCAGTAAAGTAGCTCTAGAAACCCGATTTCTTTGAGAAATCGGGTTTCTGATACTCTTTCTGGCGAGTTCACTGAATATTTACCACTCCACCACAACCATCAGTGGGCCAAACAGGTTATTCTCCTCGTTACTCTCCACAGCAGTACCATCAGAATCGCCCGACAAGGCAAACGAATCGACTAACACATATAAATAATAGGTGCCAGATTGCCGGAAATAGTTATTGACAGGTTCGCCATGTACGGTTTGGGGCCACTGTTTGAGACCATGCGGAATAAAATTACTGTAGTTGCTGGAGGAGTCGTGGGGGTCGTTCGGATTAAGGTTCGACAGGGTTAGGCGTTCATCAGAGCCGACATCATACAGCCGCCAAGCGATGCCATGTGGCACTACTCGACTGCCAAACGGGGTGTCGGGCACGTCGAATCCTTGTTCCCAGTTGCGGTTGACCGCTGGCTCAATCGGCTGTCGGGCAATATACAGGTCAACCCAAATTGAATCGGCCTCTACTGGCCCGCCCGAGTTTTCTATCGTGACCTCTACAATTAGCGATTGCCCCACACTCGGCGAGGTGTCGGTTATATAAACCTCCTGCACCACTAAATCAGGCCGTTGAGCCGGACTCTTCATCAGCAAGGGTAGGTAAGCGGTGGCAATCCGAGACGGCGTTTGTGTTGGTGTGGCGGTCGGGGTTGGCTCACTCGTCGGAACAACCAAATCGGTCGCGACACTTGAGCGATTATCGAGCGGGGTGGGATCATCATAGTTTAAGTCGGCGATGTCAACACGATTAACGATCTGTTTGACCGTGCTGGCGACAGTTTCGTCAACCCGTACCGCAAACACCTCACTGCCAAAATCGTTATTGGTTTGCAAGGCTCGTGGATACTGATAGGTACAGACCGTGCCTGCGGGCGCGCCATCGGCACAACTCCACTCGGTGGGTAAACTGCCGGTGATATGAAAGGTCGTATGTGCGGGCACGGTTTCGGTCAAAATAACACTGTTGGCCGTTCGTCCACCGTTGTTAAAAAAGGTCAGTCGATAGCCAACCACCTCGCCCGGCTCAGCGACCACACCGTCATCCTCTTTTAAGATGTACAAATCGGGCAGGTTGGTGTTGATAATCGGCGTACTGGTGGTCGAAAGGTTATCAGCTAGATTTTCGTCAGGGCCATGCTGACCATCGTCTGCAATTAGGGCGATGTTTTCGAGTGTGGCGACGGTGATCGGCAAACTATGTTCCACTCGCATGCTGATGGTAATCGGCTTGATACCAATCTCGCCCACATCCAAATCGCCAACTTCATAAACATATTGATTGGTGGCTCCGACCTGTTGCCAGCCCGGTGTCCCGCTGACAAAAACGGTGTGCGCCGGAAGCAGTTCCGTCAGATAAATGCCGCTGGCGGGCCTGGATCCGTTGTTGGCGTAAACCAAGCCATACGTAACCTGACTGCCCGGTTGAGCCGTTACCCCACCATCAACCTTAAGCAGATGTAAATCAGGGCCGCTGGAGGTTACTGTTACCACCGGACTACTAGTGATGACCGTCGTTTCGGTGACATGATTGTTCGTCAAATTCGGCTCGATACTCTCCAAACCGTCATAACCAATTTGGGCGGTGTTGGTTATCATGCTGATGTCGCTGGCAAGGCGCTCCTCAACCTGTACTACAAAGGTAATGGTGTCAAAACTGGTGGCATTATTGATGAGCGTACCGACCTCATACCGATACGCCTGCGTGCCACTAATCGGTTGCCATGTTGCCGGGCCGACAAATTGGGTGTGGGCGGGGAGCGTTTCGGTGATGACCACGCCGTTGGCTGGAACCTCGCCGGTATTAAAATAGAGGATACTGTAGGTTAGAATCTGGCCGGGGGTGACGGTGTCGAGTAGGTCATTTTTGGTCAGCCCCAAGTCGATTTCAGGTATGATTGTAGGGTGCTGTAACGGGATGATAACTATGTCCCGATTATTGCTCGGCTCGATGTCGGCTTCCTGCGAACCATCATCGGCCACGGTAGCCGTGTTGGTGATGTGGGTCGCCTCGGCGGGGAGCGGGTCGATAACGGTGACGGCAAAGGTGGCGTTGTGCGTCTGTCCGGCAGATAGGTCATTCGGGAGGCTGTAGGTACAGACTGTACCACTGATAGCCCCGTCGACACAGCCCGACCATGTACTGCTGGCTGTGGCACTAAACACGGTATAGGCTGGCACGGTCTCGGTGATGATGACTCCGCTGGCGGTTTTGTTGCCCCGATTAGCGACCTCTAAACTATACTGAATGGTGTCGCTGGCCGCGCTCTCGGTTCGATTGGCCGTTTTATTCAGCCGAACATCTAACACATCGCCGACCGTCAGCGAGGTGGAGTCGGTGTTATCCGCCGGTTTGATTTCGGGGTTACTGTCGCTGTGCCTGATGGTCGCTTCGTTGCGGATGCGAGTATTGTTGGGCGTAGCTGGGTCAACCGTCACCACAAAAATACGAAATCCACCCACATGATCTGTCGGAGCCAGAGGGTTAAGGTTGATGATATATTGATTGGTGCCAGATATGGCCTGCCAGCCCGCAGAGCTAACCGTGGCGTTAAAACTGGTATACTCTGGCAATGTTTCGGTCATAACGACATTGGTGGCGGTAACAGTTCCATAGTTGTTATAGGCCAAAATGTAGGTCAACACCTGCCCCGGACGGACGATAGCTCCAAAGGTCATGTCGATTTTTTCTAACCTTATATCGACATAACTGCTTTGGCGAACAGGGCGTTCAGTCATCGGACTGTCGGCCAAGGTTAACGGTATGGTCAGACCTAAAAACATAACAAAGAGCAAACCTAACAGTATGCTCAAGTGAACAGGTAATGATTTTTTGAACATGAGGGTATCTCCTAGAATCGTTGAAACGCTGAATCGTTTATTAGAGCACAGAAGTTTATCATTTCAACATGACTAAAACAATATCTGACAGGATTAACAGGATTTTTTTACTTGTAATCCTGTCAATCCTGTTAATCCTGTCAAAAAATGCTTTTGATTTTATCAGAATATCAGGTCATGAATGAAACGACAAACTCTTGTTAGAGCAGTTCCAGAAAAATAAATCTCCCAAATAACCCGCTGATTGAAATCAGCGTCTTCAGCGTCTTAAATGAAAAACCTGCTTAAGCAGGTTTCCCGTATTAGCCTGTGAATGAATTCACAGGGCCGGTTTTGGGAGGTTTTAAACGTTGGAACTGCCTGAATCGTTTAGAGTTGTTCGGCAATAACTTATCATCGCATAAAAACTCAAATTCGAGGTCTGCGGAGTGCAAAAGCATCTTGCTTTTGCATGCTTGTCTCCGGCAAAAGCAAGATGCTTTTGCACTCCTTTATTGCCGAGCAACTCTTTTGAATCGTTTATTAAACCGTCTTAAAAAATTATAGCAGGTATGCCCATAGATTCTATAAGATTAGAGTACTTGCCATCATGGTATCTTTCGGTTATTATTGAAACGAAGTTTATCGTTTCAACATGACTAAAACAATATCTGACAGGATTAACGGGATTGATAGGATTGGGCGCATGAATTGGATGGGAGAAAGGAAAGGACATCGAATTTAGGGAACAACGAATTTCGTTGTAAGAGTAATGATCGACCAAATACAAACAGCGAGTAATGGTTTGAAATTGGTCAATCATTCGTTTTTCCTCCCATTCGTTGTTCTCCCCAACGGCTCCATGCGCCTGATAGGATTACAAGCAAAAAAATCCTGTTAATCTTGTTAATCCTGTTGAAAAATGCTTTTAGTAACTTAAATTATATAACTATAGAGGAGATAATCATGGAAGTAAATGCAGGGATTTTTAAAGCGTATGATATTCGAGGGGTCTATCCAGAGCAGTTAAATGAAGAGGTGGGCTACGCCATCGGGCGGGCCTTCGCCAGTTTTCTTAAAGTTGACACAGTTGTAGTCGGGCGAGACATGCGGCTTTCGGGACCAAAAATGTTCGAGGCCATCACCAACGGTTTAATGCATCAGGGAGCGAATGTGATTAACGTGGGCATGGTCAGCACCGACCAGTACTATTATGCCTGTGCGATCCTCGGCCATGCCGGAATTATGGTCACTGCCTCGCACAATCCGCCTCAATATAGCGGCATGAAGATGGTCAAAAAAATGCCTCAACTATTGAGCGGCAATGAAGGGATTCAAGATTTGCGACGCATCGTCGAAAACGATGATTTCGATACCCCAACCCGCAAAGGCACCATGAAAGAGATTGACCTGAGCGAAGAGTTTATCGAGAAGGTATTAAGTTTGGTTGATGTGGCGAATCTGGCGAATCTGAAAGTGATTGCCGACACTGGTAACGGCATGGTCGGGCCGATTATGAAGCGAGTGTACGATCGATTGCCCTCGATTGAACTGGAACCGATGTATTTTGAGCCGGATGGTAGCTTACCCAATCACGGCCTTGACCCACTGCAAGAAGAGAATCGAGCCGAACTACAGGCCCGTGTATCAGCAGAAGGGGCGGATGTCGGCTTTGCCTTTGACGGCGACGGCGACCGTTTCTTTACCATTGATGACCGCGGCGAGTTTATCGCCGGTGACTTTATGACCGCCCTGATGGGTGAGTATCTGCTTGAAAAGTACCCTAACTCTAAGGTGTTGTATGATGTGCGAGCCTCATGGTCAGTGCCCGACCTCGTCACTGCCGCCGGTGGGACTCCCCTCATCGAACGAGTTGGTCATGCCTTTATCAAAGCTCGCATGGATAAAGAGAACGCCATCTTTGCCGGTGAAGTCAGCGGACATTACTACTTTAAGGATTTCTACTTTGCCGATTCCGGTATCGTGCCGTCCCTCGTTATCTTAGAGATGTTGTCCAAACGTAAGGTCAAACTGTCGCAACTGTTGGGCGAGTTAGAAGCCAAATATTTCATCTCTGGTGAGATTAACAGCCGTATCGATGGCGAACCTAAAGATAAGATGAACCAATTGGCCGAGATGTTTAAGGATGGTAAAATCGAATGGTTGGACGGAGTCTCTGTCACCTACGATGATTGGCACTTTAACGTTCGGGCCTCCAACACCGAGCCACTACTGCGCTTGAATCTGGAAGCCAAATCAAAAGTGTTGATGGAAGAAAAACGTGACCAGATTTTAGCTGTTATTCGGGGATAAAATGTAAATTGTGAAACGTGATTCATCGTAAAAGTTCAGTAAAGTAGCTCTAGAAACCCGATTCCTCAAAGAAATCGGGTTTCTGATGCTCTTTCTGGCAAGTTCACTGAATACAAAAGTTTGTCGTTTCATTCATAACCTGACATGTTGATAAAACCAAAAGCATTTTTCGACAGGATTAACAGAATTGACAGGATTTTTTGCCTTTAATCCTGTCAATCCTGTTAATCCTGTCAGATATTGTTTTATCCATGTTGAAATGATAAACTTCTGTGAATATTTACGATTCATCTCCAATCACGTTTCACGGTTTCACGTTTCACACACTATGCAACGATTCAAAATCGGTACCTTTAACTTATACAACTTAGTGTTACCCAACGTCACCTACTACCGCCGCCATGAGTACAGCCAGCAACAATATCAGCAGAAAAAAACATGGCTGGCCCGACAACTACAGCGCATGGATGCGGACATCATTGGCTTTCAGGAAGTGTTTCAGGCCAAGGCGTTGCAAGCGGTCTTAAAAGAGAGCAAGCAGTACGACAGCGCCTCGATGATTGTTGGTAAGGAGCATGGACATGGCCCGGTGTTGGGGCTGGTCTCTCGTTTTCCTATCCAAGCCAGCCACTTTATCAGCCGTTTTCCGAGGCAGACCCAGTTAGATTTTGACGGAGTCGACTTGCCGATTCGGGAGTTTAACCGACCTGTATTACGAGCCACCGTCGAGATTAAGAGGGGGCTAGAGGTGACGGTGTTTGTGGTGCATCTCAAATCAAAACGGCCCATTATTCCTGAGGGAGAAAACCCGCATGACCCGCTCGAACAGGCCAAAGGAGAGGCTCGCTCGTTGATTGTGCGTGCCGCCGAAGCGACCGCCCTGCGTCATCTGATTTTAGAGGCCGTGCAAGATAGTCGCCAGCCAGTTATCGTGTTGGGTGATGTTAACGATTCTGGTTTGGCCGTAACCAGCCGAATTGTGACCGGCTCTCCACCGTGGAAAACTCTGCCCCTTGAGAAAAAACTTCCCAAATGGGATGTGTTACTGCACAACGTCAAAGATATTCAGGCTCGGCAGAGCTATCAGGACATGGCCTACTCCCACATCCATAACGGCCATTATCAAATGCTCGATCATATTCTGGTTAGTCAAGAGTTTGTGCGCCAAAATCGCAATCGTATTGGTCAGGTGGAGTACATGACCGTTTTTAACGATCATCTGATTGATGAAACCCTGAGCGATGAGTCGATTCCGGTTTGGAAGTCTGACCACGGGCAGGTTGTCGCCACGATTCGGTTGCGGGATTGAATCTGTTGCGTGTTTTGTAGATTATGTAATGGTCAGCTTGATGTTGAAAATGGAGTGCAACGGGTTTAGCCGTTGCCAAAAGCAATGGCTGAACCCATTGCACTCCAACATCATCTTGACCACCACAGTGTTTTGTACAGTCTTTCAGATAATGATTTTCAATTCAAGACCAACCTTCCCGCAAGTTCAAAACTTGCGGGAAGGTGACAACTGAAAATGTTTATCTGAACATCTATAGATTAATTCAAAACGGCGGTTTTACCAATTGGCAAAACCGCCGTTTGTTGTTCTTGATAATGTAATGTCTTAATACATTGTTAAAAAAGTAATGCGGGGCTTGGTCTCAAACACCTCCGAGGAGCTACGCACCTCGGAGGAGAACGACTCCGCGTCCTTCAAGGTGCGTAGCTCCTTGAAGGTCTAAATCATGCACAACTTACTTAACGCTGTACTTAATCCAGATTGGCCTCAACCACATCATCAGGATAGACTTTGTAATCAATCGTTTCATCCGATTCATTAGTGACCCGCATGTAGTAAACATTGCCAGTCTGCACATGTCCCTTCCAGACCAGTTCGCCGGTTAGGTCATTATTGTCTCGGCTGACCGCGTTACCTTGACCAAACGGTACGATATTAAACCGATTATCTGGCCCCCAGTCTCGCAAGGCGGGTTCATCAAACAGTTCAATATTAACCTTCCAAATCCGGTTGCCATCGTCGGGTACAAAATGGAGGGTAAAAATCGTCTCAATCTGGCCTTGATAGGTGCCGTCACCTCGTACAAACTTGTACCAGCGCTCGGTTTTCGGTTCAAGCTGACCCTTGTTCGTCCCCAACTCCAGGTCAAGCGCGGCGTAGGGAGCGGTGCCGGGGTCTACCTTAACTGGCGCGGCCATAACCGTTTTTTCGCCCAATTCGGGGCTGTACACATCGCCGGTGTAGAGCCAGTAATCCATGTCAATATCGGTGCCGTTACGAATCTGGACATAGTAGGTTACGTTGTCTAACACCCAGCCATTCCAAAATCGTTCGCCGGTTAGGGGGTTATTATCTCGATAAACCACGCTCCCCGTGCCGATATTGTTCATCCTAGAGTTGTCCCCCGGCGACCAGTGCCATGTTTCACCTTCAACAAATACATCAAACAACATATCCCAAATCAGATTCCCATCGTCGGGAGTGGTGATCATGGTTAAGGCCATCTCATGCTGACCTTTTTCCTTGCTAAAATCGGTCATGGTGAACTCGTACCAAGCCTCTTCACCCGGAGCTAACCGTTCTTTGTTCAGTCCGATTTTCAAAGGTCGCGCTGTTTGTGGAGCCGCGCCATGGGAAAAGACCATAGCCGGAGCCGCCTCTTCAACGGGGCCTAAAATTGGATTATAGATGTCATTGTCATAAATCCAGTAGTCAATCTCGACACCAGTCCCATTTTGTACTTCTAGCAGATACTCGTGCCCCATCATAACAACACCCCGCCAAATTCGCTCACCTGTGTTGTAATCACCATCGCGCGAAGTCTGCATGCCTGCTCCAAAATTGTTGATTTTCTCTTGGGAGCCGTCGACACGAGTTACAAAATCGTTTTTGCGGAATAGCTCAAAATTGACATGATGCCGCCGATGACCGTTATCAGGGGTAAAGAACATGGAAAAATCTAGCTCCTTAAAACGCTTATACCCACTAAAATCATCATGCCGAAAACTGTACCAGTAGGTCTCGCCCGGCCCCAACTTGCCCATCGTTAAGCCCGACATGAGCCGAGTTGGATTAAGCGGCCCGTTACTCGGCAATTTGACAATCGGTGTATCAGAAAGCTCCGGTAATACCGTTGGTTCGGGTGCCGATTCGGGTGCCAATTCAGTGGCCGTTAACTGATACTGCACGGGATAATCACTTTCGTTAAACAGTTGAATGTAGTAGGTCTCACTGGCCTCTAATTCGCCTTGCCAAACGATTTTGTTAACCTTTGCAGTACTCACGCCGAGTGTGGTTAACTCTCTGGTTTCGCCCATAAAACCGACCATCTGGTCGGCGGGGAACAGCTTTAGGGACACAAAGCGATAAGCTCGATCATTGTCGGCGGTAACGGCTAACTCTAACGTCACCTCGCCGCTCACTGTGGGTGTGAAACTGTACCAATCTTGAGCAAATACCTCAAGCTGACCATCTGCGCCATCTACGGTCAACGACCAAGCCGATTCCGGTGTCGCGCCAGTCATCTCCTGTGCCACTACCGAGGTTGATGATATCACCATTAAACTTACCAATATAAAAGTCATTAATAAATGACTAGGGTACAACATGGTTAAAAACGAACGTTGTCTCATGGAATTACTCCTATTTTATTGTGATAGATTAGGTTGATATAAGGGGTAAAAAAATAAAACACAGCCTCAAAAGTTGGTGATAACTGTGTTATATCCAAATGTTAAATAGCTAATACCGACAAATGGTATTAGAGTTGTTCGGGAATAAAGGAGTGCAAAAGCTTCTTGCTTTTGCCGGAGATAAACATGCAAAAGCAAGAAGTTTTTGCACTCCGTAGACCTCAAATTTGAACTTTTATACGATAATAAGTTATTGCCGAACAAGTCTATTATTGATAGATGCGATTATTATACTTAATTGCATCTATCACGTATTAAATTAAGATTCCTGGTGGTTTGGATTACCCTAGTAGGAGGAGTTTTTAACTAGGTCTGGTAAATGCTAAAGAGGAGTTGTTAAAAAGGAAAGGTCTGTTTCTAAAACAACCGAATACTGATGCGTTAACCGTATCAAACTACAGCAGTTCTGTCCATAAGCAAAATGTCCTATCAATCATAAGTAGTTTAGTTGTAAAAGTTCAGTAAAGTAGCCCTAGAAACCCGATTTCTTTAAGAAATCGGGTTTCTGACACTCTTTCTGGCGAATTCACTGAATATTTACGTTTAGTTGTCGCTACTCTTATTGTAGCTGTACACCGCCATCGCTCATAAACACGCACCAAGCGGAGACCGTGAAATCGGCGAGGGTACTGCTCGACCAGTAGTAGTCCGACTGGACGCTACTGAAGGGATTACCTTCGGTCCATTGTCCCGTACCCGCGGTGTTGGGTACGGATAAGAATAACCAAGATGAACCAAACTCTCAAGCTCAAAACGGTTGGGCAACCGCCAGTCACCGGCACTAGAGCTATCTGTAAGGCCGCAATCACCATCGGCTAGAGCATTACTCCACTTAAGTCCTTCACCCCAATCTAACTGAGGCATCGAAATAAATCCCGATGCCTCACTACACCTTTAGACGCTCAACTTATTTAGGACTCATTCCTTAATGTGTCTTCTGAAAAATCACTTCCCATGAGTAATGTCCCCCGCAGTAGTACGATTCATTTTCCCGCTTCCATTGACACTCCAACTCGTTAGAGCAGTATCCGGCCTCAATCATCAACTCATTGGGGATGGTGGTCATATAGGAGCTAAAGGGAAAACTGATTTCGCTGGTATATGGCTCACCGTTGGTATTGCGCTTAATCATCATCTCCATAGTGTTGGCGTACAGGTCAATTTCGGCTTTACCCGGCCCTTTAGCCCCACTGACCGTCTCAACGTTGTTCCAACTGTCGCCAACGACTATATCGCTCAGTGGATTGCCATTAACATCTAAAATGGTGATAAAAATAGTGTGCATGCCTTTGGAACAACCACTATTTAGAGCCAGTGGCCATAAGCGCCAAGAGGCAATTCGAAAATCAATTTCGGGGATAGGCGTTTCGGTGGGGGTAGGAGTGTATGGAGTAGGTGTATCTGTCGGTAAAGCGGTTTCGGTAGGAGTAGGGGTGTCAGGAATAGGCGTTTGAGTCGGAGTGGGGGTCTTGGTCGCAGTCGGAGTACGAGTATCCGTAGCAGTAGCCGTCGCTGTAGCTGTAGCTGTTTTGGTTTTGGTTGGGGTCGGCGTTGGGCTTGATGTGGCGGTTGCGGTCGGAGTATGGGTAGCCGTAACGGTGTTGGTTGGCATGGCTGTCGCCGTAGCCGTTGGTTGGCTAACAAGAGAGACTCCCTCTTGACAACCTGTGGTTAGTATTATAAATAACAGGTAAAAAACTATTTTTTTCACGGTAATGATCTCATTTTTGTTGTGTTTTACAAGCTGTTTTAGATTGGAATTAAGGTTCTATGGCACCCCAGAATGGTTCAATCTTTAAGATTGAACCATTCTCCCGACAAAACGTTGGAAAGTCCTTACTCCCCCCGTTGCAACTGTATTAAGGTTTGCTCAATTAACTGTTGCTGATGTTCGTCACCTAAGGTTTGATAGATACCCATAGCTCGATTTAAGCGGTCAACTGCGAGGACAGTGCGGTTAGTCTGTTGATAAAGCTCGGCTAAACCAAGATGAACCAACGCCTGCCCTTCGATGTCACCCTGCGTCTCGGCCAATGTAAGGGCGGTTTGGTATGAAGCGGTGACTAAATCAAACAAGCCTACCTGATGGTATAAATCAGCTAAAAGCAGGTGGAGCAAGGGCCGTTCATGGGACATAGCTAAAGGATGCAAAATCTCAATTGATTCGGCAAATAGACCATGCGAGCGGTAAATATAGGCTGAGGCCAACGGTTTTACCTCGTCCGACACAGCCAAACTAGCAAGCTCTTTCTCAATCTGTTTGGCCGTCTCCTCATCAACTCGCTGAAACCCAATCGTGTCAAGAGGAACAGGTTGCAGGCTTGTACTGGTCAACATGTTGTCCGTTTCGACCATGACCATATAGCTCCCCCCCGATTCTAGGGGGTCTCCGTCATATTGAGCCGATGGTTGGGTAACAACGGCTTGCCATGTTACCGCCTCGTCAGCAATAAGACTGACCGTGTAATGGGTCGTATTTGAGACCGGATTCCAGTGTAGTTGGGGGCTATCGGTTAATAGTTGTGTGGCTCGGGGGCTGATAATATAGGGCTGATTGGCCTCATGCTCCAGATAGGTGGCTCGGCTGATTTCTGGTGTTCTTAGCAACGGCTTCTGGCTTTGTTCACACCCATTTGCCAAGCCCGAAATCGCTCCCGGCGGAACGGGCCAAGCCTTGAGATTGTCACATAACACAATCGCTTGAGTTGTGTCGGCTAGTTGTAGTTGGTCGCCATGATGAAGCACTGTACCCGCCGAAACGGGATGATAGTCGAGCCAGCCCTGCCGTTTCAGCAAGACTTCCCCTTGCGCGGCTAACAGTAAATTTAGGCCATCATAATCATCAGTCGCCACTCGTTCACTCGTTGCTTCTGCATTGCTCAAAACCATTGTTGCGGTGACGACCGCACCATCAACCGTGATAACGGTAGTGCTGGTTAAAAGTGGGGCAGTACGTTGCTGAGCCTCGTAAATCCAGTCATCAGCATTGGGGTCGCTACCGGGAGTCACATATTGCCGACAGAATTCCCACTGTTGCCATGTCTCTAGGTTCATTGGCTCACCGGCTGTTTTCTCCTGCTCCTCCATCACCTGAGCCAACATGCAGTAGGCTGAGGCATCTTCTGGCTTTAAACTAATGGCCGCCTGTAACTCAGCCACGGCCTGACTATACCGTTGCTGAAAAAATCTGGCTCGGCCTAAGTTTTTGTGCATCTCATACAGCAAATCGGTTTGCTTCTGACCATCCTGTAATAGGTCAGGATCAATACGAGCTTTTTCCATGCCCTGAAACAACAGATTAACCGCGGCCTTATATTTTTTCTGCTCAATTTCTAAATGGGCTAAGTTGTTATAGGCCGGTGGATAATTACCTAAAACAGCCAACTGATAGGCGGTACGAGCCTTAGAAATATCTTGCAAAATTTCGTACAACTGCCCTAACTTGTAGTTGGTTTTACTCACCAAAAGGGCGTTGCTGTCGGTATTAAGGGCCAAGGCACGCCGATAGCGCTGTTCGGCCAGCATGAGGTTTGGCTCATCGGGGGATTGGTAAATAACCCCAGAATGATAGTAGTAATTGGCTAAACGGGGCAAACCAACTACCCGAAAACCGAGTAGCAACGTCAACATAAAAACGGCTAACCCCAACCGCACCCCCTGCCACGTGTGGCGCGGTAGGTTGATGTGAGTAAAGGCTCGCTCCAACACTTCGGCTCCTGTTTTGGTCAAAATCCCTCCGGCGGTAATCATAGTCAACACGGTTTGCATGACAATGGCTAAGGTGCCGGATGTATCAGCCCCTCCTTGCCAAAACCGAGGGGCAATATCGAGCAAAAGGGCGATAATAAGGGTCATGACAATCACATTACCACTGGTGGTCACCCAATCGTACCGCTCAAACACGTTAAGCTGAACAGGTGGCGGAGGCGGTGAGATATGCCACCACCATGCCTCTGTTGAGCGTCCCAAACTAACCTGCCAGTCGTTCAACTCATCCAGTTCATCCATCGGTTTTGCCAAAGTTTTGAGCAATTTGTCGCTCTCCGCAACCATGCGGATTGTTTCGCTATTGGTTTGATGAGAACTGTCGGTCAGATTATTGATCTTGTCACGGGTCAACAGACAGTCAAGCAAGTCTGCGGGTGCTAAAGGGTTTTGCTGACTTAGCTTGATCGTTAGATTTTGGTAATGAGTCGCTAATTGGACTAAGGTTGAGGGGGTATGTTCGAGTGATTTGGACATAAGATTATCAACAGGTTATACAAATAAAGCCCACAACCTCATTATACATGAGGCTGTGGGCTTAAGACAAACGGTTTTGACAACGTGTTAAGGCAGTTTCAACTTTTAAAATCTCCCAAAACGCATCGGAATAAATCCCGATGCTAATAGCTAAAGCAGGCTGAAGCCAGCTATTTAGGCCGCTTTAGCGGTCTTAAGCTTTTAGGGTGAGGATTTATTCTCACCCTATTTTGGGAGATTTATTTTTTTGACACTACCTTAAGAAATGAGTATTAATTAACGTGTGCAGTCGGCGCGTCGGCTTCCTAGGTCAATCTATCTAGGACTCGATAGAAGGCCGCGGCAAGGGGTAAAAACCACGGTTTATCTCGATAAAAGAAGTAGGTCGGATGATGCACCTCTACAAAGGGACTACGTGTGATTTGACCGGTCATCAGCTTGGCGACCTGTTGCCCCAAATAGGTGGCGATGGTGACTCCATGTCCACAATAGCCAAAGGCATAATAAACCCCTTCGATTTGGCCGATGTGGGGCATGAGGTCAAAAGTGATGCCGAGTTTGCCGCTCCAACTGTGGGTGATGGGCAAATTGCGGGCTTGGGGAAAGATACGAGTCATAGCTGTACGTAAATTGGTCGCGCTTTCGACCAAATCAAGGTCGGTGGACAGGTCGTTGCGTCCGCCAAGTGCTACTCGGCCATCATGGGTAAGCTGAAAATAGTTGAGGAAGTTTTTGGTGTCGTAAAAGACATGGCCTTGCGGACTGAGTTCTTGTTGCAAGGCTGGTGACACTGGTGGCGTGGCGATCATGTAGCTCCCCACCGGAAAAACTCGGCGTTTCATGCCTTTGATGGCGGTATCAGTATAGCCGTTGGTGGCGACAAGTACCTGACTCGCTCTGAGTTCACCTTGGCTGGTCAAAATAGTAAAGTCGGTACTGCCCTCGATACGGTTGACCCTTTGTACCTGAGTCTGCTCGCACAACATGGCTCCAGCTTTCGCCGCACCTTTAGCCATGCCGTACACGTATTTGGCCGGATGTAATCCACCACCTATTCGATCTAATAATCCACCAAAAAAGGCATCCGAACCGAGATGGTCACGCATTTTATCAGCCGGAATGAGAACTTCTTCATGATAATCGAGTTCGCGGGCTGTCCAATCTCGGCTACGGGCTAAGGCATCATAGTGCTTTGGCTTGTAGGCCACCATCATGCCACCGTTCATGGTCAGGTGGCAATCAATCTGTTCCTCTTCGACTGTCCGCTGAACCGTATGCACCGCCTCAATTGAGGCCTCCCATAATTCACGACCAAGTTCGGGGCCATAATGTTTTACCAGATCGGGGCCACCTTCTTTGAGGCCGGTCAATACCAGACCACCGTTCATCGAACTTGCACCCGAACCAATCTGATTTTGTTCTAACACAGCTACAGTTGCACCTGATTTGGCGAAAGTTCGAGCCGCGGAAAGCCCCGTGTATCCACCGCCGATAATCGCCACCTCAACTTGTTCCGGCAGTACCGAGGTGGGCATGTCAGCCGGACGAGGGAAATTGTCTGTCCAAAATGGGGTAAGTTTCATGGTTATATATGGGGGAGTAGGGAGTGGAGTAGAAATTGGAATTAAATAAGTTGCATGTTTTACTGGGAGCGCCGGCTTCTAGCCAGCATGCTGGCTGGAAGCCAGCGCTCCTTTAGAGTCTCGTCCAAAATTTCCGACCTGTGCGGATAACCGGAAAATCGACCTTGCAGATGGTCAACCACACAGTTTGAAATTTTTCTGGAGGACTATATTTCCTACAGTCTTTCAGATAATGATTTTCAATTCAAGACCAACCTTCCCGCAAGTTCAAAACTTGCGGGAAGGTAACAACTGAAAATGTTTATCTGAACATCTATACTTTCTTACTTACTTCCTACTTCCTGCTTCCTTACTCCCTATTTCCTGTTCCCTTACTTCCTACTTAAGGGCTTCTTTGACTCCGTCTTCAAATTTTTGTAATGATTCAGCCGCATCGGCCTCGGTATGGTCGGCACATAAGAACCACGGCTCGCCTTCATCTTCGGGCATTACACCGTTGTCAATCATGTGCGAGATAATATCAGAGTATAATTCAATGTTGCACATTTCGTTTAGTTCGCGCCAGTTGTGGGGTTTTTGCTCAGATAAGGTTATACCGAACATGGCCGGTGTGCCATGCAGATGGTGGGCGATGTCGTAACGGGTCAGAATTTCGCTGATACCATCCATCAGTATGCCCCCAATTTTGTTGAGTTGGACAAACACTTCGCCCGATTGAATCCGCTCCAGCGTGGCATCAGCCGCGGCAGTGGAAACCACGTTGCCTGAATATGTGCCACCCTGAAAGACTTTTCCGGGCATCAGGTGCATCATAATATCTTTTTTACCCCCAATGGCGGCTATAGGATACCCGTTGCCCATCGCTTTGGCAAACGTCGATAGGTCGGGTAGAACGCCAAAATATTCGCCTGCTCCACCCGGAGCAATGCGGAAACCGGTTTTGACCTCATCATAAATTAACACGATACCGTATTTATCGCACTGGCCTCGCAAAAATTGAAAGTAATCAGGATGTGGGGTGAGCGCCATACTGTTGCCCAACACCGGCTCGATGATAATGCCCGCAATCTGTTCCCCCTTTTCTTCTAATATTTCACCCAACATCTCTACGTCGTTCCAGCGACACATAACCATAAGTTCGCTCATAAGGTCGGGGATACCGGTACCGATTTTATTAGGAACAGGATGGTTGCGCTCGTTTAAGGGCGTGACCGGCAAACCGGGAGTCGACCACAGCACAGAGTCGTGCGCGCCGTGGTAAGAGCCTTCAAATTTTAGGATGAGATCGCGCCCCGTGTAACCGCGGGCTAACCGCATGGCATGCATAGTCGCCTCGGAGCCGGTGTTGCTAAAGCGCACCATCTCTACCCCCGGGCAGAGGTCAATCATGCGTTCAGCGACACTAACCTCATATTTTTGGGTTCCGGCAAAGCTCAGACCATACTGAATTGCCTCTGTAACTCGCTCATTCACAAAATCGTGGGCATGGCCTAAAATAATCGGCCCCCAACCGAGTCGATAGTCAATATATCGTTTGCCGTCAAAGTCATAAATGTGACCACCTTTGGCTCGCTCAACGACGGGGGTTTCCTCCTCTCCATAATAGCGGTAGTTGGAACTAACCCCACCGGGCATGACTTTTTTCGCTCGTTCATAAAATGCTAATGATTTTTCGCCTAATTGTGGCATGGTATTACTCCTTTGATTTGCGATTGCCGATTTTTGGATTTTAGATTTACAATTGCCGATTTTAGATTGTCTGTGTCACGCACCACCTCCGAGGTGTGTTCTTCTCCTCGGAGGTGATTTACACAACACGAAATGGGTTTCAACTCGGGCCAATCCATTGGTCTGTATCCTTAACGATTCGTAAATAGAGTGAGGTTTCCACATCACGTACTCCCTCAACTTGGGCTAATTCGTTCGATATAAATCGTAGAACTGCGTCATTATCCTGACAAGCAATCTCGACAAGTAGATTGTATGACCCAGTACAGATGACCACATAATCAACCTCATTAAACTCGCCGATAGCTTTGGCCGCGTCAAGCAGGTATTTGCTGTCAACCTTAACCGACAGCAGACCCATCACCGAAATACCAACCACCATTGGATCGACGAGAGCGGTGATTTTGATGACTCCAGCGTTAATCAGTCGATTGGCTCGCTGTTGTACCGTCGAAGGTGCAAGCCCAATCTCTGCCGCAATGTCGGCATAGGCTCTGCGTCCATCTTGTTGTAAGATGCGGATGATGGCTAAATCGGCTTCGGTTAGTTTTATTGATTTTGTCACAAGTACCTCCGACCGAGATTAGAATACACTATTTTGATGAGATTGTCAACTGTTAGTCGAAAAATCAATGCAAAAGTTAGTGTTTTATCGGTAAAACGATGAGGGAAATCGGCATAGGTAGTTGTTTTAATAAAAAAACCACTGTCCTTTAAACAAAGGGCGATGGTCATGGTTTCGGCCATTTTAGGAATATAAGCAAAACACAAAACGTAACGCAAGAGGTGCAAAAGGCGCAAAGGACGCTATGAGAAAAACGTTTGCGTCATTCGCGTCTCTTGCACCTCTTGCGTTTAATCTTTTCAACTGGCCCAAACGATGACCAAGGCCCAAACTGCTCTCAACCCCTTACACCCCCCGCACCGAAGGGACTCGCCCCCACAAGGCCCAAAACTTCCTTTTGAGCCAACCGCCTAACTTAAATGGTTGCCGATTCGCAACCAGATTAGCCCGCAGGAGCCGTTGCAACCAGATTAGGGCCACGATGTTGGTCAACCATAACAAAACTTGGGCGCTGATGATCTGCCACTGTGGTACATCGCTAACCACCACCCGAATCATCAACACGATGGGCGAGGTGATGGGGAACAGACTGGCTCCGATGGCTAACCATGTATGCGGGTTGCGAGGAATCAGATAGGTGGCGTACAGCAGGCCAAAGCCAGAGGCCAAGTTGACCAGACTAAACAGTTGCATACCTGCTCCCCCACTGACTCTGAGCAAGCCCATCGCCGCGGCCAACAGATGATCCATCATGTAAGCTCCGGCCAACATACTAATGAGCAACCACAGATGGGGCCAACCTAACAGAAGGCCAACCATGTTAAAACCGGCTATCAGGCTCATCGACTGAAAGACGATAAAGACCAGCCCAGCCCAGGTTAACAACTGCGTCACCCCGACCGCCAAAATACCAAATACTTTGCCTAACAAAAATTGCAAGGGAGAGATACTGGTAATCAGAATCTCCAAGGTGCGATCATCTGCCTCGTTTGAGATACTGTCGAACATGTAGTTGGCTGTAAATGAGGTGCCAACCAGCCGCACGAAGTAGATGATCATGTAGACGATGGCTCCCTCGACAAAGTTGATCATGGAAAAATTCGAGGTTGTTTCTTCTTCGTCAAGTGAGAGTGCTGAGGTATGGGCAATATCTGGCCCAAATCGTAGGCGGAACAGGAACTCGCGGGGAATATCTTCTTCAACTTCGCGCCGAATCCAACTGCTGACCATCGTCTCTAGCAGTTCGTTGGGCGCGGTGTAGTAGGTGACAATTACATCGCCACTTTCCCAGTAATCGGGTGGAATTTTGTAGTAGGCTTGGATATAGTCGGTTGCCAGCGCCGACGCGGCCTCTTCGGGTGAGCGGAAAAATATGACATGCACCAGATTACCGGCCTGCTCTTGCGACTTAACAATCGCTCCCTCGCTTATGACCATCACCTGTTCCTCCGGCTCTAGCAACAGGTTAACTTGATCCACAATGCCGATGGGGCGCGTGTCGGGAGCGGGCATGGCCATAAAAATCGCACCAGCTAACAGTGCCCCACCGACAAGCGGCATGCCAATCAGCATGGCCGGAAAACCAAAGGTGAACATGAGATAGGCTCGGCGGGTGAGGTGGCTCCAATATTCATGCCAAAAAATCAACCAGATTCGTTTCATTAACAGTGATTTTGTAGTGGTCAGACTGATGTTGAAAATGGAGTGCAACGGGTTTAGCCGTTGCCAAAAGCAATGGCTGAACCCATTGCACTCCAACATCATCTTGACCACCACACATTAACAGTGATTTCGGGTAAAAGTTCAGTAAAGTAGCCCTAGAAACCCGATTTCTTTAAGAAATCGGGTTTCTGACACTCTTTCTGGCGAGTTCACTGAATATTTACGATTTCGGCGCGTCGGCTGGAAGCCGACGCGTCAATTTTATTTTTGTCGTACCACCTGCACAAAAATCTCGTCCAAGGTGGGCATGGAAATAGCAAAACGATTGACCGTGAACTCACTATCGGTCAAAATGGTGTTGATGACTGCTTGGGGTGATAGGTCGGGGCTAACCGTCAGATACCAATCGCTGGCGGTACGTTGTTCGATGTGAGTTACACCGTTAATGGGGTCACTGAGTGTGCCAGTGCCGTGCAGATGAATGACATTGGTGGCAAAGCGTCGCCGTACCTCGGCCACGGTGCCTTCTAGTACCACTATGCCCTTATCAATGAGGGCGATTCGGTCACACAAGGTTTCGACCAAGCCCAGTTGATGGCTGGTCATGATGATGGCTTTGCCCTGATCGCGGAGTTCTAAAATGATGTCTCGCACCAACTGAGTGTTAACTGGGTCAAGATTGGCGAACGGTTCATCAATAATCAACAGGTCGGGTTGATGCAGTACTGCGGCGATGACCTGCACCTTTTGGGTCATGCCCCGACTCAACTCCTCAATTTTGGTCTTGTGCTGGTCGGCTAACTCTAGCCGCTCTAGGTAGTCGATGGCTCGCTGTTTAGCCGCTTTGCGAGCCATGCCCTTCAAACTGCCCATGTAGACCAAACAGTCTAGCACTTTCATGTAGGGATACAGCCCCCGTTCTTCTGGCATGTAGCCGATTCGGTCTCGCCGAGTGGTGGTCAGTTTGCCCCCTAACACGGCAATCGAGCCACGGTCAGGCTTAAATAGGTCAAGTACCATGCGGATGGTGGTCGTTTTACCTGCGCCATTGGGGCCAAGCAGACCAAACACCTCTCTGCCCACCACCTCAAAACTGACATCAGCCACGGCCACATTGTCGCCAAAGCTTTTGCGAATGTTCTTAATTGAGACAAAATTTTTCATAGCGGGTCATTGTAACATGAGGCATGGCATGTCACAATTCACATTCGTTAAGCAACAGTTTTTATTCACTCAAGGTATGGTATGATAGTCGTGGCTATGGTCTTCGTTTCGGTCAAGTAACACCTACGAGGAAAACTACATACCTCGTAGGAGAGGTCGAGTAGCCACCTTCAAGGTATGTTTTTTTCCTTGAAGGTGTTGGGTAAGATTAAAGGCAAAAAATCTGTAAAAATTCAGTAAAGTAGCCCTAGAAACCCGATTTCTTTGAGAAATCGGGTTTCTGACACTCTTTCTGGCGAGTTCACTGAATATTTGCACTGAGTAGTTCGGTCAAATCGTCACTTTGACTCGGCTTCTGATCATATAAAAAAACAGCCATCTATTAGGCGGCTGTTTTTTTGTCGGACTTACCTTACGAGAACGTACTAGGAATCGGGATTAAATAAGTTGCGCGTTTTCACATAAGAATTCAATCAGCGGTCAAATGCACAAGTTAAAAAAATCTCATTCCTACAGATTGTATTTTTTCTCCATATCCATAATCATAACAACTAGATTACTAGATATTTTAGTAAATTGTTCCCCATTCAATAGTGCCTTAGCACCTTCTTTATCACCAAATTCGGCTTTTCTGACAATATCTCCTGCGTACTTGTGTAATTTCGCATGTTCCGATTTTAAGGTATGATAAGCGGGTAAATGGCTATACTGAGTGCCTTGCTCATAAATCCACTTGCCAAGTTCACACTGATTATCTTGACTGACTACAGCACTTTCTAACTGTTCATCAGAGCCATTAAGAAACATCCGTAATCTGATTTTCCAATTTACATGAGACGCAATAGAATCTTTGAAATTCATTAGATTTACACTCCTGATTTAATGTCCCGATCAATACTAAGGCACGTGAAAAAAAATAATTGTCCCGTGGAGTAGGCACGCGTCGTGCCGCACCGCGGGTGCCTACTCCTCAATTGGGATGTTTTATTTCTTCCGTCTGCCTAAGGCAATTCCAAGAAAATAAATCTCCCAAATTGAGCAGAGTCTCTACCCTCAGTCTCTCCTGTTAGGGGGGTAGAGACTCCATGTACACACCTGCCAAATATCCGTTTCGAACTTATCATCGTATAAAAACTCAAATTCGAGGTCTGCGGAGTGCAAAAGCTTCTTGCTTTTGCATGTTTGTCTCCGGCAAAAGCAAGAAGCTTTTGCACTCTTTTATTGGCGATGAATTAAACTATGCTCTATCGCCAATGCCGCGGCTTCGGAGCGATTCGACACGCCTAATTTTGAAAATAGATTACTAGCATGAAACCGGACTGTCGAGCGGCTAACGAACAACTTTTTGGCAATTTGGGGATTGGTTAAACCTTTGGTCATAAAGGTTAATACCTCTAATTCTCGTTCTGTTAGATTATAGAGAGAATCTGCCACGGAGGGTTCCTCGGTAGAATGAGTCGCCGCGAGTAGCAGGGTTTGGGTCGCTTCGGGCGCTAAGGTTGATTGTCCAGCATGCGCGGCTCGGATAGCGTTGGCTAACTCATCAATTGCTACATTTTTAAGCAGATAACCAATCGCACCAGCCTCTAAAACTTGATACATCAAATCATCTTCTTTAAAACTGGTTAAGGCGACAATCTGAATATGGGGATATTTTTTTCGGATAGCTTTAGTAGCCGTTGGCCCATCCATTTTTGGCATAACTATATCCATCAAAATCACATCTGGCTTGACGATGGCACATTTTTGCAGTGCCTCGATGCCGTTGCTGGCCTCACCAACCAAATCTAAATCATCAAACGCTAATAAAAAAGTAGATAACCCGCTCCGTACAACGGCATGGTCATCAACAATCATAACCCGAATTGAGGAACTATTCATTAGGTATAACTCGTCTCCTTAGACCTGTTCGGCAATAATTAATCATCTCATAAAAACTCAAAATCGAGGCATACGGAGTGCAAAAGCTGATTGCTTTTGCATGTTTACCTCTGGCAAAAGCAATCAGCTTTTGCACTCCTTTATTCCCGAACAACTCTAGTATGACATGTTTTTCAACATCAAGCTGACCACTACATTAAATCCTTGTTTCCCGAAATTCACTAAACCTATCAAGGATGTTGAGGGGCAATACCAAATTTTGCAGGAATACACCCCTTGTTTGTCCTTGTTTATTAGGGTTATTAGGCATAATTTCAAAGAATGTATCCTAAAAAAATCCTAAATCGGGAATTACTGCTTTCTGGGTCGCTCAACTTATTTAGGAATTGTTACTAACCAACCGCCAAACCAGCCCCTGACTCGGCGAGAAGAGAAAAACCAGCACAAACGCGGCGGTACAGACCAACACAATCGCCGGGCCGGAAGCGATGTTCATATAAAAGGAGAGGTATAGCCCCAACACCCCACTCGACGCGCCGATGGTGGCCGAGATAACCATCATAATCGGCAGGCGACGAGTGAGCAGATAGGCCGTCGCCGCGGGTGTAACCAACATGGCGCTCATTAGAGCGATACCGACCGCTTGCAGGGACAGGACAATCGTCACCGCAATGAGCAAAAGTAGCAGGTAATGCAGAAAAGTAGTCGGCAGGCGCATGGTGGTTGCTAAGAGTGGGTCAAACGAGATGACCATGAACTCTTTGTAAAAGACCAGTATCGTCAACAAAACCAGCCCTCCAAAAATACCAATAAGCCATAAATCACTGTTGGATACACCCAACACATTGCCAAACAAAAAATGGGTCAGGTCGACGGTGTAGCTCCGCACGCTAGAGATCATGGCGATGCCAAGGGCAAACATTCCGGCAAACATCACTCCGATGGCCGTGTCCTCTTTTAAGCCGCTTTTGCTGATAGTTCCCACCGCAAAGGTGGTGAATATCCCTGCCACCAGCGCCCCCATCGAGACCCAAAACTGACTCCCCCCGCCCCACAGATAGCCCATCGCCACGCCGGGCAAAATCGCATGAGCCAAGGCATCGCCCAAAAAGGCCATGCCTCGCAAAACAATGTAGGTTCCCAATACCGAGCAAACCACGCCGACGATAACCGCGGCGGTCAAGCCCCGCACCATAAAAGCGTAGCCAAGCGGCTCGGTGAGCCATGTTATTATATCAGCCATGTTTACTCCGATTCCCTAGTTGCTACTCATCACCATCGCCCCGTTGGGAGTTTCAATTAAATTGAGACTCCCCTGATAGGTACGACTGAGCATGCTGGTCGTAAAAACCTCTTTGGCCCGACCGAATCCAATGACCTGCTGGTTCAGAAGTAAGAGGCGATCAAACCGTTCGGCGGCGACATTTAGGTCATGCGTGGCGACCATAATTGTCACCTGTCGCTGACGGAGTTTATCCAAAATAGCAAAAATACCCTCTTGAGATTTCAAGTCAAGGCCGGTCAACGGTTCATCCATCAACATCAACTCAGCCTCTTGAGCCAAGGCACGGGCAATAAAGACGCGCTGTTGTTGCCCCCCCGAAAGCTCGCCGATTTGTCGTTTAGCGAGGTCGGTCATGTTGACCAAGGCTAACGCCTCTTCAACAATGTGACGGTCTTTCTGTTTAGGCCAGCGGAATAACCCCAATCGTCCCACTCGCCCCATCATAACCACATCGTTAACCGTAACCGGAAACTGCCAATCAACCCGACTGCGTTGCGGAACATAGGCGATACCTACCTGTTTGTTCGGAGCGCGCCCGCACATTTCAACCTGCCCCTGCGTCGGCGATATTAGGCCAGAGATGATGTTAAATAGTGTACTTTTACCGGCTCCATTTGGCCCGATAACGGCCACTCGCTCGCCCCGTTGGAGGGCAAACGAAACATTGTTCAGCGCCGGAGTCTGTTGAAACCGAACCGAGATATTGTCCAATCTTAAAATCGGTTGGTGGATATTAGGAGGGTTGCTCGTCGAGCCAGCCGACATGGTGGTCATGGGATGAATGAGTTCCATAGGAATACCTTTCTAATTGAGATAACTTCTCATTTACAAAGTATAACCTTAACACGATTTTTTTTGACTGTCAAATTATCAGGCCAGTAGCTCCGATTTGCAAAGAATAGGTTTTGTTGGCAAAGTAAGGCCGACTTTTATTCGTCAAGGAATGAGGCCTAAATAAGTTGCGCGCTCCAGAATGGTTCAATCTCTAAGATTGAACCATTCCTGACGCTAACGGAAACTTTGGGCGAGCAAGACTACAACAGATTTGGGGATTTAACGGATAAAAACCTCCCCGATAACGGACTAATTACATTCAAATTCGGTTAATTCGTATCATCGAGAACCAATCCGTTTCTTCCAATTATCCGTTGTAGTCCTGTTTTCAACTGAACCAAAGAAAAAGTTAGGGTGAGAACCATTCTTACCATGAACTGCACAAGTTAATTAATCCCGATTCCAAGTTCAATCATGGCGAAACTACATTCAGGAGAAAAATCATGACTAAAAGCTTTAACGAAAAATTGACTGCTTCAATCGTCAAAAACAACAGTTTATTAGGCATTGGGTTAGACCCAAATCCGACCAAATATCCGGCTCATTTTGCCCATGTCGAAACCGATGCCTATCAGGCTCTGCTCAGTTGGGGACAGAATCTCATCGAACTAACCCAGGATTTAGTTTGTTGTTATAAGCCAAATTTTGCCTTTTATGAACAGTACGGCCCCTCTGGTTTAGAGGCACTCCGAGATACCATCTCTGCGGTTCCGGATGAAATTCCGGTTTTGTTGGATGCCAAACGAGGCGACATCGGCAATACTGCCGCGGCTTATGCGGAGGCCGCGTTTAAGGTATGGGGAGCCGACGCAATCACCATTAGCCCCTATTTGGGCCAAGATAGCGTTAGCCCGTTTTTGAAGTATGCGGGTAAGGCGGTTTTTGTGCTGTGCTACACCTCCAACCCCTCGGCGCATGATTTGCAAGAGTTCGCCAACCACGAGACCCGTCTATTTGAACATGTGGCTCAAACTGCTCAAAACTGGGGCAATGCTGACGAACTGGCCTTTGTAGTCGGAGCCACCCACCCGCATGCCTTGGCTCGAGCTAGACAGATTGCCCCCGACCGTTGGTTTCTGGCTCCGGGGGTGGGGGCGCAGGGTGGCAACTTACAGCAGGCACTCTCAGCCGGATTAAACGCTCAGGGTGAAGGCATGATTGTGCCGGTTTCACGGGCCGTGACATACGCCGATGACCCTCGTCAAGCGGCCCACGATTTACGCAAGCAGATCAATCAAGCTCGTACCGCGGTTGCTCAACCGATTAATGCTGATGATTCGTCAACAGACCGTTATACCAGCCTGATTCAACAGTTGCATGAGGTCGGGTGTGTGCAGTTGGGCGAGTTCACCCTCGCTTCTGGCAAACAGTCACCAATTTATATCGACCTGCGCCGTGTCACGGCCAGTGCTGGACTACTGAAATTAGTGGCTCAAGCTTATGCCGACATGTTACGTCCCTTGTCATTTGATCATGTGGCCGGTGTGCCCTACGCGGCTCTGCCCATTGGCACCGCGGTGGCGCTGACCATGAATCGCTCGCTAATATACCCGCGCAAAGAGGTCAAGCAATACGGATTGGGTCGCAGTATCGAGGGGCGGTTTGAGGCTGGTGATACAGTGGTCGTGGTCGAGGATTTAGTCACCAGTGGTAGTAGTGCCATCAAGGCGATTGAGCAGTTGACCGCGGCTGACCTAGTTGTGCGAGATGTGGCCGTGTTGATTGACCGTGAGCAGGGTGGCTCAGAGGCGATTCAGGCTAAAGGGTATACCCTGCATGCGGTGCTGACCATGCCTAGAATTCTGAATGTTTTGCATCAAACTGGCCGTATCTCGGCGGAGGAATTGGCTCGGGTACAGGCAGGATTGCTCTAGCAATCACGGTCACAAAACCCAAGCAGTCCCATCCGGTTTATAGCCGGTGGGACTGCTCGTCTAATTTCTAATTTAATTCTGTAATTCTTAATTTTGTGGTTCGTTTTATGATAGGCCAGACGATATACTTGTTGGGCATACTAGGCACGTGGAAGTGTCACCTTCCCGCAAGTTCAAAACTTGCGGGAAGGTTGGTCTTGAATTGAAAATCATTATCTGAAAGACTGTAGGCACGTGGAAGAATTAAAATATCCTACTTAGTACCCGACAAAAAATTTAGCCTGAACTAATTAACTCAGAGGAACACGGAGATTCACAGCGAACAAGTGAACAAATTTTTCCTCTGCGTCTCCGTGTTCCTCAATACCTCGTAGGAGAACCTTGAGATGATTATTTCTGACGCTAACGGAATCTTTGGGCGAGCAAGACTACAACAGATTTGGGGATTTAACGGATAAAAACCTAAAAACCTCCCCGATAACGGATTATAAATGGTAAATGAGTCGTTATGAAGGCACGAGCCAATCACACGCACCACGCACCAGAATATCCGACGATCCGTTGCGGTGTTGTCTGCCCAAAAATTTTGTTAGTGTCAGGTAATTTACCATTCACCATTTACCATTTGTAATTTCATTCCGCCCTGCATAATTCTTATGACGCACTTTGGGGGCAAAAAATCATTTATGAGACTATAACACAAATTAGAGTTGTTCGGCAATAACTTATCATCGCATAAAAACTCAAATTCGGGTCTGCGGAGTGCAAAAGCTTCTTTATTGCCGAACAACTCTATTGAAACCTTCTCAAAAAAACATGAGGGTTTAGGAACAAGGAGCCTGAATGATTATTCTGAAAGACTGTAAGATGCTTTTTTGCCTAACGTGAGGTTAAAGGGTAAACTTACGGCAGTTCCAACCTCCCAAAAATCGTTAGTTGAGACTTCGGCGTGAACGCTCAGTCAAACGCTTGTCGAGGCCAGTTCCCTTCGACAGGCTCAGGGAACGGTGGGAGATTTATTTTTCTGGAACTGCCATAGATCAAAATCAGGTAGTGTTGACGTGTTGACTGATAGCCTTGGGCTAAAGCCACAAGGCTAAAAACTCAAGACCGCTAAAAGATGCCTAAATAGCTGGCTTTAGCCTGCTTTAGCTATCAGCAGAGGGATTTATTCCGATGTGTCATCAGTCAAGATAACAACATTACCCAAAATCACAAAACGGAAGAACACAATCAATGCCAAAACATCATATCATCATCATTATGCTATTGCTAACCCTTACCGTTGCTTGTGCGAGCATAGGTAGTTTAGTTGCCACCGACACGCCTGTTCCGCCAACCAATACGCCTGTTCCATCAACCGACACACCTGTTTCCCCAACCGATACACCTGTTCCCCCAATGGATGAGACGGTATTTCCTACCAAAGGGGATCCTAGTGCTTCGGTGACAATCATCGATTTTTCGGATTATGGCTGATCGCACTGCCAAGCGTTTGAACGCGATACATGGCCTCTGCTGGATGCAGAGTATATCGAAACTGGAAAAGTTAAATATGTCGTCAATCCGTTTTATCTAGGTAACCCACAAATTGGCCTGATTACCGAAGCTAACCTATGTGCGATGGATCAAGGTAAATATTTTGAATATCGCAAAGCATTGTATGCCAATATTAACCAAATTCGCACGCAGGCCGGGTTATTGAGCATCGCCTCCCAAGTCGAAGGGTTAGATGCAGATCAGATTGAACAATGCCTGCTTGATAAAACCTATCGTGACCTATTGCAATTAGGCCATAAAATAGCTATTGAAAAAGGTGTTAATTCGACTCCGACCTTCTTCATTAATGGAACAAGCGTTGAGGGGAACCAACCTTATGACACCTTCAAACAACTGATCGAACAGGAGATTGCTCGTTTAGAGTAGGGTAATTAGTCTTCTCGTAACTCCAAAAAAATAGGATAGGGTAGCTTGTGCTGAATGACACTCAATCTTTAGCCACAGCCATCTAGAAACCCGATTTCTTAAAGAAATCGGGTTTTTGACGCTCCTTCTGACGAGTTCACTGAATATTTACGCTGAAACTGCGCTAGGGGTTTTGAAGAGAGACGGTGATTTCATGATAGAACTTGGAGATAAGGCAGGTCTGCTATTGGTTCATCTCCCAAATCATGCGTAACCCCTCTAAGGTTAGCCATTGATTGACGACCTCGATAGCGGAAGTCTCTTTGGCGACGATTTCAGCCAACCCGCCGGTTCCAATAACCCGTAAATCGTCCCCTAGTTCTATTTTGTAGCGCTCGACCATGCCTTCGACCATACCAACATATCCAAATAATAAGCCGCTTTGAATCGCCTGTACAGTATTTCGGCCAATTGCCCGCGGTGGGCGAACCAAATCAACCCGAGGTAGTTTTGAGGTTTGGCTAAATAGCGCCTCAGCGGCAATCCCAATACCGGGAGCGATGGCTCCTCCCAAATAGTCACCCCTTTTCGAGATGGCATCAAAGGTAGTAGCTGTACCAAAATCGACAATGCAGGCCGGGCCACCATATAGCCGATAGGCCGCCACCGCATCAACAATTCGGTCAGCTCCAACATCGCGCGGGCTGTCGTACCGAATTTTAATCCCTGTTTTGACCCCCGCCGCAACAACCAATGGCGTTTGATGAATATACCGCTCAACCATAGTCTCAAATACAGGTGTCAGAGGCGGTACAACACTGGCAATCGCCACCCCGTGGATATGCTCGTAGTCAATCTTTTCGTGGCGCATCATGCCCAACATAATAATTCCGTACTCATCAGACAAACGTCCGTGGTCAGTTTTTATGCGCCAATGATACCGCAAGGGTAAGGTCGTCTCGTTAAGATCGTAAACCCCAAAGGTAATATTCGTATTTCCTATATCTATCGTTAATAACATAGTACTACTGGAGGTATGTTACCCCACCTCTTCCTTTTGCTCCACAATATTGAGATAAACATCCTCTAAACTACGTTGAACCTCGCTTAAGGTGATTACTGGAATATGTTGCCGATTCAACTCATCAAGTAAAATTGGGTTAAACTGGGTGGGTTCTGCGATGGCGTATCGAATCCAGTTTTCGCCTTGTTCAACCGTATTGGTTTTTTCATCCAAATAGTCAACGATACCATTAATAGAACCATTAACTCGTAACTCCATAATCGGATGTCCCAACAAACGCCGCTTTAGCTCATCAGGTGTACCTTCGATGACGATTTCACCTTGTCGTACCACTGCGATTCGGTCGGCTAACTGTTCCGCTTCATTAAGGTTATGGGTACATAAAATCACGGTACGATTATCAGCCCGTAACGCCCTAATCGAATCTCGGACCAACTTTGCACTTTGTGGGTCCATCGCCGAGGTTGGCTCGTCTAAAAACAGCACATTTGGATCATGCAACATGGCCCGTACTAGAGTCAATTTCTGTTTCATGCCTTTAGAATATTTACCAATTTGACGGTCTTGTGCGTCCCACAGTTCAAAGCGGCGGAGTAATAATTCCGAGCGTTGCTGAATTTGCTCGGCTGACATGGCCTGTAGTTCACCAAAAAACTTCAAGTAATCCATCCCCTTCATCCGTGAGTATAACCCCGGAAACTCGGTCAGCACTCCGATAAGGTGGCGTACCATTTTGGCTTCGGTGACAGTATCATACCCTGCCACTCGAGCGTAACCTCGCGTCGGTTTAAGGATGGCACTTAACATCCGTACCGTAGTAGTTTTTCCGGCTCCGTTTGGGCCTAATAAAGCCACCACCTCGCCCTCGTCTACATGCAACGAGATGTCACGTACGGCGATAAAAGTGCCAAACTCTTTCGATAAATTAACTGCTTCGATCATGGTTGTATCCTTAGGAACAAGCCCTAAATAAGGCAGTTCCAACTTTTAAAATTTCCCAAGAATTGCTGACTGAGCCTGTCGAAGTCAGTTCCCTTCGGCAAGCGTTCGACTGAGCGCTCACGCCGAAGTCTCAGGAAACGTTGGGGGTTTATTTTCTTGGAATTGCCTAAGTGGTGCGATCCAAAGTAGTTCAATTTTTAAGATTGAACCACTTTCATGACTGCATAAGGGTTCTCTGGTAGATTCCGTGCAACTCAAAACTACGCCTTAAATTAGATACTTTGATGGCAATCTTCCCGCAAGTTTTAAACTTGCGGGAAGATGATGACACAATCATGACGTTTGCACGGAAAACCCCAAAGAGCCTGCATAAGTTAATTAATTCCGATTTTCTATTCAATCTTCCAATTGCCATTTAAGGTCAGTAAACCATAAGGCTCATCCTTCCACGGCACCATTTGAAACGGGTACAACTGGTCATGATAGTCAAACATTTGCTCCGTTTTATCGTCGCACACCACCACCGTCACATAGTAGGTTCCCTCTAGCAATGATAAGGCTGGCACCGTAAAGTAGACCACGCCGTTGCCTTCAATATGAGATATTTTATATTTGGCAAATTTGGTGTTTGGGCCAGTGACATGGGTTCCATCACTACGATGAATCGCGATACCAAAGACTGGTTTTTCAATTCGTTCTTTAGCCTGATAATGCATTGCCAACGTCATCGATTCGCCAGTTTTATAATAGTCGCGGGGCTGATTATCTGCACCCAAAAGTTGAACTTGCTCTATGGTCACTTCGCCACTACCCCATCGCTTCGGTGATTCTTTATTTTCATCTTCATCATCATCTTCATCATCAACATGATCGGTAGCAACACTACTACCGGCTGGATTCTGTTCATACGAATCCCATATATATTGACGTACAATCGACTCCGACGGGCCAATCTCCCGAATCCGTCCTTTATCAAGCCAGACCGCCCGCTGACACATATCCTCGACACTGCCCATAGCATGGGTGACTAAGATAATCGTCACCCCGCGCCGTTTGAGCGCGTTAATCTGATCCATACATTTACGCTGAAAGGCCACATCACCGACCGCTAAAACTTCATCCACAATCAAAATTTCTGGCTCGGTATAGATGGCAACGGCAAACCCCAACCGAACATACATGCCCGATGAGTAGTTGCGAACCGGCACATCAATGAACCGCGCCAACTCGGCAAATTCGATAATCGCGTCCATGCGGCGTTTGATTTCAGTTCGCTTAAGACCCAAAATTGACCCGTTTAGGTAGATGTTCTCGCGTCCGGTTAAGTCAGGATGAAAACCAGTTCCCAACTCTAGTAGAGCCGAGATACGACCATTTATCTCAATGGTGCCAGTAGTAGGGCGGATGATGTGGGTTAGCAGTTTGAGGAGGGTACTTTTGCCTGCCCCGTTCACTCCAATAAAACTGATACTTTCCCCTTGCTCAATCTCAAAACTAATATCTCGTAAAACCCAAAAACTTTTATCGGTTTCTTCATCGGCGGGTTTAGGCTTGAACATTCCAAACAGACGTTCTTGCCAAAATCGAGGCCGAGTGCGTTGGATAGAAAATTTTTTGGATACATTTTCAAAACGAACAACCGTTGACATAGATGACTACTCTCTGATGATTTGTGTCTACTTTTAGGCTACAGTATAATTCACTAGCTTTTTACTTACTGCAATAAAACAAGTTTAAATTTCGAATAGCTAACAGACCCCAAACCGAGTCTTATTCAGACTCGGTTTGTATGTGTTAGGCTCAAGCGATTATACTGTTTACCTTTATGATAGCAAACCACCTGATTTCTGTTGACCGATTTGATGGACGTTTCTTATGACCAGACAAGATACCCTTTTACATCAATAAAGTGAGGGCATTGAGATTGCCCAAAACACCTAAAGTGTAAGATTTTATTAAATATAGGACAAACTATGATTACCCAAAAACCATCCGATTTGTATGATGCCCACTATTTTGCTACAGGGTGTGGCTTACCGTATCAAAGAGATGAACATTGGCTCAGTTTTTTTGACGGTATTGCCAAGGATATTATAAAAACAACTCAGCCACAAACAGTCCTAGACGCGGGTTGCGCGATGGGGTTTTTGGTTGAAAATCTACGCAAATATGACGTTGAAGCTTATGGGGTTGATATTTCAGAATATGCGATTAAAAATGTTCACCCCGATATTGCCCCATACTGTCGAGTCGGTTCGGTTGCTGACCCCTTGCCGCAACGCTACGATCTAATTGTGTCGATCGAAGTGTTGGAACACATGCCCAAAGCAGAGGCTGAACAGGCGGTCGCCAATTTTTGTCAGCATGCGGATGATATACTATTTTCATCGACTCCTTTTGATTATAAGGAAGAAACCCATTTTAATGTTCAACCAACTGAATATTGGGTTGAACAGTTTGCTCGGCATGGTTTCTTTCGTGATGTTGATTTTGATGCCTCCTTTGTCACTAACTGGGCTATTCGATTTCGTGCCAAAAAAGAGCCAATCCACAGGATAGTAGGAGACTATGAGCGTCGATTCTGGCTTCTATGGAAAGAAAATACCGATCTCCGTGACTTAGCTCAAGATACATCTGAACAGATACGCCAACATTTGGCAGAAAAAAAGGCACTTATAAACACACACGCTACCCAATCGGCAGATTTAAGAAAGCAACATCAACTCCAATTCTCTGACATGGAACGCTCGTTACGCTCACACGTACAAACCTTAACCACTCACCGAGATGCTCTGGAGGAGTACCGAACAAATCTTGAGAACTCGGTAGGTTGGACGTTATTACAGAAACTGCAAAATCTACGAGCGACCCTTTCACCTCCCGGCAGTTCCAGAGATAAATTTTTAGAAGAAGTTTTCCAAACGGTACAACAAACGGGCCTGATCGAAGGCGCGAAATTTCTATCGGAAAATGTTGCTAAATTACGTTCGTCTCGATCAACGATTGACTCACATCCAAATTTTTCACCCGAAATAACCGCCTACCAAACTTGGATTGCGGACAATGAGCCAACCGACGAACAGTTGGCTCAACAGAATATTGAGGCGCAACAGTTTGTGTATCGCCCTCTCATCAGTTTCGTCACCCCACTTCACAATCTTTCTTTAGATATATTAAAAAGCATGATCGAGTCGATTTTGGCCCAATCTTACGATCATTGGCAACTCTGTATCGTTCATGGCGGATCAGCAGGTCTCAACGAATTATTAGATGAATTTTCTGATAGTCAACGAATTTTGGTCAAACATATCTCAGAAAACTCAAGTACATTAGGTGGTTTCAATCAAGTATTAGAAATGGCTACTGGTGAATTTGTGCTCCTAATTGATCATAATGATCTCTTAGCACCCAACATGCTCTATGAAATCGTCAGCCAATTAAACCAAGATTCCGAAACGGACATTATATATTTTGACGAAGATCATCTTTCCAAGAAAGGAAAAACGAATGGCACAATTCGATTAGAGCCATTTTTTAAACCCCGCCACTCCCCCCATATTCTCTTATCGATAAACTATTTAAGCCATGCACTCTTCCGACGACAGTTATTGCTAGATGTTACGGGTAGTCTGGAAAATCCAGAAAATCCGGCACGGGATTGGGATTTAGCCTTCCGGTGCATTGAAAAAACAGACAGAGTCGTTCATATTCCCAAGGTTCTTTACCATAAGCGAAAGGTACGCCCCTCGGTTGACGTAAGCGAGGTTGTTTCTGCCCAACTCCAGACCATTAAGGCCCATATCACCAGAATGGGGATTGAAGATGTTCAAGTTAGTCGTCCAAATTTGGATATGACCCGCGTTATATGGCCCAATTCTGGAGCAAAGGTCTCCATTATTATTCCGACTAAAAATCGAACCGATTTACTGATTAGCTGTCTTTCATCTATTTTTGAGACAACCACTTACCCGAATTATGAGATTATTTTAGTTGATAATGGTAGCACAGATTCGGCTACCCATTATTACTATAAGATTTTGGCTGACGATGAGCGGGTGAAAATCATTAATTACCCGGGACAATTTAACTACTCTGTCGCGAACAATTTGGGAGTTAAACATGCTGAGGGAGAGTTACTACTTCTCCTAAATAATGATACTCAGGTATTGGATGCCGCGTGGCTTCAAGATTTAGTAGGCTGGGTTGAACGACCGGGGGTTGGTATTGTGGGCACAAAACTGATTCGCCCCGATGGAACCATCCAACATGCGGGTATCATCATGGGATTGACTGGACATGGCAGTCATATTTTTGACGGCAGTTTTAATATGAAAAACCAGAGTACTCTCTTTGGCACGCCAGAATGGTACCGAGAATACATGGCCGTCACTGGAGCTTGTATGATGATGCGGCGCGAGGTTTTTGAGCAGGTTGGCGGCTTTGATGAAACCTATCAAATTGGTTACAGTGATATTGAAATCTGTTTGAGTGCGACCAAAGCTGGTCACAAAGTTATTTATACCCCGTTTGCCCAATTACTACATCATGAGGGGGCAAGTCGGGGCTTGAATGTTCCGCCCAGTGATGTTTTGCGGGCCTCAATACGCCTGTTGCCTTATGTTCAACAGGGCGATATTTACTTTCATCCGAATCTCTCCTATACTCACCACCAGCCAACTTTGGCTACAAAAGGAGAGATGAATCGGGCAGAGCGTATTATCAAAATTCTACAAAATTTTAAACTACTGAACAATATTGATGATAATTCCCTGAAAAATCTACAGGATATCGAAGCAAACATGTCGAATATCCCACCGAGTGACGATCAAACAGAAAAACCCCGTCTAATGGTTGTCTCCCATGATTTAAGTGCCAGTGGTGCGCCGGTCATTCTCTATACCCTGATGAACTATATGGTGAAAATAGGGTATGATATCGACGTGTATACTCCAACTGATGGAATCTTGCGTCAGCAGTATGAACAGGCTGGCATGAAAGTCTATGTCATTCCTGAAATTTTAGGTGATAGTTTGGCTATTACCAAACTTATCTTGGATTATGATATTATATTTATCAATACAATCCTGATGTGGCAATTTATCTCCGTCGCGAAGGCTATGCAAAAACCATCACTATGGTGGATTCATGAATCTAATCATGGGTTGGATTTGATTAATAAAGTACCAGTGATTGCCGAGGCGTTTTCTATCGCTGATGCGGTCGTTTTTCCGTCTCAAACTGTTGCCGATATGTACGCCTTCCTTTCTCAGGCTGATAATTATCGAGTAATTGCTCATGGTCTTAGTTTGGGAATAGAGCCAGTCGTGGAGATAGCTTCCCCAACTACTGACAAGTTTCGCATGGTTCATGTAGGCAGTGTAGAACATCGAAAAGGGCAGGATGTTCTACTTAAAGCATTAAACCTTTTACCTGAACCCATCAAACAAAAGGTAAGTTGTTACTTTGTTGGGCGTATTTTAACCCAATCATTTTACGAAGAGTTAAGTAAATTTATTCCAGTTGGCGTAGATGTTCAGTTTTTAGGAGAGATGTCCCATGAACAGGCCCTCGACCATATTCGCTCTGCCGATTTGTTTGTGCTGAGTTCGAGAGATGAAGTTTTGCCCGTAACGATTATGGAGGCGATGGCTTTGGGGAAAGCGATTGTGGCTACCGATGTTGGCGGGGTTGCTGAAATCATTGAGCATGGGGTGAATGGGTTACTCGTTCCCTCTGAGGATGAACGAGCTTTGGCAATATGCTTCATGCGCCTGTTCTATGACCGAGACTATGGTCAGCAGTTGGGTGAGCAGGCTCGCCAAACATTTCAAAAGAATTTAACCCTTGACCGGTTTGGGGAGGAGATGGTGCAACTTATTCAGAAGATGGTTAAGTCTCAACTATGAGTATTGAAAATTCAAATAATGGCAACAAAAAACCTCTTTTTTACCTATTGGTAATCACGATTCCTCTGGTGATTTTCCTTCTATCAGGTGAAGTAATAGCCCGCTTCCTGATATCGCCGCAAAACATACCTAATCCACCATTACCAAGTATCGTAGACCCATACCAACCTAATTTGTATATGGTACAAATTAGGCCATATCTCTATTTTCATATTCCCACAACAGTTTATACCCAAGCTCGGGCAGATTATCAGGTAGCGTATGAAATCAACACCAGAGGATTTCGTGGCCCAGAAATTATGGTTCCAAAACCAAGCGGTTTAAAGCGGTTACTTATTATTGGCGACTCTATTGTTGAAGGGCACGGTAGTCATTTTACCAAAACATTCGCCTATCGGTTGGATGAGAATATCCGTAGCGCTGGATGGGAAGTTGTTAATGTAGGTGTACAGGGTGCAAGCCCCATATACTATGCGGCCAATACAGACCGTTACCTCTCGTTACAGCCAGACGCAGTCCTTATTATGACTTATGAGAATGATATTTGGGAGGATCGTATTAGAGAAGTTTCATATTTTGATCTTCCTTATATTGATGATGTCGACAGGATTCTGACGCAATCTCCTACCAGTAATATCATGTTTGCATCGTATTTTTATCTTGCCTTAAATAGATTAAGGCAAGATTTCACTAGTCCACCATTGGAACAGATCATTGCTCGCAATCGAGAAATCATAGCTATGAACCAAGCACATCAAACAGCATCATTGGATCCATTTCTCATAGAACCTTCTTTGATTGACCAACAGTGGCGTATGAGTCAAGAATATTTAGATTATGCCGTGGCTTCTTTTCAACAAAATAATGTTCAAGTGTTAGTGACAAACCTAAGCATTAAGTCAATAAGACCAGATGTCGACTCCGCTTATCATGACTATGCTTTTAATGTTGATGAGCGTGTTTCGACATGGGCAGAAGAAAAACAAATACCATCTTTTTCGTTACTTCCGGTGATTATCCAGATATTTAAAGAAAAAGAAATCTCGGAAGTTATCATAGAGGGTGATGGTCATCCAACTAGCAATACGCATGCTATTATGGAAACAGCCTTACGTCCGTGGCTTTTGCAAAAGCTCAATCATCAATAGTTGGAGACAAATATGAACTTATATGACATTTTAGCATGTCCAACCTGTAAGATACATATTGAACGACAAGAAGAAACTTTAATCTGCTCTAATTGTGGAGTTGTATTTCCGATTATAAATAATGTACCGATTCTTTTTCCTGATGGTAAGTTGCCTCATGTGGAACATGACAGTGATCTTACGGTACGGTATCATTGTATTGACTGGGTACATCGTGTTGTCTTACAATCTCTTTTTCCTGATGCAATCAGCCTAAATCTTGGAGCCGGAAATATGGCCCTTGATTTACCCAATGTAATTCGGATGGATATTACATTAACGCCTTATGTAGACGTAGTTGGTGACGCGCATGCACTCCCTTTTTTGCCAGACACATTTGATTTTGTCTTTTCCCTTGCGGTAATTGAACATTTAAAGCAACCATTTACGGCATGTCAAGAGATGTATGATACACTAAAAATCGGTGGGTATGTGTATGGCGAGTGCAATTTTGTTTTTCCCTACCACGGGTTTCCCCATCATTATTTTAATGCCTCAATGCAAGGAATGTTACAGTTATTCGACTCTTTTGATAGTTTAAGGGTCGGCATTGCGCCCTATCAAATGCCTTCATTTGGCTTACGGGCTATTCTGGAAATGTATATGAATACTCTAGGTCACGCTTCTGATCCGGGCATAGAAGAATTGCGCGGTTTGCTACAGCAAGTGATTGATGCACCACTACGGAACTATGATGGATATTTTTCGGAGGAAATGGCTCATCGTACCGCGGCTGGGGTTTTCTTTTTTGGTGTAAAGCCAGTGCAAGAAAACTCTCAAGTTATTCCAGAATTATTACAAATTTTATGGAATAACACACCCAAATTACAGCAGAAATTTCCTGATATTCTGAATTTAGGAACCGAAAAAAATGTTATGCTTTGGGCAAAGCGGGAAGGACAGCAAGATTACGAAGAAGTTGCCACCTACTTGAACACCGTGCAACCTTTTCATAAAAGCGAAAATTTGGATGAAGAAAGTATTAAACGTTTTGCGGCAGAACCCGTTGTTGAACCAATTTTCTCTAATGTACCTGAGCTTGATAAAAAACCACCTGAATCAACAGTTGTAGATTCAGAGCCTAATAGTTTAGGTTTGAAAGAATTAGGACGGTTAATAACGCGTGCAGGAGAAATATTAGAAGAACAGAGTATTAAGGATATAATGATAGAGGTCATAAATTATGTGCGTTGGCGTTTGAAATCTCGTGCATAATGTTTTCATACAAATCAAATTGATATTCTCGAATATTGCAACTCCAACCCCCAAACTGATAACGCTTCTCTTAGCTTTGGCCCTAATTCGTGGCATTATCTACGCCTCCATCATCCCTCCGTGGCAAGCCCCCGACGAACCAGCGCACTTTGAACGAGCAAAAGCGGCATTTAACACGACCGAATGGGTTGGCTCTACGGAACAGCCAGTTTGGTACAACGACCTTCGTGCTTCTCTCTTCACCTTTCGGTTTTGGCACTATGCCCTGCCGCATCAACACCCCGCGCCCGACCAACCCCTTAATCATTATATTCAACTTTACCATGAGGTATACGGCGGTTTATACAGCAACCGAGTGGCATATCTGGTCGTAGGTTTACCGATAGCCGTAATCTCGGATCAGCCGATTGTCACCCAACTATATGCGATTCGTTTCTATACCGTCCTGTTTGCGGTGTTGATGATCTGGCTAGGTTATCAACTCACCAAAACGATTTTTCCTAATGACCTATTTTTGAGTTTGGGTGTACCAACTATGATCACTTTCAGTCCACAACACACCCATCTGTTATCGACCATTAATAACGGTAACTTGGCAGAGGTACTGTCCACCGTCAGCCTATTACTGCTGGTACGCGGGGCGATGATTGGCTTTTCTTGGTCGCTAGGTGGGGCAATCGTTGGGGTCGCTATTCTAGCCATGTGGACTAAAGCAACCGCCTATTTTTTGCTATTTCCACTGCTGATGGTTGGCTTCCTTTATCTGTTGCACTACCGACGACATTGGCGTTGGCTCATCCTGCTAGGATTTCTGAGCATGATGGTCGGGTATTATTTTATCCCAAGCCGCCTAGCGACCTTGATTGATGAGGGTTGGCAACATTTTATAAAAGACAGCCTATATCTTGATCCAACCTATTTGAGCCATGTTTTCCGAAGTTTTTGGGCCATGCCGGGCTGGTTACATTTGAGGTTGGACCCGTTTTGGTACACCATGCTTTTCGGTTTTGTCGGGGTAGCTGGATGTGGTTTGATTATCCGTTTGGGGCAGTTTATTTACCTAAAATTTACGACCAATCAAAAGCATCCACATAACTGTTTTGTTAGGCAGTTGAGCATGACTTGGCAACAATGCTCATCTCGGCAAAAACGCCAACAGGTAGCCTTGATGATATTGACCTCGGCAATCCTAAGCGCGGCCTCGATCCAAATTGGTTGGCATATCGTCACTGGCTCAATGGCCTATCATCAAGGACGCTCAAGTTATCCGGTTATTGTTCCCTTGTATCTATTTTTATTACTTGGCTGGCAACAGTTCATCCCTACCTCAAAACAACCTTTGGGCTTGATAACCCTAACCAGTTTATTTATCCTATTTGATGGGCTGGTCTTATTCGACTATATCATCCCGTTTTTTTACTAGACTATACGTGCAGACAGGATGTCTGCACGTATTCATAGTACAAGGCGGTATAAATTCTTCAGTAGTTAGACTCGCAGGCAAAGCAAGTATTGCACTCCAATAACTATGGAAGGACTTCTGCCGAACTCTATATTATTTTGAAAAAATCATACCTAGTGACATTGTTAATTATAAGTTTGGGGGCTATGGGGCTAATTTTAGTCAGCATGCTGAACCGACTTGGCTGTGATGGACAATATATCAACTACAACACGGTACCCAACGAACAGGTACAGATTTGGGACGACTTTATCGTCGGGCAAAGTTTTGTCGCCCAGCAAAACAATCTCAACCAAATTGACCTACTGTTTCTTACCTACTGGCGTACCAACACTGAGGATGTTACCGTCACGCTCACGGAGATGTCAGACCCAAACCGCTATCCAGAAGATGTCCCACCCATCCATCGCACTAGTTTTAACCCTGCTACCCTGCAAAATGAAAGTTGGCGATCGTTCACCTTTCCCCACATCTCCGACTCACAGGGCAAAACTTATCTAATTACGGTGCAGTCTCCGAATTCAGTCGATGGAAATGCGGTCACACTCGGCGGGATTGATGCGGATGTTTACCCTATGGGAATAGTCTTTTTAACGAATATTCCTGTACCTAGCCAAGAATTGACTTTCCGTGTCTGTTACGCCTTGACTACTGTCCAAAAACTAGAACGTCTCGCACACCGACTTACCGACAATCGCCCATCAGCATGGGGCGAAATATCGTTTTATATTATATTGTTTAGTCTATACGTTTTGTTAGTAGTTCTTTTTTTCTGGCAACTGGTCAAAACTCTACTGCGTTAAGGAAATATCATCTAAAAACCTATGAAAAGATCAATAAGTTCCGAACAAATTAGTAACTTTTATAATACTCATTACTCTAACACAGATAATCAGCCTTATCAACGAGACAAGGTATGGTTGACCTTTTTTTCTGACATGGCGAGCCAAATTACTGATCGTATCCAACCATCTACCGTGTTAGATGTAGGCTGTGCTATGGGGTTTCTGGTAGAGGGGCTACGTCAGCATGATGTAGAAGCGTATGGGATTGATCGTTCTGACAATGTGAATAATATCCAGCCCAGTATAGCCCCCTTCTGCACCGCAGGCTCCTTGGCTGACCCGCTACCCCACCGTTACGATTTGATTGTTTGCATTGAGGTGTTGGAACATCTACCCCAAATTGATGCTGAACAAGCTATTGCCAATTTTTGCCAAGCCAGTGACGATATTCTCTTCTCCTCCACCCCGTTTGACTATCGCGAAGCGACTCATATCAATGTGCACCCTTCAGAATATTGGGCCGAACAGTTCGCTAAACATAACTTTTTTCGTGATGTCGATTTTGATGCCTCTTTTATCACTGATTGGACGATCCGATTTCGGCGCAAATCAGACGTGTTACCTCGTATTATACGCGATTACGAACGTCGTTTTTGGTTGTTGAATAAAGAAAATTTAGATCTCCGTAACGCTTCTCAGGAAATGTCCACCGAACTACAAATCTTAAAAACAGCCCAACAAACTGAACAGACTAAGACTATTGAAACCTTAAGACAGAACTATGCCACTGAAATATCTGAGGCACAGCAGACATTCCATGCTCAAATTCAAAGCCTCGATATCGAAAATCAACTGCTAAAAGGGCAGTGGCTCAACATCGAACGGACTTTGAGCGATGTCGTTTTACAGAAACTACAAGATTTACATGCTAGAGTATCCACTCCCGATAGTAGTCGTGAGGTATGGCTGACAAAACTGTCTCAAATGATTGTCCATCATCGGCTCCCGGCCGGGATTCGATTTTTGAAGGCCCATTATCACAAAATTTTACGATCTGAGTTGGGAAAACTATCCAAAATGGAGTTGGAAGTCGAGTTTACTTCTGTATCTGAATCGTATCAAACTTGGATTGCCCACAACGAGCCAACCCCAGAAGAGTTGACAGAGCAAAGAAAAATGAGCCACAACTTTGCCTATCGTCCTCTCGTAAGCATCGTCACCCCAGTTTACGATCCTTCTTTGTCGGTGCTAGAGCGGACGATTGAATCGGTTTTAGCCCAAACGTATGACAATTGGCAACTTTGTCTAGCCAATGGTAGTCCCGAAAGAACCGACCTGCGGGTTTTTCTTGATCAGTTAGCTAGTCAGAATCCAAAAATTAAGGTAAGCCATCTGTCAGAAAATTTGGGTATTTCTGGCAATACCAACGAAGCCTTAAAATTTGCTCAGGGTGATTATATCGCCTTTCTTGACCATGATGATCTGCTCGCGCCGAATATGTTGTATGAACTCGTCACACTCCTAAATCACACCCCAGAACTAGACATCATCTATTTTGACGAGGATAAATTATCGGAAAATGGACTTGTTCGGGAAGAACCATTCTTTAAACCGGACTGGTCGCCACACATGTTATTATGTACCAACTATCTGACTCATCCGGTCTGTCGGCATCAATTTTTGCTGGAGGTCGGGCTGTTTGACCCTCAACTAGACGGAGCGCAGGATTGGGATTTTGTTCTCCGTTGCACCTTTGCTACCGACAAAATATACCATATCCCTAAGATTCTCTACCATTGGCGTAAAGTCAAAAACTCTACCGCTAGTGGATTAACAGTCAAACCGTGGGTCTATGAAGCTCAAATCCGTAGTTTAAAAAATCATCTACAGCGATTGGGTATAGAGAATGCCCAAGTTACAATTCCCCGTTTGAGCATCATTCGTCTACATCTACCCCACTCTGGGGCAAAAGTTTCGATTATTATTCCTACAAAAAATAAAACGCATATCTTAAGTGCCTGTATATCTTCGATTCTTGAACTCACCAGCTACCCTAATTATGAGATTATCATTGTCGATAATGGAAGCGACGAACGAACTACTCACCATTACTATAAATCCTTGGCCGTTCATGATAATATCAAAGTTATCGAACATCCCGTTCCCTTTAACTATTCCGCTCTTAATAACGTTGGAGTTAGACACGCATCGGGTGATATTCTGCTATTTTTGAATAATGACACCGAAGTTCTGGAAGCTGATTGGTTGGATGAGTTGGTTAGTTGGGTCGAACGGCCTGAAATAGGCATTGTGGGGGCTAAACTCCTTCGCCCTGATGATACGATTCAGCATGCTGGGGTTATTATGGGGATTGGGCATTGTGACCATATTTTTAATGGTCAGGTTGAATATCAAGCGAGTGTTTATGGTTTAGCCGAATGGTATCGTGACTTTATGGCCGTGACGGGAGCCTGTTTGATGATTCAGCGTGACCTATTTGAAGAGGTTGGTGGCTTTGATGAAACCTACAAAGTCAGTTGGAGTGATGTTGAACTCTGTTTACGAGTAAAAATGGCCGGATATACCATTTTATATACTCCATTTGCTCGTCTGCTTCATCATGAGGGGGCTAGTCGGGGTAAGTTTGCTCCGACCTGTGACCTGCTACGAGCCACCGTACAGTTCCTGCCCTTTGTGATACAGGATGATCCCTACTTTAATCCAAATCTCTCTTACGCGTTTAATCAACCTAACATTGTCGAACAAAACGCAACGGAGCGCCAAGTCCGTTTGCTCCACATCCTACAGGGACATAACCTGATTAGTCAGATTGATAAGGCGACCTTGGAAAGATTACCCGACCTACTAAGGGACACGTTAGTCCCATGGCCCAAACGGGTCAAACCCCAACCAATCCAACAGATTATGCTTGTTTCACCTGAACTACGCCTGACCGATGCGGCCCAAGCCATGTTTATATTAGCTCAATCCCTACGTCAACTGGAGTATGAGGTCACGGTCTACGCCTCCCAATCTGGGCCATTACAAGCCAGTTATGAACAGAATGGGATTTTGGTCAAAATTAGCCCTTATCTGGTTGATGGCCCTCACAGTCAAGGTGATTCGCTACAGTTAAGTGGCTTGGTGGTTGAGTATGATCTAGTCATCGCCAATACTTTAGCTAGTTGGCGAGTGATTCATGCCGCCAGAGCTTTCCAACGTCCCTCTATTTGGTGGATTCATGAACCATCTCTACCAACTCTATTACCCAAGTCAGAAAATGGGTTAGCTTTTTCAACGGCTGAGCGGGTTCTGTTTCCTCATGCCACCATCCAAGCGACTTATCGAAACTTCAGCGAGCGAGAGAATTATTCTTTGTTCACACCCGATATTAGCCAAATGATAGTGCCCAATCTACCCGCAACCTCTAAGCTTGCGGGTAGATTTACTGAGCCTGCGGATAAGTTTACCTTAGTCTACCCGACCGAGATCAAATCGGGAGGTGGTCAAGACATCTTGATGCAAGCTTTAGTCAGCCTCCCTCCGGCTATACAAAAGCAGATTTGCTGTTATTTTGTCGGCCCAATCATCGATTCCACGGTTCAAACAGCGTTGCAACAACTGACCTCAGAAACGTTGGTCGAGATTGAGTTTGTAGAACCAAAGTCGATATCGCAAATTAACCAATATTTGACTCAATCTGACCTTGTGGTTGCTTTTCCAGAACGGAGCCATGTCCCCTTGGGTCTCATGCAAGCTATGACCTTGGCAAAGCCAGTTTTAACGACTGATCTAACCCCCATGACAGAACTGATTGACCATGCGGTCAATGGATTGTTGGTTTCGGTTCGCAATAGTCAAGCAATCGCGGTTTGTCTGTTACGGCTATTTTATGACCAAGTGTATCGTCTACAATTGGGGCAAGCTGGTCAACAAAAATTTGAGCGGCAATTGGAATCTAGCCACTCATTTAACGAGCAGGTAAAACAACTCATTGAAACGACTGAGATGACTGCGTGATGTTTGCCTGTAAAAGTTCAGTAAAACCACCCTAGAAACCCGATTTCTCAAAGAAATCGGGTTTCTGACGCTCTTTCTAGCGAGTTTACTGAATATTTACGTTTGCCTTAAACCAAAAGTCCCACCATTAAACATGGTGGGACTTTTTTATATCCTTAATTTTGAGCCAAAATGCAGTTCACAGAACTGCGTTGAGTGAAGGCAAAACCTTAAGTTGACACGTGGTTCCAACTCTAAGGCACGTGGAAAAAAATAATTGTCCCGTGGAGTAGGCACGCGTCGTGCCGCACCGCGGGTGCTGACTCCTCAATTGGGATGTTTTATTTCTTCCGTCTGCCTAACTCGGTGTTGGCGGTACTACCTGAGTCGCTATCGGAGTTGGTGCATCGGTCGGTATGGCGGTTGGAAGTTCAAAAGGTACATTACTCGGTGTCGGAATCGGTGTATCGGTAGAAGTTGGGGCAGGTGTTGCCGTTGCTTCCTCAACAGGTTGCTCAGAGGTCGGATCCTCTGTGGCATCATCGGGAGCAGGTGTGCCTTCTTCTGCTGGTTGGGTTGTGGGAGCAGGCGTGTCGCCACCACCATCATCACTTAAAACGAGATTGTAGATCGCCGTACCACCTAAACCACAGACTATCAGCAGACCAAATATTATTCCGATGATCAACCGAGGATTCAGTCCACCTGACTTTTTCTTCTTCATGGTGCTAGGCAGTTCTAGCTCATCATCATCAAACTCATCATCCTCGTTATCGTCATCGTCAGGTAAGCCTTCATAAGTCTCTAAGGCATCACTGAGCATGTCGTTGAGGCTAAAACTACCGTCCTCCATTGCTTGCAAGGCCCGTTGAGCAACGTCGTTGTCAGGATTGATTGCCACCACATTTTCCAAACAAATCTGGCGCTCTTCATCATCCTCAACCACGGCACTCATCCACAACCAGCCCGCATCATTGTTTTCATCTTCTTCCAACACTTCTTCTAATATCTCGCGGCCCTCTTCACGATTGCCTAAACGGATATATTCAATTGCATCAGCTAAATCGGCCATGTGTTTGGCTCCTTAAAAATTATGAGGTCAACTGTAATGGGATAATTATAACACCAACCTTACATGGGTGACAAGTTGACTTACTTAAAACGATTTTTGATCATGATAAATAAACGAGATTTATCTGATATTATGACAATATCATCGCAACCGTGCCACCGCCACATTATCCAGCAGAGGTTGCTCAGTCTGTAGATCAATCGTCGTCAGGGAAGCTGGTTAAGACTAACTGTTCTATCTCATCAAGAGAATAGGGGATACTCTCGACAATGTGTCGCAAAAAACTGTAGGCCGCGTCCTTATCTTCCCATAATATCTTGTCGATTGGGCGTGGTGGTGGAGCCGGAGAGGCGACCATGCCCCGCTTAAAGTTACGAAAGAGCCGATTCCCTTTTTGTTGATCGAGTTTTTTGTCTCGGACGGCTTGCCCAATCGTAACCTGCTTTTTCTGTCCGTCGTGTACGTAGACCAGTGAGGGGATGACGGGTGGAATACTTCGCCGATTGACACTTAGGTCGGGCAGAGTCACAATTTCTGCCGTGTTTATTTCCTCGTTCCAAATGGTGATTACGCTGTTTGTGGTACCAAAGTCTATGGCTAGTTTATAACCCATGCTTACTCCATCATGTGATTACCGATAACAATTATAAAACCTTCCAAAAGTTTGTCGTTTCATTCACGACCTGACATATTGATAAAACAAAAAGCATTTTTCGACAGGATTAACAGAATTAACAGGATTTTTTGGCTCTTTGGGGATTTCCGTGCAAACGTCATGATTGTGTCATCATCTTCCCGCAAGTTTTAAACTTGCGGGAAGATTGCTCTACGAATTACGAATTACGAATTACGCTAAATCGAGATATTCGGCCTTAAACTGACTATCTGTTTTTACGCCGAACTTTTCTAGTAGTTCGCTAATTAAGGTGGCTTTGCGATTGGCATCACTGGCTGACCATGTACGGCATTTTATTTCCAAATATTGCTTATCGGCTACATTATCGAGATTGATAGCAAAGTCGGTTTGTTCATAGTTGATATGACACCGTCGCCGATGTTTGACCACCTCCTGCTCACGCGTGGGGCGGAAATATTCGCGATAAAATCGCAAACTTTGCTGAACGGTGGCTGTAAAACGGGAGCGAGTCAACATGACTGAGTTATCGAACTCTTTTTCGTTAGTTGGCCCCATGAGGGTCATGGTGTAGAATGTGTTTTGTAGCTCATCGTTCTGATTCTTCACCTCATCTTCTCGGAAGCGTAATCGTTCGCTGTCACTATCCTCAAAAAAGAAATAGGTATCATACTGTACCCGAATTGATGGTCGAGCGACCTCAAACCCAGCCTGCTCAATCAAGCTGGTCAGGTTTAGGGTATCGGTGACGGCTACCTTAACCTGAATCTCGAAGGTTTCTTGGGGAATAAAGTCAGCACTAATGGCTAACAATTTGGATAGGATATTCCCTTCTCGGGCAATCAAAAACGCGTCTATGCGGCGAGAAATTCGAGCGGCGTAATCGAGGATTTCCGGTTCATCCAGAGTGAGTAACTCCCGCTCACGCATCAACAATTTTCCATCAACCAGCACATCTCGCACATCGCTGGATCGAGTAGCATACACCAATTGCGAGTAAACTGCTTCTGGGTCACGGGAGAATTTGGGCATTTGGTGGGTGTTTGTTGTTTCGATAATAGTGATGTCGGCTCGCTTACCGACCTCTAACGAGCCGGTAATGTCACCGATATGAAGCGCTCTGGCTCCTTCAATTGTAGCCAGTCGCCACGCAGTTTTGGCCGGAAGCATGGTCGGGTCGCCGTAGACTCCTTTTTGTAGGAACGCGGCTAGACGAGTTTCTTCAAACATGTCCAAATCGTTATTAGAGGCGGGACCGTCGGTGCCGATTCCAACATGGAGGCCGGTGTTGATCATTTTTTGTACCCGTGCCACCCCACTAGCCAGTTTGAGATTACTGCTCGGACAGTGTGCGACTCCGGCATTATATTTTTTCATAACGCGCATTTCTCGACCATGTAGATGGACACAATGGGCGGCAATCACTTTGGCTTCAAAGAGGCCATGTTCTTCTAACCACGGTACTACTGGCTGTTCATACTGGGCGATATTGTTTTCTTGCTCAAAATTGGTTTCCGCAACATGGGTGTGAATCGGCACATCAAACTCTTTGGCTAGGTCAACACAGGCTCGAATCATGTCGGGCGTGGAGGTATAGGGAGCGTGAGGGGCAACTGCGGGAATGATCAAATCATGGTCACACCACTCCTCAATAAAATGACGACAATAGTCGATGCTTTCGTCATAGTTGGTTGCATCGGGGGAGGGGAACTTAAGGATGGTCTGTCCCAGAATGGCGCGCATGCCCGCTTTTGCAGTAGCTCGAGCAACCTCGGCCTCGTTGTAATACATGTCACAAAAACTGGTCACACCAGAGCGGAGCATCTCGGCACAGGCCAGAAGGGTACCGGTGTAGCAGAAATTTTGGTCAACAAATTCACGTTCAACTGGCATCATGTAGCCATAAAGCCACACGTCGAGCCGTAAATCGTCGGCCAAACCACGGAGCAGGGTCATAGGGGCATGGGTATGGGCGTTGATTAGGCCGGGACTAATAACACAGTCGGTACAGTCAATGACTGTATCTGCCTGAAATTGAGACTCAACCTCAGTGGTTGGGCCAACTGCAACAATTTTATTTTCACTAATAGCAACGCTTCCTTGTGGATAAAGGTGCATCTCATCATTCATTGTGACCAGATAGCCGTTACTTAAAAGAATATCACATGGTTGTTGGGTCATCTTTGTTGATAGGGTAGGCAGTAGATGATAGACAAATAGTTATCTCTATGATCCACCGTCTACGGTTTCCTGTATAAAACGAGCCAGTGACAGTGATTGCCCCGGCTCATGTGTCAATTACGACATTGTTATAATCTAACGTGGTGAGGTTGTCGCCTCAAGAAAAAAGAGACAGTTTTTTGTGAACTACTCTTTATTGTTCTTAGTTTCTAGCTCATCCTTAAAAAACACGTCGTCATCATCCCATGTTAAGTCCTCATCATTGCCATCGAGTAGATGCTCTTCATCCCACGGGTCATCAAAATTATCATCAATTATCTCGTAAGTCATACATCCCTCTTTGGGGTCATAGATAATCTCTTCGGCAGTGCAGATTTTGTTTTCCCAAAAGATACAGTTGTTTGCTCGACAAATAATTTTAGTCATGAGGCATGTTTCCGGTTGTGATATAAAGGTATGAGTTAAAATGATTTGTTATGTAAGCACCTAAAGGTCTTAGAGACCATTAGGTGCTATATTTTTACAATTAATTACCTTGTCCTGACCGAGCAAGTTCTTGCTCAATTATCTGTTTGATGGCCTCAAACGGCTGGTTCCCTTCAATTTTTGTATTATTAATAAAGAAGATTGGAGTTGAGGCAACTCCTCGTCGAGCGGCTACGTTACGACCATTCTCTAATAGGTTTCTATAGGTTCTGTTAGATAAGCACGTTTCAATCTCTTCTGAACTTAGTCCATCTATTTGTGAGGCAATGCTCAACAATCCTGCTTGGGTACCAATTTGATTAACGTTGGCATACAGTGCTTCACGGTACTCAAAATATTTATCTTGATCTATCGCACATAGGTTGGCTTCAGTTGCTTGACCAATTTGCGGATTGCCTAAATAAAACGGATTGACGACATATTTAACCTTCCCAGTTTCGATATACTCTGCATCCAGCAGAGGCCATGTGTCGCGTTCAAACGCTTGGCAGTGGCCTCAGCCATAGTCAGAAAATTCGGTGATCGTCACCGGTGCGTCGGGATCCCCTTTGGTGGGGAACTCTGTTTCATCTGTTGAGGTACGGCTAGTCGGTTGTGGATTAGCAGTATCCCAAAAGATTAGTACCGCGCCCAATAATACTGCTATAATGGCCGCGATACCCAAAATAAGAATGGGCGAGACAGTTGGTTTGGCGACTGTTTCTGCCCGTTTAGATTTACTCATACGTTTTACCTCTTTTTAGATTAGTTAAAAAATTTATGCACTACAGAATAATTAATGATACAAAAGTTTGTCGTTTCATCATAAGTGTCAACTTAACGTTTGTAATAAGCGATTTATCACCCTCAAAGGCAGCTCGATTCAATCCAACATCCAGACCGTCACCAACTCCCCCGCGGCGAGATGAGTGACCGATTCGGGAACTACAACCAACCCATTGGCCCAGACCATAGAGGTTAGTATTCCTGAACCTTGTACCCGTACCCCACTATCACGAGTACTAACCTGATATCCCGCCTTGGTTTCGGTGACGACGGCTCGCATGTAATGCCGCCGCCCACTGTTGGTTACATCCTCGGCCAAGGTAGCTTGTAGCGTACGTGGTTGCCAGTTCGATAGTCCGGCCAGTTTTAGCAAAGCTGGACGGGCAAACACCTCAAAGGCGACCATGGCCGCGACGGGGTTTCCGGGTAACCCTAACAGGGGAACACCCCCCTCTAAATACCCGAAGGCTAACGGTTTACCGGGTTTAATACCGACCTGCCAAAAGGCCATTTCGCCTTCTTCTGCCAGAACATGCTTAACCACATCAAAATCGCCCACGGAAACCCCGGCTGAGGTCAGAAACAGGTCAACATTTTCGGCTAAACCCATGTTAATCTTGGCTGTTAAATCAGCGACATTGTCGCGGGCAATACCGAGCATGATCGGTTGTCCACCATATTTTTGTACCATGGCCGCTTGGGTATATTCGTTAGAGTTGCGAATTTTACCCACTGTCATCGGTTCATGTAGCTCAACCAGTTCATCACCAGTAGCTAAAATCGCGACCTTTGGCCGCCGAAATACCGATACTTCAGCTTGACCGATCGCGGCAATTACTCCTACATCTTGGGGACGCAGTCGGTGACCAGCCTGTAGCACCTCTTGGCCTGTTTGAATATCCTCACCCGCGAAACGAACATTGTCATCCGGTTGAACCGGCTGATAAACCAGCACCTGTCCGCTAGAAACGGTTTGAGTATTGATATACTCGCTCGTCTCTTCAAAACGAATAACGGCTGTGGCTCCATCGGGCATGGGGGCACCAGTCATAATTCGGCTGGCGGTTTGAGACACTACCTTCCTAATCGGCATGATACCAGCCGGAATATTCTCAACAACCGTCAATCGTACGGGGGAATCAGGTGTAGCCAACTGAGTATCTTCGGCCAGCACTGCGTATCCATCCATAGCCGAATTTGCAAAGGGCGGAACATTGGTCGAGGCGGTGATGGGGGTTGCCAATACTCGCCCCCAAACCTGCGCCAGAGGCTGTTGTTCTGCCTCTACAGGGGTAATGTTGCTTAAAATTTGGTTGAGTGCCTGCTCTACAGTTATTAAACTAGTGGGTTGTTTTTTCATGGGCTGTAGTATGCCATAAGCCTTAAAGTTCGTCAATAAAGTTTGTCAATAACGGGCGCAGGGAACAGTTCGGGGGGATATGACCGTCAATCAAAAAGCCTGCGAATTGTCACTCGCAGGATGAATTTTGAGCCAAAAAGAGGTCTGTTGTCGGAGGTGACTCATTCGCGTCAACTGCACTCCCCCAACGTAAAAGTTCAGTAAAACCGCCCTAGCAGTCTGTCGGAGAAGTACTTTCCCTCAAAAAGAAAATGAAGTACACTATCGACATAGCAATCTAGGTGAAATTTGTACCATAGTTACCGAGTAATTATGGTGCAAATTTTCTTAGGTAACTGTACAAAATTAATAAATCGAGGTATAAGAATGGCACGGAAATTCAAAACAGTTGATTATGAAGAAGCATTGGAAATAAAAGTGGAGATAAAAGATGTTTTACCTCCAGAGCATCTGGTTCATTTCGTTGTATTTGTGATATCGCAATTGGACTTGAGTGAGATATACAAAAAATATAGTCCTTTGGGTGCGCCTGCATACGCGCCAGAGATAATGTTGGGTCTACTGTTTTATGGCTATGCCACGGGAGTATTCAGTGCTCGTGAGATAGAGCGGAATACCAAAGAGTCAATCCCCTTTCGTTTTATTGCCGGTGGTTATGAACCGGATCATAGCACCATATCTGATTTTCGCAAGGACAATCTACCCGAAATCAAAGGTTTGTTTGTGCAAATCTTGGTATTTGCGATAGGACTTGGGCTGTTGGAGTTGGGAAACATTAGTATAGATGGAAGCAAAATTCATGCAGATGCCTCGAAAAGCAAAGCCGTCAGCTACAAGCGATTGCTGGAACTCGAGCCCAAACTACAGGCCGAAGTGGAAGAGTTGTTTACCTTGGCCGAGAAAGATGATAGTGAACACGGATTACTCCGTAATTACTCTTTTAATCTGTGTGTACAACACCTCCGAGGTGTGAAACTCCTCGGAGGTGTTGGCCGAAATGATCATCGCAAAGCAAGCTTTGCACTCCATCACGTATCACGCCTCTTTCACGCCTCACGTCTTGTTTCAAACATGTGTCGCAAAAACTGACCTGTGTAGCTCTCCGTCACCTGCGCCACCTTCTCCGGCGTGCCTTTGGCGATAATTTTGCCGCCGCCATCACCACCATCAGGGCCAAGGTCAATCAGCCAATCGGCGCTGGCGATCACATCCAAATTATGCTCAATCACAATGACCGTGTTACCGGCATCGGTCAGTCGATGAAGCACATCCAGCAATCTTTGGATGTCGGCAAAGTGTAGGCCAGTGGTCGGTTCATCCAAAATGTAGGTCGTGTCGCCGGTTGAGACGCGGGATAGTTCCTTAGCCAGTTTAACCCGTTGCGCCTCCCCACCGGACAAAGTGGTCGCACTTTGACCAAGCCGAATATAGTCCAATCCCACATCATGCAAGGTGGTTAAAATTCGTTTAATACGGGGAATGTTCTCAAAAAATCCGAGTGCCTCACCCACCTCCATGTTCAGCACCTCATAGATATTTTTGCCCTTGTACTGAATCTGCAACGTCTCTCGGTTAAACCGAGTAGCGTGGCACACATCACAAGTGACCCACACATCGGGCAAAAAGTGCATCTCGACCAGTTTCTGTCCATGCCCAGAACATGCCTCACAACGCCCCCCTTTGACATTAAAGCTGAACCGCCCCGGCTTGTAGCCTCGCAATTTGGCCTCTGTTGTTTCGGCAAACAGTTTCCGCACATCATCCCACACCTTAACATAAGTGGCCGGATTACTACGCGGGGTGCGCCCAATCGGGTCTTGGGTGATATGAATCACCTTGTCAATCTCCTCAATTCCCTCTAATGACTTAAACTTGCCGGGGCGCGCCTTAGACTTGTGCAACTGTCGAGCCAAGGCCGGATAAAGAGTCTCTGTGACCAGACTGCTTTTGCCACTGCCGCTCACGCCGGTGACACAGGTAAAACAGCCCAAGGGGAACTTGGCCTGTACTTTGTTCAGGTTATGATGCGTGACCCCTTTTAAGGCCAGCCAGCGTCCGTTGGTATCGCGTCGCCCCTCAGGAGAGGTCACTTTACGCTGACCGGATAGATACTCGCCAGTGATAGAGCCGCTGTATGTTTTCAACTCAGCCGGAGTTCCAGTAAAAACCACCTCGCCGCCGCGTGTCCCTGCGCCCGGGCCAAAATCGACAATCCAGTCGGCGGCCTCCATCGTGTCCGAATCATGCTCCACCACCAACACCGTGTTACCCAAGTCACGCAAGCGTAGCAGGGAATCGAGCAGGCGACGATTATCTCGCTGATGCAGACCAATTGAGGGTTCATCCAACACATACATGACCCCTACCAAACCAGAACCAATCTGCGAAGCCAGCCGAATTCGTTGCCCCTCGCCACCCGACAACGAAGGCGCTGAACGGTCAAGAGTCAGGTAATGGAGACCCACATCGAGCATGAACTTTAAACGCTCCCGAATCTCTTTCAGCAGTTCGCTGGCTATCTCCAACTGTTTGTCAGACAGGCGAATCGTCTCCTCTGAGGTGCGAAGCTCCTCGGAGGTGTTAGCCGGCAGGTCGGTCAAACTGACCGTTTCTGGTGGGCTGGTCGGAACGAGATTGTATGCCACCGGAGCCTCGGCCACCATGTGCGGGGCATGTCCATTCGATGCCCCATCGTCAGTCTGACCATGATCATCCTGACCATATAAGGTCGCCAACCAGTCATACGCTTCGGCCACACTAAATGACATAATCTGTGGGATTTTCAAACCACCCAAAGTCACGGCCAGCGCCTCTTTGCGGAGCCGTTGTCCGTTACAATCGTAGCAGGGCTGTTGACTCAGATAGCGTGAGTAGTAGTCGCGCATGTTTTCGGAGGAGGTCTCTTTGTAGCGTCGTTTGGTCGAGTTGATGACCCCCTCGTAGGGCCAATTGCCGGTAAAGTTGGCACTTTGATACTTAAATTTGATGTTTCGATTGCCATTCAGAATCAGGTCACGCACATCCTGCGGCAACTCCTTCCAAGGAGTGTCTAAACTAATATTAAATCGTTGGGCGATTTGAGCCGAAATTTGACTAGCCCAACCCTCCTTTTTCTTGAGGATGTCGCCCCACGGCAACACCGCGCCTCTGTTAATCGACAGTTCGGGATTATAGAACAGTTCGGGGTCAAACTCATGCCGCACCCCTAACCCGTTACATTTGGGACACATACCCAACGGCGAGTTAAAGCTGAATATCTGCGGGTTCAACTCTGGAAAGCTGATGCCACAATGGGCGCAGGCATTTTTTTCTGACATGATAATCTCTTCGCCATCCACCACATCGACCATGATCATGCCCTCGCCCCAACGAAGCGCGGTTTCAACCGAATCGGCCAAACGGCTGTAGAACTCCGGTTCATCCTCAGTCGGGATGACTAGTCGGTCTACGATCAACTCAATATCATGCTTCTTGTTTTTTGCCAGTTTTGTCCGCTCCGCCAGATCACTAATCACCCCGTCGATTCTGGCCCGCACGAATCCGTCAGCCTTGGCTTGAGCCAGCACCTCTTCAAAGGTACCTTTCCGCTTTTTCGCCACCGGAGCCATCAGTTGGAAACGAGTTCCGGCGGGTAACTTGGCGACTTGCTCGATAATCTGCTGGCTCGACTGCGGTTTCACCTCGCGACCACAGTTGTAGCAGTGAGGCGTACCGACCCGCGCAAACAGTACCCGCAGATAGTCATACACTTCGGTCACGGTACCGACGGTACTGCGGGGATTCTTGCTGACCGCCTTCTGCTCAATGGCGATGGCCGGACTCAGCCCGCCGATATAGTCGGCCTTCGGTTTTTCCATTTGGCCCAAAAACTGACGGGCATACGCCGACAGACTCTCGACGTAACGCCGTTGTCCCTCGGCATACAAAGTGTCAAAGGCCAACGACGATTTACCACTGCCGCTGACCCCCGTAAAAACGACCATCTTATCACGCGGAATCTCCACATCAATATCTTTTAGGTTATGTTCTTTTGCACCTTGAACGACGATTTTTGTTTCCATAAGTTTTATCTACTCAGACATAAACGAGTTAGCGACAGAGTTCATCGCTAACTCGTTTATTTTAGTCATCCGATGAGTTAAAGTCATTGGATGACTGTATTGGATTGGTATCTTGTTTAGTCAGGACAGCACCATGCATGATACCAGCAGGATAGCTAAAGAGGCAAATTGGGTGTTGTTCGTTTAGAACAGTTGAGCTATTGATTAAACTGAACTCTTGTATTTGGTACTAATAATTTACTGCGGTGCTAGAGTTCAGAAGTTTATCATTTCAACATGGCTAAAACAATATCTGACAGGATTAACAGGATTGACAGAATTAAAGGCAAAAAAATCCTGTTAATCCTGTCGAAAAATGCTTTTGGTTTTATCAACATGTCGAGTTATGAATGAAACGACAAACTTTTTGCTTTTGCCAAGGTCGGTTTGGACTCCGATTTGAGATCAAAATTAGCGCGGCGGAGGTAGATCAAACAAGGCGAACAGATCAGCCTCGTCCATACTTCCTTTTTTGTACTCGGCTGATAGATCATCGACCACCACATCAAACAGTTTCTTCTTCTTTTTCAGTATTTCAAAAATTCGGGCTTCGATACTATTTTTGGTGTAGAGATGGTAGCAATAAACCATTTCTACCTGCCCAAAGCGATAGGCGCGAGCGGTGGCCTGTTTGTGCCAAGCGGGATTCCACAGATGGTCAAAGTGGAACACATGGCTGGCTCGTTGCAGATTCAAACCCACCCCGCCAGATTTGATAGAGATTAGCAATACTTTGGGGGTGGTTTCGGTTTTGAAGCGTCTCACCAAATCATCCTTTTTTTTGCCCGACATGTTACCACTGTATATGGCTGGTGAGAACTGCCTTAAATCTTTTTGCAATAAAGCTAAAGTTTTGTTGGGGTACTGAGAAAACACCAACGCTTTTTGATTGTTGTTTGTGACCGTTTTTAACTGCTGACGCAAAAAGTTCAACTTGCACGATTGACCAGTTTGGGGATCATAGTTGCAGATCTGTTTTAACGCGTTAATTAAGGCAAATACATGGGTAAAGGTTGTTCCCTTTCGTTTAAGCCCCTCACGGCCTGCCTTATAGCAATGATCATATCGTTTCCGTTGGGCTGGAGTCAGTTCGAGCCATTGATACGTTTCAATCAGTTCGGGTAAATCTAATACCTCATCAGCCTGACGACGGAGAAAATAGGGAGCATATAATTTTTTGATCTCATTATCGGACAGGTTGGTTTTACCCTTAAACAGAGTCGGGTGCAGATATTTAAATATCCCAATCAGGTCATCAACCGTATTTTCCATGGGTGTACCCGACAAGCCCCACCGATATTGCGCCGTGACCTTATGGATAGATTTAGCCTGTTTATTTGTGGGATTTTTTATCGCCTGTGCCTCATCCAACACCACTGCCGCCTTTTGAAACTTGTTGGTTAAACCAAGTTTAATTTGGCTATTCCGTTTCATATCAGCGTGTAGAGTGCCGTAGGTGGTTAAATAGATTGAGGCTGGCTGTTTCCACCATGTCTCTCGATTTTTGGCCAGACCATGTACCCGCCGTACATAAAAAAACGGAGCCCAAACTTTCAACTCCTCCTCCCAGTTTGAGAGCAAGGCACGGGGGCAGACAATCAAGGCGGTGTGGATTTTACGATGATAGAACAGCACCCATAAGGCCACAATCGTCTGTACCGTTTTACCCAAGCCCATCTCATCACCCAGCAAGGCTTGGGGATGATCGGCCAAAAACCCAATCCCCGTAATCTGAAAATCGTGTGGTTTGAGGTCTTGAAAATAAAAGTCAGGGTTTCTGAGTTGCGCCTCTATCGACGGTTGTAGGTAGGGTAAGAGCAGATCAAACAGGTCGAACACCTCTTTGGGGTTTGAGGCCGATTTGTTGCAAAACTCGCAGGCATAAGTGACCAGCCCATGTTTACAGGTAGGGTTTTTATAGTCCCGACCAGCCACGCCCGATGGATTAAGCAAAGCCAACATGTCAACAGTTTCGGGTGGATGAAGGGTCAACTCGATAATATTATCTTGATGTGACTTCATAACTGGTTTAACCAGATTTTCTGCCACAATAACTTGGCTTTCATCAAGCAGGGTGATACTACTCTGCACCGTTTCAGGAAGTTCGGCACAGATTACTGATTCAATCTTAGGCGTGGGGAGTGGGCCAATGCCACGTCCCCAGCGTTTGAGGGTCTCAAACATGGGCAAGATACTGGAGTCCAAACCTTTAGGTTTGTTGTATCTTATCAAACCTAAAGGTTTGGACTCCGTAACGATGTTTAGCGAAACCGCTGATCATGCTCACCAAGGGCATTAATGGCGGTTGTAATCCGGTCGAATGGCTCTAACAAGGCCACCCACTTAAAAAAATGGTTGAGGTGCTGAATGACGGTGCTTTGCTCATCTTCATCTGTTGGCTCTGGAAAAGTTAAGATAACAGATTCAAACCGGTTGTTTGATGCGCTCATCTCATACCGATTTTCCATTGAGTCGAACATTTTAATCGACTTTTTAGCCGACATAATATGTACCACCTGACTGTCAATCTTGTCGCCAATTGAAAGCTGGTTTACGGATTGAACCAAAATAATATCAGGCTTATTTTTTAGAGCGTTATAGAGGGGTAGACCACACAACTCCTCGTTAAGGTGAGACAACAACGAGGAGCCATATAACCCTCGTTGTACCACAGTTGGTCTGATGGGGTGGGTGACGCGGAACTCTAGCGGTTTTCCGGTCGAGTCGATGACTAGCAGTCCGCCGATATAACCGTCTCTGTCGGACAGTTCTATGAGGCCGTAATAGCCGAGTGTTTCTTGAGGCATGGTAATAGTCTCCAAAATAGATGAGTGTTACTGTGGTATATAATCGTTCACAAATTTACCTAATGTAACTTCGGGTAAGTAGCTTGATAACCGTCTTAACCAATTTTTTTCTTTTTCATGATCGATGTGGGTATTGATTGCGTCTAAAATGTAGGCAAAAATCAAATCATCTAACTCCTTTAGGTTCTCGGTCAGCTTTTCTTTTGGGATCGGAATGGGCACATGGTTAGTTGCCAAATCGTTAGACACATCATGTAAAAAATTATCCAAATTACCGTATTGGCCCGCATCATCAACCATAATATGATGGTGTAGCCGAGAGACAGCTAACAAAGCACGAGCATCAAACTCGAGGTAACTGTAGATCGCCTTGAGCCAACTAATATATCGGTATATTTTTTGGTGTGGCATCCAGTATTTGCCTTTCCAATGCGTATCAAGGGCTGATTCGGTGTAGCCCATACAAAATCCCAACCTGTATTCGTCATGATACTCATCCACAGAATACTGGTCATAGGCTTTGGCTCTGGCCTCTACCAATGTCTTACATACATCTTGATAGGCATCTTCGTAAGTTAGGCCAAACTCAACACTGCCCAGTTCTTGCTCAATATGAGTATTCCAATCTTGTACTATTGCCTGCACTGCGGAGGCCATGTGAGACTGGAGGTCACTTTTTTCAATGGTAGTAATAGACATGAACAGTCCTAAATTTAAGTAATAACCAAAAAACGCCGCTTGGTTAGTTTGACCAAGCGGCGTGGACATGCTACGATTTTAGGTATAACAAGTTCCAACACGCCATGTGTTGGTCGAGTAGTGAAGACCCGTTGTTATCGCCTCCAAGCAAAACACAACGGGTTTTTTTATGCAGTTGCTCCCTATTGTAGCACAATGTTATGTTTTGGTAAAATTATGGCTATGGTTTGGTAAAATTATTGCACCATACAAATATAAGGCAGAGTTAAGCACATGCCAACACGCAAATGTTTGCGTATTGCAACAATTTTGTTTTTCCAGTCAAAATGGCTGATTCGACATCGTATATACTCAAATTGTCATCGGCCATTTCTTCAACTGCATGGCGAGTTAAATCGTATTTGCCGACATGTATTGCCTTGCGAATCTGCTTCAATATCCTTTGTGATATAATATTCCTTAATTCCACACAATTTCGGTTGCCCTGCCAATGCCATGTTCCTCACATGCCTTCCGCGCCGGGTCACTGAATCCACCCAACGACAATATCGCGGGCAAAACGGTTTTATCGGCCTGTTCATCTCGATACACAGCCACCTTCTCTATAAAATCCTCCACATGGGTGGCGCTAAGTTTGGTTTGCCATTTTTTCACCTCAACCACAACTACCCGCCCACAACTCGACTCGGCCACGATATCCAACTCTTGTTTTTTGCCGTCCGGTCGTTGTTGTAACACTCTGGTCTGTACATGGATCATGTTCAAGCGGCTATCGTCAACTACCCCTTCAAAATAGGCTGATAACGCAAACCGTTTTTTACTCCGAAACGCGGTTGCGAGTTGGTATTCGGCCATTTTACCGGTCAAATTGTTTAACATACCTCGCAATCGAGATTTATCAGCCTGCAACCGTTTCACCTCGGCTCGAAAATCGACCCGCAAATCAGGGGCATAGCTGGTGATTTCCTTCTCAAACCGGTTTCGCAATATCAGATAAAGCGTCCCATCCTGCAATCCCTGATAATCAATGTCAGAACTACCTCTCACCAACACATCAGCCTCAACCATCAGTTGCAGTTTGCGCTGAATCTCATCAAGAGACATATCCAATTTTAATGTTTCTTGTACCTCTTGGGGGGTCCATTCTCGGTCGTTATGCTTACTCAGGTGTAACAGGATATGCTTGCTATTGACATCATTGATTTTGGGTAAGGTCAGGGCAATATATTCGCTCCAGGTCATCGACATCTCTGACTCATAATCAGTGATCTCGTAATTGATCGTGTTGATAACTCCTTCCTCGGTATCGAGTGCCTTGTCTTCATAGAAACTCTGCACGACACAGGAAATGAAAAACGGGTCAGACATGCATAATTGGTTAATCAGAATAGCCGTTTCATTGGTGATGCGTTCGTTATACAGTTCGGCGTATTTGTATACCGCTTGTAATCCTTCTTCTGAGGTTAGGTAGGGTGACATCCGCCATCGAGATAACCGACCAGCTTCCAGATATTTGCTGGTAATGTCGATTAACCAACTTACATAAGAGCCAGTCACCAGCATGGGGGCAACTTTCGACTCGACCATAGTGTGGAAACTACCGGGCATGGTCTCAATCGGGTCAAGTTGATAATGCTGGTCAGGATAGATATATTTTGTTAGGTATTGAAACTCGTCAATAATGACCAAAACTCGTTGGTCATACACTGCCGCAAAACGGTGGGGGGCCGTATGAGCGACGTTCCACATCAGGTCATGCCCAATCCCCATCTCACGTTGCAGTTCAGTCACATCATCCACCAACAACTTTAGCGAGTTGGCTTGACCATAATCTTTTATCTCATCTAGTGATAACAGTTGCCTGACCCCCAGGGGGTCGCGTTCTAAAAAGGAGATGTATTGGGAAGCAAAGGTGCGATAATACTCAATGGCAAACAGAGGATACCAGGCTTTTCTTTCTGGTATGCTGAAATAAAAGGGTATCACCTGACCATTTTGACTCCACAGTTGATTGAAGATACGTTGCACAAAGGCCGTTTTGCCACTCTTACGCCGAGCCAAGATCACCCGCGATTTTGATAGTTCGCGCGGGATATTCTCTAGCCAGCGATTGAAACTCTTGAACTCTTTTCCACGACCGACCAATAGCTCTGGAGAGCCTATCTTTTCTTTTAATGGATATTGCATCTTTTGTCTCGCTTTTCAAACGTAAATATTCAGTGAACTCGCCAGAAAGAACGTCAGAAACCCGATTTCTCAAAGAAATCGGGTTTCTAAGTAGTTTTCAGAACTAACTTGTTAAAAACAGGAGTGTCAAAATTGTATTTTGACAGCAAGAATGGAATTCTTGCACTCTGGGAAAAGTGACAACTTAGAATTGAAAGTTACTTAGGGCGGTATTACTGAACTTTTACAACCAGCTACCCTTCTTTGTAAGTCATGTACGTCACCCCAATTAAAACCACATCGCCATCTTGCAGATTATACGGCCCGATGGTCGGTTGGTTATTAACAAAGGTACCGTTTAAGCTATTTTGATCTTGGATGACGTAATGCTCACCTTTTTTAGTGACGGTGGCATGTCGCCGAGAGACCTCTTTATCGTTGACCAGCCCAATCTCGTTAGCACTAGTACGACCAATCATCACATCGGTGTTGATGGTGAATACCTGTCCATTATGCGCTCCACTGGTACAGATTAGCTGTGGCGGAGCTTTGCGGGGTACGCCATACGGGCCAGCCGTAGAGGATTGGGTTGGCGGAAGTGGCGGGGGGGTATCCTCTTCATCTAAGATCATGGTTGCATCATTGGGCGAGGCGTAATCGGTACCTGTGCCCGGTGTCCATTTTGAGGGTGTAGGTGGTGTGCTAACCTCATCAAAAATGAAAGTTTTATCCATATCTGCATCATCAGCAGTAGAATCAGGGTGAGATGCACTAAAGTTGCTTATCGGCTCTCGTGATGCAGAGTCAAGAATAACCGTCCCTTCATCTTCATTACCCATTTCGGGCAGGTGAAAGCCAGACTGCGTCGCTTTTAAGTCTCCCGCAGATGATGACGAGTCGAGAATAACGGTTCCTTCGTCATCGTCATCATACAAATCTGGTTCAGCTTGACTTTGAAGGGAATCATCCTGTACCCCTTCTACGATGGGATGAGGCGACGTACCCTGACGCGGTGTCCCATCTGAAATTTCTCCATAACGGGTTTGGGAGTCGTCTTTAATGAGAGCTTGTCCCGATTGTCCTTTGATAAATCGAATCTGCAAGCGAGGAATAATCAGAGGCGCGTCATCGACCTTAATCACAATGTGATGGTCATCCTGAGCCAGATAGATTCCGACCACTGTTTGCTCATCAATAAAATGAACCGTAATCTCTCCCTCGAGAGCCAACATAAAGTTCTTTTTGTTATTTACTGCATCACTATTCGACATTGAATTTTTTGGCTCAACTAATGGTGGAGTCCAAACCTTTAGGCTTGTTTTATCAAAACAGGCAAACCTAAAGTAAAAGTTCAGTAATGCCGCCCTAGAAACCCGATTTCTCAAAGAAATCGGGTTTCTGACGCTCTTTCTGGCGAGTTCACTGAATATTTACAACCTAAAGGCTCGTACTCCAGTTATCTTTTATTTCCATGTTGAACCAATTTTTCTCCAGTTTTAGGCTCAAATTTGACTATTTATGTAGTGGTCAAGATGATATGTAGTTTTCATTTCTAAGTTGTCACTTTTCCCGGAGTGCAAGAATTCCATTCTTGCTGTCAAAATACAATTTTGACACTCCTGTTTTCCTGATCGTTGCGATTATGTAATCGCAACGGGTATTTGGCGGGTATATCCTCCTTCAAGGAGGCTTCGCGCTACCCGCCTATTATGGGTACATTTCTGTTTTTTACAAGTTAGTTCTGAAAACTACTTATATAGAGCGCAATGGATTTAGCCATTGTTTGTGGCAACGGCTAAATCTGTTCAGATAAACATTTTCAGTTGTCACCTTCCCGCAAGTTCAAAACTTGCGGGAAGGTTGGTCTTGAATTGAAAATCATTATCTGAAAGACTGTAAAGCCGTTGTACTCCGTTTCAACATCAACCAGACCACCACAAAAAAAGACAATTTGTTGTAGATTGGCAATTTGCAATTTGTAGATCCGCCTGCCTATAGTATAAACTGAAACGTGCTTGGCTCAAAACTTGGCCTCACAAAAATGAGCCTCGCCGACTATTTGCCAAACTGCTCGCAACACAATACAATGGCCTTATACCGTTTAATTTAGCGTACATTAACCTGTAGGTGCAATATGACGAAGTTGCTTCATACACAAATTCCCAAAATTTATCAGGCTTTTTTGTCCGCGTGGCAAAACCCCGACCATAAACAGCGCTCTCTAAACTTTTACCAAACTGGCACGACATCTTTTGTACCAAATCTGCTTCCTGAACAGGCCATGCAGTTATCCCCTTCTGAGACCATCTCTCTTCTGCGAGACCGTCTCGGTAACGCGGTCGATGTCTCCCTAAGTGCCGAATATACCGACCCCAACCAACTTTCGACCAACCAGCCCCCCGAAATCGCTACTCCTGTCGCCAACAACTCTGATGGCAGTTGGCTCAAACAGAGCAACATGGTCGGGATTAATGTCCGTACTATTAGGAGCTTTTGGCATATTATCAACTATTTGTTGACGATTCCTGCCGCCCAAGATTCTGTGCATCTTTTGCCAATTTGGGAGCCGGGCGTGGTCGGCAGTTTATACGGCATGAGCAGTTGGCAGATTAACCCTGAATTTTACAATCCTGAACTGGCTGACCTATACCCTCACCTTAACTGTGTTGAAAAACAACTTAAAGCGGTTATTAATATGGCTCATGTAATGGGCAAGACAGTGGGCATGGATGTCATTCCCCATACTGACCGATATTCTGAGATTGTGCTGGCTCATCCCCAATATTTTGAATGGTTGCAACGCGAAGATATTACCATCGTTGACCATGCCGATACGTTGCATGAAGATGTACAGACCCACATTTTACAGTTCCTCAAAACACACAATTTTGCGGTGATTGGGGAAACGCTTCCGTCGATAGACCAGCTTTTCACCGACATGGTGGATGAAGCCCAACGCTTACGCATTTTGTTTGGTGAACCGGACGATTTTGCCGGACGAGCCAAGCGGCGTAATCAGTTAGTCAAACATCTACACAGCCACGGCTACGAACCTGTGCCAGCCACTATGGGACCACCCTATCGAGGCTTAAAAGTTGATCATCGTCCCACAGCAGAACGTATCGACGAGAACGGGCAACAGTGGCGAGATTATCTTATCAAACAGCCTCAAGCCATGTCGCGGGTGTTTGGCCCGTTAACTCGTTATAAATTGTATGGTCGTCATAATAATAATGCCGATTGGGAAATTGACTTTGCCGCGCCTCGCATGGAGGTGTGGCACTATCTGTGTGACCATTATTATCAGGTTCAACATCGGTACGGCTTCGATTTTATGCGAGGTGACATGTCTCATGTCCAGATGCGTCCTAACGGCGTGCCAGAAAATCCAGACCAATATTATGACCCTCTCAAAGCAGTTAAACATTATATTCAGCAAGTTAAAAATGTGCCCTATTTTGGTTATTTCGCCGAAACATTTCTAGCCCCCCGAGACAGTATCGCCTACGGAGATGAGGTTGACCATTTGGAAGCCTCCGACGCAGAAACCACTTTAGGAGACTTACAATCGCTTTGTGTGGGGACACCTCTGTTTCTGCAAAAATTGCGTCATTATTATGATTTGGCAGTCACGCGGGCAGTAGTTCCCAACTTTACAGTCATGACCGCCGATAAGGATGATCCCCGTTTTGACGAGTTTTATCGACATGGTAATCGGGCTAGGCTGTTTATCGCTCTATTTTTGACCGATATGCCTAGCTACATGGGGTTAGGCTTTGAATCTCGGGAGCGGCATTATAAACCTGCCCCTAATGAACATTACACTAAGTTATACGTTTTTCAAGAAAGTGAGGGGGAAAAAGCAACGCACGGAGCCTATCGATGGGGACGAAATGGAGCGTTGTATCATGCATTTACTCGTCTTAAGTTGTATGCTGACCAGATTTTTGACCATATCAAGGGGCTAACGACCCTGTGGCTTGTTCATCCTGACCCAACAGGAGCCAGCAAAATTATCGCCTGGACTCAATCCGGTACTAAAGCGCGCTACATTTTTGTCGTCAACACCGACCCGGAGCATGACATTTTTGATGTGTCCCTTCCTCCTCCGCCACATGCCGACCTAGCTTCAACGCTAAAGTTCGAGTTTTCGACCCATTTTCAGATATTGGTTACTGACCAGCATGTCCCATATAACGGACGGAACTATAAACTCAAACATATCGCCGCTGGTGAGGGGCGAGTCTATATAATTTAGGAATGTGTATTAATTAACTTGTGCATGTTGGTCATGAGGTAAAAGTTTAGTAAAACCGCCCTAGAAACCCGATTTCTCAAAGAAATCGGGTTTCTGATGCTCTTTCTAGCGAGTTCACTGAATATTTACGTCATGAGAGTGGTTCAATCTTTAAGATTGAACCACTCTGGAGCGTGCAACTTATTTAATCCCGATTCTTAGCAGGTAAAAGAATAATTGATGTTAAAAAATTCAAAAAGATTCGACGTTTTAACCATTGGCGAAACCTTGGTCGATTTTATATCAACTGAAGAAACGACAAATGGATTACTCGGTGCGGCCAATTTTGGTAAATATTTAGGTGGCTCACCGGCCAATATCGCGGTGTATGTCTCGAAACTAGGTGGTAAATCGGCAATCATTTCCAAAACAGGAATCGGGGTATTCGGTCAGTTTCTCAAAGGAGAACTCCAATATCATGGGGTTAATACCGATTACATGATCATGGATCATCGGGTACATACCTCTTTCATTTTTGTGTCACGTAGTCAAGCCACACCCGACTTTGAACCATATCGCAATGGAGATTATAAGTTGACTCCTCAAGAGGTCGCAGTGGATGCGATTTCGCGGGCAAAAGTCGTGCATGCCTCCACTTGGGGGCCGTCTCGGGAACCATGCCGTTCGGCCATCAAAAAAGCATTTTGGTTAGCCAAAGATCAAGGTAAAATCGTCTCGTTTGACCCAAATTACAGCCCCATAATATGGCCTGACTACCAAGAGGCTCAACAGGTGTTACGAGAGATTTATCGGTATGCAACTATCACCAAACCCTCTTTAGATGATGCACAGCGGTTATTTGGAGCAGGGCATACCCCCGAACAATATATCGAAATGTTCCATGAATTAGGGCCAGAGACTGTCGTGCTAACCATGGGAGGAGACGGTTCGATCGTATCGCATGATGGTAATATCATCGTTCAGCTACCGGCTAGACCAATTAAAGTGGTCGATGTGACTGGCGCAGGTGATTCCTATTGGGCCGGATTTTTGGTCGCTATGTTAGACGGGCATCCCCTAGAGACGTGCGCTCGGTTTGCCCGCGAACTGGTCGAATTAAAACTGACCACGGTTGGGCCTTTACCGTCAGAAATTGATCGTCAAGCACTGCATGATCGCCTATCTGCGACAAATAGAACTGTTCGGGAATAAAGAAGCGCAAAAGCTGATTGCTTTTGCATGGTTGTTTCTGGCAAAAGCAATCAGCTTTTGCACTCCGTAATAGGTCTAATAGCTAAAGGAGTATTATTATGACCGATCAACTAAAGCGTTGTCCTTTCTGCGATGAAGAGATTCGGGTAAAGGCCCTAATTTGCAAACATTGTCGGCAATGGATGCCCGGTTATAGTCACGAAGGGGTCAGCCGAGACATGCTTCGCGAGGCCGAAGCCTCAACCAAGCCGATTACCACCATTGAAGAGGATCGACAAAGTCGGCAAGGGCAATTGCAACTGGTCTTAAATTGGAGCAAAGGAACCCGAATAGGCACATTTCGGGGTTTCGACCTGTCTGCTCAAGATTTGCGAGGGGTGGATTTAGCCAAAGCCGATTTAAGTGAGGTTAATTTGAGTGAGGCCGATTTGAGCGGGGCGAATTTGAGTGGGGCGAATTTGAGCAAAGCCAACCTATTTCGGACTAATTTGAGTAAGGCCAATTTGCAACAGGTCAATTTTAGCGATGTTTATGCCCGTGAAACCATCTTCGAGCAAGCTAACCTCAGTGGCAGTAAATTCCCTCACGCCAATTTACGAGGCGCAAGAATGGGGGAAAGTATCCTTTACCGAGTTGATTTGGAGGGTACAAATCTTAAAGTTGCCGACTTACGCGGAGCAAACTTGAAAGAATCGTACTTAAAAGAGAGCAATTTGGAGTGGGCTAAAATGGATGAGGTAAACCTGAGTGGAGCCATGTTGATACAGGCCAACCTGACTGGAACGGGGCTTAGTCCGCTTCAATATAAACGCGCGCATAGTTTAGAGGGAACGACCCTTCCTGATGGGCGGGTCTATGAAGCGTAATATTCTGATATGGAAATATAGAATTTTCGGATAATTAACCCAAGTTAATGTTTTCGCTGAGCACTAACCACATTGGCAACTTGCTCAATACTGAGTAAAACTCGGCTCAATTGATCTAGGTTGGTAATTTCAATCGTGGCATAAATGATGGCATTATGTTTCCGTTTATCGGTTACAACGTTGGCCGCCACAAAATTAATCCGTTCCGAGGCGACCACCGCGGTCACATCACGTAATAAACATGCTCTATCAAAAGCAAAAATCTCAATATCTGCCGAAAAGGTCGCATCTTTTGCAGTATTCCACTCTACCTCGATCAAACGCTCTGAAGTACCTTCATTATGGCGTAGCACGTTGGTACAGTCTTTACGATGAATTGTCACCCCTCGCCCTCGGGTAATGTAACCCACAATCTCATCACCACCCGGCACAGGGCGACAACATTGAGCAATATTGGTCAATAAATTACCAACTCCATTGATTGTTACGCCGGGCGTGGCTCCCGGTGACGTTGATTTTGGAGCTTGTGACGGTAGACTCTTGACTTGTTCTTGTAGCGGTAAGGTTTGAGGAAACACGTCGTTAATTGCAGTAACAATCTGGGGAGTGGTCACATCACCATGCCCAATTGCCGCTAAAAAGTCGTCAATTTTACGATATGAAAACTTGCGAGCTAATTTGTCGTAGTTCGATTTTGGCAAGCCTAATCGTTGTAGGTGTCGCTCTAAAATAGAGCGACCGTTGGTTAAATTCTCTCCATAATTTTGATGCTTAAACCAGTATCGAACTTTGGATTTTGCTCGTGAACTACGTAGATAGCCAAAATCAACATTCAACCAATCTCGACTTGGTCCACCTCGTTTGGTGGTTAATATTTCTATTTTATCCCCATTTTTAAGTTTGTAACTTAAGGGAACAATTCGACCATTTGCTTTTGCCCCCCGACAACGATGCCCCACTTCGGTATGAATGTTATAAGCAAAATCAATGGGCGTTGAGCCGCTTGGTAACTCCCTAATGTCTCCTTTAGGGGTAAAAACGTGTACTCGATCTTGAAATACTTCATTTTTAACGTTGTCGATAAAGTCAGCCGCAGTAGCAACTTCATCTTTCCAGTCAATGAGTTGCCGTAGCCAACTTATTTTCTGGTCAAACGAGGAGCTGGGTCGTGTTCCTTCCTTATATCGCCAATGGGCGGCTACACCCAATTCAGCATCTTGGTGCATTTTTTTGGTTCGAATCTGAATTTCTAACGGATTACCTGCTGGGCCAATCACTGCCGTATGAAGAGAACGGTACATGTTGTCTTTCGGAGCGGCAATATAATCATCAAATTCACCCTGAATAGGTCGCCATTCACTATGTACGACCCCCAAAGTGGCATAACAATCTGAAAGAGTCTCGACAATAACTCGAACTGCCCGAACATCATAAATCTGGTCAAAATCAACCTCTTTTCGCCGCATCTTTTTCCAAATACTATAAATATGCTTGGGACGGCCGGTAATATTGGCTTTTACACCATTTTTTTTGAGTTTTTTTCGTAAACAAACAATCACATCATTGAGGTATGATTCTCGTAAAACTCGACGCTCGTCTACTAATCGAGAAATTTCCTTGTATATTTCTGGTTCCAAATAACGAAAAGATCGATCTTCTAGCTCCCATTTAATTTGCCAGATCCCCAATCGATTAGCTAAAGGAGCAAAAATATCCATTGTTTCTCTAGCTACCCGTTTCCGTTTATGTTCTTTGGTAAAGCCTAATGTTCGCATATTATGCGTGCGATCGGCCAGCTTAATCAACACTACCCGAATATCATCCACCATAGCAAGCATCATTTTTCGTAAAGTTTCGGCCTTAGCCTGTTCTTTTTTGCTTTTTTCTGACTGACCATGCATCTGCCCGATATGCTCCATTTTGGTAACACCATCGACCAAGGTAGCGATGGTTGAGCCGAACTTCTTCTCAACCTCCTGTAGCGTTACCTCAGTATCTTCAGGAACATCATGAAGTAAGGCCGCGGAGATAGTCTCATGGTCGAGACGTAAATCGGTCAAAATATTGGCAACAGCAAGTGAGTGTAGAAAATATGGCTCCCCAGAGGCTCTTTTTTGAGTAGCATGCGCTTTTTGAGCCACCTTACAAGCCCGACGAATAACTTTCATGTCTTTTCGGGTACGTCCAGGAGATATGGAAGCCAACCAACTCTCATAATTTATAGCATCTTTGACGGTAACATCTGACTTTAGTGCAACCATATAGCTTCTCCTTACTCGTGGTTTAAATTTTTTCAAAATACAGGTGTGCAAATTGCATGTAGACCTTCAGTAAGGTCTTGGGTTCTCTGGTAGATTCCGTGCAACTCAAAACTACGCCTTAAATTAGATACTTTGATGGGCCATCTTCCCGCAAGTTTAAACTTGCGGGAAGATAATGACACAATCATGACGTTTGCACAGAAAATGTAATGGTCAGCTTGATGTTGAAAATGGAGTGCAACGGGTTTAGCCGTTGCCAAAAGCAATGGCTGAACCCATTGCACTCCAACATCATCTTGACCACCACACGTTTGCACAGAAAACCCCAAAGAGCCAAGTCTTGACTTGATCTAAGGTACTTAGGTAACTCCAAGAAAATAAACCTCCCAAATGTCATGCCCGAATGTTGTTATCGGGCATCCATTTGTATGCAGAATGTGGATTCCCGCTAAAAGCATGCGGAATGACATAGAGAATTTAATCAGTTTGGGAGGTTTTAAAAGTTGGAACTGCCTTAAGGTAACTCCAAGAAAATAAACCTCCCAAATGTCATGCCCGAATGTTGTTATCGGGCATCCATTTGTATGCAGAATGTGGATTCCCGCTAAAAGCATGCGG
>JAUCGA010000040.1:13177-45192 GCA_030377865.1 Anaerolineales bacterium HSG25 | reverse complement strand
AAGTTGCGCGCTCCAGAGTGGTTCAATCTTTAAGATTGAACCACTCTCATGACCAACATGCACAAGTTAATTAATGCTCATTCCTTATGTGAAAACGCGCAACTTATTTAATCCCCATTCCTAACCTGATAAAGGATTAACTAATGTCACAAAAAACCATGAAAGTTGCTATCCAAGAGGTTATTTCTGAAATGATGGATAGAATAATGAATAGAGTTCTTTACGATGCCCCTTTCGTTAGGGAAAAACATCACGCAAAAAGACCGCTTTATGCAGCACTTGTACCGGACGAAATTTTCAAAGGATCACATTTTGAACGAAGATTTGTTACACCTTTTGGTAGTGTATGGGAAAAATTAGCAGTAGTGGCAGCTACAGAAGGTTTGGGTTATGGCGTTCAGGGTCACACTATAAACGGTTTGGTTAAAGAAGATAGGTTGAGACGTGTTACAGAAGTATTGAACCGATTAGAGCATAAGGGAAGAGACCGCAAAACTAGAGTTAGACCAGATTGGAATAATGAATTGGGTAGTGGTGCAGAAGTAGTGGTACGGATCCGTTAGCTACCCGCAAGTTCTAAACTTGCGGGTAGCTGACCACTACCTATGCAGGACTACCATGAATTGAAATACATCCTAGATGGTAAAGGTGAAGACATTCCTGTAACGGTTATTTGTGATGTTTTTGCAAAAAATACAAATACAGGTGCAAAATATGCCTTTGAACTCAAAACACCTCTACCAAATAGTGACCAGACAAAAGTTAGTAAGGAAAAACTCTTGAAACTTTACTGTATGGAGCCTGAACAGATTAATGATGCATATTATGCTCTACCTTACAACCCATACGGAGAAAGAAAGGACTATGGTTGGAGTCTTCCTGCTAGATGGTTTAATATGAAAGAAGATAAATCGGTATTGATAGGAGATGAATTTTGGGAGAAGATAGGTGGTTTCGGAACCTATACAGCATTTATTGAAGCTGTAAATGAAATTGGAGATAAGTACAAAGAAAGGATATATAGAGAGTATCTTGGTATCGAGCCTTCACCCGAAGCCTTTAGTAGAAAATTATAATAATTTACGATAAATCCATGATACTGTATTACGCCACCACCAACCAAGGAAAAGTAAAGACTCTCCAGAGAGAGTTAGAAAAGTACCATGTTACTTGATATTTAGTATCGTTGTTCGGATTATTTTTGTCGCTTATTTGATCTACTGGATTAGTACCTATTTTTTATAGAGTAACGAGGAATGCGGGATTTTCTTTGCCTTGTTTTGGCAGTTCCAGAAAAATAAATCTTCCACCGTCCCCTGAGCCTGTCGAAAGGAACTGGCTTCGACAAGCGTTCGACTGAGCGCTCACGCCGAAGTCTCAGCCAATGACTTTTGGGAGGTTTTAAAAGTTGGAACTGTCTTTGTAAGCAAAGCAAGCTTTGCACTCCTCTACGCGTCATACTTATCATGCCAATTACCAAAACAGAGATTCGCCGTGGAGCCTACTACGACTCCATTATATTGATGCAACTGCAAGCCGGATTAGCCGACCTCGACGGAATCGAAAACGTGGGGGTGATGATGGGCACTGAGGCCAACAAAGCCCTGCTCACCCAAACCAATCTGCTGACCGATGAGGCCAAATCGGCCTTGCCCGACGATTTGATTATCGCGGTGCAAGGTCAAGATGAGGCGACCGTCAGCACTGCCTTAAGCCAAATTGACAAACTGTTAGCCAAACGGCATAGTGTCATTGAAGAGATGGATTATCTGCCCCAAAGCATTGAGGCCGCGACCAAGATGCTACCCTCTGCGAACTGGGTGCTGATCTCGGTGCCGGGCCGATATGCCGCTGGCGTAGCACGGGAGGCGCTCCGGTTCGATAAACATGTGTTCCTGTATAGTGACAATGTTTCGGCGGAAGATGAGTTAAGCCTGAAACATGAGGCCGCTGAAAAGGGGTTGCTGGTGATGGGCGCTGACTGTGGTACCGCTATCGTCAACGGTGTTGGGCTAGGCTTTGCCAACCAAATCCGGCGTGGCCCGATTGGAGTGGTCGGAGCATCGGGTACGGGCTTGCAACAGGTCACAGCCCGGATTCATCAGCTTGGCAGTGGCATCACCCATGCCCTTGGCACCGGCGGACGAGATTTGTCGGAGCAGATGGGAGCAATCACGGCGCGGCAAAGTTTAGACCTGCTCAGTCGTGACCCGAACACGCAGGTAATCGTCCTTATTTCTAAGCCACCAGCCAAGGGCGTGGCTGATAGCTTGTTGCGGTTGGCCCGCTCATCAGGCAAGCCGGTGGTGGTCAACTTTATCGGTTATCAACCACCCGCCGAGATTCATGGCATTCAGTTTGCCCGCACCCTTGACCATGCCGCCGAACTCGCGGTCATGCTGGCGAAACAACCCATGCCCGGTTTATCGAGAGGCAAACCTGTTGAATCTGCACCGTCCACCGGCAAGGATGGTCAGGCTCGGTATTTGCGAGGCTTATTTTCGGGGGGCACGCTGGCTTACGAAGCCTTACTGATTTTACAAGAGTATCTACCGTTGGTATACTCCAACGCCCCGTTGGACAGGGCCTACAAACTGTCTGACTCGCTGGTCAGCCAACAGCACACCATTGTCGATTTGGGCGAGGATGAGTTCACCGTGGGGCGACTGCATCCCATGATGGATAACAGTCTGCGGATTCAACGACTCCAGCAGGAGGCCAATGATCCCGAAGTGGCAGTCATTTTGCTTGATGTGGTGTTGGGGCATGGCGCACATGCCGACCCGGTCAGCGAACTAGCTCCGGTAATTGGGGCGGCCTTGGCTCAGGCTGACGAGGCGGGACGTAACTTAAAGATTGTCGCTCTGGTTTGTGGCACCAACGAAGACCCTCAAGACATGTCTGCTCAGATAGAGATGTTGCAACAAGCGGGTGCCTATGTCGAAACCAACAACGAGACCGCGGTGCGCTACGTGGGGCAAAAACTGCAAGGCCTCAACCCGACCAGTGGACTAGCTCCGGTCTCGTTGGAGATGCTCGACCAACCGTTAGCCGCCATCAATGTCGGCCTCGAATCATTCACCGCCAGTTTGCAGACGCAGGAAGCGCAGGTTATCCATGTCAACTGGCGACCTCCGGCGGGTGGAAATCAGAAGCTGATGGATATTTTGGCTCGGATGAAGAAGAAGTAACTGGCATACATTAATTAGCATTTTGCAGGATAAATAAACGACATCAATCATGTGATACGTGATGCGTAATACTCTGCCGTATCACGCAATACGTATCACGCAATACGTATCACGCAACACGAAACTATGAACATCGAACAAGCAAACCAACAAGCAGTCGAACGAATGATGGAAGCCCGACCTGTGCTGGTCGGAATTGGCACGGCGCGGGATGTGATTCCCGGCATGCGAGACAATCTCCTGCTCCATGCTGGTGCGCCGATTACATGGGAACGTGCTTCTGGCCCCATGCGAGGTGCAATCACCGGCGCGTTGATTTTGGAAGGCAAAGCCAGCAGTGAGGCCGAGGCGCAACAACTGGTCGAATCGGGCGAGATCGAGCTAGAGCCATGCCACCATCACAACGCCGTCGGGCCGATGGCTGGAGTCACCTCCGCCTCAATGGCGGTCTACATCGTCGAGGATAAGACCTACGGCGGACTGGCCTACTCCAACCTAAACGAAGGGTATGGCAAAGTGTTGCGTTACGGCGCGTATAGCGAAGAGGTCATCAACCGTTTGACGTGGATGACCGAGACGATGGCTCCGGTCTTAAAAGCGGCTATCGAGGCCAGTGGTGGCATCGACATTAAAGCGCTACTGGCCGAAGCGCTCCATATGGGCGATGAGGGGCACAACCGTAACAAAGCTGGCTCGATTCTGTACCTCAAGGCGTTGGCTCCGCATGTGGCTCGCACCTGTAGCGATTCCAGTGTGGCCGGTGATGTGTTACAGGCGATTGGTGACAACGCCCTGAGCGTGTTGAATCCAGTCATGGCCGCCTGCAAAGCTATGGCTGATGCGGCGCATGGTATCGAAGGCAGTACCATTGTTTCGACTATGGCTCGCAACGGAACCGACTTCGGAATTCGGGTCAGTGGCTTGGGCGACCAGTGGTTCACCGCCCCCGTTGGTACGCCGCAGGGATTGTATTTCCCCAACTTTACGGCAGATGATGCGAGTGGCGACATCGGCGACAGCACCATCACCGAGACAATTGGGATTGGCGGTTTTGCTATGGCTACCGCTCCGGCGATTGTCACCTTTGTCAGCGGTACGCCCAAAGATGCGCTCAACACCACGATGGAGATGTACGAGATTAACTACACCGAGCATAAATATTTCACCATGCCCCAGCTTGATTTTAGAGGCACGCCCACCGGCATCGACATCCGCAAAGTGGTGGAAACCGGCATCACCCCGCGAGTGAATACCGGCATCGCCCACAAAGAGGCCGGAGTCGGTCAGATTGGGGCCGGGCTGGTACGTCCGCCCATGGCCTGTTTTGAGCAGGCGCTGATTGCCTACGCCGAGAAGTATGGGATTTAGGATGATTCGGGCGATTCGGGCGATTCTGCGATTCTGCGATTCAGCGATTCAGTAACATGCGAGGTTTTCGTTTGTTGCGAAGTGCGTGACCTTGTCACAGAAACGGGTATTTTGCAGGCTTATCACCTCCGAGGTATGTAGTTTTCCTCGGAGGTGTGCGCTAAATAAAAAATGTTGTCGGATAACAAGTCCAAACCTAAAGCTCAACCCGAGGCGCTTCCGCGGTCAGCATGGCCTGTTTGATTGGGGGCGACCAGTGTTCACCAACTGCCTTGGCAATGGTATTGATGAGCGCCTCAACATCGGTGGTGGCGGTTTCATGCAGTCCCTCACTGACAATCAGAATCTGGCTACTTTCGGGTCGAATGGTCGATTGCCGACTTTGCCGAAATGTCCAGCGTCGAGCATGGGCATGGTTACTGCCATCGGCAAAAATCACCTCATTGGGCGCGGGATGCTCAATGGAGCCGTTAAAGGCCAGATGTTCTTCGGTGCCGCTGGCATGGCGCACCTCCAAAAAAGAACCGACATGGTCCAAGTCATACACCGCTACCGGCAAGGCATAAGCCAACGAAATCGCGTTACACAGATCGACCAAGGGATGCAGGCGAGGTAGGTTGTCCTCCTTTTTGAAGCGACGCAGTAACGCCTCCGCCGCAGAGCGATATTTGGTTGGTTTGAAGCCCATTTGACTGTATGCTCGTCGCCAGGCCGAAACTGACGGCATCTTCGACTCTGCGCCGTACTGCTGGAGACGGTCTCTGGCCTGTTGAAAATAAAGGTTTAACTCAACCGTTACGTCGGGCTGGATGTCGGTTAGAGCCAGAACTCCCGCCGACAGTTGCGGAAACTGTGCCCTTATTTGGGCTGAATGTTGAAAATACATGGTTATTTCTCCTGATTTGACTGTTTTTTTATGAGTACAATACCGTTTTAGGCCGTTTTACCAAGCAAATAATAAAAATACTGTTGACGTTCTAACTGATACGTCACACCTCACGTTCCAGTTAGAACGTCAACAGTACCACAAAACAGACCATGACAAAAATACGTTCATCAGAAATTACGCCAGAGCATATTTATATCTCGCGCCGTAAATTTATGACCGGTGTCGGTGCATTGACCGCCGGAGCTATCATTAGTGGATGCAGTAGCAGTGACACCGCCGACGCTCCCGGCATCGCGCCTGCGGGTGAGAAAAAGGCCGCGGCCACACCAACGCCTCGACCAACTGCCACCGCGGCTACTACCACCTCGGCAGAGACCGTGGCTGAGGTGGTTGAAGAAGCAACCCATACCTACAATGAACCCGCCGAGCCGTTTGCCAGTGTTGAGGCTGATGAGTTGGGCGACCCACTCAACAGTTATCATGAGATGACTAACTATAACAATTTTTACGAGTTTACAACTGACAAAGAGGGGGTGGCGCGGGTTTCTAAGGATTTCCAAACCGACCCGTGGAGCGTTGAGGTGGGCGGACTCGTCAACAATCCCCGTACCTTTAGCTTGGACGAGTTGTGGACTCTGTTTGAACAGGAAGAACGAGTCTATCGACTCCGCTGTGTTGAGGCTTGGTCGATGGTGATTCCGTGGTTGGGCTTTCCCTTGTCAGCCTTGCTTAAAAAAGTCGATCCCATGTCAAATGCCAAATTTGTCCGTTTCGAGACGCTCTACGATCCTGAGCAGATGCTCGGTCAAAATAGTGACTGGTACGAATGGCCTTATGTTGAGGGCTTACGGCTTGATGAGGCCATGCACGATTTAACGATTCTTTCAACCGGATTATACGGCAAACGGCATCTGCCCCAAAATGGCGCGCCAATACGGCTCGTTGTGCCTTGGAAATACGGTTTTAAGTGTATTAAGTCGATTGTGCGAATTGAACTGGTGGATACCATGCCCATCTCGTTATGGATAGCCGCCGCCCCCCGTGAGTATGGATTCTACGCCAATGTTAACCCCGATGTACCACACCCGCGGTGGTCACAATCAAACGAACGACGCATTGGAGAATGGGGGCGACGCTCAACCCTACCGTTTAACGGGTATGCTGATCAAGTGGCTCATCTGTATGATGGCATGAGCTTAACGACTAATTTTTAGGAGAGAATATAACCGGCTATAAACATAAGGTGAAACAGATAACGTGGGAATAAATCCCCACGCTAAAAGCGGCCTATTTAGCTGGCTTTAGCCTGCTTTGGCTATCAGCATCGGGATTTATTCCGATGTGTTTTGTCGCACCTTAAGTTGGTAGCCAATATAACCTATGAACTGGTTCAAAAAAAACTGGCTATGGGTAACAGTTCATACACTGGCTTTACTGCCGTTATCTTTTTTGATTATCGATACCGCATCGGGTAATCTATCGGTCAATCCAATTCAAAAAATGACCCACATCACCGGTGAAACAGCCATACGGCTACTGGTACTTTCTTTAGCCTGTACGCCACTCAACATCATTTTTGGTTGGCGGCAGGTGATACCGCTCCGAAAACCATTGGGCATGTATACCTTTATGTACGCCGCACTTCATTTTTTGATCTTTATCGGTCTCGATTATGGCTTTGATGCAGGGTTGGTTTGGGAGGCTACCTTTGAGAAACAGTTTGCCTTGGTTGGTTTTTTGGCCTTGGCTCTCATGACCCCGCTGGCTCTGACCTCGAATCGCTGGTCGATGCGTCGGCTCGGTAAAAACTGGAAACGTCTGCATCAACTGGTCTACCTGATTAGTATCTTGGCTGTGCTTCATTTTCTACTGTCTCGCAAATTGGCCCTCGATCCAGAGGCACTGATTTATGGGGGTATTATTTTGACGTTGTTGGCGATTCGAGTACCACCCATCCGTAAAAAAATTACCGCCTATCGCCGAACGCGCTACGAACCATATCATAAAGGTGACTAATACATTGTTAATTAAGGCATGGTTCATTTTGGGCGGAAAGACCTTTACAAATTTCGAGGCATGGTAGGGGCGACGGCAGGGCGGTTTGATCTTGGAACGTGCGACCATGTTCTCTCCGCCCTTGCCTCGCCCATTTACTTGGAGATACCGTATCCTGCGGGCTAAGGTCACGATTATGCCCATATAAATTAAAAACTGAACAGCCCTTTCCTGCTGACCACCACATTTTCTCAAAAAAACTGTCGAATAGGGCGTAAGGCACGAGGAAAAAAATAATTGTCCCGTGGAGTAGGCACGCGTCGTGCCGCGGGTGCTGACTCCTCAATTGGGATGTTTTATTTCTTCCGTCTGCCTAACACTGATCTGCTTGAGTAAGATATTTCCGCAATAAACGAGTTAGCAGGTAATAAAACGCTATAAATCGACGAGTAGAATGATTGATGAATACCCATTCTGCTTGCTCAATCTGATTTTTCATGTATAACTCATACAGTAATTTTTAATTTTTAATTATCTTCAAGCAAGCAATCAGCAACGAAGCAAAAACGCAAAGGGCAACATTGCGCCTTTGCGTTTTTGTTTGGAAAATCACCCAACATATATGACCATCAATCTGCGGACATGGCAACATGAAGCCATGCAAAACTATCAACAAGCACTTAAGGCATCGCGGCGCTCGATACTGTGGGAGGCCACGCCCGGCGCGGGTAAGACCACCGCGGCTCTGCAACTCTGTTTGCACCAGATGAATGAACTAGGCCGTGAGCGGCTGATTATCGTCGTGCCGACCACTCACCTAAAAAGCCAATGGGCACAGGCGGCTAGGCAGTTTCAGATTGACATTGACAGCAAATTCCGCAATCGGCGGGACTGGGCGCTGGACTATCATGGTGTAACCGTCACCTATCAACAGATAGCAAATCACCCTAAGCTGTATCAGCGTCTGAGCGAGGGGGCGGTGGTAGTGCTGGATGAGATTCATCATGCCGGTGATGGGTTGAGTTGGGGCGATGGGTTGCGAGAGGCGTTTAAGGATGCCGAGTTTGTATTGGCTCTGTCGGGTACGGCTTTTCGGAGCGATAATAGTACCATCCCTTTTGTTAAGTATGAGGATGACATCAGTCAGCCTGATTATGTTTACGCTTATGGGCGGGCGATTGAGGATGGAGTTTGTCGTTCGGTGGCCTTTTTCACTTATGGTGGCGAGATGGCTTGGCTTGAGGATGATAATATTATTGAAGCCAAGTTTACCGACCGCCTCACCTCTAGCAGTGAGAGCCGCCGTTTGCGAGCCGCACTTGACCCGACGAGTGGTTGGATGCACACCATGCTTGAGGATGCCCATAAGATGCTGGTCGAAACTCGGCGAGAACATCCTGATGCGGGTGGTTTGCTAGTCGCGGCTGACCAAGAGCATGCCCATCAGTTGGCCGCGTTACTACAAGAGGTCAGTCGTACCCGTCCGACGGTGGTGGTGTCGGATGATCGTGCCGCGTCCAATAAAATCAAAAAATTTGCTGACAGTCAACGTCCGTGGCTGGTAGCGGTCAACATGGTCAGCGAAGGAGTTGATATTCCTCGCCTGCGGGTGGGAGTTTATGCCACCACAATTACGACACGGCTCTATTTTCGACAGTTTTTGGGTCGAATTGTGCGAATGACTCCTCAGCCTGATGGGGTGCAGGTGGCTTATTGTTATTTGCCTGCCGATTTGCGGCTCAAGATGTTGGCCGAGCATATCGAGCGGGAGCAACGTCATTTTGTCGCTACTCAAGTAGAACGGGAGGAGGATGACGATGTGGAGCCGTTGGCCCGTCAACCGATCCCCGAATGGAAGGCGCTTCGTTCGACCAATCATGGCATCGAATCGGTGATTGTGCATGGCGGGCAGTTGTCGTTATGGGGCGGGGCGGATCAGGTTGGACAACCGGCGGTGGTCAAACAACAGCTCAAACAAAAAGTAGCCGAGCGGGTGGTACAGGCTACAAAGAGCGAAAAGAAAGCGGCTTTAACCAAGCAGATTAAACATCTGGTGGCCGCCTACCATCATAAATCGGGCAAACCGTACCCCCAAATCCATGCCTATTTGAACAAAAAACAGGGGGTGCAGTCTCAGGCCTACTGTACCGAACGTCAGCTTGAACGCCGAGCCGAAATATTAGGCATGTTGTTACAAAAGAACTAGCCACCGATTTGACGATTTAAGATAGTTTAGGTATAATTCGTTTCTGTCTGCAATAAAAATCCTCTTGAATTTTTTATCTCCTGTTAGCCGAAGTGGCGGAACTGGCAGACGCGCTACATTCAGGGTGTAGTGAGGGGTAACCTTGTGTGGGTTCGAATCCCACCTTCGGCATTATGGTGACTGTGGCTCAATGGTAGAGTATCTGGTTGTGGCCCAGAAGGTTGCGGGTTCGAGCCCCGTCAGTCACCCTCTAAGCGCACCTTAACTGGTGCGCTTTTTTTGTTTCTGCTCAAAATGGCGAATAAAGAATAGCGAATGGAACCATTGAGGGAGCATGGAAATAAATCTCCACGCTGATAGCTAAAGCCTGCTAAAGCAAGCTAAAATCGCCCATGTGGAACAGGCTTTAGCCTGTTTTAGCTTTTAGCTTGAGGGTTTAGCCTCAAGTCAGTCTCCCGTAAATATTCAGTGAACTCGCCAGAAAGGGTGTCAGAAACCTGATTTCTTTGAGAAATCGGGTTTCTAGGGCTATTTTACTGAACTTTTACCAGTCTATACACCCTAAAGAATAGCAATTATCGCTCATTCGCTATTCACTATTCACTATTCACTATTCGCTATTCTTTATTTGCAAATTCTCCAACGAGGTTATATGTCCCGATTATCAAACACCAACAAAGCCGCGCTTACTCTTATCGCCATTCTAACCCTATGTCTATTTGGCATCTTAATTAGTCGTTTAATTGTCACCATGTTCAGCCCGCGCCCCAGCCAAGTGGGGACAGATCATGGCGCTATAACGCCCTGTCCAGATAGCCCCAACTGTGTTGTCTCCATTACCGAAATGACCCGTAGACCGGATCAACAGCTTCTCCCGTTTGTCTATCAGGATGACATGGAAACTGCTCAGGCCAATCTGTTGGCTGTCCTTGAGGCCATGCCGCAGATAACGGTTATCAGCGCCAGCCCGACCTATATCCATGCCGAGTCTCAGTCGTGGTTGTTCGGTTTTGTTGATGATACAGAGTTCTACTTCGACTCGGACGAGAAGTTTATTCATGTTCGAGCCGCTTCTCGGCTGGGCTATTATGATGGAGAGGCCAATCGTAAGCGAGTTGAGGCGATTCGCCATGCTTTTTCTACCAGCCAACCGTAGGCTTTTGCCAGAGTTCCGATTTTTTCAAAAAATCGGAACTCTAAAATTTCTCGCCACTCTTCTTCTATTAATTCTCCTGCTATCCTTATCCGCCGACCCACCCCGCGAGTTAGACCTCGGCCCCCAACAGAGTGTAAAAACCATCAACCAAAAAATAGGCATCCATACCCGCTTAACCGATGAGGTTGAGCCGTGGAAGATTCAGCGCACCCTGCAAATGGTACGCGAGATGGGTAGTCCGTGGATTGTCGAGTATTTCCCGTGGGCCTATCGCGAACCGAGCGAGGGCTATTTTGACTGGAGCCATAGCGATCTGGTCATCGAACATGCCAATCAACAAGGTTTAACCGTGATTGGGCGTTTGGGTTTTGTACCCGAATGGGCCAGACCCGACGAGTCGGCTTCCTCCTATTTAGCGCCAGAACGGTACGACGATTTTGGTCGATATGTGCATGCCTTTGTCGAGCGATACGGGGAGCAGGTGCCGATTATCATTATCTGGAATGAGCCGAATTTGGCCTTGGAGTGGGGCTTTCAGCTGGTTGATCCAGAGGAGTATACCGAGTTGTTGCGGGTGGCTTATCAGCATGCCAAGTTAGCGAATGAGGATGTGATTGTGCTAGGCGGGGCGCTGGCTCCGACCCTTGCGCCGGTGGGGGACGCGCAGGCCATGAATGACCTGATCTACTTAGATCGCATGCTCAAAGTGGGCGCGGGCGGGGCGATGGATGGCCTATCGGTGCATGCGTATGGCTGGGTTTTTCCGGCTGATGATCCGCCCGACCCGCAGGTGGTCAACTTTCGACGCATCGAGCTAACTCGGCAACTGTTGGTTGAACATGGCTATGCCGACTTGCCGATTTACGTGACCGAAGGGGGCTGGAACGACCATCCTCGCTGGACGAAGGCGGTCAGACCGGGGCAACGCATCGAAAACACGATTCGGGCTTATCAACTGGCCGAGGAGTGGCCGTGGCTGGAGGTCATGGGGCTGTGGGCCTTTCGGTATCCGTGGTCGAGCAAAACCTACCTCGACTATTTTACCTTCGTCACCCCCGATTTTGAGCCGAAGCCGATCTATTTAGAGGTGCAGGAGCATGCGACCAACAGAGGTAAAAGTTCAGTAAAACCGCCCTAGAAACCCGATTTCTTTGAGAAATCGGGTTTCTGATGCTCTTTCTAGCGAGTTCACTGAATATTTACCAACAGAGTGCGATAGATTTGGGTGTGACCGTTTTGCCAGAAAGTTAAGCAACTGTTCTCAGTACCCGACCAAAAGTTTGTCGATTCATTCATGACCTGACATGCTGACAAAATCAAAAGCATTTTTTGACAGGATTAACAGGATTGACAGGATTTTTTTACTTGTAATCCTGTCAATCCTGTTAATCCTGTCAGATATTGTTTTAGTCATGTTGAAATGATAAACTTCTGCCCGACATGCCGATTAAATAAAGATTTTTCGACAGGTCCTGTCAGATATTCCTTTGTATTTAGTTTAGGCTAAAAATCCTTGTCGGGTACAAGAGACTAACCGTTTCACTAAAACGATAGTTTATGATACAATAAAATGATTGTTACAAATAAAAAACCGCTACACAGCTTTGGACGGCAAAAGTAGCGGTTTAATAAAGTTTGACCAACAGTGGTTGCTGGTGCGTTTTGTTATACCTGAATCGTAGCACATCCACGCCGCTTGGTCAAGTTGTTTGACCAAGCGGCGTTTTTTGTTTAATTCAAATTGGGTATTTTTGCATATCCCCAAAAAGGTGACAATGATAACTAACTATGTCTCATACCATAACCCCTAAACAATTTGTTGAGAAATGGAGCGTCATCCAGCAAAAAGAGATTGCTGTGGCTCAAAGCCACTTTTTTGATGTTTGCGCTTTGGTTAACCATCCGCGCCCATTGGATTTTGACCCCACCGGCAAAATATTTGCCTTTGAAGCTACAACCCAAAAAAGTACCGGCACTAAAGGCCGAGCTGATGTTTTTTACCGTGATAAATTTATTTGGGAGTACAAAGGAGCGTATGCCGATTTAGACAAAGCCTTTGACCAGCTTAACCTTTATCGAGATGCTTTGGGTAATCCCCCTTTACTGATTACCAGCGACACCAAACGCATTATTATTCACACTAACTTTACCAACACCGTTAAGCAAATCCATGAAATAGACTTTGACAGCCTGCTTACTGGCAACGGGTTAAAATTGCTTAAACGAGCATTTTATAATCCTGATTCTTTTAAGCCCGACCAAACCCAGGAACAAGTAACTCTGGCTACATCCAAAACTTTTGTAAAAGTGGCTGAAAGCTTGCAACGATGGGCCGCCATCGAAGGGCGTACCATAGACCCTGAAAAGCTGGCCCATTTTATTATCCGTTTGCTCTTTTGTCTATTTGCTGAAGATATGAAACTACTACCTGATCACCTTTTTACCAAAATGATCAGCCAAAAAGGGCATAATTTTAACGATTTTGTACACGGTTTGCGTAACCTGTTTTCCAGTATGCGTGATGGTGGTTACTTTGGTTTTTACCGTATCCCTCACTTTGATGGGGGATTGTTTGATGATGATTTTGTACCCTCTGATCCTCCTAGCGATATAAAAACAGAATTGCTTCAATCCACTAAATTGGATTGGTCAAATATTGACCCTTCTATTTTTGGCACCTTGTTTGAACGCATTATTGACGAATCCAAACGAGCCAAATTGGGCGCGCACTACACCGGCAAAAACGATATTATGCTGATTGTGCAACCCGTTCTAATGGAGCCTTTACGCCGAGAATGGCAAGCGGTAAAGCAAAAAGTCAACCAACTGATAAAGAAAAATCAACCCGACCGAGCTTCTACCGAATTACAACGGTTTGCTGATAGAGTTGGCTCAATACGAGTGCTTGACCCGGCTTGCGGTAGCGGTAACTTTTTGTACGTGGCCTTACAACAACTGCTTAACCTGCAAAAAGAGGTTATTGTGATGGCTAAACGAACAGAGTTAGCCCCTATTGAGCTAACGGTTAGCCCCGCTCAACTGTACGGCATCGAGATAAACCCCTATGCCCACGAATTAGCCCAAGTGACGGTTTGGATTGGCTATATTCAATGGCGAACTGAAAATGGTTTTACCGAGATAACTGAGCCAATTTTGCAACCCCTTAAAAACATTGAAAATAGAGACGCTATTTTGGCTTATGATGACGAGGGTAAGCCAGTGGAACCGGAGTGGCCGGAGGCGGATATTGTGATTGGTAATCCTCCGTTTTTGGGGGGAAAGCGGCTGAGAACAGAGTTGGGTGATAATTATATCGAAGCACTTTTTAGGGTTTATGACAATCGCGTACCACATGAAGCTGATTTGGTAACATACTGGTTTGAAATATCACGAACCCTAATCGAGACCGGAAAGTTAAAGCGAGCAGGTCTACTGACAACGAATTCCATTCGCCAACAACAAAACCGCTTAGTTTTAAAGCGAATTAAGGAAACAGGTGATATTTTTATGGCTTGGAGTGATCGTCCGTGGATACTTGATGGAGCATCAGTACGGGTATCTATGATAGGGTTTGACGATGGTAAAGAAACACTACGTACTTTGGACAGCGAACCTGTTAAAACTATTAACTCCGATCTAACCAGTGCGCTTGATCTAACAATTGCACAACGGCTTAATGAGAATATAAACATTAGCTATATGGGAGATACAAAAGGAGGAGCTTTTGACATTTCAGCAAATATTGCAACAAAGATGCTTAATGCTCCTATCAATCCAAATGGAAGACCAAATTCTGATGTGGTGCGATCTTGGATTAATGGGTTAGATATCACTCGGCACCCTCGCGATATGTGGATTATTGACTTTGGAGTAATGATGCCGGAAGAAGAAGCAGCACGTTACGAAGCCCCTTTTGAATATGTTCAACGTGAAGTAAAACCTAAACGCCTAGAAAATAAACGTGCATCTTACCGGAAAAAATGGTGGATTCATGTGGAATCTCGTCCAGCTATGCGAGAAGCACTTAAAAAATTAAAGCGATATATTGTCACAGTTATTGTGGCAAAGCATCGACTATTTGCATGGGTGCCTGTATCTGTGTTGTCTGACCACCGTTTATTTGTCTTCGCTCGCGACGACAACTATTTCTTTGGAGTGTTACATTCAAAGCTACATGAAGTGTGGGCTTTACGAATGGGTTCTACTCTTGAAAACCGTCCATCTTATTCTTCTGTTACTTGCTTTGAAACCTTCCCTTTCCCCTATCCCCCCAACCAAGAACCCACCGAAACCGAAAACCCCCACGTTGCGGCCATTGCCCAAGCCGCTCGTGATTTAGTTGAGTTTCGCCAAAGCTGGCTAAACCCGGAGGGGGTCGGTGTTACGTTTTCTGAGAAAATTCTCAAAAAGCGCACCCTGACCAACCTTTATAATGCCTGCGCCCACTATCGGGGAAATTACAAGGGCAAGCAGCACAACCAAAGACAATGGAAAAAAGAGATCAAAGGTATTATTACCCTTGAAGATATTGAAACCCTTGATTACATTCACACCCAATTAGATCAGGCCGTACTCGACGCTTACGGCTGGCCTCACACTCTGACCGATGAACAAATTTTAGAGCGATTACTAACCCTTAATTTAGAACGAGCCAAACAATAGCAAAATTACTATTCTGTTCAAAATCATACAGCCTACTAGCTAGTACAAAAGGAGTTAATACCATGCAAGTTAACAGCTTCAATATTGCCAAAGTCTTTAGCAATGGTGGCAATATTATCCATTTTTTACCTCATTTTCAGCGAGAATACACATAGGATAAAGAGAATTGGAAAATATTGTTAAATGATGTTTAATCGAGCATGGAAGCCTCCTAATGTTAACAAAGTGACTCCTGTTATAAAATGTGTGCCTGATTTGGGAAAATCAAAAAGGAGGGGATATTAACTGTGTCATTAGCTCCAAATTTGACGATTAAAACTCTCTAAAGTAACAAAAAGCTCCAAAAGAGTTATGAAACCTTTTGGAGCTTTTGAGTTGTTTTTTACTTATGAATTCATTCTTAGGCTGATATGAGAAACCTGCTTAGGAATGTGGAGTAATTAACATGTGCAGTTGATCATGAGAGTGGTTCAATCTTAAAGATTGAACCACTCTGGCGCGCACAATTTAATTGGGATTCAAGAGTTTGTCGTTTCATTCATGACCTGATATATTGATAAAATCAAAAGTATTTTTTGACAAGATTAACAGGATTTTTTTGCTTGTAATCCTGTCAATTCTGTTAATCCTGTCAGATATTGTTTTAGTCATGTTGAAATGATAAACTTCTGGGGATTTATTAACGATACCGATACAATCGGTACCCAACCCCAACGCTGAGTAACATTAAAACGAACAAACCGCTCAAAAGTCGCCCGTCTTGGCCGATGGGGGATCCACTGGTCATGCCGGTGACAGGCAACAAACCATCTGCGCCTTCATCCATATCCGTCGAGTCGCCCGGCTCAAACTTATCAGCCTCATTGTCGGCATCACCCTCTTCTTCTTCATCGTCAGCATCGACCACCCACACCTTTTTCGGGCCGGTCAGGGTTAAATCATCGAGTGTATATTGCGATTCACCAAGAACTGCCCATTTATTCCATGCTCGTACATACAGGGTAATAGAGTCAGAGGTGGGAGTGATTTCGGTGGTGTAAGTATATAACTCAGCCGGAGCGACATAAAGCGCGGCCTCATCCCACGGCAGTTCAACCCAACTCTCAGCCGGAATCGACTGCCAATCATCAGAGCCGCTATCATCAATGGCGTACTGCATCCGATAACCGTAGCTACTCGCCGCGATGTCGCCAAAGGCCGACCGGATATGACCATTTAGAGACAAGGTATAAACTTCGTCGGGGATAACCTCAACCTGTTGATAAATTCCGGCATAACGGTCTTGTTGGGTGCTATCACGCATAATAAACCGTTGGGCATGGTCGCCTTGACCAACAAACTCGGCCTCTTCGGACAAGAAAAGAGCCAACACGCCATCATTTTGAAACCCTTGCCAACTTTCGGCTACCCCAAATTCGGTAAAACCATCCTCAAAATCACCATTTTCAAGCAGTTGCGCGGTTTGATAGATGACTTTTGTATTTGATGAGGGGGCATTCTTAAAGTCAGACCCATTATCAGATTCGTCCTTGGTTGATTGCGGAGTCGCGGTTGGCGAGTCCAACTCGTCAGCCGATTCATCCTCCGTTTCATCAGCCTCGTCTGTATCATCAGTCTCATCAGCGTCATCAGATTCGCTTGCCTCATCAGACTGTACACGAGTTGAGGTTGGAGTTGGCTCTGCTTCTTCTGCCTCAGCCGCTTCTGCCGTTGCTTCTGCTTCAGCCGTCTCGGTGGCCGTTATCTCGTCTGCGGTGGGGCCACTCGCGACCTCGTCTGGCGGACTGCTATTCACGATACTAAAAACCAAATACCCCACCAAACATAGGGCTAATACTACTACAATACTAATCGCTACAATCTGAACTCGACGATTTCCTCTCATAAATACCCTCCCGGATAAAGTTAGCGGATGAAAACAGAATAGGTATAACCTGTTTGAGGTTTCTCTTTTGTCTGCATCCTATTTGTGTGCCATAGGAATGAGTTCTAAATAAGTTGCGTGTTTGCACCTAAGGCAGACGGAAGAAATAAAACATCCCAATTGAGGAGTTAGCACCCGCGGTGCGGCACGATACGTGCCTACTCCGCGGGACAATTATTTTTTTCCACGTGCCTAAGAATGAATTCTTAGGCTGACACAAGAAATCTGCTTAAGCAGGTTTTCCGTATAAGACTCTGATTTCAATCAGCGGTCATAAACACAATTTAATTAATGCCCATTCCATATATAAGGCAGTTCCAACTTTTAAAACCTCCCAAAAATCGTTGGCTGAGCTTGTCGAAGCCAGTTCCCCTTCGACAGGCTCAGGGGACGGTGAGAGATTTATTTTTCTGGAACTGCCTAACCAATGGCTTTCCCTCAATTATATCGAAAAACAAACGCCCCGACAACCATCGGGGCGTTTTTTCATGACGTTCTATTTTTTTCGGTTTAGGAATCGGGATTAATTAACTTGGAGATAAAAGTTCAGTAATACCGCTCTAGAAACCCGATTTCTTTGAGAAATCAGGTTTCTGACGCTCTTTCTGGCGAGTTCGCTGAATATTTACATTTGGAGAGTGGTTCCATCTTAAAGATTGAATCACTCTGGAGCGCGCAACTTATTTAGGACCCATTCCTTAATGACTAACTGTGGCTATTCGGTCGTTTCTTCAACCGGAGGAGCAGGCTCGACAATATCGACATTTAAGGTACCTTGAGCTTCTGCGCCACAATCATCAATAACCGTTAATGTGACCACATAACTGCCCGTATTACCATATCCATGAATAACATTTGAACCTTCCATGCTATTACCGTCACCAAAAGCCCATTTGTAAGCCACAATCATGCCGTCCGCATCATTAGAGTTACTGGCATCAAAGAGCATCATTGCCAACCCTTTACCCATCATGCCTTCTTGAGGGCCATCGAGTTGAGCCGTCGGAGCGGTGTTATCGGCACAAGCGTTACTCTCGTCTGTAGGAGAAGTCATATCGGCAGAGCTATCCTCAGCGGATGCTTTCTCAGAACCATCATCGGCAGGCTGATTTGAATCCCCTTCTTCGGCGGGTGCTTCATCGGCTGGCTGATTTGAATCGCCTTCCTCAGCCGGCACTTCCTCAGAACCGTCGTCGGCTGGCTGATTTGAATCGCCTTCCTCAGCGGGTGCTTCCTCAGAACCATCATCGGCTGGCTGATTTGAATCGCCTTCCTCAGCGGGTGCTTCCTCAGAACCGTCGTCGGCTGGCTGATTTGAATCACTATCCTCGGCGGGTGCTTCCTCAGAACCATCATCGGCAGGCTGATTTGAATCGCCGTCTTCGGCGGGTGCTTCCTCAGAACCATCATCGGCAGGCTGATTTGAATCGCCTTCCTCAGCCGGCACTTCCTCAGAACCATCGTCGGCTGGCTGATTTGCGTCGCCATCCTCAGCGGGCGCTTCCTCAGAACCATCATCGGCTGGCTGATTTGAATCACCGTCCTCGGCTGGAGGCGGCGCGGCAGGAGCAGGAGACCCCATGCCCGGAATGAGGTTAAACTGTGTGCCTAACCCAACTCCACCTAAACAACAAAGCGATACAATAGCAACGACCAACAACAGAATTCGGGGGCTATTCTTTTTAGGAGCCTCATCATCATCATCGTCGTCGTCTTCATACTCGTCATCGTCAAGAACTTCTTCTTCTTCCTCAACAACGTCTTCTTCATCAAAATCATCGTCAGATTTTTTGCTAAACATTTGGGCTATCTCCCACTATAGTAAAGTTGACATAATATTGAGTTTTAGTATACCACAACAAAATGTATTATGTCAACTAGAATTAGGGTTTCATGATTTAACTAATAGCCATTGTTAGGCAAGCCTAATTTTCTAATTTTGTATAGACTAAGAACATCCTGATTTGTTATACTGAGACCAAACAATTGATCTCACATGTAAAAAGGAGCGATTATCATGGCAATCACAAATCCGTTGGGATATGGTACCGTTGAACAAAACGGCGATGATTCAAAAATTAGTTTACGTGACCACATTCATCGTTGGAGCGACAAGTTGGAATTAGTCTTTACTATAATAACACTGGTAGCGATGGTTACAGCATGGCTGGTGGGGCACTACGGAGACGCGGCCTGGGTCAGCAATGGCCTATATCTCGTTGCTTATGTAACCGGAGGCTGGTTTGGCCTAAAAGGTGGGTTAGCCTCGTTACGCAAAGGAACGATTGATGTTGACCTGCTAATGATTTTAGCCGCGTTAGGTGCGCTCTACGTTGGTGCCCCGTTTGAGGGAGCCATGCTGTTGTTCCTCTTCACGCTGTCAAATGTATTGCAAGATTACGCCTTGGGTCGCACCCGAAACGCCATCAAAGCACTCATGGCCCTACGTCCCGACCAAGCCCTCGTTCGAAGGGGAACCCAAGAGATGGTTTTGCCCTTAGAAGCGGTAGCTCTTGGCGACCGTTTCATTATCAAACCGGGCGACCGAATTCCTCTGGATGGGCGGCTGGTAGATGGCTCTAGTAGCGTTGACCAAGCCTCTATTACCGGCGAATCTTTGCCCGTCTTAAAAACAGTGGGCGAGACAGTTTTTGCCGGAACAATCAACAAAAATGGTTATTTTGAGGCTGAGGTGACTCATCTGGCTCATGAATCAACCATCGCCAAACTAATTACCTTGGTCGAAGAGGCTCGCAGTCAAAAGGCCAAAACGCAACGTTTTTTGGACACCGCAGAGCAATATTACGCGATTGGGGTGATTCTTTTTACGGCTTTGGTAGCTGTAACTCCGGTATTGTGGGGCAGTGAATCGTTTGCGATAGCCTTTTATCGAGCCATGACCGTCATGGTCGCGGCCTCGCCCTGTGCGCTGATTATCAGTACACCCGCCGCGATTTTATCAGCCATCGGCAATGGCGCTCGACAAGGCGTTCTCTTTAAAGGTGGGGCACATGTCGAGCAAGCGGCGCAGGTTAAAGTGGTGGCCTTTGATAAAACAGGAACCCTGACCCAAGGTCAACCGATGGTGACGGATATTCAACCTTGTCTCAGCACTCCGGCAGACATGTTGACGGGGCTAGGCTTTAATCAAACTGACCCGCAGACACAACTATTAGCCTTGGCCGCTTCATTGGAAGTAAAGTCAGAACATCCGTTAGGGCAGGCAATCGTTGGAGCCGCGCAAGAGCAGGGGGTATCGTTCGTTGAGGTGACGGCTTTTCAGGCCGAAACAGGGCGTGGTATTGAGGCTGAAATCAGGGGACAAACATTTCGGGTGGGCAGTTGGCGCTACTTTGCCGGAATCGACATGGAGAATGAGTCAACGGCTCAAACAATGGTTGATCGGTTTCAGCATGCTGGCAAAACCTCAATTGTGGTAGCCAAGATGGGGCAGGCTGACCAAACAGCGCAGGTATTGGGGGTTATCGCAATTGCCGACACTGTGCGAGAGCGGTCGCATGAGGTGGTGCAGTCGCTCAAAGCAATGGGGATTGAGCAGGTGGTCATGCTGACGGGTGATCAAGAGCAGGTAGCCGAAACCATCGCCCAACAGGTCGGCGTAGATCAGGTGTATGCAGAGTTGTTACCGGCTGATAAGGTGGCTCGGGTACGAGACCTGCAAGCCCAATACGGCCCTGTCGCAATGGTCGGTGACGGTGTGAATGACGCACCGGCGCTGGCCCAAGCCGACCTTGGTATCGCCATGGGGGCAGGGGGCAGTGACGTAGCTCTCGAAACGGCGGACGTAGTTCTACTGGCCGACGAACTGCGGAACATCCCTTACCTGTTGGCTCTTAGTCAACGCACTCAGCGTACCTTGTTCGTTAATCTGGCTTTTGCTTTGACCATGATTGTACTAATGATTGGGGCTATCTTTATGATGGATTTGCCTCTGCCTTTAGCTGTTTTGGGACATGAGGGTGGTACAGTGTTGGTGGTTTTAAATGGGCTAACGTTGCTATTTTATCGGACGCGACGTGAAACACCTACGAGGTCAAAAACAGACTTCGTAGGGTGAAGATAGTCTTGTTAGGTTTAGGGAAGACTAAAACAGTAACACAGAGGGGCACAGAGAAAAAATTACTTTTTCTCTGTGCCCCTCTGTGAATCTCTGTATTGATCAGTTCAGGCTAAACGTTCTGTCGAGTACTAAGATTTCACTAGATAGGTTGGTCGATGCATGTCATATATGCTATAATCGCTGACAGGTTTAGCCAAACAGAACAGCGAATTTAGAATACAACGAATGGTCATAGCCAACATTTGCTGTATTCTAAATTCACAAAACGTAACATCTAATAAACAGGAGTGATAAAGTGAACATGTCAACCAACCAAGCCATACAAAATCTTATACTCACCTATTTGGAAGAACACCCGGATTTTTTGGAAATTATTAGGCAAAAATTTGCCGCTATTTTTGATGATGCCAAGATACCGATGGTGGATAAGGAAACAGAGAAAAGGATAGGGACTGCTCTTGAAAATTTCAAAACTGGTGAATATATTACAGTAAGCCCTAATGAAGATATTTTGGACGCTCTAAATAACTTTGATGAACAACTGCGACAAGAAAAATCCAAACGGCTATCAATATCAAATGTATCATCTCAGATTTGACCCTCAATTTCATAGAAATTTCAGCAAGTGGATAAAAAAAGATAGTGTTTTGAAAAAACAAGTAATCAAAGCATTAGAATTGTTGAGACAAAATCCTCGCCATCCCTCACTCAAATCTCACAAAGTCCAAACTAGAAACTATGGTGCAAGGTGGAGCAGTAGGGCGACAGGAGATGTACGCATTATTTGGGATTTTGACGCGGATAATAACTTAGTGATCTTGGTCTTAGATATTGGCGGACACTCCGGTAAGAAAAAGGTGTATAGATAACCTTAAGCTGTTTTCTTAACAATACCATTTTTCTCACAAATTTCAGCAGACTGCCTGCATTCGCCCGCAGTGCGGGTTTTTACTACGGATTCGGAATTAAATAAGTTGCACACTCAAGAGAGGTTCAATCTTAAAGATTGAACCTCTCTTTTTAGGGTACGACGAATGGATATCCGCCACAATCGAGGAAAATCATCCCTACACAGCTATTACCATCGGAAAGATCATGGGATTACGATGCGTACGCTGATAGAGGAACTGGCTCAAGCTGTCACGGATGACACCAGTGGTGGCATCGGGGCCGAGTTTGTTTCGGCGTACCAGTTTGGCAACTCGTTTTTTAGCCTGCTCAAGCAAATCTTCTGCATCGCGTACATAAACAAAGCCTCGCGACACAATATCTGGTCCACCAACGAGTTCTCTGGTTTCGCTATCTATGGCTAATGTTACCACCACAAAGCCATCTCGCGACAGTAGACGACGGTCACGCAAGACGATACTACCAATGTCGCCAATACCAAGACCGTCAATTAAGATGTTCCCACTGTCAACTGTTTCATTTAAGAAACCACCTTCGTCATCAAACTCAACCACATCACCATTTTCAATGATAAAGATGTTCTCTTTGGGAATACCGACCTCTTCACCCAACCGACCATGCAAAACCAACATGCGGTACTCTCCCTGAGTGGGGATGAAATATTGAGGTCGAATTAGACGTAGCATCTTCTTTTGCTCTTCTTGTGCGCCATGTCCAGAGACATGAACTGGCATGAGGCTTTGGTAGATAACATTTGCTCCTAACCGGAAAAGATTGTCGATAGTGCGATGAACCAACTCCTCGTTACCCGGAATCGCCGTTGCTGACAAAATCACGGTGTCGGTATCTTTGATTCTGAGTTGACGGTGATCATCATTTGCCATGCGGACGAGGGCACTGGTTGGCTCGCCTTGGGTGCCGGTACAAACAATAGCAACTTTATGGTCAGGGTGATGGTTGATCTCGTCAACCGAAACGATCATGCCCTCTGGTGCATCAAGATAGCCTAAAAAACGAGCCATTTTGACGTTGGCGACCATGCTTCGTCCCACAATAGCCAATTTACGGTCATGTTTGGCCGCGGTATTAATCACTTGCTGAATTCGAGAGATGTTGGAGGCAAACATAGAGACGATAACGCGCCCCTTAATTTGGGTGAACAGTTTTTCAAATGCCTCGCTGACAATCTGTTCTGAAGGGGTGCTACCGGGGCGCTCTGAGTTGGTACTATCTGAGATTAAAGCCAGAACACCCTCATCACCATACGAGGTGAGACGTTCTATATCGGGGGGGCGACCGTCAATCGGGTCGGGGTCAAACTTGTATTCACCCGTATGAACCACCAATCCGGCGGGGGTATAGATTGCATATCCAACCGCATCGGGAATGGAGTGTGGGACATGGAACGGTTCAATCTTAAAAGGGCCAACCTCAAAAACGCTCTCAGTCGTAATCGTGGTGATTTCGGTTTTGTTGAGCAGTTTGGCTTCTCTGAGTTTGACCTCAATGAGACCGCGGGTTAGTGTTGTCGCGTATAACGGAACCGAAACTTGAGGCAATACATAAGGCAATGCACCAATATGGTCTTCATGACCGTGCGTTAAAAGGATAGCTTTTAATAAATCCGGATTTTGCTTCAAGTAGCTCACATCTGGAATCACCAAATCGATACCTAGCATGTCATTCTCTGGAAACATAACTCCGCAATCAACGGCTATCGCTTCATCACCATATTGAATAAGAGTCATATTTTTTCCAACTTCCCCACAACCACCTATGGGGATTATACGTAATGTTTCTGTCATTTAAATACTCCTTGTATAAATTATCATCAATCATAACCTCTTTACTGACTGCCAAACAATGCTGACCCTCAATCAAGAAACTATAATCATCCCCATAGTTTAGGCGTATGCCTTTGATTGGTCAAACATACGCCTTCATTCTACTCAATAATTAATATATTCAACAAAAGAAACTATTTTCGCTTTTTCGGTAAAACAATATGATTTTATATTGATAAATATGTTTTTTTACCAATATTGTCGGGTGTCATCTTGAAGTAGAGTCGTTTGTTTAGTAAAAAATCATTCTATATAGGCGCGAAATCACCTAAATATCAGCATGATTATCCATTTTTTATTGACAACCAACAATTTTGTGCTAAACTAGCGAAGTTAATTCTAAAATGTCTGCTTTTAATGAAAGGGAGTAGTTTTTTGTTGAATACTGCATTGAAGTTTAGTTTACCCATTGACTATGATGAAGTTCAGTTGATTACTGATTTGGCGAAGCAGTACACCTTAAAGTCAGAACCATCAACTACCGCTTCTATGTCTCTCTATGACACCTTTGATTGGCGGTTGTTTAATCAAAATTTAACTTTGTATATGTCCCATAATCAGCTCTTTTTGCAAAAATTAGCGAATGTGACACCACTTCATCAAATAGAGGTTCTTTCGCCCCCTGTTTTTGTTGAAGATGTTACTGATAACCTGTTACAAGAACGGTTGCGACCGCTAATAAAAATGCGGGCATTACTACCGCTAGTTAATATTAGGGTCATCAGGACTCGGTATCGTATCTTAAATCGTGATGAAAAGACAGTTGCAAGGATTGTGTATGAAACTTATACCACAACCAATGATCCTGATAATACGATACCTTTTTTACGACAAATTTGGACAGAACCAATACGGGGTTACAACAAAGCAGAGAATAGGCTAACCGCTCACTTTGAAACAATTGGTTTTAAGCAAACTAGCCCCAAACAGTTTTATATGTCTGCTTTAGAACAGGTCGATAAAACTCCAGGTGACTATTCGGCCAAGTTAAATTTGCATTTACGGTCTGATATGACAGCCGATGAGGCCATTCGGATAATTCTACAGGCACAACTGGTTATCATTCGTCATAACGAACCTTATCTTGCGGCAGATATTGATACTGAATTTTTGCACGACTTTCGGGTGGCGATTCGACGTACTCGCTCCGCATTGAGTCAAATCAAACAAGTTTTTCCCTCAGAAGTTACCGCACGTTTTAAGAAAGATTTCTCCTATGCCGGAAAACTCTCTAATCAATTACGCGATTTAGATGTCTACTTGTTAAACGAGGCGTTGTATAAAAATAAACTCCCTCCTTTATTACAAAAGGATATTGAGCCATTGTTTGAACATTTGCGCCAAAAGCGAAAATATGCCCTAGATACGGTGGTTAAAGGGGTACAGAGTGCGCGGTATCAACAAATATTAGCTGACTGGGAAGATTTTTTAGCAACAGACTCCACGGCAATAGCAGTTGCTTCTGGAGCCGCCAACGCGCAACGTTTGGCTCATGAGATGGCTCAAGAACAGATTTATCGTCAGTACCGGCGAATTATAAGACAAGGTACTCGTATTTTAGCCACCATGCAGGATGAAGCGCTTCACGATTTGCGTCTTGAATGTAAAAAACTTCGTTATTCGATAGAATTTTTTACCAGCTTGTTTCCCTCAAAAGCAATTTCGTTACTCGTGAAACAACTAAAACTGCTCCAAGATAATCTGGGTGATTTTAATGATCTCTGTGTGCAGGAGATTTATCTTAAAGATATCGCTCAAGAACTCCCCATTACAACTGCCGAATCTCGGCAAGTTCTGTTAGCCATAGGAAGTTTAATCGGCACACTCTATCAAGAACAACGGGCCGTAAAAAGTGACTTTTCAGAAAAGTTTGCCGCGTTTAGCTCACCTGATAATAAACAACTGTTTAAGCAACTGTTTGCCCAAAATAAGACAAAGGCTGTCTCATGAAAACATTGGCAATTTATAGTAATAAAGGTGGCGTAGGTAAAACCGCCACCACTGTTAATTTGGCCTATTTGGCCGCACAAAGTGGGTTGAGTACTTTAATTTGCGACTTAGACCCGCAAAGTTCTGCCACCTACTATTTTCGGATAAAACCAAAACTTAAAGCAGGTCATAAAGGGTTTATCAAAGGGGGCAAGCCGATTAGGAGCAGTATTAAGGGGACTGATTATGACCATCTTGATCTGTTACCAGCCGACTTTACCCATCGTAATTTGGATATAACGTTTGACCGACTCAAACATTCAAATAAACGGTTAGACCGAATCATCGCGCCCCTTAAAGATGATTATGACTTGATTATTTTTGATTGTCCCCCCACAATCAATATTTTAGCCGAGAATATCTTTAATGTGGCTGATAACTTGTTAGTTCCCCTAATCCCCACTGTTCTTTCTCAACGAACACATCAACAATTGATTGCTTTTTTGAAACAAAAGCGTTACAAACTAAAACGAGTAAACAGCTTTTTTTCCATGGTCGATCGGCGTAAAAAAATGCACCTAGAGTTAATGCAAACCATGTCTAAAGAGCTAAAAGGGATGTTACAAACCTCTATTCCTTATCTGTCTGATGTGGAAAAAATGGGGATTGCGCGAGAGCCTGTACCAGCTTTTGCACCAAACTCTATATCAGCCAAAGCGTATCAAGCATTGTGGGACGAGCTTAAGCCAAAGATTATGTCGTAATAAATTTATAAACTATGGCAATTAGACGAATCATTTATGCTAATGATAAACGGCTAAAACAAAAAGCTCAGACGGTTATTCATTTTGATACGGCTCTAAGGCAATTAGCAAGTGACATGCATGAAACCATGCAAATTTTTAATGGCGTAGGAATTGCTGGCCCCCAAATTGGAGTCATGCAACGAATTTTCGTAGCCGAAATTCCACCGAACCGCAACGACGAGGACGAACCGCATCCACAAAGTGGACAACGGTATACTCTTGTCAATCCTCAAATTATAAGCGTTTCTAAAACACATGTCGAAGGTCGAGAAGGCTGTCTGTCTATCCCCACTTGGTTTGGGCAGGTAACGCGCCCCGAATGGGTCGAACTGGTCGCCCAAGATTTGAATGGCGAACAGATTACGCTCAAAACTGATGATTTGTTAGGCCGTGTTTTCCTGCACGAGATTGACCATCTCAACGGTGTTCTGTATCCAGAGCATATCTCAGACCCGACCAAATTCTGGCAAGAACTACCAAATGACTGAAAAATAGACCAAATTATCAGCACAATGATGTGGCTATATAACGCTGTGATAACCTTGGTCATCGTTTGGGTCATGTCACTCCGAAATTGAAGGTTGAAGAGTCCCCATTCTGTTACTTTAGGGCGGATTCTTCGCCCTAACTACGCGTCGGCGCTCAGAATGACATGTGTAGGTGCCCGAAACCATGACCATCGCCAGTGTAGGGTGGTTCAGTTCTCCATACTTGTCACGCTACAAGCGTGACCTCCACGGCCTCATGTCTGACAAAATTACTGTAGGTGACGCTTGTAGCGTCACGATTATACCCATATAGATTAGAACTGAACAACCCTTATCGCCGGTGTGATCATAACTATAGTCTTTTAGATAACGACGTTTGATATTTGGGCTTTAAAAATGCCTAAGGAATCGGGATTAATTAACCTGTGCGTTTTCACATAAGAATGAACTCTTATGGTAATTCCAAGAAAATAAATCTCCCAAATTGAGCAGAGTCTCTACCCCCCTCAGTCCCCCCTGCTAGGGGGGAAGCGGCTCCTCCCCCTAGCAGGGGGAGGCTGGGAGGGGGTAGAGTGTCACAATGGTTTTGGGAGGTTTTAAATTCTGGAACTTCCTATGTATATCAACGCCTATTCCGGTTGATGATCATTATTCTCTATCGCAGAGTCAGTAGCTAATAACTCATCGTCATCTTCCCAGCCGATAATCCAGACACAGGCTCCTGCCAATAGAATCGTGGTGACGATAAGAGCGGCCCATTGACTTGGCTCAAATCCAACATCCCAAGCCGACCATATCAGAATAGCTACCATGCCGACGGCCAAAATAATCCAAGAGAGGATTTGAGGGTGGTTGTTGGCAAATGTTTTAACACCATCCATGATTACATCGGCACCATGATACGTTTGTCACGTAGTTTTTTGTACAGCAGAGTACTGTCGTCGGGTTGCCATTCTTTGGCCGCGTCCTTCCATATATAACCCAATTTTTTACTTTGGGTCTGTTGATAATCATAGCCCTCAAAAAACTTAATTGGCGGCTGACCAGCTTTATTGAGGACAAAGACCAAAGAGACTTCACACGACAGGTTGTCAATCTCTTCGTGAACCATGTCTAACATCTTTTTGCCGACAGTTTCCCACATGCCTTCATTAAGTACATAAAAATCTTGTAGACCGGCGACGAGATTTTCTGTTTGCCAAGCCGCGATACCAACAACCTGCCCGCTCATTTCGGCCACAATAAAGGCTCTGGAGAAGAGCGCTTCCATCATGTCACTAATATCGAGGCTTACGCCACCGTTTGTACCACTAGAGATTAGCTCGGCCATGGTTCCTAAATCGTCACGTTTGGCTCGTCGGATGATGATTTCACCGGACGGAGCGGCGGCGGTGGCGGCTGGTTTGGCGACAGGTTTGTTAGGTTGAGTTGGCTCTTTTTTGGTTTTACCCAAGCCAGTATATTGTTTTTTCACTAATCCCCACGTTTTACCCAACTCGCCACTGTTGTCAATAATTATATCGGCCAGTTTAATTTTTTGTTCAGGCGGTTTCTGAGAGCGAATTCGTTGTTTGGCATGGTCAGGTGACATACGTCGTTTTTCGACCAACCGTTTTAATTGCATCTCTGGTTTGGCGACAACTAACCATTTTGATGTACAATCTTTTGCTAAGCCAGCCTCAAATAGTTTAACTGCCTCTATCGCTACAACTTGGCTCTTAGAAGCCTCGACCTGCCTCGCCACCTCGGCTCGCACCGCAGGGTGAGTAATCTGGTCTAAGCGCTCCAACGCTTCAGGAATACTAAAGACAATACGTCCTAGCCGAGAACGGTTAATCTGACCATCCTCGCCCACAACAAATTTGCCAAATTCTTCAATAATTGCCTGATGAACTGATGTACCTTTTCGCATAAGTTGGTGGGCTAATTTATCTGCGTCAATCGTAGTTGCCCCTAACTCTTGCAACATGCGTAATACCATGCTTTTACCGGCGGCAATATTGCCCGTAATGCCGATGATAGTTTTTCCACTCATCTAAAACTCCTCTCTTAGATATGATGTCTAGTTTATTTCTTCTGCTAGTTCAGTCCATTGGATGAGCAGGTCATCCAATTGAGTTTCGGTGGTTTGATAATCACGTCCTAATGTTTGTAAACGGCTTACATCTTGAGCTTGACTAGCGACCTCAACCTCCGTGGAGATTTGAGCCAATTTAGCCTCGGTATCGCTAATCAACTGCTCTAGTTCCGCCACTTGTCTAGCCCGTTGCCGCGCGATTCGTTCTTGCGCTTTTTTATTCTGTCGATCCAACTTAGCCTTTTGAACCGGGACAGATGATCGGGTGCGACTGTCTACAGTCCGTGCTTCTTTAGCGGCTAAATAGGCACTATAGCCACCTTTGGTCACTTCTATTGACTGACTACCGGACTCAATCGCCCATGTATAATCAGCCAAGGCATCCACAAAATATCTATCGTGTGAGATGACTAAAATTGTACCTTGAAACGCGTTTAAGACCTGTTCCAAGTTCTCTTGTGCCGGAATATCTAAATGGTTGGTCGGCTCATCCAAAATCAAAAAATTAGAGCCGCTTAGAGCTAGTTTTGCCAAAGCCACCCGACTACGCTCACCTCCCGAAAGGGAGTCAATCGTTTTAAATACGTCATCTCCGGCAAACAGAAACTGCCCCAAATAGTTCCGCGCCTCACCAATCGGTAAATTTTTGACACTCAGAACTTCATTCAAAATAGTTGAGGACATGTCTAAACTAGCATGCGTTTGAGCGTAGTAACCAACCTCTACTCCGGCTCCCAAGCGAATTTTACCAGCTTGAGCCTCGACTTGCTTAAGGATGGTTTTAATAAAGGTTGTTTTGCCTGACCCGTTTGCGCCTAACAAAGCAATCTGGTTGCCTCGCCGAATGTCTATGTCGGGACAGTTAAACAAGGGAGGATAGTCAGGATAACCAATTACCAAGTCATGAGTAGCTAACACCAAGTCACCAGAGCGTAATGTAGCTTGCAAATTGATACTTAATGTTTTGTTAAATTGAGGAGGTTCTAATCGTTCTAACCGCTCCAATCGCTTGCGGCGACCTTGCGCCTCTTTGGTGCGTTGACCAGCTAAATGACGCTGGATGAAATCCTCTTCTTTTTTAATGAACTCTTGTTGAGTTTCGTACTCTTTCTGGCGACGTATAAGCCGCTCGGCTCGTTGGGTAACATAATGAGAGAAATTACCTCGATAGCTTTCTATACGACCGAAGTTCATCTCCCACACGAGGGTAGCTATTTTATCCAAAAAATAACGGTCATGAGAAACGACAAGTAACGCACCGGGCCACTCTTGTAGATAGGTTTCCAACCATTCTACCGAGCCTAAATCGAGATGGTTGGTCGGCTCATCGAGCAGTAAAAAATCGGGCTTGGCTAACAGAAGTTTCGCCAACTGTGCTCGACTCTGTTGCCCTCCACTCAACTGTGTGACTGGTGTTTGGTAGGTCGATTCATCAAAACCTAGCCCAGCCAATACTTGGCGAGTGACCTGTTCATACTGATAGCCACCAGCATGTTCAAACTGACTTTGTGCCTCACCATAGTTTTCCAGAAGTTGTTCGTAATTTGGGTCGTTAGTCGCCTCAGTTAGTTGAGCCTCTAGCTGTTGTAGCTCAACTTCTTGTTGACGTAACGTATCGAAACCGGTCAGAGCCAACTCCCACAACGTGCCTTCTGTGGTGATGAGGGAAGCATGTTGCTCTAAATAGCCGATTTGGCTTTGTTTAGCCTTGAATATTTCACCTGAGGTAGGAATCTCATATCCGGCGAGTAGTTTGAGTAAGGTAGTTTTACCTGTTCCGTTAGGCCCAATTAGGGCCACTCGGTCACCATGATGAACGGATAAACTCAAATTGGCGAAAATATCTTGACCGCCAAAATATTTGCCAAGGTTATTTGCAGTCAGAATAGCCATAAATAATTCGTTGATTTAGTCATTACAAGCCCCATGTAACAAGCTAACATGGGGTTGTCTTTACGAGGTGCGTCCATTATACCATATTAACAAATAAAACGTAAAAATTAAAAGGGCAGGGAAAAAGCCATTTCAACTGCTAACTTTGAAGCACTTTAGGCAGTTCCAACTTTTAAAATCTTCCAAACTGATTAAATTCTCTATGTCATTCCCGCATGCTTTTAGCGGGAATCCACATTCTGCATACAAATGGATGCCCGATAACAACATTCGGGCATGACATTTGGGAGGTTTATTTTCTTGGAGTTACCTTACAGTCTTTTAGATAATGATTTTCAATTCAAGACTAACCTTCTCGCAAGTTCAAAACTTGCGGGAAGGTGACAATTTCAACTGCTAACTTTGAAGCACTTTACAGTCTTTTAGATAATGATTTTCAATTCAAGACCAACCTTCCCGCAAGTTCAAAACTTGCGGGAAGGTGACAATTTCAACGGCTAACTTTGAAGCACTTTACAGTCTTTCAGATAATGATTTTCAATTCAAGACCAACCTTCCCGCAAGTTTTGAACTTGCGGGAAGGTGACAATTTCAACT
>JAUCGA010000040.1:0-13080 GCA_030377865.1 Anaerolineales bacterium HSG25 | reverse complement strand
ACTGCTAAATTTGAAGCACTTTACAGTCTTTCAGATAATGATTTTCAATTCAAGACCAACCTTCCCGCAAGTTCAAAACTTGCGGGAAGGTGACAATTTCAACTGCTAACTTTGAAGCACTTTACAGTCTTTTAGATAATGATTTTCAATTCAAGACTAACCTTCTCGCAAGTTCAAAACTTGCGGGAAGGTGACAATTTCAACTGCTAACTTTGAAGCACTCTATTTGCCCAAAGCCGCCTCAATTTCACCGAGATGCTCATCATAATGGTGAGCCAAACTGAGCACCAAATCGGCGATGGTGCCGCCCCCGCCACGAGGATAACTGCCTCGTTTGCTCCAATCATCCGGCTTGAGCTTGGCGACAAAGGTATCCCACTCGTCATGCATGTAACGCATATACCGCAGGTCAACGGGGAGCGTTTTGAGGTCACGTTGAGCCGCCATCATCATGGTCAATTCATCTCGATTATGAGCCAGCAACATGGGCGGCGGACTGTCCGCATCATAAATATGCTCTGCCGCTTGCAGAGAGAGCCGCTCCCAATCGGCAATGTGTCCAATCACATCCTTAATCGACCATTTTTCGATCATCCCTTTTTTGATGAGCGTAGCCTCATCCAACTCTTCTACCGTGGCTCGAAACTTATTACGGCTAACCCGCAGAGTCTCCCGCACTGTTTTGGGGTCGATGTCGTCACCTAAGTTCGCTCGCCAAGCGATAATTTCGGCGGCATGCTGACGGTCATGCTCCATTATTATGTTAATCACATAACTCCGAATCGTCACAATACGCCCATGCCGCTCTCGGCGTTTGTCGATTTCCATGTGATCCATCACCTGAATCTGCTGAATGACCTTGTACTGCGTATCGAACATGGCACTTTGAATCTCGGCCAGCGACTTGCCTTGCCATTTGGCTAATGACTGCTGATTATAATCATCCGCATCAACCGGCTCAATCTCATCAGCCCGATTGGCTAACAATAACGGCAGGCTCTGCAATACCCGCTCATCCCAACCAATAACATGCACCAGCAAATCTCTAACCGTCCAGCCGGGATAGAGTTCTAGGGTGTTCATCTCCTGTTCTGACAGGCCATCTATGGACTCTCGCAACTCATGCCGACTAAATTTCAAATCTGATATGATTTCGATAATGCTACTCATGCGTTTGCTCCAGTCGCCATTCTACCAGCCCCTTAAGGCTCCGGTGGGACAAACACCCACACAGTTCCCACAAAATACACAACTAGTATCTGGCATATCCTCTTCAAAAAACGTGGTTACGTGGCTAGGAATGGGCATTAATTAACCTGTGTTTATGCCCGCTGATTGAAATCAGCGTCTTATACGGAAAAACCTGCTTAAGCAGGTTTCTCGTGTCAGCCTAAGTACAGGACAAAAAATTTTGGTAAGGATAATGGTGTCATTCCCGCACGCTTTTAGCGGGAATCTATGGATAATGGATGCCCGATAACTACATTCGGGCATGACATTTCCATTCAATCTGGCTAGTTTTTGTTTTTGTCCGGTACAGAGGTGTCAGCATAAGAATTCATTCTTATGTGAAAACGCACAACTTGTTTAATTCCGATTCCTATTAATCTCCGCCCCAAGTCAGGGCAAAGGTATCACGTTCTTTATTTTACCACAGAACTGCTAATCTGTAAGCAATCGGTCATACAATGCAACCAAATTGGTCGCCATCTTGGCCCAACTAAATTTGGCGGCCTGTTTAATACCCGTCTGCCGTAACTGCTGACGTTGGCTCTCGTCGGTTAGTAACTCAACCATTGCCTGTGCCATGCTCGGCACGTTGTACGGGTCAACCAAACGACCTGCCTCGCCCACCACTTCTGGCAAGGCTGACTTACTCGCCGCCAAGACCGGTGTTCCGCAGGCCATCGCCTCCAAAGCAGGCAGACCAAACCCCTCATACAGGGCAGGATAGGCAAACAGGGTCGCGGCGCTATATAATACGGGTAAATCCTCATCAGCCACAAAACCAATAAACCGAACCTGACTCTCTAAACCTAGTTGGCTTACTTCATTATATATTGGTTCATATTGCCAGCCCTTATCGCCACCAATTACCAACAAAAGTTGCTCGGCTAATGGTTTGGGCAGGTGAGTCAGGGTTTGAGCAAAGGCTTGAATGAGTCGTCGATAATTTTTTCGCGGTTGAATAGTGCCGACGCTCAAAATAAATGGGTTATTGTTGATGTTGTAGGTGTTACGCACTGAATCATGACTATTTTTGTCTTCTATCGGTTTGAAATCAGGGCTAACGCCATGATAAAGGGTCGTAATCTTTTCAGAGGGCGTTTGGTATAGCTCAATCAGGTCTTGGCGAGTTGTTTCGGAGACGGCAATCACATGATCAGCCGTTTTGACCGAATGTGGAACCCACTTATTCAGATAGTTGTTCATGCCGGGCATGGTCAGGTCAGGCAGGCGGATGTATGACAGGTCATGAATCGTAACAATTGTCCGAGTTTTGGGCAAAACAGGCGGTAAGACAAAATCAGGCGCATGGAACAGGTCGAGTCGTCCTGTCCATGTTTCTACATACAGCGGCAAGTGTAAGCGATACCATAATCGCTCTAACCAACGGCGACTGATTCGAGTGCCATGCAATGAAAAATGGACATTACCCTTATTAGAAGGAAAAACAGGTTTGTTTGGGGGGCTGTTGTTTATATTTGCACTAAACAAACGGTAACTATAGCTATCTATCCCTGAACTTGCTTCATGTAACGCATTAACAAATTCGCTGGTATACCGCCCAATTCCGGCTGATTGATGCAGAGCCGAGGTGTAATCAATGCCTATTGTTGCCATGCTGATAAGATAACATGGTCGCGTCGATGTCGCAAGCCATTATAGCGACCCTATAACTTGCTCCCTGTCATCAGTATGATATAATTTCAGTTCAGAAGTATAGCGTTTCTTAACAAAAACAATTCAGGACACAGATAAACGCTGATAAATACAAATTTTTCTGCTTTATCCATGAAAATCCGTGTTTTCCGTGTCCGAAAAAACTGTACAAATCGACGTAACCGTTCACCTCCCTCGTTCCCCTCGTTCCCAATCTCCAGATTGGGAACGTATTTGGGAACGTATTTGCCAAAAACTCTGTTTCTGGCATGTTGCAAGTCGCAAACAGAGTTTGCTTGAGCAATTGTGTTCCCAAACTCAGTTTGGGAACAAGGTGCAACAAGGTGCAGAAGTTTGTCGTTTCTTCTTAAAAGGGTAATTGGACAATGACAACAAAATTAAAAATAGACTTAACCCAAGGTGTTTTAGAAGTTGAAGGAAGTGAAACCTTCGTGAGGAATATCTATAACGACTTTAAGACCCACTTTGTACCCGATGCCGAACCTTTGCCGGATACACAATTACCCCCTAGAACTCGGCGCGCAAAAACAAAAAAGCCAACCATCCCTGAACCTAGCACTGACATTATTCCTGAAACAACAAAACCTGCCCCACCAAAAACAAAAACGAAATCCAGAGCAAAAACCATTCGCTCGAAAAATGGCTACACTCTCCTGACCGATCTCGACTTAACTGCCAACTCAGACCATCTTGGTTTGATGGAGTTTACCGACTTTAAGTTTCCTATTACTAATGAAGAACGTAATTTGGTTTTTGTCTATTACCTAAAAGAGACACTTGGCCTAACAAAGGTAACGGCAGACCACATTTTTACCTGCTACAAAGAGGTACATATTCGAGCGCCCGTTAATATTGAAAATAGCCTAGAGATTACAGCCGAACATCGCAATTGGATTTCGATTTCCAAAACTGGCGCGCTGACTCTCACTCGACATGGCAAAAAATACGTTGAAGAACGGTTGCCCGTAAAAAAATAGTCGTAAATATTCAGTGAACTCGCCAGAAGGAGCGTCAGAAACCCGATTTCTCAAAGAAATCGGGTTTCTAGGGCTACTTTACTGAACTTTTACAAATAGTCACCCTATATAAGTAGCTCGGCCAACGATTTTTGGAAGATTTATTTTCTGAAACTGCCTAACTCAACGCCTATGTCACCCAACCAACCTCACATTCGTCAGCGCCGTTTCACCGCTTTAAGTCTGATGTTATGCCTCTTTGCCCTCTATCTACTCATCTATCGGGGCGGGTTTCACTCGGTTGACGAACTTTCCATGTACTCTGTCACCGAATCGTTAGCCAAGTTTGGCACGGTCAACACCAACCAAATCGCTTGGACGCAGTGGACAACCACCCAAGCTGAGGCACAGGGATTCTTTGGGCAAGACGGACAGGTTTACTCCAAAAAAGGGTTAGCGCTTTCTTTGGCGCAACTGCCTCTTTATTGGCTGGCTCTACTGATGCCGAGTTGGGGCATGTTGCAAACCGTCTCCCTGCTCAACGCCATGCTGACCGCGCTAACCGGCGGCATCCTGTTCATGTTTCTGTGGCGACTCGGCTACTCTCGGCAAACTAGCCTGCTCACTAGCTTGATTTTCGGCACCGCCACCATCGCCACTGTTTACGCCAAATATCTGTTCAGCGAACCATTGGCCGGGTTTTTGATTCTGCTGACCGCCTACATGCTGTTCACCTACCGGCAAGAGGGTGGCTTGCGTCATCTGCTCATCGCCGGACTATCTGCCGGATTTGCTGTCGTTACCCGCGCCAACAATCTGTTTTTATTGCCCTTTTTTGGCCTGTATTTGGCTTGGGTGGTGTGGATACAGACGGCTCGTGTTCCACAGGGCAAAAGAGTATCTCGCCCCCCCTCAATCCCCCCCAAAGGGGGGGAGGCAAGTTCCCCCTCAATCCCCTCCAAAGGGGGGGAGGCAAGTTCCCCCTCAATCCTCCCCAAAGGGGGGGAAGCAAGTTCCCCCTCAATTCTCCCCAAAGGGAGGGAGGCAAGTTCCCCCTCAATCCTCCCCAAAGGGGAGGAGGCAAGTTCCCCCTCCCATTGGGAGGGGGCTAGGGGGAGGGCTGATTCCCTTAGCTTGACCCAAGTGTCTACAGAGAGGAGACTAATCTCCACAAATCGCACAACCCGTTTCTCGCAGATTATCACCTCTCTAATCCCCCTCGCCGTATTTGTTCTTGCCGTCGCGGTCAGCGGTCTCATGTTGATGTTTTACAACGACCTTCGTTCTGGCGACCCTTTTCAGACCGGCTACGACTTGACTCTGTTCAGCGCTAATCCCTTGTTAGGGTTGTATAAACTCCTTTTTAGCCCATTGCGCGGTCTCTTCATCTACTCGCCGATTCTTCTGCTTGGTTTGATTGGCTGGTGGCAGTTGCGACGCACTCACACCGCCGAAGCATGGCTCTTGGCGAGTTGTGTCGGTGTAACCTTGGCTCTGTTCTCGGTCTGGTCATCGGGCGAGGGGTTGTCATGGGGCAGTCGGTTCTTAGTGCCGCTCGTACCCTATTTAAGCCTCTCTTTAGCCCCGATTGTGGCTCATGTTATCCACAAATCAGCACCATTTTCGTTGTTTCGGATACTGTTCGCCCTATTTTTCGTTTTCTCCATGCTGATTCAACTGCTGGCCGTGACCATCAACCCGTGGGTTTTTCTCAATCATCTACAAACCAACTTTGGCGGCGAGTTTTTCCTTGAGCGAACTGATGCCCTGTACGATTTCCGTTACAGCCAAATCGCGGGACAGATTCAGATGTGGAGCGTTGAAAACTCCGACCTTATCTGGTGGCAACCGTGGGGCTTCGACGGACTGACCTTTATCATCAGCCTGTTCGGGCTGATTTTAGCCGGAGTGACCTTGTGGCAGGTCAATCGTTCGAGCAATATCACACCTTCCGCAACATCTGTGGACGCAACTCAGCCAAACGCAAAAAACCGTAGCCTGAGCCTGCCGAAGGCCGGAGAGTTTCGACAGCTTCAACCCACCGCACTCCTTTTGTTGACTGGCCTCTACCTCCTGCTGAGTAGCGGCTATCTGCTGACCCGTTATCAACACCGTGACCAACAGTTCAGCCCACTCAACGACCCGTATAGTCAGGCGCTGGCCAGTGCGGTCAATCAAACCGGTCTGACCGACTCGATTATCAACGTGGCCCAATACCATTATCATATCCCCATGAACCGTTTTAAGCCGCGAGTGCCGTTGGTTGGTTTTGCTCAACAGTCGCCGCCCCTGCCCGAAACTGCTCTGCCCCTGCTCGAGCAGGCCACACAGGGCGACAGTGTTTGGCTGGTGACGATTGGTTTTCCGCCCGGCGCGCCCGACAACGCCACCGAGCGCTGGCTAGCCTTTAACGCCTACAAAGCGCACGAAACATGGTTCGACGATGTGCGTCTGGTGCGCTACAGCACCGAAGAGCCGACCATGTATCATGCCCTTAACCTGCGTCTTGGCGACCAGATTCGGCTGATGGATACGCGCTTCATGCAAAATCGGCAAGCTGGACAACTCCTGCCGGTACAGTTAATCTGGCAACCGTATCGCCAATCCACCGCCGATTATCAGGTGTTTCTGCAACTGCTCAATCATGAGGGCGCGCTGGTGGCTCAGCATGACAATCCGCCCAATGGTGGTTACACCAATACCTCTAGCTGGTTCGTCGGGCAACGGATCATTAGTCAACATGCCCTCGACCTGCCCGCCGACCTACCCACAGGTGATTATCGGCTCATTGGTGGACTGTATGACCCGACCACCGGCGCACGGCTGACAGTGGCCGAGGAGGGCAGGCATACCGAACAGGGCAGGCACGCAGGCACTGCCCCTACGTCGGCCTCCCAAGATTTTGTCGAATTAGGTATTGTCCGTATTATGAATCCATAACGCACACGAGGAAAAAATTTGGGAGATAGCTTGGGACTGGCTAAGGCACGTGGAAAAAAAAATTGTCCCGTGGAGTAGGCACGCGTCGTGCCGTACCGCGGGTGCTGACTCCACAATGGGGATGTTTTATTTCTTCCGTCTGCCTAACCCTGTCGTTGGCTTGGAGTAGCCTGTGGGCTTTGAGCGGGTGGTGTGGAGAATGGAGAATAAAAAACCCTCCTTATTTTTGGGCACTCAAAACAAAAACGGCTGATTATATCACCACCCCACTTCAAGAGAAAACCCTACCCATATTGACTAAACGCCCCGTCTGACTTAAAATGTGACCATTATCCTTAACCCTCATTTTTAGGAGAGATGCCATGCAAAACATAACCGAAGCCAATGATTACAGCTTTGATGCGGAAGTACTGACATGTGATGTACCTGTTTTTACCCGATTTTGGGCCAACTGGTCTACTCCGTCTAGCAAAATAGCCGAAGACCTCCAACATATTGCCACCAGCTATGGTGAACATGTAAAAGTGGTACATGTCGATATCGACTCCAATCCGCTTACCACCTCTAAATATTCAGTCTTGCAAATCCCGACCGTCATCCTGTTTCGCAACGGAATTCCCGTCGAACGCATGGATGGAAATATCAGTTCAAAGCAGTTACAGAGCAAGGCCAATCAGCACATCCAAACAGCGTGATATGTGACCGCGTGATGCGTCGCCATGAATCGGGATTAATTAACCTGCGTTTGCACATAAGAATGAATTCTTATGCTGATATAAGAAACCTGCTTAAGCAGGTTTTCCGTTTAAGCCGCTGATTTCAATCAGCGACCATAAACACAACTTAATTAATGCTCATTCCCAGTTTGTTTAGACATCACGCCTCACGCATCACGCATCACGCTATTATGCACCTTATCACCACCCATGCCAATGCCGACTTTGATGCCATCGCATCCTTAATTGCCGCGCATCGGCTCTATCCTGATGCGTTCCCCCTCCTACCCAACACCCTCAACCGAAATGTGCGCGACTTTATCACTCTACACGAAAATCAGTTCCCCTTCGTGCAGAACCATGAGCTTGGTCGCCAAGTCGTCAACCGCTTAACCTTGGTTGACACCCACCATTTACCCCGCTTAAAACAGTTAACGCCGAATCCTCTACTCCATATTATCGACCATCATGAGTTACACGAAACACCCCCCGGAGCCATCGTCAGTTTGACCGACACCGGAGCCAACGTCACCCTTCTTGTCGAGCAAATTCGGGCACAAAAAATCCGCCTGAGTTCACTCGAATCGACCCTGTTTCTGCTTGGCATATACGAAGATACCGGCTCGCTAACATACGCCAACACCACCCCCCGTGATTTATATGCGGCCGGTTGGCTCTTGGCTGATGGACGTGGTCAGCTTGACTTGGTACACGAATACCTCAACTATGCCATGAGTCCGGCTCAAATTGCCCTCTATGATCAACTAGTTGGTGCATTAGAAACAGTCCTGATTCAGCGGCAAGCGATTATGATTGGCACCGCCGCCGTTGATCACCATGTACCCGAAATCAGCAATGTGGCTCATCGCCTGCGTGACCTATACAGCCCCGCGGCTCTGTTTATTCTAGTCAAAATGCACGACCATATTCAGTTGGTAGCCCGTTCAACCACCGACGAGATTGATGTGGGTGAGGTAGCCGGGCAGTTAGGAGGTGGCGGACATCCACGAGCCGCGGCCGCATCAACTCGACACAAAACACTACCCGAAGCCAAAGAAACGTTACTTAAGGCACTTCATACAATTGTGCAACCAGCAGTTATGGTCGGGCAAATTATGTCAAAAGGAGCACGCACCCTCGCTCCCAAAGACACCATTCGCCATGCCGCCCAAATGATGGACTGGTATGGACATGAAGGATTTCCGGTAACCGATCCAGAGCATGGCAACATTGTTGGCATCCTCTCGCGGCGCGAGGTTGATAAAGCGCGCCGTCACAAATTGGATGGCGCACCAATTCACCAATTTATGACCAAAGGGGAGTTTTTTGTCAACCCTAATGATGGGTTAGAAACTGTCCGTAACATTATGGTTGAGCAACGAATTGGACAGGTACCAGTCGTAGACCCAACCACCAATCAATTGTTAGGCATCGTCACCCGCACCGATCTTATCAGCTTAAGGCGATTGTCAGAGCCAGATGAAAATCCACCCCCCGATTTAAGCAAACCTCTCACTCAACGCCTCTCTACCTCCTTGCTAGACCTACTTTACGAGGCCAGCAAACAAGCCACCGCTCATGACGATAACCTCTATATTGTCGGTGGGTTCGTGCGCGATTTGTTGATTATGCTCAACACTCCACTCGATCAAACTGAGCCTGCCCCAACTGCGCTACCCATCAGCCCTCGGCTCGACCTTGATTTAGTGGTAGAAGGGGATGCGATTGCCTTAGGAAATCGGTTACAAAATGACCACGGCGGACGCATATACAGCCATCGCCGATTCGGTACAGCCAAATGGTTATTGCCAGAGCCGATTCCCTTTGATCCTCACGGGAAAGGAATGTTAGGCTCGTTTGACTTTGTCACCGCCCGCACCGAGTTCTACCGCCACCCCTCTGCCCTACCCGAAGTGTCGCGAGGGTCGATTCGACTCGATTTACACCGCCGCGACTTTACCATTAACACCTTGGCCTTACAGTTGCTCCCGGCTCGCCCCACGACAAGTGGCAAACCGGCTCTACGAGGAGAACTACTCGATTTTTATAATGGTCAGGCCGATTTAGCACATGGATTGATTCGGGTATTACACAGTTTAAGCTTTGTCGAAGACCCGACCCGCATGCTCCGTGCCGGACGACTGATGGCTCGACTTGGCTTTGAGCTAGAAAGTCGCACCCGTGAACTTCTAACCGATGCCCTCGACCTTCTGCCCCGCGTCAGTGCAGAACGAATATACCATGAATTAGAGCTTGTTTTTCAAGAAACATCTCCCATTGAGGCACTTAAGCAGATTGATAGGCTTGATATTCTGAGCCACATCCATCCTGCTTTAATCATCGACGATTGGCTGGTAAAAAGTTTAACACGCCTGCAACAACCGCCACCCACTGAATTTGCCGAAGTTGCCAGCTTTAGTCCGGCAGAGAGCATCTATTATTTAGGGTTGTGGCTCTTCCGACTCCCCCCTCCGGTACAAGCGGAGGTCATGGAACGCCTGAATCTGAATCAAAAAGATCGAACCTTGATTAATCAAACGGCCACCATTCGAGATCAAGCTAACGAAATATCTGCCGCCACACAACCAACCACACTCTACCATTTATTAGCTTATAGCTCGGCCCAAGCTCGCTTAATCGCTTGGTTAGGCATACCTAATAAAACCATACGCCGACAACTAGTCTGGTATCAAACCGAGCTACAACATGTCAAACCGATTATCAATGGTGATTACCTAAAAACAGAGTTTCAACTCAAACCCGGCCCGATTTATCGACAGATTCTGCATCGCCTGCGCGACGCTCGGCTAGACGGACAAATCAGCACCCTAGCCGAAGAGCATGCCTTGGTAACTGAAATGATTGGGTTGCTGGTTGATTCATTGAGAGTTATTCGGCAATAGCTCAACCCTGCCTTGGCATGAGGTGGTTATGCCTCAAGGGGTGTCGGTGTATGGAATGTGATATTGCCAAAATAGTTACTTCTGCTCATTAGGCAATATCTAATCATGACTGTCTCGGATCTGGGTTGATGAGATATCGAGCCGGAAACGGGAGGCTGGGATTTCGTCGAATAGGTCGGCAAATTTAGGTGGGCATGATACTTTAGACCAACTTAAGAAATTTCCTTTATGGAATCGTCCCGCGACAAGAAAACGACATCCAGCTTGTCGAATCGTTTCAAAAGCTACGGCCATCTGATTTAGATTATGGTTGTAAAAACGAGGTTGTAAAAGTCGAAGCGCGGTATCAACACCAATAATAAAGTTACTGCTCGGAAAAAGCCTTGCTTTTTGGCTAAAGAGTGGACTCTGGGTTAAGAGCAACGGAGCAAAATTGGCAAACTGGGTCAGACGACGTTTGCTCTCTTGTACCGCAATCGACTGTTTTTCAGCATTAACTAGCGACAGCTCAAAATATACTGTCTGCCCTGTCATCTCTTGCACTGCTTGAGCCATCTGCTGATGCCCATTATGTAGGGGGTTAAATGAGCCAGAAAGCAATGATATATTGGGCATAGTTGGGGCGGTAAACATCTCACCACCTGGAGTAGCCAACAGCCACGGAATCTGTTCTTTCATAAAATAGTTTAGCAGATTATGGTTTGATACTTGCTCAGTTAGGGTTTCAGTATTTTTTTTGAGCTGTATTACTCGTTTAAACCTTTCTATTGAGGGACTGCCTACCACATGACAGGTTTTTGCCACGCTCCAAATAATTAGCTGGCTGACCAAGTTTTCTTCCTGTTCACGAGTACGTGTCCCTTTTTCCATAATCAGTTCATAACTATGTAGCTGATCTGCCTCAAAAATAGCGATGTAGGCTCGATGGTTGCCCTTTTTAGTACGGTCAGTGGCAATAGTAGCGGTGCAACCGACTCCGATGATGGAGCGAGGCGTATCAATCTGTAGTGGTGATAGTTTTGAGCCGCGAAAAAATGCCTTGGTAGCCATAGCGGTCGCCACGCCAGTCGAACTAAACTGGGTCGGCTGAAAACCAATCAAGTCGGCCAAAGAGGTGGCCGCATATCGGTCTGTAGCCTCCAACACGGTACGGGACGAGCCTCCAACGCTATGAAGCCATGTGAGTGCTTGTGATCCTGCTCCGGCAAACTCAAACACTAATTGGTGGGGAGTGGTATGGATAGCTGTGACATGAGGGGTGATGGTAAGCATAAAAATCCTCCGACAGTAAGTTCTGCGACAGACCTGACAGGTTTCTAAAACCTGTCAGGTCCTAAGTTGACGGTCATTGTATCCTAATCATGACCGTCAACTTAAGCGTTCGTAGTAGGCACTTTAGTGCCGTTTGAAGGCGATGAATCGCCTACTACAAACGTTAAGTTGACACTTATGGTATCCTAATATATGCCTAATGGGTTAGATGTCAAAATTGGCATATCAATCAAGATAAATAATAAAGGTTCGTTTTGTCTTACTTTTGACAAGCCCGATTCGCCTGTTTATAATATGGCTCTACATACATTTGTAGTAAATATTCAGTGAACTCGCCAGAAAGAGTGTCAGAAACCCGATTTCTCAAAGAAATCGGGTTTCTAGGGCAGTTTTACTGAATTTTTACCATTTGTATGACAAACATCAAGCAAAAATAAAAAACTAAGGAGGTTTTACTTATGGCTTTTGAATTACCAGCGTTACCATACTCACACGATGCGTTAGAACCACATATTGATGCTCGTACTATGGAGATCCATCATGGAAAGCATCATGCTGGCTACACCAACAAATTAAATGCCGCTTTAGAAGGGCATGCCGATTTGCAAGGAAAGAGTATTGAGGAGCTTTTGGTCGACTTAAGTGCCTTGCCCGAAGCGGTTCGAGGTGGAGTGCGAAATAACGGCGGTGGTTACGCTAATCATTCTCTTTTTTGGGTTTGCTTAAGTCCCAATGGTGGTGGCGCACCAAGTGGCGATCTTGGGGATGCAATCAACGCCGCGTTTGGTTCTTTTGACGAATTTAAGAGCAAATTTAGCACCGCCGCCGGAACTCGTTTTGGAAGCGGTTGGGCTTGGTTATCTGTCGACGGAAGTGGTGGCTTAGTAGTCAGCAGTACCCCGAATCAAGATAGCCCAATTTCTGAAGGATTGACCCCCATTTTGGGGCTTGACGTGTGGGAGCATGCCTATTATCTGAACTACCAAAATCGTCGTCCCGATTATGTTGCCGCTTTTTGGAATGTTGTTAACTGGGAGCAAGTCTCGGCTAACTATAGCGCGGCCAAAAGCTAAAGTAGCTCACTCTACAATTAAGGTACAGTCTTTCAGATAATGATTTTCAATTCAAGACCAACCTTCCCGCAAGTTCAAAACTTGCGGGAAGGTGACAACTGAAAATGTTTATCCAATTAAGGTAATTCCAAGATAATAAATCTCCCAAATGTGTAGCGAGGCGTTCTCTAACACCACCTCGCCTGCGTAAGAGAACGCAGGCTACTCGATTCCTTGGGAGGTTTTAAATTTTGGAATTCCCTAATATACGGCTTTGCCTCGGTGGTTTTATGATTGCCTTCATCAGGTTAAAATATATCAAATACCAAACAAGGTA
>JAUCGA010000039.1 GCA_030377865.1 Anaerolineales bacterium HSG25 | reverse complement strand
GACTGTGACCCTTTACTACAACACCAAGCTACATCAACCCTCGAAACCCCTGAACCTCCATCCTCTAATAACTATCACGAACTCCCTTTTGCTGTCTGATTTTGCTCAACTCAGTTTGGTCACACCCAAATAATATTTACCTTGACAATGTTAGATTACAACATGTCACACTGAGAGAAGCGAAGTGTCCCCCATGATGCTACTTTAGAGTGGATTCTTCGCAAACTACGCTCAGAATGACATGCAAGAAGGCTAATGTAACATTGTCAAGTTACGAGTAGTCAGATAATAGCTGTGTGCGTATTTGGGCAAGATTCATATTGAGTGGCAGTACCTTTACAATAGACCTGTTCGGCAATAACTAATCATCTCATAAAAATTCAAAATCGAGATGCGCGGAGTGCAAAAGCTTCTTGCTTTTGCATGGTAAAAGTTCAGTAAAGTAGCTCTAGAAACCCGATTTCTTTGAGAAATCGGGTTTCTGATGCTCTTTCTGGCGAGTTCACTGACAAAAGCTTCTTGCTTTTGCATGTTTGCTTCTGGCAAAAGCAAGATGGTTTAAATGCTTAATAGCCAATCCGAATCGATGATAGTCTGTTCAACTTGAACAATCTCTGTTTTGACTCCTAGTCCCAACTCTTTCAGTTTGTCGATTAACAAATCACCATCGATCAAATCTATAGCTGGCGCGCCATCTCTGGTCGCCTCACGAACAGCGTCTTTGGTGAAATTACCCGTAGTAATCAGTAAGCCCTTATCGGCTCGACCAACCATTGCCCCTCTAAAATCTCTGACTTGACTGGCGCTAACCGAGCCTTGGTACCGTTTACACTGAAAAATAACATGAAAACTGAGCAATCCTCCCAAACGCATAATCCCTTTACCATCAACACCGCCATCACCACTTTGACCCGTTACCTCGACTTGAATAAAGCCCGACTCTCGGAGTAATCGTTGGGTAAGTCTCTCAAAGGCTGATGGGTGCATTTTTAGCAGGGTGGCTAATAGCTCATCCCGCCAAGTTGCTTCTATGTCTGTTTCATCATCAACTACTTGGCTGATCTTTGCTTTTCTAGCCTGTTTATGCTTGTCTTGAACATAGCGTCTAACCGTTTTACCATTCACTTTGTCAGTTTGTCGGCCTTTGGGAGTTAATGCCCATACCCCACGCCCTGAATTTTCAAGAATACCATATTTTTTGAGGTATGTTCTGGCCCAAGCCAGCCGATACTCAATTTCGGTTTGTGACCCTTTTTCAGAATCATGCAGAACTTCGAGTTGGTCATCCGATACCTTTGCAATTTCGGTGGCTTTGTTGTTTATCTCCTCAATTGTGCCAGAGCCACCAAGCATTTTGAGCGCCTGAATGACTGGGTTCATCAGTGTTTCAAATGTGGGAACGGTTGTGTTTGTCAATAGTAACCTCGTTAGTAGCCTAAAACTCAGCACCCGACATGCTGATTAAATAAAAAATTTTTCGGCGTTGGTCTTCATTTGGGCCATAAGAACAGGTCACACTTGTAGCGTGACGAACATGGAGAACTGAACAGTCCCTGTAACAAGGCCTAAAATACAGTTTTTTGTCATGCCTACAACTCCAACTCATCCCGCATCAGTTGATCAGTGGTCACATCAAACAAATCTGCGACCTTCAACACCAAATCGGTTGAAGGTTTTTTTTGTCCTCGTTCAATATTCCCCAAATGGCTAAAATGGGCATCTAAAGCGGTGGATAACTCCATTAAGGTCATGCCTTGTCCCTGTCGTAAAGCGCGGAGCTTTTCACCAAAACGTAACATCTGTTTTGACATGTTCTCTGTAGTGTGCTAAAATTTATTCCATTAGGATAAATAAGTTAAATTCGTCATGTGCAATGAAGTGACGAATCAAAGTCTGCTTTGTACACTAACAATTCCTAATTCTTCATTTTTAATTCTTAATTCTCACCAAAGGAGGTAAATCATAATGAGTACAGAACCGATCAAACAACTACTTAGTAAATGGAAAGTCGCCGACTTGACCATTGAGATGGCAATCGGGCATCTGCTCCAACATGTGGACATGTTGCACGACACCGACCATCAAGCCAACATCCAGCGGCATAAAATGATGGTCATGCTAACCGAGATTCAAACCTCGCTCAAGTCTCTGCGGCATGATGTCGATTCGCTTATTGCCCATACCGGCATGCCGCCCGTTCCCCCCAAACGGAAGCGCGGGTAATCTCGAAAAAATGATGATGGGGCAGTCGGTAAGCATAAATTCTACGAAACACCTCCGAGGAAAACTACATACCTCGGAGGAGGTAAGTCCATCACCACACAAGCTGAAAAGGCGTGGGTCTGTCACCCGCGTCTTTTTCTTTGGGCATTGTAGTAAAAAAGGTCAAATTGGGCAAATTATTTGATACTGACGGCACTGAAAGTATAGAAAAATAGGCATAAATAAAAGGGGCGGTAGTGCTGACCTGTTGACTGATAGCCTGTTCGATGTCATACTGAGGCGAAGCCGAAGTATCCCCCGACTCTTCATAGAATCGGGTCAAAAGAGACCCTTCGCTAAAAACGCTCAGGGTGACATGTCCATCAGTCAATAATGCAACACTACCAAAGGGGCGACCATGCACCACTTTACATATATGGCATCAGTAGAACATATACCCAACAACAAACCCCCATCCATACGAGGCCAGCCAATACCGCCACTACCAGCGCCATGTAAGTTTTGCGCCGATATTGATCACCGGACTGACTTTGCCGAATAAGACGTAAGGTTTGAAGGGCAGATATAACGGCGATTGGCGAACAGATTAGGGTAGCAATGCCTGTTATACTCAATGCCGCGTAGACAACCGTATCTTGAGCTTTTTGGGCAATGATGGGATCTATATCAAGGATCAGGTTAAATTGTTTGCTGGGTTTCACAAACCAGATAGTAAAGAGTATTGTGCCGATAGAGAGGAACAAACTTGCCCCTTTTAATATCTCAGCGTTTGTTGAGGTTTCTGGCGTTGTACTCAACAATAGATCAGTCATTATTGGTAAAACCAATAAAAGACCAAATATCCTCGAAAGCAATCCACTCACAACGTATGTATCATCATCAATGACAAATGACGATAAGGCTGACGGGATTCTTCCGAAAATAATGGTCCATAGGCCCGCTATTCCGCTTAATACGGTTACAAGGTTAAAAATATAAGATAGTAAAACATCTATACCCATAAGTAATTTTCACTTCTAAGTTGTAACCTTTGTCCAAATACTACATCCTGATTGTTGCGATTATGTAATCGCAACGGGTATTCGGCGGGTATATATCCGCCAATTATGGATAACGAGTACACACCCGTTACCATCATGGAAAACGTTTGTAGTAGGCGATTTATCGCCTTCAAACGGCACTAAGGTAGTTCCAGAATTTAAAATCTCCCAAAACTATTGTGACACTCTACCCCCTCCCAGCCTCCCCCTGCTAGGGGGAGGAGCCGCTTCCCCCCTAGCAGGGGGGACTGAGGGGGGTAGAGACTCTGCTCAATTTGGGAGATTTATTTTCTTGGAATTGCCTAAAGTGCCTACTACAAACTCTTAAGTTGACGGTCATGGTTGCCATTCTCTATCGGTGGCGACGACGTTTCTTAGGCTTCTGTTTTCTGCGTTTGGGTTTCGGTTCGTCCTCGAAAACTTCTACTCCAGCGTCATCTGTTCCGGTCAGGCTCAAGAGAATCATCAAATATATAACCGCCATTTGCACCGGAGGAAATATTATTACCCCCAAACCAGCCACAAAACTAAGCACAAACATCCATATTAGTATGGAAGCATGACAAATCGAACAAAATAACGATAGCTGTAAATCCGATGAATAGAAACCATGCCGTCACCATAAAAGGTACTAATATTAAACCCTTTATGATTCTTTGTCGCAAAACTATAGGGTACCAAATCAACCAGATAACGGCCAAGCCTAATATAATATTTTCTGCTATTTCCATAATCCCGATTCCCAGAACCCCGATTTCTCAAAGAAATCAGGGTTCTGGCGCTTTTTTGTAGTGGTCAGCTTGATGTTGAAAACGGGTAAATATTCAGTGAACTCGCCAGAAAGGGTGTCAGAAACCCGATTTCTTAAAGAAATCGGGTTTCTAGGGCTACTTTACTGAACTTTTACGGAAACGGAGTGCAACGGCTTTAGCTGTTGCTACAGGCAATGGCTAAACCCATTGCACTCCAACATCATCTTGACCACCACAGTTCTGGCACTTTTTCTGGTGAGTTCACTGAATATTTACTTCCCGTTACTCGACGATTAAACGATGGTACTTTTTCTTTCCGGCCCGAAGCAGAATTTCAGTTCCTGATAAATCGGCCAGGCTCAATGCGGCATGAACATCGGTAATGCGGGTGTCGTTGACATAAACACCGCCCTGTTTTAACAGGCGACGCGCCTCTCCGTTTGATTTGGTTAAGCCAGTTTCGGTAAAAATCTCTAGTACGCCCACACCTGCCTCTAATCGTGACGAGACGATGTTGGTAGACGGCATGCCGCTCAGGTCGTTGCTACTTGTGCCGGAGCTAAATGCCGCTTGAGCCGTCTCAGCCGCTTTATGTGCTTCGGCCTCTCCGTGGGTAATGACGGTGGCTTCGTAAGCCAGTACTCGTTTGGCTTCCCGAATTTCAGCACCTTGTAAGGCCACCAAACGTTGAATCTCGTCTAGCGGCAAAAAGGTAAATGTTTTGAGTAGTTTTTCGACATCACGATCATCACAATTAACCCAGTATTGGTAGTAGTCGTACGAGTTAAGTTTCTCTTTGTCAAGCCAAACCGCACCAGTGGCAGTTTTACCCATTTTGGCTCCGCTCGCGGTGGTTAATAATGGGTAGGTTAAGGCTTGAACCGTCACTCCTTCGACACGGCGAATTAAATCAACCCCGGCCAAAATGTTGCCCCACTGGTCGTCACCCCCCATCTGTAGAGTACAGCCATAGCGGCGATATAGCTCTAAGTAGTCGTAGGCTTGAAGAATCTGATAGTTAAATTCAATAAAGTTCAGACCCCGCTCCAGTCGTTGTTTGTAGGCTTCGGCAGATAACATGCGATTGACGCTAAAATGTCGGCCAATATCTCGCAAAAAGGTGACATAGTTCAACTCTAGGAGCCAAGTGGCGTTGTTTTCAGGAATTGCATCACCGCCATCAAAGTTGAGATAATGGTTCAGTTGGGCATGTAATGAGCGCCCATTGGCCTCAATGGCCTCTTGGGTCAACATTTGGCGGAGTTCGGTTTTACCACTAGGGTCGCCAATCATGGTTGTGCCGCCACCAATCAGCCCAAGGGGACGATGCCCCGCCTTTTGTAGGTGCATCATGGCCATAATGGTCACAAGGCTACCGGCATGCAAACTGTCGGCAGTGCCGTCAAAGCCAATATAAAATGTAACCTGTTCGGTGGCGAATTTTTTACGCAGGGCTTCTTCGTCTGTCACTTGGGCTACGAAGCCTCTTTCATTTAAGATGTCAAATACGTTGTCACTCATAGTTAGTTTATCCTTGGTTTTCAGTAGATATGTTACGGAATAGCAATGGGTTGGACGACAAAGTAAATCCAGCGCCGTTTAGCCGGTTTATCTGGTTTAGCCATCTGTTCGGCTTCGGCGAGTAGGGTCATCCGAGTTTTATAATCGAGTGGTGGTTCCATCCAAGCGGTTGTAACGGGAATCTGTAAAAAGAGCATGTTTTCTTGAGTCGTACGGGTGCGAGTTACCTCTTTGGTGGTGACAATTTCAAAGCCATGCTGTTCTAAAAAAACAGCCATCGTGCGCTGGTCTTGCTGACCAACGCCATGCCGTTCTGCGGCTAACTGTTTGAACAGGATGCCGACTTTGTCACTGCGAGGAACGTCACGAAAAATGAAGTAAGGCTCTGGTACATTAAAAATAAATCGACCATCTTGGGCGATGATTTTTCGCAAATGGTGTAGCAATTGTGATTTGTGACGAAATTGCCAAAATACAGAGTTGCACAAGATTCGGTCAACGGGTTTTTTTATGTAGTCGGCACACTGTGTCACGTCAACATGTAAAAACGTTACTTGTGACGATGATATATTCTGGCGAGCAATTTCGAGCATCGGCTCAGAAATATCAAGAGCCTGAATCTGTCCCGTTGAGCCTAGCTGTTTAAGAGCTAGTTGGCTGGTTACACCGGTTCCACAGCCTAAATCAAGCACCTGCATGCTCGGTTGGAGTTGGGCCAAGTCGATCATGATTTGGCTTAACTCTTGGTACATGCGGGTTTGTTCGGTAAAAATTTGATAATGGCGAGCTGTTTCTTGATCGAGCCAAGATTGGTTCATCGGGTTTATTTTGGGAGTTATAAATTAAGATTGCTTAAGAAGTAGATTATCTGTTTGCGCCACCAGTTCCAGTCATGATCAACATCAAGCCCCCACAAATCGCTCCAATAGGGAATATTCTTTTCTCTTAAGATTTTGGCTAAGGCATCAGTATCTGCGCGCATACGATCTTCCCATGCACCTTGTCCAACGCATAATATAATTCTACTTTGGCGATAACGATCTATATACCACGGGTCTTGTAGTTTTGGCAGGTAAAGTAATGGAGAATTGTAATATACATTGTTGTCCATATAATCTCCAATAATTGAATGAAGGCTATATGTACCGCTTAAACCAATCACTGAGTCAAACATGTCAGGATGACGAAAGAAAAAGTTGATGGCATGATATGCACCAGAGCTACACCCTGTGCTGATAAATCTCCCTTCCCAGTGACGATAATCACGAATAAACTGGTTGATTTCTTCGCTAACGTAACGATCATAGCTATTATGTCGTCTTGCTCGTTCACCCGGAGAGGCCCATTCATTCTGCCAAGATTGGGGGTCGATAGTATCAATGGCAAAGACGGTTATTTTCCCAGATTCAATGAGAGGCGCGCAAGCTTCTATCATGCCTCTATCTTCATATTCGTAAAACTTTCCCCAAGAGGTCGGAAATACCAGCATGGGTTTTCCGGTATGACCGTATATTTTGAACTCCATGTCTTGGCCTAAATTTCGGCTCCAAATTTTGAGGTAATCTATTTTCATAGTTCTTGTTACCCGACAAGGTTTTTAGCCTCAACTAAACACAAGAGAATATCTGACAAGATTAACAAGATTAAAGGTAAAAAATCCTGTCAATTCTGTTAATCCTGTCAAAAATTTTTATTTAATCAGCATGTCGGGTGCTGAGTTCATCGTTGGATAGGGTAAATCGTTGAGACTTTGTTATTTTGGAAATGGTTATTAATGTATGTATTTGAACATAAGAATAGTTCAATGTTCAATTTTTAAGATTGAGCCACTCTGGGTAGAGTAACTTATTTAGAACTCATTCCTTATGATAACACAAAACTAATGAAGGTAAAACTACGTTATGGCGTAAAAAAGTTGCTTTAACCTTTAAATTTTTGTACTATAGTTGCTTAGAAATGGACATAAATTAGGAAATTTTCACATAAGAATGAATTCTTATGTTGACACGAGAAACCTGCTTAAGCAGGTTTTCCGTTTAATACGCTAATTTGGTAGTCCTGCACATGTAGTGGTCATCTACCCGCAAGCTCAGAGCTTGCGGGTAGATAGTAAAGCCGCACCACTACTTTTGCACCACTACCTGCACATGTAGTGGTCATCTACCCGCAAGCTCAGAGCTTGCGGGTAGATAGTAAAGCCGCACCACCACTTTTGCACCACTACCGCTAATTTTAATTAACGGTCATAAGCACAAATAAAAAAACTCATCACGGACGATATTATAAAATATTATGTCAGAAAAATACGCAATAAGGTCTAGTCAGTATCACCATAATTTCTATTTGCCCAACCAATCCAGTACCGATAACATTGGTTACTATGAACCGACATCATTAGATGAACTTGAGCAGAAAGGGCATTTGTATATCATTGCAGACCCTGTTTCAGGAACCTCTGCGGGAAGTTTAGCCTGTCAGTACGCAATCAGAAAAATTTTGCATGGCTACTATCGTACTGCAACCGAATCTGATGTTGAAAAACGGTTGATTGAAGTGATTAAGATAACTAACACTCAAATTTTTGAACGTAATCAGCAGTTTCCCAATCGACGCGACATCGCCACCTCCTTAATGGTAGCGTTGATTCATCAGAATAAACTGATTGTGGCAAATGTGGGCGATAGTCAAGCCTATGTTGTTTGGGAGCAAAGTATCGAAAATTTGAGTGAGAACACCTCTGATAAATCGTCTCTAAATACTACGGCACTTGGTTTAACTGAGGAGATCGAGGTTGAGATATTATATCGACGGTTGTTCCCAAAAGATAACGTTGTTTTGTGTTCCGGAGGGGTAAGAGGGTACATTGATGAAAAACAGATTGCTGATATTGTCGCTCAATATCCACCTCATGAGGCCGCTCGACGGGTAACACAGTTGGCATACAACCGTGGTTGCCGCGACAGTTTAGCCGTCAGTGTTAGCCAAATTTTAGAACAATCAATCAATCAGGTTCCTCCGCCGCGTCTAACCTTACCCGAAGCTCCAACTTGGGATAAGTTGTTAAATCAACCCCTACCTAAACAAACATCGACAAAAACGGCTATCCCCAACACGGTAACAGTTCCGCCAGCACCCGCTTCTAAACAACGATTATGGTGGGGTGGTTTAGTGGTCATGATAGTCGCTTTACTTTGTTTGGCAACTGGATTTTGGATGGGATGGCAATATATCATGCCTCCTCAATCTGATATTGCTGAGACTAGTTCAGAGACCGAGGCCGATCATTCATCAGAGCTTTCTAATGAAACTTCCGATGAAACTTCCGAGGCTTCAGAACCAAATCAAACCCCGACATTATCTATCGACGAGACGACTACCGCCTCGGAGGTGACGATGACTCCAGAATCTACTTCGGTTGCGGTGGCTGATTTATCAACCCCAACTCCGGCTAATGAAACCTCGCTTGATGAGTTGGCTGATACACTACCCTCACCGACATCTGCTGACCTTACGCCATCTACAATAACACCAAGCCCAACACCAACAGTACAATTGCCTGAGGGATGTACGAGCGGTGCCCGCTTTTTTGATGATGTGACGATTCCCGATGGTACAGAGATTGTCGCTGGACAAACGTTTGAAAAAGCATGGTCTATTCAAAATAATGGTACCTGCCCGTGGGTGTGGGGGTATAGTGTTCGTTTTATGGATGGTGATACTATTCACTCGACCGACCAGTTTCAGGCTCCATTGACTGACCCTGATGAGGTAACTGTCGTGACCGCCTCGTTGGTTGCACCAAATCAAGCGGGGACTCATCGTAGCCAATGGCAAATGTATGACCTAGAGGGCGAACCATTTGGGGCTGACCTATATGTCGAGATTAATGTTGTTGCACCTGAGCCGGGCGTGATTGTCGGAAATCCAAACGAAACTACCATCTATAACTTTATTGAGCAAGCCGCCGATGCTGATTGGCAATCGGATGATATTATCTATACACCGCAAGCAGGGCGCATAGATTCTGATTTGGTCGTCACCTCACCGTTGGGGATTGTCGTGTCAGGAATTGCTGAATTACGAGGTCGTAGGGATACAATTGCCGATGTCTTACTGACTCATCCTCATCAAGAAACGGGGATTATTGAAGGGCGTTATGCGGTTGATACCCCTCTCCAGCCAACCGACGAGTTGGTCGTCTCACTCGGTTTTCCGCAGGCGGCACTTCTTAATAAAGATGGTGCGATTTTCGAGATTGTGTTTATCGCTAAAGATGGTTCCATGATACCGCTACTCTCTGAGCAGGCAACCTATCGTGGCGGAATAGTATCGCAAAAAGTTTCCTTAGAGGATGTTACATCTGGTCAAACTGGCGAATTCATTCTCCGAGTATTGGCTGGTGATAATAATGCCTATGACTGGGCTTTATGGCTTGATGCTCGTTTGGTGCGTTCGCAATAGCCTTAGGCAGTTCCAACTTTTAAAACCTCCCAAAAATCGTTGGCTGAGCCTGCCGAAGCCAGTCCCCTTCGACAGGCTCAGGGGACGGCGGGAGATTTATTTTTCTGGAACTGCCTTATGCGTTTGGTAAGCCAAAATTAAACTGAGACAGCATGTGGTACATGACGATACCCGCGCTGGTCGCTAGATTCAAACTTCGCACCTTTGGGTTGAGCATGGGAATAGTCAGACAACGGCTGGGATTTGCTTGAAGCAATGCTTCGGGAAGCCCAGCCGTTTCTTTACCAAAAAGAAACATGTTGCCGGGTTGAGGTTGAATGGCGGTATAGGGTTGTTTAACCTTGGTCGTTAGGAAATAAGTTTGTGTCATGTTAAGCTGAGTAAAAAATTTGTCCACATCAGGCTCGTGCTTAATCCGAACAAATTCCCAATAATCAAGCCCTGCCCGTTTAAGATAACGATCACTTAAGGCAAAGCCCGGTTGACCGACAATCAGCAACTCTAAACCTGTGGCGGCACACAACCGAGCAATATTTCCTGTGTTCTGTGGTATTTGTGGTTCAACTAAAGTAACGGTAAACATTGGCTAAATCTTTCGTTTCAAAGTATATTAACTGAAAATTGCTTCCTACCTCTTTATAACGGGTAGGATAGCTTGCATAAAATTTAAAACTATGTAGTGGTCAGCTTGATGTTGAAAAAAATAACATTGGTTAAATAAAGAACAGGGTTGGCGGAATAACACAGATAAACGCACGCCAAATCTGTGTCATTCCGCCAATCCTGTTCTAAATGTTTTTGTAACATCATCTTGACCACCACATAAAATTTAAAACTACTATAATTCAAGGACGAACAATGTCAAATCAACGTAATGTTATCTCTACTAATTTAGCACCCGCGGCAGTTGGCCCATATTCTCAGGCCATTCAGACGGGCAATTTAATCTATACAGCGGGGCAAATCCCATTAGTTCCTGAAACAGGTAAAATGGTGGAGGGTGGTATTCAAGCTCAAACCAACCAAGTTATGAAAAACCTGTCAAATATACTCGATGCGGCTGGGAGTAGTCTGGCGAACATCGTTAAAACGACGATTTTTGTAACAGACCTAGCTGATTTTGCCACTATCAATGAGATTTATGGCAGTTTTTTCGATGGCGCGCCACCCGCAAGAAGCACTGTTCAGGTCGCCGCGTTACCGCTTGGTTCACAAGTTGAAATCGAGGCAATTGCTACCATTAGTTGAGCTTGAACCTGTTTGATTTTTATTATGAAAACAAGTATAATGTGTTTTGAAGTTAAGCCCCATACAAAAGGAGATTAAAGAATTCATGACCGAGGAGAATAACCAACTCGGAACGGTATCTGACGATAACCCACAAGATCAAGAAATCATGTCTATGGCGGAACTGTTGGCACAGCAAGATGCAACAATTCCAGTTATTCGGACAGGAGATATTATTAAGGGGGTCGTTGCCAGAAAAAGTTCAAATGAGATTTTAGTTGATATTGGGGCAAAATCCGAAGGTATTGTTGACAGTAAAGATTTAAGTAAACTCAGTGCCGAAGAGCTTGAGCAGGTACGATTAGGCGACACGATTTATGTGTATGTTTTAAGAGGTGGCGATGATGATGAAGATAGAGCCATTCTCTCGCTTAGTCAAGCTAAAGCAGAACAGGACTGGGATGAAGCAGAACGTTTATTTGCTTCCAGTGAGACCATCGAACGGAATGTGATTGGTCATAACAAGGGAGGCTTAATTGTTGAATTTGGACAACTACGCGGATTTTTGCCTGGCTCACAATTAATCACTGGTCAGACGACAGGAGGGACAAACAAACCTGGTCGTTGGAACCAGATGATGGGTCAAGAGTTGTCTCTCAAAATCATTGAAGTCGATCGTGAACGAAATCGTTTGATTTTATCTGAACGATTAGTATTTGAAGAATCTCGACAAGAAGAAGAGAAAAACAAAGTAGCCTTTTTAGAGGGGCTATCTGAGGCACAAGTTTGTGATGGACGAGTCACTCGTTTGGTAGATTTTGGTGCCTTTGTTGATATCGGAGGGGGCATTGACGGGTTGATTCATTTGTCAGAATTGGCTTGGGCTAGAATTTTGCATCCCAAAGAAATCTTAAAAGTTAATCAAGAAGTAAAAGTATACATTCTTGGTATTGATGTTGAACAAAAACGTGTCGCCTTGAGTCTGAAACGTTTACAACCAGAACCTTGGGAAGATGTTTTTGAATATTATCAAATTGACCAAGTTGTTGAAGCTGTGATTACTAAATTAACAGATTTTGGTGCATTTGCTCGAATCGATGCTCGCATTGAAGGGCTTATCCATATCTCTGAAATTAGTAAGAAAAATATTACTCACCCTAACCAAGTGGTCAATGAGAGTGATAAACTAAAAGTTCGGATCATAAATATTGATCCTGACCGGCGACGGATGGGGTTGAGTATCAAACAGGTTGAGGATGACTCAGACCAAAACTCTCCCCCAGATGAAGCTGGACAGGAGACAGTAGAAGAACCTGTTGAAGCATTTCCTGTAACAGAACCTGATACTGTGTAACTCGCTACAATCAGCATGCTTTAACCAAAGTATGCTGATAGCGAGTTTTTTTTATCAAGCACTAATTTTTTAGGCTGAATAATACCTAAGTAAATAGGAATCTTTTAATGGCTGATAAATTTGACCGTTTTACAAAACGGGCACGTCGAGTTTTAACTCTAGCGCAGGAAGAAGCCCAGCGACTTAATCATAATTATATTGGTACAGAACATCTTCTGCTTGGATTAGTACGAGAAGAAAATGGTGTTGCGGTTAGAGTCCTTCGAGATTTGGGGGCAGACCCAAAAAAAATCCGCGAACGAATTGAGCGTACTGTTGGACGTGGTCAACGGACTATGTACGGTAAACTTAGTTTAACACCTCGTACTAAACGTGTTATTGAACTAGCGGTAGATGAGGCTCGGCGTTTAGGCCATCATTACATCGGTACAGAACACCTTTTACTTGGTGTCGTTAGAGCCGGTGAGGGTGTTGCAGTAGACGTTTTGAAAAGCATGGGCGTAGGGTTAGATAAAGTACGTTCCCAAACAGCTCGGGTTATGATGGAAAGTTCATCGCAACCTTCTGGAGCGAAAGGTTCTGGTAATAAAGGTACGCCTTTGGTTGACCAGTTGGGAACGGATTTAACCGCACAAGCTGAGGCGGGCAAACTAGACCCTGTTATTGGTCGAAAGTCAGAAATAGAACGAGTTATTCAGATATTATCGCGTCGTACGAAAAATAATCCTGCACTTATTGGGGAAGCCGGCGTTGGTAAAACTGCAATTATAGAGGGGTTGGCTCAGCGTATCATCAATAATCAAACACCAGACACCTTATTAAATAAGCGAGTGGTCATGCTTGATGTTGGCTCTCTTGTTGCCGGAACGATGTATCGTGGGCAGTTTGAGGAACGACTTAAGCGAGTTATCGAAGAGATTAAGGAATCGGGTGCGATTTTATTCATTGATGAATTACACATGCTTGTTGGAGCCGGTTCTGCTGGAAGTTCTGTTGATGCGGCCAATATTCTTAAACCGGCTTTAGCTCGTGGTGAGTTACAATGTATAGGTGCAACTACCTTAGATGAGTACAGAAAAAATATTGAAGGTGATGCCGCTTTAGAGCGACGTTTTCAACCTGTGATGGTTGAGGAGCCTTCCGTTGATGAAACAATTGAGATATTAAAGGGTATTCGTAGTCGTTACGAAGATCATCATAAACTCAAAATAACTGATGAAGCACTTGTCGCCGCCGCTAATTTAGCTGTTCGATATGTGGCTGATCGATTTATGCCGGATAAAGCGATTGATGTCATTGATGAGGCGGGAGCTAGGGTACGATTGTATAAAGTTCCTTTTACTGTTGACCCGAAAGAGGAAGATGAGGCTCTTGATAAATCTGATGTTGTCAACGATGATGTCGAAGCTATTGAAGACGATGACCCCATGAAGCCTGAGGTTACTGCCGAGGATATCGCCGAGGTTGTTGCGATGTGGACGGGAATACCGGTTCGGCAGTTGGCGGCGGAAGAGAAGGCTCGTTTATTACAAATGGAAGCTGAACTTCATAAGCGAGTTATTGGTCAAAATGAGGCTATCGAGACTATATCTAAAGCGGTTCGTCGTGCGAGAGCTGGCCTTAAAGACCCTCGGCGACCGATTGGAACATTTATATTCTTAGGCCCAACTGGTGTCGGTAAAACAGAGCTTGCTAAATCGCTGGCCGAATTTATGTTTGGTAGTGAGGATGCACTAATCAAATTAGACATGAGTGAATTCATGGAACGACATAGCGTGTCTCGTCTAGTGGGATCACCGCCCGGATATGTAGGTTTTGAAGATGGTGGTCAATTAACCGAGGCTGTTCGTCGTCGTCCATATTGTGTTGTGTTATTTGATGAAATTGAAAAGGCGCACCCTGAAGCTTTTAACATGTTGCTTCAAATTATGGAAGACGGTTATTTGAGTGATGCGAAAGGGAAGAAAGTTGATTTTAGAAATGCGATACTAATTTTGACTTCAAATGTAGGCGCTTCGTTGATAAAACGAGAAGTTAGTTTAGGCTTTCATGCTAAACGAGATGAAAAAATTACCGAAGAAAATGCCTATAAAAAGATGCGTAAAAAAGTTATGGGTGAATTGGAACGTTCATTTCGGCCTGAGTTCCGTAATCGGCTTGATTCCACCATTATTTTCCGTCCCTTGACACGAGCAGAGATTGGTGAGATTGTTGAACTGCTAATTGATAATGTAAGGGAACGATTAGATGAGCATGGGATTACTCTGTTTGTTACCGATTTAGCTAAAGAACTATTGGCTGAGGAAGGTTATGATCCAGATTTTGGTGCTCGCCCCTTACGCAGAGTTATTCAAAATAAAATAGAGGATACCCTATCTGAAGGAATCCTATCGGGTGAATTTGAAACGGATACATCTATCCAAGTCGATGAGGCTGATGGAGAAATTGTATTCAAAACAATCCTTTCAATTGAAAATGAGTTGGAAAGATTAACGAATCCAACTGTTATAGCTTAAGATAACGTGTATTAAAATTGAAAGCTCGGCTTCTAAAGAAGCCGAGCTTTTTGATTCTATTTGTTTTTAGGAACTGGTAGATTTTTTGGATTCGTATTTATGATTAGGTACCCGACCATCGGGGCGAATGAGAAAACGTTCATATTCAAGCCCCTTACCACTAAATTCGACTTGAATATTACCTTTTTTGAGAGGCGTTAGCTCGATTAGCTCCTTGATATGCAGGTGTTGAAAGATAACTTGTTGCTGTTGTTCTGTTAGTTCTCCATCACTAGCGCGTAACTGAGCCAGTTTGACTAAATAAACACTCAGTTTTTCTAGTTCTGTGGGTGATAAGTCAGAAAATTGCTGGTTGAGGACGGTGATACGACGTGCCCATTGAATTGTCTTGAAATCGAATTGTCCCATAGGTGTTATTTCCTCTTAAAAAATACGGTTATGGTCTTCGTTTCGGCCACACAATACCTGCGAGGAAAACTACATACCTCGCAGGAGAGGTCGAGTAGCGTCCTTCAAGGTGTGTTTTTCTCCTTGAAGGTCTGGCGCAAAAACAAAGATCAAGGCCAAAATAATCATCCCAAGGTTCTCCTACGAGGTATTGGGACAATCCTGTTACCGACAAAATGGTTTAGGGAAGACTGAAACAGGAACACAGAGGAACACGGAAACGCAGAGGAAAAATTTGTTCACTTTTCCTGTGAATCTCTGTGTTTCTCTGTGCTAATTAGTTCAAACTAAACTTTTTGTCAGGTACTAGATGGGACAATTTAATTTTTTCACGTGCCTTATTGTATGGCTTTAAGAAGGCGAGGTATAACAAACCATTTTAAAATAGCGATACCGGGGTTCAGCTTTGTCCAGTCATCAATATTCACTTCTAAGCAGGCTAATCCGGAGGTAGGCACGGTAATTGAAAAATCAGATCCATCAACGTTGCCCCAAGGTGAAATCCCTGCACTGGTAGTACATAAACTTGCCACAGTCTCTTCCATAGTTGGATTATGACCGATTAACATACCCCGTTCTACTTCGGGAGGTAGTTGTTTTAAGGCCGCGATTAAATCGGCACTACCTGCCCCATAAAACCCATCTTCCCACTGTATTGATTCTTTGTAGCCACATGCTTCTGCAACTAATTTAGCTGTTTGTTTGGCTCGACGGGCCGGTGATGAGATAATTCTGTCAGGAATTTGTTCGGCAGAAAGTAACGCCTTGCCCATACGAGGTGCATCGTTCAGACCTCGTTTACTAAGTGGACGGTCAAAATCGGCTAAACTTGGGTCTCCCCAATCAGATTTTGCATGACGGAGAATTAGGATGGTTTTCATATAGTTAACTCCTTAGGCTTATGAGCGATTATAGGTAACTTGTCGCCCCATAAACCATGATAATACAGATTCAACAAAAATAATTAATCCCATAAAGACTAAATTTACCACAAGAGTAATGCTAAAGGCAAATAACAATGCGGTCATTAAAGTTAGCCCAAATGATTGTAAAGCAGAGGGGATGGTTGGAGTAATACCCAAGAGAAGCGGAATTACAAAAACAAGAGCTAAATACAATAATGCTGTACGCCAAGCCTGCCTATCAGAACTGCTAGGAAACATAGAGTTGGATATGGTGAAGATTAGGTAGAGCCATAACCATGTACTAGGAACCATTAGTTGGTTCATAGTTAATAAAGCCAAACTGTTGAAGTTTCCGTTGCTTAAATTTATCTGAATTTGGTTGACACCAAGCATGAAGTGACCTATCACTAGAACAGCTAGTGTGCCAAAAATAAGTGGTGCTAAACCGATAAGGCTATGCCGAAATGGGTCGATACCTGCTTCCATGTGAACAGCACCCATTTCCATCCAACCATCAGAGCGAACTTTGGGCCATAGAGATAATCGGTGGGTCTTAACAAGTAATAATTTGGCAGTAACCCAGTGACTTACTTCATGCAGAAGGGTGCCGGGTAGTAAAACAAGCCAAAAAAACCACTGAGCCAAGCGCATATCGCGGGTCAATAAAAAAGCTACACCTTGGATATGGATGATGATCCATTGTTTAAGGGGTAGAATTAATAACACTAATAGAAATAAACCAATAAAAATTGATGAGGTAGACACAGTGAACGAAAGTGTTTTGTTGCCACCGATTGAATATTTGTCATTCAACCGGTGGCACAGACTAATCGAATTATAATGCGCCTTTTACCAAGGCCACAAAACTATCAGTTTTGAGGCTTGCGCCGCCAACTAAAGCGCCGTCAATATCAGGTTGAGCCATAAAGCTTTCGACATTGTTCGGCTTGACACTTCCACCATACTGCACCCGGATTTTTTGAGCTACTTCTTCACTATATAACTCGGTCAGAGTTCCTCTAATACTCGTAGCAATAATCTCGTTTGCCCCCTCTGGCTCGGCGGTACGTCCGGTACCGATAGCCCAAATCGGTTCGTAAGCAACAACTATTTTACTAGCATCGTCAGCAGATAATCCAACAAACGCGCCCTTAATTTGGCTTCCAACAAAACTATTTGTCTCTCCTGCTTCGTATTGGTCTAAATTTTCGCCCACACACACAATCGGCTTTAGACCATGTGCAAGGGCGGATTTTATTTTTTTGTTAACCGTTTCATCTGTTTCACCAAAATATTGTCGTCGTTCAGAGTGACCGATGATAACATAGTCACAAAGACCAGCTAACATTAAGGGGGAAACCTCGCCGGTGTACGCACCTTGCTCCTCCCAATGGAGGTTTTGCGCGCCTAAACCGATATTGCTATCTGCAATAATTCCTTTAACCGCGCCTAACGCGGTAAACGGCGGACATAAAACCGTCTCCACTTTGTCGATATTAGTAACAGCTTCACGAATTTCTCGAGCTAACAAAACCGCTTCGGCCGCGGTTTTGTGCATTTTCCAGTTACCTGCAATTATGGGTGTTCTCATTGATAAAGCTCCTTAAAATAGATTGTTTGGATATATGTTAGTACTAATGAGCCGCTGAATGGCTTCAGCAACTTGAGGTTTGTCTTGTTGATAAGTCATGCCGAACCAACGACTTGGGGTCGTCAGTACTTTGACCTTGGCCTGACCTTGGTTGATAAGCATATTAACGACAGAAGGAATAAAAAACTCCTTTTTTGGGATTGTGCTATACCGGGTTAAAAATTCAATAAATTGTTGCTCGATATGCGAGAATATAGCTGGCTGAAATCCCCACATATTCATAGAGACAATCTCGTCACCCGATAACTCTTGTGTCTGGTTTTGTACATCAAAGTACTGAGCCTGCCGACCTATTCGTTTTATATCGGTTATCTCAGCTACAGTTTGCATATATTGGTTTGAATCTAGGGTACAGACCCCCCGCGATACTGTTCCATAATCTGATAACGTGTTTCGAAGGGTAAAGCCAACGAGAGCATGGTCTTGTTTTGAGGTGGTTAGAAAATCTTTGATGATTTCAAATGAATCTACACCATAAAAATCATCAGCATTGATCACCGCGAAAGGTTCGTGAATTGTATCTTTGGCTACTAAAACAGCATGTCCAGTTCCCCAAGGTTTTTGGCGTTGGGCTGGTACAGTAAAAGTAATAGGTAACGCGTTTAATTCTTGATAGACGTATTCAACAGGAATATGAGCCTTAAACTTGTTGCCTATTTTTTCTCGAAAAGGTTGGTCTATGTCATGCCGAATGACAAATATTAACTTGCCAAATCCAGCTCGAATAGCGTCATAAATAGAGTAGTCCAAAATAGTTTCGCCATGTGGACCGATGGGATCAATCTGTTTTAGCCCGCCGTAACGGCTTCCTATTCCGGCGGCTAATATGAGTAACGTCGGTTTCATATACGCCTTTACAACGCCAAACGGGTGGCGATTTCTGTGAGTAAGGTGGTTAGATGATGATTGGGATGTTGTTTAACAAAAATATCGTCAGTTTGTGTCAGGGCAAATTGTTTGACATGGGGGAGTGCAAATACGGTCTCACAGTCGTATTTTATCATAAGTTCTGTCTTTACGTCGGCTAGATCAAATTGGGTAGGGACTTCGTTAAGAACTAGCATAAGTTGAGGCCCAATATCTAAACGACGTGCCACTTCTACAATAACACTAGATCCTTGATAGTCTTGTAGGTCGGGGCGTAACACAACCAACAAATTGTCAGAAATGTTAATTGTAAAAATCGTTTCTTCTTGTAAACCCGAATATAAATCGATTAAAACTATATCAAGATCGAGGGTTGTCAGCACGTCCTCAATACTGTCCCCCAAACGGTTGCTTTTATAAAGTTGGTTTAATGTCTTAGAGATACTTGTATCTGATTTAGCCGGAATTACATATATCTGCCCATTATTTTTAGGGTTGGGTATAATAGGGTAACTGATTTGTTGAATGGTACACTTTTTATTCAAATAATCGTTAAACCAATATTGAATCTGCACGTCATTTAACTTAAAAATAGAGTGTATTGTTGGTGTCTGAAAATCAGTGTCAATAACTGCAACTTGTTTACCCTGTTGAGCTAAAATAGTCGCCAGATTGGCAATTATGGTTGATTTACCAGTGCCATGACGAAAGGAATGAACTGAGATAATTTTAGTCATGATAACCTGTTTATAAAAATTGGGAAAACTAACATGGCTGTATAAAAAATCAACTTTCCAGAGCTTGCCAGATATTAGATGGAATACGTCGTTTCCGTTTATTGGCAAAACGTATCTGATAAGCGGGTTCACTCAAAGTTGCTTCATCAGTAACCCGTAAATAACCTTTACGAATAAGCAACGTTGCTAACTGCTCTGCTTGCGACTCTGTGAATACTAATACAGTCGCGAACTCGCTTAATGTTACCAAGCCTCGCTTCATTATCTTGTCGAAAGCTAAATTTAACAAACTAGGCAGGTTAAGCATGTCAACAGGTGTAATACCCCGAACTCTGGCGAGCTTTTCTATTTCTTGGTGCAACTGGTCAAAGCTGTGCTCATTTATTGTTGCATCTGGTTTGTCTAGGAAATGTGAACTATTCATCGTTTTGCCTTATCATGATGAATGTATAAATATATCACTTAATATGCAAATCAGTTTCTTAAAATCTCGTGTGATTATTCTGAATCTTTATCTTTACGGCGGCGTTTACGGCGACGACGACGCATGCTCTCAGCTCTAGCTTGCAGTTCGGCAAACCCTTCACCTTCAACAATTTCTTGAACCGATTGTTCTCGTTTAGATTCATCAATTTGAATCTTGAGCTGGGTGATTTCTTGACGTAATTTTTGCTCTCGTTGATAGGCTTCTAGGGCGGCCACAGCAAGCGATGAGTATGACTCCATCAACTGTTGAATATTGGTATCAAAGGGGATAATCTTGCTGGTCTCAGGGTCTTGGGCATTTACCAACTGCATAGCTCCAATAACATAACCATCGTTCTTTTTTAAGGGGATGCTTAAATAAGACACACTGCGATAACGAACTTCATCAAGTTTGAAGATATGACTTCCGGTTTCTTGGAACCGTTTATCTTGACTACGATCTGGAACATTAATTGCCTCACCCGATAAAACGGTATAGGCACTAATACTGCCAGTGTTAGTCGCGCCTGTTTCATTATCTTTTAAAGGTATATTGGCTAAGGTGACCTCATTACCGCTCGTCCCGCCCATTTGAATATCGATGCTGGTATTGTTGACAATCACGGCTTCTAACTCTTCATCCGCGGTGCGTAAATATAACGTCCCAGAATCCGCATGGCAAAAGGCTTTTGCTTCAAGGAGCATTTTTTCCAACAGACGGTTAAAATTCTTTTCTGACGATAGCTGTACCCCAATCGGAATAACCACATCGAGCAGACCATCGGCTCGTTCTTTCTCTCTAGTGACCTGAAAGAGGGTGTCTCTCAGTTTCGTGGTCATGTTATTGAATGTCTTAGCAAGGGTGCCGATTTCATCTTTTGATTCGATATGGGCTTGGGCTTCCAAATCGCCATGACGAATTTGGTCGGCTACATGAGTCAACCGTCGAATCGGACCAGCAATATTTTCGCGGAAGACAAACGCTAAAAACGCACCAATTATTAGAGCGGCGATACCAACCATTGCACTCCGTTGGTTAGCCGTATCTAAATCAAAAATTCCTTGGTTTAGATCATCCTCTAAGAAGGTTTGTTGATCTTGGGTTAAAGCGTTTAGCTTCTGTTGCATGTCGTCCGCTAATGGAACGGCTTCGGTGCTGAATAGGTACAAATCTTCTCGCCATTGCTCACCTTCTAGTAGCTCAAATATCTGGCTAGGAAATTCTAAAAACGCGGCTCGGTTGGCCGCAATCTCCTCAAATTGAGCGAGTTGATGGCCGTTAAGCTGATTTTTCTTTACTTGTAGTCGTTGCCAAGCAAAATCATTGGCGGCCAGATTAACTTCGTACTCTTGCCGAAAGATTCGGTTACGAGTCGTGACATACCCGCGTAAGGCAGAGTACATGGCGGCAAATGAGCCTTGGAAATTTGCCATATCTCCCAACATCTCCGAGTTTGTCCGAGAGGGTGTTCGTTGGGATTGGTCTTCGATAAGCTGATTGATACCAATGAGAACATTACCGGCCTTCAGCGTGCCCTCAGTTGCCAACAGACGATAAGCCGGTTCACGATCTAGCTGATCATCCCGTAAAGCAAACAATCTGTCCGGTAATTTTGACCACTTATCGAATGTGACTTGCAGTTCGACCAAACGCACTTTATTATCAAGATTAAAGTTCGTTGATAACGCCTCTAATTCAGCTAAATCGGCTTCAAAATTCTGTCTTGCTTCGGCATAGCTATCGCGGTAACTACTATCCCCTAGCGCCAAATACCCCCGCACATCAGCCAACATGAGTAGTAAGTTGGCTTGGGCGCTTGAGGAGGCCAGCGTGGCTGGTACTCGGACCTCACCACTAACATCAATATTTTGTTTGGCTAACACACTACCAAAATAGCTAAAACCAATCGCCAAGAGGGTAATCGCGACGAGCAAGCCAAATCCCATCATCAGACGGAGACCAATGTTAAGATTTTTTAAGAGCGTTGCCCCCGGTATTTTATCTAAAATCCGTTCTATTGTACTTGGTTTTTCTAGCAACGTTGAGGCCGTCGATAAGTCTGTCGTCATGGGCTACGTCTCCAATCTTTAATATTCCATGTTTCGGCATCCCACGGGGTGGGCGCGAACCCTTCTAAATCGGCACTGACTCCTGAGATACGAGCTTGGCGGGCTAATGGAATCAGGGCCACATCTTCAGTGATTAAATCGTTCATACGGACAAACATGGCTTGGCGTTTGTCTGGATCCAACTCTGTTTTGGACTGTTCAAACAGAGCATCATACTCATCGTTACACCAGCGAGGATTGTTAAGCCCGCCCCAGTTGTTCGATTTTTGGGTGGCCTGTTCACAGGTCCAATAAGACAAAAATAGGCCGGGGTCTGGACTAAGATTAGTCCAGTCCTGCTCTTGTAAATCGGCTTGGAACTGTTGAGCATTATCGGGATGGGTCACATCACCGCCATAATAAATCCCAGCATCGATAATTTTTATCTCCACATCAATACCGATTGAGCCTAATTCCCGTTGCACAATCCGTTGGGTGGCTTGACGAATGGGGTTAGCCGTAGTCTGGAACAAGACATTCATCTCCAAGCCATCTTTATCCCGAATTCCGTTGCCGTTACTGTCCACCCAACCCGCTTCATCAAGTAAACTGGTCGCTTTTTCTATATCAAACAGATAAGGGGTCTGGTCTGAGCGGAACTGGGGGGGGGTGACAAAGATGTGGTGCGTTGGTTCGCCGACAATGCCGTATAGGTTAAGAATAGCTTCCCGATTGATGGCATGGGCAAAGGCTTGTCGGACTTTTAGATCGTTAAAAAATGGGTGCGGAATCTCTAAGCTTGATTTTTCACCAGCCGCGGTTTCTTGACGGGGGTCGGTTTGGTTCACATCGATTTCATCAACCGTGGTAGCAAAGATGGTGGCTACACGGCCCACCCCTTCCGTTTCCAGTTGGGCTAACTCATCAGGGGTTAAGGTTAAGTTCCAAGCATAGTCGGCATTACCAAGGGCTAGAACTTGTTGGGCCGCTTCGTTGGGGGTGCCTCCTCCCCGCAAAATAATCTGGTCAAAATGAGGTTTACCCTCTTCTCGATAATGGGGGTTTTTGTTAAAAACGATCTTATTGGTTTGTACCAGTTGGGTACCTAAAAAGATCACCTCTTGCGGTTTTATTCCCTCCTCAGAAACGATGTAGGGGCCGGTCCCGACAGGAATATAATTCGCCGGGGCATCACGAGCGTTAGTGCCATTATATGGTTCAAACTTATGTTTGGGCAAAATAACTCCTTGTGACCCCACAAAGGGAATTGACCAAGCCGGATTAACATCCTTAAAATTCAGTTTAACGGTGTAGTCATCAATAATCTCCACATTTTCGATACTATCATACCCGGAGGCTGAATTCGACCCGACATCTGGGTTGATAATAAATTGATAAGTAAACTGAACGTCTTTAGCGGTAAACGGTTCTCCGTCTGACCATTGTATATCAGGCATTAGTTTCCATGTCACCGATTTCCCATCGCTGGCTACTCCGCCATTTTCCACACTTGGAATCTTTGTCGCTAAAATCGGTACTAATTGACCGGTGTCATCAAAACAAGCCAATGGTTCATAAGTAATGCGAGCCACTTCGCCATCTTTTGCACCTGCTGTTAGATGTGGGTTTAATAATGTGGGTGCATCCCAGTATAGGATATGTAGCGTACCACCGACCCCACGGCCTGTGGTTGGTGTAGAAGGTAATTCAATAGACGGTTGATTGTCAAGATTGGGAGTTTGGCCATTGCAACCCGAAACAAAAAGTAACAAAACAGTTAACCATATTATAAATTTATTGCCTAATTTATACATAACAAGATTATTCCTCATTTTTATTCTTAAATTGGCGGTGAAATTTTTCTATTAGTTTTTGTGACAACACATACTTATCACAATGCAATCTGCTTCCTTGAAAACCAAGTTCTAGTAGCAAATCATAATGTTTAATGGCCTGTTTTGCATCAATAATACCGATAGTTGGCGGAACCTCAAAACAAGCAGATAATAAACTAGAAAATACACATCCTGTTATTTCGGTTGGATCAAATAAACATGCCTCTAAAAAGGCGTTAAAAATCGAATTTTTCTGTAATTTAGGAGGGCAGTAGATGGTTTGTGTGATAACCTCAGAGGGTTGAAGTACCCCTCCCTCAGTGAACAGGATATCTGTCTGTTTTTGAAACCGTTCAACGGCCAAAGAGACAGAAAAACAGTGCGGTGCAGAATCATCAATAATTAATGTTCCCGGTCGTACCTGATGAATATCCAATACATCTGAAACATTAGTTGCTCCAACAATCAGAGTGGCAGTATAAAAATCTGTAGGAATTTCAGCATTTGTAGGAGTTATCAGTATCTCCCCTTGAAAACCAAACTCGCTAACTAACTCCGTTTTACAATCTTCAAGCAAGCTAGTTTTTCCGTAAACATCGCACAACATAATTGTTTGCGGGTGAGGTAAGCAGTATAACATAAGCCGCAACGTGGTCAACCCAATAGAACCTAAACCAATAAACCCGACTCGTTCTGTAGTTAGATTACGTCCAGCTTCTTTAATAATCCGACTAATATTCAAGACAACGGCTGAACTTGTGGTACCATGCCCCGTAGAAATTGAGGGCAAATTAGATGAGTCATCGATTGCTTGCAAAATAGCTCGTCCATAATTTGTCGCTGAGGGGATAAGGCCCGTTAATGATACTGACTTAGCCCCAACTTGTTTAGTTACTGCTAAGGCATCAACAATATCTTGAACTAATCTATCCTGGTCGTTGTATAAGTTATCTTCCAAATGTGGTAAGATCATTAAACCTATAGACCCCCAGCTAGTCTCTATAACCGTATCAAGATTGACTCGATGTTCATCAAACCAGTTTGATATCATCTTGTCATAATCATTTTTAAATGCTTTTAATACATCAATAGGAATATAGCCTAAGGCAACTGCTTTAATGGGTTGAATATTTCCCTGAGCTAATAGAGATAATAATGAAGAATTTTCGATGTGGATATATGGTGAATTAATATCTACTTGCCGATTTTTTATAGAAGATACGGGAATGGGTATTGGAGGTAATTGATTATTATGAAGCATCTTTGCCTGTTCGGCAATAGTAGGGTGTAAAAATAAAAATTTAACAGGGAGTTTAATATCTACAGTTGTTGATATTTTAGATATTAATTGGATTGCCAATAGGGAGTGTCCACCCAACTCAAAGAAATTGTCGTGTCGTCCGATTCTTTTTATGCCCAACAGTTCACCCCAAATATTGGCTAGAACTTCCTCAGTTGGCGTTTGGGGAGGCACATATTCGTTATATGTGACTATAACGGTACTATCAGATTCGGACAAGACTTTACGGTCAATTTTGCCATTAGGTGCCAATGGAAACTGCTCTAACATCATAAAGGCAGTTGGTATCATGTAACCGGGTAGTCTCTTCTGTAAATAGTTCCGTAATTCCAAACTAGATGAGGCTTGGAGTTGGGAATTACGGGTTAAATATGCCACCATCCGTTTTTGACCGCTTACCTCCTCCCGTACCACCACTACAGATTCTTGTACTTCTGCATGCTGGTTTAATATTGTTTCAATTTCACCTAATTCAATACGAAAGCCCCGAATTTTGACCTGATGGTCTATTCGACTAATATATTCAATATTTCCATCTGGTAACCACCGAACTAAATCACCAGTTTTGTACAACATTTTTTCGCCAAACGGGTTGGGGATGAATTTTTTTGCCGTTAAATCGGGGCGGTTAAGGTAGCCTCGTGCTAAACCTCTTCCACCAATGAGCAGTTCTCCCGGCACATTTACAGGCATTGGCTGAAAATATTCATTTACTACATAAATTTGTACATTAGCAATGGAACGTCCTATTGACAAGGTAGGAGAAGAGTTTACTATGATTTGAGTTAGATTGCATAAAGTCGAGACAACGGTTGTTTCTGTCGGGCCATAGCTATCTATTAACTTTGGAAAATCCCCTACATGTTGTTTCCACTGATTTACTCTTTCTGCTAAAACCTTCTCTCCACCAATGATAACCAAACGCAAAGAAGCGGGTAAGGTAATTTTTTTATTTACTAATTCATTAGTAACGAGATGCCAATAGGCGGTTGGTAAATCCCAAACAGTCAATTGCCACATCTGTGATTTTCGAATAAATTCGGAAATTGTGTCTGAATTTGCCTGTGGATGAATATATAAAGTTCCCCCTTGACTTATACAAGGATAAATTTCTTCCCCAGCCGCATCGAAATTGAGAGAGGCAAATTGTAAAACTCGATCAAGTGAGGAAATTTTATAACTTGAGACAACGGCCTTAGTAAAATTACAGATGGCCCCATGCTCAATCATCACCCCCTTCGGCTTGCCTGTAGAGCCTGACGTATAGATCACATACACCAAATTATCCGGCCCAACCTGACTGCTCGGATTTTCCATGCTTTGTTCAGCAACCCTCTCCCAATCGGCATCTAAACAAACCACTTGGGCCTTATGCTCCGGCAGTTGCTCTAACAACTGCTGTTGGGTCAACAGCACTGGCACATTGGCATCACTTATCATAAAAGCTAACCGTTCAGCCGGATAGGTCGGGTCAAGCGGGAGGTATGCGCCACCTGCCTTTAAGATGCCCAACAATCCAATCATCATGTCTAAGGAACGTTCCACACATATCCCGACCAATGTTTCAGGGCCAACCCCCATGCCTTGTAGATGATAAGCCAACTGGTTAGCCCGTTGGTTTAGCTCACGGTAGGTTAATTGAGGTGAGTTGTCACTCGAATCGGCCATAATCACCGCCGTCGCATCCGGTGTTTTTTCAACCTGCTCCTCAAATAACTGGTGGATACATGTATCGCGGGGATAATCTACCGCAGTATCATTCCATTCAACCAGAAGTTGATGCCGTTCAGCCTCGGTTAATAACGGTAAATGGGTGATTTTTTGGTCAGGGTTGGCGACAATTCCGGTCAGCAAGGTCTCAAGATGTCCAATCATGCGTGTGATAGTGGCTGGGTCGAACAGATCGCGGTTATACTCAAACAGGCCCGATAACTGCTCCCCTTCGGTCATGGTCAGGGTTAAATCAAATTTTGAGGTTTTATTCTCGACCTCAAGCCAAGAGAGTTCTAAATCTAGCAGATTCAGTCCTTTTAAAAAACTATTTTCTAAAGTGAACATGACCTGAAATAGGGGTTGATAGCTAAGATTGCGCTCTAAGCCCAACCGTTCAACCACCTGCTCAAACGGAACCTCTTGATGGTCATACGCGTCCAATGTAGTCTGTTTGATTTGGCTCAAAAACTCCCGAAAAGTGGGCTGGTTTGACATATCGGTGCGTAACACAATGGTATTGACAAAAAAGCCAATCAACTCTGTTAACTCTGGTTGGGGTCGATTGGCTACCGGCACACCGACAAGAATATCGGTTTGATGTGTGTAGCGGTATAACAACACCTTAAACCCTGCCAATAAGGTCATAAACAAGGTGCAACCAGTTTCTTGGCTTAGAGTTTTGAGTGGCTCGGTGAGGTCAGTTGGAAGCGTAAAAGACATGGTTGCCCCTTCAAAACTCTGAGTGGCGGGACGCGGGTAGTCTATCGGTAACTCTAGTAAAGGAGGGGCTGAGACTAGTTTTTTCTGCCAATATTGAAGTTTTTTGGCTAATATTTTTTTCTGTGAGGGCGATTGTTGCCATACTGCGTAATCAGCATATTGGACAGTTGGCTCTGGTAAGGATACATCCTGTTTGGTTTTGTAGGCTTTATAAAGGGTCGATAACTCAGCAAATAGAATATCGTCCGACCATTCGTCATAAACAATATGATGTAGGTTCATGAGTAAAATATAGGTTTGGTCTGTAAGCTGAAAAAGCATGGTTCGCCACAAAGGGCCTTGGGCTAAATCAAAAGGGGTGTGCGCCTCGGCGTTGATCCGATGTTTGGCTTCGTTAAGTCGATCCGATTCCGAGTAACTGGATAAATCAATGACCGTTAAAAGGTGATTATCAGCTGATGTAGGTTGAATGATTTGCACTGGCTGTTGATTTTCATCGACTTGGATCACCGTTCGCAAAATCTCATGCCGTTGCTCGATGGTGGCAAGCGCTTGCCGAAGCGCTGATGTATCAACAGTACCTTGCAAATGAAAGCTGAGAGGAATGTTGTAGGTGGCCTTGTTAGCAATAAGCTGGTCTAAAAACCATAGCCGCTGTTGGGCATAAGAGAGCGGGGCCGGTTTTGAGTTGTCAGGCCGAGGCGTTATGATTACCGAATCATCCTCATCAAATCCTTCCTCTGCTAACATCAGAGCGAGGAGTTGCTCCTGCTCGGTTGTTAAATCATGATTATCTAGCGGCTGTGAATTGGTCATCGTTTTATCTAAACCTATTAATCCTACTTGTTACTCGACAAGGTTTTTTAGTCTCAACTAAATGCAAAAAATATCTGACAGGATTAACAAGATTAAAGGCAAAAAATCCTGTCAATCCTATTAATCCTGTCGAAAAAATTTATTGGCTCTCTGGTAGATTCCGTGCAACTCAAAACTGTGTTCTGAATTAGATACTTTGATGGGCGATCTACCCGCAAGTTTTAAACTTGCGGGTAGATGATGACACAATCATGGTATTTGCACGGAAAGCCCCAAAGAGCCAATTTATTTAATCAGCATGTCGGGTAACAAGTTAATCCTATTTTGCTTGCTTGGCTTTCAGCATTGTTTTGACATCATCGGTTGACATCTGTTTGACTTTTTGACGTAGGCTGGCGATTCTTTTGACCTGTCCACTCTTTTTCTCAAATTTGGTCAAGGTGAGGGCTTGTTGGCTGATGGTCGGTTGTTCGAATAATGTTCGTAAGGGTAATTTTATCTGAAAACTCTTGTGTAGCCAAGAAAGTAGTCGGGTGGCGAGAAGTGAGTGTCCACCTAAAGCAAAAAAATCACTTTCAACCCCAACCTTGTCGAGCATTAGTACATTGGCCCAAACATCAGCCAAAACTGCCTCAACTGAATTACGAGGGGCGACATAGTTTTTGGCGTTTTCTGGATTGTAATGATTGGGAATCGGTAATGCCTGTCGATTGATTTTACCACTACCTGTTAGGGGAAGTTTGAGAAGTATCATAAAAACTGGCGGAATCATGTAGTCCGGTATTTTATTTTTTAGAAAATCGCGTAATATTTCGGTTGTGGGTGCAGGTTGCTGTTTGGGAACAATATAGGCCACCAAAAATTTTTCTCCCACATTACTTTCGCGGTCAACCACAACACACGTTTGAATATTGGGATGATTATTAAGGGTCGTTTCGATTTCTCCCAACTCAATCCGAAAACCACGAATTTTAATCTGATAATCGGCTCGCCCCAAGAACTCTATATTACCATCAGGCAGATAACGTGCCAAATCACCTGTCCGATATAGCTGTTCATCGACCATGTCATTAAATATATTGGCGATAAATCGGTTAGCGGTTAGTTCGGGACGCTTAAGATAACCGCGAGCCAAACCTGCTCCCCCCACATACAACTCACCAGCAATACCAACCGGAACAGGTTGCATGTAGGGGTCTAGAATATAAAGTTTTGTGTTTGCAAATGGACGACCAATAGGCACTAAACGGTCGAAACTGGTATCAGGTCGTAATTTGTCATCTTCGTATAACGCGTCACAGTCAAAGTAAGTACTATCAATCGTGGCTTCGGTTAGGCCATAGGAGTTAATCAAACGAGTTTCAGGGCCACAGAAGCGGTGAATTTTGTCACATTCGCCAACGTACCAGTTATCTGAGGCGACGATAAGCACGCGCATAAAGTCGAAGTTTTGTTCTATCTCTTCCACATGTTGGAGCAACGGACGAAAAACAGCCGGAACAAACTCTGCACAATTTATCTTTTGCTCATGCATAAGCGCGTACAGTTTATGCGGAGTTAGGAGGGTATCATAGGGGCAAATCACCAATTTTCCACCAGAGCATAAGGCCCGCACCCAATCGCCCGAAAAGACATCAAACGAAAAGTTTGCCATTTGTAGATGGTTGGTTGCTGTGGTCTGTAGCTGATAGGCATCTTCCCATGCAAAATAGGCGTTAACAAGGCTGTGGTGATTGACCATCACCCCTTTGGCTTGCCCCGTAGAGCCGGAGGTATAAATCACATAAGCCAGATTGGTGTTTGTCACGGTGTTCTTAGGATTAGTTCTATTTTCAGTCTGCCAAGTTGGCTCATCATCAAGACAGATTATCCGTCCCCCATATTCTGGAAAGAGTGGCAATAACTCCTGATGAGTCAATAGAAGCGGAGCCTCAGTATCCTCAAGCATAAAGGCCAACCGATTGACCGGATAGGTGTCGTTTAAAGGAACATACATTCCACCGACCTTTAGGGTTGCCAATAAAGCAATAATTAAATCTAGAGAGCGCCGTAAACAGATGCCAACAGGTTGTTCAGGTTCAACACCTAACATTTGTAAATGATGAGCAAGTTGATTGGCTTGCTCATTTAATTCTTGGTAGGTCAACTGCTCAGATTCGTACACAACAGCAATCGCAGAGGGTGTTTGTTCTACCTGAGCTTCAAATAGATGATGAATACACTGGTCTCTTTGGGGATATACAACATCTGTCTGATTCCAATCGACGAGGAGCTTAAGTTGTTCTGCTTTGGTCAGGATATCTAGATTCCAAAAGGGGGTATCAATTTCGGTTTGGGTTAAGCTGTCTAACAAGGTAAAAAACTGTTGAGACATATTATCGATACTATCAGGCTCAAATAGATTGGTGTCGTATACCCATTGCCACCCTCCTTTTTTTTCTGAGATATGCATGGTGAAATCGGCGGCAACCGGAAGAGCAAGGTTAAAATTGTCAATCAAACCAATCAAAATAGGCCATATTTGGTTGGGTAGGATACTATGGACCTGGTTTAGCTCTGGATACCGCGCCAATATATCACGGGGGTATGTCAAATTATCGTTGATGCGGTTAATTTGTTGAGTTACGGCTTGATAGATTTGCGGGAACGACCAAGTTAAATCTATAGCAATGTTAAATGGTAAATATGGTGCATAGAGTTTAGTAGCCGCACTTTCCTCAATCGAATCGCTATAAAATCCGATGCTAAATTGATTAACTCGGCTTAAACGAGCAAGATAAGCGACAAACGCGGCCACCAAAAAATGAGACAAGACGAATGATTGAGCATTGATATATGCGGTAATGGCATCTGGAATAGAGATATAAAACGTGTTATAACGTCGTGGATTAGCTGTCGTCTTTTTTTTGCGAATAGTTTTTTTTGGCAGGGTATAAGGCAGGGTCAAGGGGAATCGTTGATTAAGTTCATGAAGCCAAAACTGCTCTTTTTTACAGATTTGCTGGTTAAGGGTGGTGACTTGACTGCTGAATGATTCATCAGCAATGTTTAACTGATCTCCGCGAGACAGCCCAAATTGACTAATTACCGTGTTTAAGGAGATTGCTACCCCATCAACGGTTAAAAATTCATGGAGGGCAATCGTTCCTGATGAGGTTGCTACCTGAATTGAATCGGACGATATCTGAACGATTGTTCCCGGCGCAGTATCATGCTCCATGTCGATGAGGCTTGCCTCTTGCACAATCAAATACCTACCATCCCGAAGGGAGAATTTAGGTAGCCCTAGAAAGTTGGGGTATGGGCCAAACTGTAAAGCGCGAATAAAGGCAAAAATAGATTTGGCCGATTTTCGCCAATCAATCAGTCCACCGGCGGCGGGACGTTTATAAAACGAAAAAAAAGTTCGCTCAGACAGGTCTTGAGCCTGAGGTTGGATGCGGTTTGTCGCCAAATCGTCAATCAACTCAGCAAAGGCGCTGATCGCCGCACCATAACATTTTGCATTGAGTGATAAGGCGGTTTCGGTAGGGGAGATTTTTACCGGAGCTTGCTTTAATAAATCTCCAGCATCGACTCGCTCAACCATCACATGCCAAGAGATACCATGACAGGTCTCTTCATTTATAAGTGCCCATGAGGTCGCGTAATTACCCGCATAACGGGGTAGGAGGGAGTCATGATAGTTAATTGCGTATTGGCGAGGTAGGGCCAAAATTTCAGGGGAGATGATCACACTATTTACAATACTAAATAGATAATCAAAGGGTTGGCGACTGAGGAAAGCGGATATATCTTGCGTTGGGGAGATAAATGGTATCTCTTTTTCTATGGCCCATTTTTCTACCACCTCATCTGGTGAAATCATGCCATATATGGTATGCCCCTGTTCTAAGAGAAGTTCAGCACACTGAATCGGCATCGTTTCTTCACCAATAATATAACAACTAAAATCATGGCTTTGGGGCATTTTTCTGTGTACCTTCATTACCTCAGGCAATTCCAAGAAAATAAATCCCCCAAATTGAGCAGAGTCTCTACCCCCCTCAGTCCCCCCTGCTAGGGGGGAAGTGGCTCCTCCCCCTAGCAGGGGGAGGCTGGGAGGGGGTAGAGTGTCACAATGGTTTTGGGAGGTTTTAAATTCTGGAACTTCCTCAATCGAACTGGTCAAACAGTTTATGTAACTCGCGGGGCCGAGTTTTGGTTAAATCAGCGACTCGATCATTGGCCTCACGGAGGCGTTCACTAAGGACATTAATCAACTCTAGGGATAACTCAGGATATTGACGAGCTAGAGCAATTAGCGGTTCTCGGCGTAGGCGCAGAGTGAGCGTGTCTTGTAAGGCCATAGCGCTGGCAATGTGAGGGCTATTGTCAAATAGGTTACTTTCACCAAAATAGGAGTGGGCCTCGATGGTGGCTAGACGCGCATAAGAGCCTTTTCGTTTTTCTTGCTCAATACCTACTCGTCCGTTAACTACCACATATAGTGTTCCGCCAGTCTCATTTTGATTAAAGATACGGGTATCCTCTTCAAATAGTTGTTCCTCACATACATTGGCCAAAACCGTTAATTGGTCTATTGTCATTCCTTGAAAGAAAGGAACGCCTTTTAAGAAGATAATCTTTTCTACTGCGGATAACAAGATGGCTTCCTCCTGAGTTGCGATGGTCGTAATGTCTTCACCCGATATAATACGTTTGGCCGCTCTAGCCGCTAAACGTACCTCTACCGATGAATCATCAAATAATGTTTCGAGTAATGCTTCAATTTCGGATAAGGTTAAGTTAATTGGTGTATCAGCGGAGTTGGCCTTTTCGTTAGCAGGCTGTTTTTCTGACGACGTTGATATATTATCTTCTGAATCCTCCGAGTCATTAAATAAAGCATTTAAGGGTGATGTTATTCGGTTTCGTCGTCGAGAACGTTTTTTACCACTATCATCACCATTTGAGCCGGAGAGATTACGAGCTTGCCGCCGAGGTCTCTTACGTCGCGTTGCTTGCTTCTCTTTTGGAGATGCGTTAATCGCGCCTAGCTCTCCCAAGGAAAGCGTAGCAATTGCTCGAAGCCATACATGATCTGACTTCATAGCAAAATCTTTAACTACTTCAGTTGTACTAGATTGTTGCATTTGCCATGTTTCTAGTCCAAGTTGCTGTATGTTTGCACTGCTTTTAGGATTTAATTTGGCCTCCAATATACGACCAATCAATTGAGCCGTTTGTGGTGAGGTTAAGCCTTCTAGGGCTTCCTCGGCATTGGCTCGGATCCGGCTATCTTTTTTTTGTAGTGCTTCCGATATTAACCGAATATCTTTGGCATCATGAATAGCACTTAATAGGTAAAAAAGTTCATCTAATAATTTCTGGTTTTGTTCTTCTAGCGCGGTTTGTAAAATGCTAATACTACGATAACTATTAATACTTTGTAGGGCTGATAAACAGTTATGGTTGGTATAAATACTTAATAAGTTACCCGTTACATAAGCATTAACTAGCGCTCCAAACTCTCTAGGGTTAATCCGGCTAAGAATCACGGTTGTCATCTTTCTGAGTTGCGGGTCAGGAGCGTTTAAGCGGGAATGGATGACCGGAATGATCGGTTTGCCAACCTCTACCATCAACTCGATGGCTGTATTTCTAACCATATTACTAGGATCACTAATCCCCTTAAGTAAAATTGGGTAAGCCTCTTGATTCCCTAAATGACTATATATAATTAATGTTGCTTGACGAATACGTTCTACCGGGTCATCAATCAGACCGCTCATTTGTTGCAACAATAAATCTGTAACCTGTTCTGTTAGCTGATTATGTGACAACTCCTCAATGGCTAATGTGGCTTGTAATCGAACTTGATCTTCTGGGTCAAACAGATAGGTTGACAATTTATAGACTGATTTGGTCACACCACTCTTTTGGCGACCTGTTAAAATACAGGTCACTTCACCTAAAACTCGAACCCCACGAGCCTTAATAACTAAATTTTCAGAACCGAGCAGGGCTTCTAATGCCTCTACTGCAATGGGTAGGGCCTGGAAGTTTTGTGTTCGAGCTAAGGTCAACAATATTTGTACTCGAACCTCAACATCGTCATCTGCTAACATCTCTAAGGCCAAATTTAGCGTTGATTCGTCATCTAAATTTGTGGCTCTAACAAGGCCGTTAATTGCTGACAGACGTACTTTTGCCTCAGGGTCTGAGGTATACTCAATATAAAGTTGGGTAACGGTGTCATCATTAATATTTTCGGCGGCTAACACATCAATCAACGCCGCTCGGGTATGTCCTTCCTCGGTTTCTTTAATCGTTTGGGTTAAAATGGGAATCGCTAGTTTACCACCGGCTTGACTAATCAGTTTAGCAATAAAAACAGTAAATTCATGGTTTTTACTCTCGTTTAATTTATTTTGTAAGCCTTGCAACGCGGTAGGGTCGGTAATTTTTATATTTGAAGGGTCTTGAGAGAGTAAGAATGAAAAATCTTCCTCTTCCAACATCTTAAGCAAAGCTTGGCTGTATTTTTTGCGGACAGTCCACTCACTAAATAGATAGCCACAGGCTAGTAAACCAATGATTACGGCTACCATCGTTGTTGTTTGGACGAAGGGTATAACGAGCAGTCCTCCTACAACGAGTGACCCAAGTGGCTCAACCGTCCCTGTAATAAAGATACGCGCTCGTCCTTTGATACGTAAGGGAACGGCATTGTATAATAGGCTATTGATTGAGTAACCAAACCCGGCGAACTCGGTGCGGTTAATAAAGGCCAAGGATGCAGTGACTAAACTAGGTGAGAAAATTAGGCTACTACTAATCGCTAGTGTACCAACGGGGAAAATTAAATTGGTATTGCCTAACCCGAAACGAGACATAACTCGGCTTAGAAATAACGTCTGAAACGCAAAAATAACAATGTTGGATAGACTCGTTAAGCGCCCTGTGAGGGTAGAGATATTCTCCACCGTTTTAAGTTCATCAAGAAAAATCACACTATATTGGAACTGAACAAAGGTTAAAAGTAACGAAAGGAGGAACACTGACAAAGCCATCCATCGCAAGTAATTTGATTGGACAACGTATCGATAACCTTCACGTAGATTATCGATATATGAAGCTTGTTTTTCAGAATGGGTAACTGTTGTTGTGGGTTCTTCTTCTTTAGAAACGGGTAAAATGTACGGCATTAAACCCGCTAACAGAGCGACAATCAACAATGAAATAAGCCAAACAACTACGATGCTGATGGGAGATAGAAGTTGGTTTAAGTAAGGTATGGTTAGCCCACCAAAAATACCTGCCGCGCTAATTGAGGTACTTAAAATGGGGATAATTCTTTTCGCCGAACGAGTATCATAAAATCCATTAGCATAAGTAAACCAATGAGCGGCGTATATATCATAAAAAGGGACAAAAACAGCAACATATAGGAGCGGGTAGGCAATACGGATAAAATCTTGGCTTAATAATAACAGACCAAAGCTAATAACTGTTGAACCGATTAATATGATGGTAATAAGAAGTTTGCTATTTGTAATTCGGTCTGCAAAGCCGCTATAAATCGCGACCATAGGAATAGAGATAATTGCTTTGGCGATAAAAAACCATCGTAACGACTCAACCCCTACCTCTTGCAAAAAAGAGGCTTCTAAAATTAGCTCACCCCAAACAAGACCAGTAATGTATATAAAATGCATCATATAAAGATACAACAGACGCGGCCATTCATCAGAGCGGATGTTTAAGAGTTTGCTTAAACGATTTATCATAGGTGGTATGTTTATAAACGGGTGGGGACGACAAAAGTGTAGATAAGGTACATGGGGGAAAATATCTATTCCACAAAATAGGAATGAGTTCTAAATAAGTTGTGCGCTCCAGAGTGGTTCAATCTCTAAGATTGAACCACTCTCAATCCCTATTTTTCAATTGGGATATTTTATTATTCCCATCTGCCTAAAACAAAACAAGGGTTGGAGAAACAGACCTAATTAGACCGTTATTAGCCTCCAACCCCTTTTACAAGACGACTATAGATTATGAGCAAGACCCATAAATTGTTGTTAGGATGCCATTAACACTTTAGCCACATTTTTGACCTTTTGGGTCAAGGGATGGTCTGGAAAGTGAAGGGCAAAAATACCTTTACCTGCCAAAATCATCATTTCGTCCGAGTGGGGTAAAATAGCCGCAACATTACAGTTATAAGCGGCTTCCATATCTTTTTCAATCTGGTTAAAATCAAATGATTCTGGGGTTTTGTTAATCACCAACTGCATATTTGGTACATTTAACTTACGAGCCACATCAACTGTAACGGCCGTGCCCTGAATATCCTGCTGGTCGGGACGCATTACAATGACTAATCCGTCAGAAATAGCAATCGAAAGTAATGTTTCTTCGTTAATACCCGGATGTGTATCAATCATTAGTACATCCAAGTCAAGGTCTTCTAACAGTTCGTGAAAACCGTCGTTTAATAAACCGACATCATAACCTTCTCGTAAAACACGAGCGATCTCACCGGCTTTAATACTAGAGGGCATAAGAAAGACCTGCCCACTAACCGATACACCTAATCGGTCAGTCATTTCGTGGGCGGTATCTGCAATTTCGCATTTGCCCCACAAATAATCATTTAAGGTATGCCCCATCTCTTCTGGTTCTAAGCCAAATAAAACATGGATACCTGGTGATTGAATATCTGTATCAATCACACCTATTCGCAATCCTTGAGATGCCAAAATTGCCGTAAGATTGGCCGTTGTGTTTGATTTACCTGTACCACCCCGAAAGGAGTGAATGGAGATAATTTTTGGGTCCATTGGTCTCGTCTCCAAATGTTTAGTTTACTTGCATAATTTCAAGTTTTAAGATTACATCAACCGTTTTGTTTGAGCAAATTGAGGACGTTGGTTTGTTCTAAAAATCTAAGGCTGACCACAACTTGCTCGATAGTTTTTTCTTTGCTTTACGGGCAAATCTGGCTTTGTACCAAATTTTGCCATTTATTTTGACTAATTTAACATGTCCTTTCTCAACTAACTCAGTTAAAACAGGTTCTATATCGGCAGAAGGCTGACTAATAGCTGTAGCAAGGTCCGACAGGGTCATTTTACGTTTTCGAGCTAGTTTATTGACGATGGTCGATTGTTCCACGGGCATATCGAGGAGATCAATCGTTGATAATCCAAGATGCAAAATAGCGGTGACAAATTTTTGTAGCCAAACCTCATACGCCTCTAGGGGACGACCGATTTCTAAGTTTTGTACTAAGACCGTTAGCGCGGTATGCACTGCGCCCTCAGCTTGGTTTAGAGCCGTTTGAGCGATATTGAGCGCGGTGTCAGTTTGTCCTGCTAACGCCAATACCCAAGCTTTAGACCCTTCTGCCCAAAATTGCATTTGGGGGGTAAATATTGTTTTTGTAAGCAACTCAATATCACCAGAGATAATTGCAACTTTACTATTTGCCGTCGTACTACCTAAATCAGTCGCTTGTGGATAAAGCAATACAGCTTGTTTATAATTCCCCTGCAAGGCCATCACATCAGCATGATTTTCTAACGCCATTACCCGATATTTGTCCGGTGCTTTAGCTAAACTGTAAACTTGCTGATAGTAATCTGATGCACCAGCGTATGCTTCCCGTTCTCTGGCTTTATCTCCGGCCATTACACCGTGTTTTGCGGCCATTTTTATGTTATTACTACGCATATAGTGATACACAACTTGTTCCAGATTTTGTTCCTCATCACCAAGATTGTCACATAGCCAGTCTGCCACACGTTTATGCCATTGTTGCCGTTGCTTAAACGAGAGCGTACTATAAATCGCCTCTTGCATCAGTGGATGGTGAAAATAATAGACGTTACCTCGCCTGCGGGTTAAGAAAGAAAACTGAGTAGCTTGCTTTAATGCTTTATGCACCCCATCCATCTCTATTTGGGGCTGTGATAGTCTCAGTACGGCTGTGTCACTAAATCCACCTCCTAAAACCGCACATCGTTTTAGCACTTTATGGTTGACCAAAGATAAAGTATCTAACTTAGCTAATAATAGCTCATGAAGCGTTAAAGGTAAAGAGGGAATAAATCCTGTCCAACGAATCTCATCTGTGCTTCGATCTACAATTACGGCATCAGAATGTTTTAGTGCTTGACACAACTCTTCGCTATAAAGTGGATTACCACCAGCTTGTTTACAAACCCATTCCCCTAAGTTTGCATCAATATGGCTCGCACCAATGGCACGTTGAGCCATATCTACAATAGCCTTGTCCGATAAAGGTTGTAAATCGAGACGTGAGGCGTAGTTATTGATGACTTGCTTATGCCCCGTGATTACTAGCATAACAGGTGATGTTGCGATTTCGTCGATTAAAAGTTGGAGTAACTGTAATGATTCGTTATCTATCCAATGAGAATCTTCAACAATCACCAAAACGGGGTTTTTACGAGCTAACTGTATGAGTAACTCAATGACCAACGTGGGCCATGTGTACCCCTCGGCCTGATTTGAGTTGCTTTCTAGGCCATCTGAAGGTAGAGATAGGAAGTCGGCTAAGTCACTAGCCAGTTTTTGTAAGCCAAGCTCCGATAGCTGGTTTTGTAGTTGAACTTTTTTGGCTTCGATCGAGTCGATAGATTCTAAATCAAGCCAACCACTCACTAAATCAACCCAACACGATAAGGGGGTATGTTTGGTATGCGGTTGACAACAACCTACCAGTACGGTGGTTTTCTGAGCTTTAGCCTGCTCAGAGAGTTTTGACATAAGCGCAGTTTTGCCGATTCCAGTTTCACCACAAACAACCCAAACAGTTGCCTGTTGATTATTGGCTAGGTTGGTGAGAGCTTGATTAAGTTTTGTTTGTTCCGTATCTCGTTCAAGCAGGTCACGTTCTAGCATGGGCAAGCGATTACCACGCCGTAACTCTCGGACATTCACAATGACTACTGGCTGATCAATCCCCTTTAGTTCGATTGCTGGTAACTCGTCGCCAATAAAAGCATTTTGGGTTTGTTGCCAAATATTTAAATCAAGAATAATCTGCCCCGGTTTAGCTTTGCTCATTAGGCGAGCGGCTCGATTAACCGCGGGGCCAGCAATAACCGATTCTCGGCGATAATTGGCTCCAATTTCACCATTAAAAGTCAAACCGTAAGTAATACCACCACGTTGGAGGAGGGGGGGATCTAACTCAAATTGTTGGTTAAGCCGATTGAGCATGCTTGCCAACTGTAACGCCGCCGAAACAGCGTATCGAGAAGTGCCTTCGTGAGATTTTGGAACGCCAAAGGTGTTTAGGAGAAAAAAGCCTGTTTCGTAGGCATCTATTTGACTAATAATACCTTCGTGCTGTTGAATAATTTGACTGGCTTGAATGAAATATTCCTGAAAAACATCGGTTGCAACTTTTGGCCCTTGATTAATCGCTAATTCTTCAAGTCCGATAATGTTGATAAATTGCGTGGCAACGGGACGGAATTCAGACTGTAACTTACGTCTTCGATCCGTATTAACCAGTAAGGCCAACATATCTTCGGGAACAAATGGAGCTAGACGTTCTACCCGTTTTAAGTTGTTTTCGAGCGTGACTAGAATCTCGCCAAAAGATGTCCCAAAAAACACGGTACTGCCTCGTTTGCGAGTAGGAGCAGTAATTTCATAATCACCAAGATTTTCACCTAAATCATCAATCACAAACGCATCATCCATCGTAAAATGGTCTTTTGCTATCGTCAACGCTTGCTCACCCAACCTCACCTGTCCCGATTGAGCAATACCTTCGGCACCCATAGCTCGATAGATTGCAGGGCCACTAATCAAAAGCTCCATGCGGTTTTGTGTGCCAACTACACCAGCATAAGCAGTGCCTTGTTCAATACCAATGCTCATGCTGAGGCTACAGGTCCCAAATTCGGTCTCTAAAACCTGAAAATGTTCAATTGCTCGTTGCATACGAAGACCGGCTCGTATCGCTTGTAGCAGATCGTTGTTATGCGTTTCTTTGGGAAAAAATACCAATGCCGCGTCGCCAACAAATATCAGCATGTCTCCACCAGAGGCCGTAATGGGGTCAAGAACGCTACTGAACAGTTGGTTCATGATTCGGTTCATGACCTCACGACCTTTGGCATCACCCGCTCGAGCTAGAAGTTCGGTGAGGGCTGTAAACCCGCTGACATCAGCAAAAATAAAACTACCTTCTATCAACTCTCCATGAGGTTGGTTTGGGGTTGGGTTAACCCCAAGAAGGTAATGGGGCATATACTGAATAAGGACGCGATGTAAGGGACTTAACGCTTTAACCGCCTGAACTAATTGCTCAGAGGCTTCTTCTTGCGCTGTTGATTCTAAATCGTCTAAATTATCAGGTAACTGCCGTAAACGATTGAATAACTTTACGGGTAAGTAACGCGCTAATCGTAATCGTAAATTAGGCCAATTGGTTGGCTGTATATGACTCGTCATTGTATGATAGACTAGCATAAATTAAAGTTAAATGCAATATCTCTAGCCCAAATTTTTTGCGTCCATTTGTCCTAGGAATTGCTTCTTATCTATTGTGCAGTATTATTGTAGAAATAGTCAGCAAAGGAGTTTAAGCATGCTCGATTCAGTTGATATTTGTGTCATTGGAACTACCTCACTCGATACTCTGCATCTCACCAATCAAACCACTGCCCATGTGGCTGGCGGAGCAGGGCTATACACGGCGTTGGCCGCTCATCAAGCGCAGGCTAATGTTGGACTGTTTGGCCCACGTCCTACGCCCATGCCAGAGCCACTACAACCCTTTGCCGAGCGAGTCACATGGCTTGGCCCTTTGATCTCTCCTGATGGAGTAGCGCGGTTAGAGATTGCCCACTACGGCGGCGGCAAGGCCGAGTTACTCACCGCGTCTTGGGGGGCTGAATCAGAGTTTTTACCGTTGAATATTCCCTCAATGGTCACTGAATCTTCCATTATACACCTTGCGGCCTTAAGCACCGCCGAGCGTCAGCTTGACTTTCTATTGGCTCTTTTGGATAATTCGGACGATGAAATCCCATTTTTATCGGTGGGTACTTATGGACGTTTAGTCCATGAAAATCGGGAACGAGTAGCTCAACTGTTTGAGTTAGCCGACATCTTTTTTATGAACAACAACGAGGCTACCGGCTTTTTTGGCTCAGTTGACCAAGCAACTACGCGACCGGAAGCGCTCTTGTTTGTAACTTTAGGCGAACAAGGGGCGCTTGTTGTTACCCATGAACAAACAACCCACATACCAGCCATAGCTACCACCGAGATTGATCCCACCGGAGCCGGAGATACCTTTTGTGGTGTGACACTAGCTGGTTTATATCAAGGATTAGACCCTGTCTCTTCTGCACAACAAGCAGTGGTTATGGCCGCTCAAACCGTGAGCGGGATTGGCCCAGCGCGGTTGTTAGTTGGATAAGATATACCGTGAGACAAGAGTTTGTCGTTTCATTCATGACCTGATATATTGATAAAATCAAAAGCATTTTTTGACAGGATTAACAGGATTAACAGGATTTTTTTGCTTGTAATCCTGTCAATCCTGTTAATCCTGTCAGATATTGTTTTAGTCATGTTGAAATGATACAAAAGTTTGTCGATTCATTCATGACCTGACATGCTGACAAAATCAAAAGCATTTTTTGACAGGATTAACAAGATTAACAGGATTTTTTTGCTTGTAATCCTGTCAATCCTGTTAATCCTGTCAGATATTGTTTTAGTCATGTTGAAATGATAAACTTCTGCGTGAAATTTTATGAACAAACAACAATATCAATACCTTACCCTCGCCATCACCATTATTCTGATTGGCTATCAATTGGTTCGAGTGACCAATTTTGCCGCGGTATACGGCGGTGTGGAACATGACGGCGGCTGGATGCTGACCATCTCCCGTTCGTTAGCCGAGCAGGGCACGTATACCACCATGGTCAGCACCATTGCCGACCCAACCGTCGAGGGGGCGATGAATGTTGATGATAAGTTTGACATCCAAGCCGACGACGGGCGAATCTGGTTTTTTACGGGCAACGGTATTGGCCCAGCCAGCATCATTCCCGATGCATTCGTCATTAAGCTGTTTGGCTCTAGCTTTTGGGGCTTAAAAGCTGGCCCGTTGATTTTCTACACCCTCTTTTTGGCCTTAGCCTGTCTGATACTGTATCGACTAGCTGGCCTGTTCGCTATCGTACTGTTTCATTTATATCTGTTCTTTTATCCGCACATCTCTATTTTTTTGGGCTACGAAGCGATGGGCGAAGTACCGGCCATGACCTACATCTTGTGGGCCTATCTGACCTTTGCTTGGGCGGTTGAACAGGCGAATCGCGTCTCAAGCAAGGATGAAGTTTCGAGTTTGAGTGGCACTCTACCCCCCTCAATCCCCCCTGCTAGGGGGGAGGTAGCCCCTCCCCCTAGCAGGGGGATTGAGGAAGGGCGAGACTCCGCTAACTTAACAGCCTCCCTCTGGACACGCCTCAAACAGTCGCCCCTGCTCCCCTTTTTTTTGGCCGGACTAGTTATCAGCTTGGCTCTAAACGCCAAATTGATAGCCCTGTGGTCGGTTAGTGGAATTATCGTTTGGAGTGGACTATTATGGCTGAGTCGTCGCATCGACTTTAGGCAACTGGTCGCCTTAGGAACTGGTACTGCTCTGCTGGTGATTCTGTGGGAGTTGGTGCATCTGGTCGTGTTAACCAGTTTAACCAGTTTTGAGCTATATCAGCAAAACTTTTGGCAACGGGTCAAATTTGTTCTGGACGATGGCAGTGGAGTCGGTCTCCAAATTCATGCTGGCCCAGAGTTTATGTGGGATAAGTTTTATCTTTTGGCTGAGGTGGCGCACCCTGACCGCTGGGCGACCATGTTCATCTTCATGATGATTTTGTGTGGTAGCTTGGCGCTCATCTATTTACGGCGAGACACCCCCTATTTGCAAAACTTACTCGCTCCGATGTGGCTCGGCTGGTTAGCCAATACCGTGTGGTTTGTTAGTTTAGCCAAAACGGGTTGGCCGCGTCATTTTTGGTTTGGCCTAGTTTTAGCTATACTGCTGTCGAGCATCATTTTGATTAGTTTTCTCAAGCAAGGTAACTGGCCGACTCGTACCACTGTCCCCAAAAATGAAGGGGAATCAGATGGGCGTTATTTTGTACGTATTCTGTCCCATTCGATGTTACATGTTAGTGCTCGGCTGATGTTGCTGTTTGTGGTGTGGGGCTTTATTAGTCAGCCTTATGTATGGGGTTTTTATCTGCCTGACGAGATTGTACCTTATTGGCAACAGAAGCAGATTACCAACAAGTACCATGCCAGTCTGCCGTGGGTCATCATTCCTCGCGCCGAGCAAGAGGCGGTGGTCAACTATATCAAACAAATGCCCGCCGAGGCCAAGGTCTATTTTCCTTCGGGTCATAAAAACGCCGAACTTCCGGCTCAAACCGGACGGCTCCAGTACCCTATCAAACGGCGTGATTTGACCTCGGCTCACCCGCAAGATGTGGCTCTCATTGGCCCGTCACTCATCTCCCCGTGGATGGATCCGGTACGTCGTGCTGATTTGCTACGTCTTGTACGAAGTCAATGCCCCAATCCTGCCATCGAGAACGATTTTTACATGGTCTGCGTTATTGAGCAGAATCAGGTGGCGGAGTGATTGACATCAATGATCGAAAATTCTAATTCAGATAATTTGCGCGCCTTTGAGCTATTAAGTTATACTTTATCAGCTTTATGATAAACTTTTACTTGGCAGGCGCTTATGTTCCCCCGTTTAACCTCGTTCAACCGATTGGTCTTTTTTTACCTTTGCACAGCCTTTGGGCTTATATTTTTAACCTCACCTCAGTTGTCTACCGCATCACAACGGTTTCTCGTTGACTCTATCAGCCCCATGTTCGTTATAAGTACCCAAGCAAAAATTTTGCAGATTAATCTTTCCGCAAGTTCTGAACTTGCGGGAAGATGGCGAGCGGAATACATGCTCACGTACTTACCTCAATCAATAACAGCCACGCAAACGCTCACGCCCTCTCAAAAAATTCTCGATTCGTTGGATGACACCGCGCCTCGACTCACCCCAACAATAGCGGTGTCAGCTACCGTCTCCGCGACCAGCACCACGCCGCCGCTTTCTGGCTTGGCCGCGTCTGGAGCGGTATTGCTTAACGAAATTGTGACCGACCCGCAACAGGATTGGAGTAGCCATGACTTTAATGGCATCATCGGCTCCGGCACGGTTTCGCAGGGGGTGGATGAGTTTGTTGAACTGTTCATCCGAGCCGATGGGTTAGACTTGACCGGCTGGACGATTGAACTGCTTGATGGCTCTGATGTGGTTGGAGGGTTACAGGCAGGACAAGCCTTTCAAACGAGTCGCTATGTCGGCGCGGGGCAGTTGAGCAACACTCAGCAGGGGGATTATCTGGTGTTGGGCAATGTGGTGAGTTCGAAGGCCATCAACAACATCGCGCTGATTCAGTTACGAGACGAAACTGGTCAACTGATTGACGCGGTCAGCCTCGGTCAAAACGGCGCGCCAGATGGCTCGTCAAACGGAGGGAACGCCACCAGCGCCAACGACGAGGCGATTTTCCGTTTTCCCAACGGCACAGACACCGATAACGACCTGGCCGATTTTATCGCCGGGTCAGTCACACTTGGCTCGGCTAACGGTCAGGTTGTCAGCCCTACTCCGACCATGACTCGGAGGATTCAGAAGATAATATATCAACGTCGTCAGAAAAACAGCCTGCTAACGAAAAGGCCAACTCCGCTGATACACCAATTAACTTAACCTTATCCGAAATTGAAGCATTACTCGAAAC
>JAUCGA010000038.1 GCA_030377865.1 Anaerolineales bacterium HSG25 | reverse complement strand
CCAGTAACTTAACATTCATATTTATAGTGGCTATCAAAAGGTGTATTTATGAGTAGCTTTCTGGATAAGCAACATCCAACGCCGGTGTACCTTCAATTAAAAGAAGTGTTGCAAGATCAGATCGAGCAAGGTATTTATAGCTCTAATCAGCGACTACCATCCGAACGTCACCTGTGTCAACACTACAACTTGAGCCGAATGACCGCTCGGCGAGCCTTGCAAGAACTAATTGCCGAAGGGTTAGCCTATACTCGAGCGGGTAAAGGTACGTTTGTTAGCCATACCTCAAATAAAATTGAAACCATCGTAAGTCCCCCCACTTTCGATAAAACCTGTAATAGCCAACTTTTACAATACCAATCTAGAATTTTAGACCAACTCTCATCGTTTAGAACGGTCGCCGTCGAGAAGACGATTAAAGAGGTATTAAGTTTATACCCAGCCGAAGTTGTTGTTCTTGAACTCTTTCTTCCTCTGATACGCGAGGCAGAACAGCGCTGGTATCGTCATGAAATCAGTTTGCTGATTCAGAACTATATCGTCACCACGATTCGTAGTTATCTAATAACCCTAGTTCATAGCGCCATCAATCCCGATCGTGACAAAAAAATATTACTGGTTTGTGCCCCTCTCGATCTCCATGAAATGGGGTCACTGGCTTTGGCATTTTGTTTGCGACAGCGCGGATTCGCTATAACCTGTTTGGGGAACCATACCGTAGCCGATGAATTTTATCCGATTATAGAGGTTGTACAACCAAAATTGGTCTGTTTTTCAGCGTATACCAACCATTCAGCAGAAGCATTGATAACTTTGAGCCAAGTGTATCATACGCAACATCCGGTTCAAACTACAAATGGTTATCAGTTAGAGAAACCATTATTGACCTTTGGCGGTACAATTTTTTATCAAAAACCTAGATTAATTCAACGGGTATCGGGTTTATATCTAGGGAATACCATTGAAGAAGCTATTGTAAAAATAGAGCATTTAATATCCTCTGTCACCCCCACATTAGAGGTATTGTGAAGGCAAATCACCGTTAGTACGTATACAAATTAGAGCGTTACATGTATCAATGATGTGTATTTTAGTACCAGATAACAAGGAGGACAGATCATGTTAGAATATAATACAAACATCCCCTTGTTCCCTTTAAATGTAGTGTTATTTCCGGGTATGATGTTACCACTACATATTTTTGAAGAAAGGTACAAGATTATGATTAGGGAATGTTTAGCCGATGGAAGTCCGTTTGGGGTTGTTTTAGCCAAACAAACAGAGCAACAAATCGAAGAGGGCGAGACGGTTTCTAAAGAGTTTTATCGTATCGGAACCACAGCTCGTATAACGGCTGTTGAACACTTGAAAGATGGTCGGATGAATTTGATTACCGTTGGGCAAGATCGTTTTGTGGTGAAAGAATTTCATCCTAGCTTAAACAATTTTTTTATCGGTCAAGTTGACCCGTTCCAACTGCACGAAGGACAAGATGAAAAAAGAGTATTGCAACTAACAGAAGCATTACGTGTTATTGTGGAACGATACATCGGTCATTTGGCTGATGCGTCAGGTGAAGATTTATCGGGCGCGACGATTCCTACCGAACCAAAAGCACTCGCATTTTTGGCTGGAACTGCAATCCAAGGGCCAACTTGGGCGCATCAATCCGATAAACAACAGCTACTATCATCAACCTCATTATCCTCATTGATTGGTAAAACTATTCGAGTTTTGGATAAGGAAGATAAGATTTTATCTTACATGTTGAAGGCTTATCAAGCTCATAAGCAAGTTGACCGGCTTCCGTTTGTAGATTACTCGTTGAATTGAAGAGCAAAAACGAGAGCGTTGGATGCAAAGTATAACTTTTTAGTAACAACTTTCGTATAGGTAGTTTTCAGAACTAACTTGTAAATTGTCATTCCCGCATATTTTTAGCGGGAATCCACTGACAACACATAGATTCCCGCCCAAAACATGCGGGAATGACATGTTGATAAAAGTGACAACTTAGGAAACAAAAGTTACTTATACTGAAGATTGTACACCATTAGCAAGTTACCTACAGTTTTTTAGATAACAGTTTTCTGAAAATTGTAGCTTACCAATTACGGCAAACCAATTTGTTGGTTGGGTCGTAAAATAATATAGATGAGGTGATTATTATGGCAACAACATGGGCACCCGATGAAGCACTGTTTCGACTAAGCATTGCAGATTTAGCGGCTACTGCTCCAGTTTCACCACCAGAGGAGCGACGACTAATTCAAGTTATGCTCCGTGGCAAGCGTCATGAAGTACTGTTAGCAACAGACGAAAATCATGAAAATGAACGCCAACTTCGTGCTGAAATTCGCGAGGGTGAAGCGGCTCGCCGAATGTTAATCCAAGCCAACGGTCGTTTGGTGATTAGTATTGCCAGTAAATATACCGGACATGGCCTAAGTTTGGCTGAACTATCGCAAGAAGGAGTATTGGGACTAATTCGAGCGATTGATAAATTTGATGATAAAAAAGGAGTGCGTCTTAGCACTTATGCCAGTTATTGGATTCGCCAGAGTGTCAGCCGAGCGGTAGCTGTCCAAACCCGAGTCATTCGTTTGCCGGTTCACAAAGTTGACCATCTCGGCAAAATCAAAAAAGTGATGGGGCAGTTGACCCAAAAACTAGGTCGAGCACCTAAACTTGAAGAGATTGCCGAGCAAACCGGCGACGCGCCACAGCAAATTCATGACCTGCTTCAAGATGGGCAGGATACTTTAAGTTTAGAAGAGCCTGTGGGCGATGACGGGGCGACCTTGGCCGATTTTGTGGAAAATGATGTGGCGCAAGCCCTAGAAGATCAGGTCGATTCGGTCTTGTTAGAGGGTGAGATTCAACGAGCTTTGTCAGCTTTAAGCGCTCGTGAAAGTCGCATTGTTGAGCTACGATATGGTTTAAAAGATGGTCAGCCTTTGACTTTGCAGGATGTCACCGAGCGTTTTGGTTTAACCCGAGAGCGAATTCGCCAAATCGAAAAAGAAGCTCTAGCAAAACTACGCCGCCCAGTGCATGCACATCGTTTACGTAGTTTTGTACACTAAATGGACTATAAAAATAAAAAAAAGCCCTTGATGATTTCATCAAGGGCTTTTTTGTGTAAATATTCAGTGAACTCGCCAGAAAGAGCATCAGAAACCCGATTTCTCAAAGAAATCGGGTTTCTAGAGCTACTTTACTGAACTCTTACTTTTTTATTGCGGCAGTAACTATTTTTGCCAACCATGCTCCCCTCGTAGAGGAACAAACAGCACCGCCGTCAAATTTTCATGTTGGATTCTTGCCCCCTGTCGAGTTAAACGAATCAGTTGTTGATTGTTTCGTCCACCAACCGGAGCAATGAGAACCCCGTCATCGGCTAACTGGTCAACTAAAGGAGGCGGTATTGTTGGCCCTGCCGCGGTAACGATGATGCGGTCAAATGGCGCATGATTTGACCAGCCATAACCACCGTCTGTTACCGTTTGTTTGATGTTGGTTAGCGCTAATTTCTTAAACACATCGTGTGCATTTTCAGCTAAGGCTAGAATCCGCTCGACGGTATAAACCTGTTTAACCAGTTGGCTCAACACCGCGGCTTGATAGCCTGATCCGGTGCCAACCTCTAATACAGTTACATTACCATCAGCCGGGAGATTGAGCAGTTCGGTCATGTGAGCCACAATATAGGGCTGAGAGATGGTCTGCTGTTGACCAATCGGTAAAGGTTTGTCGCTGTAGGCCAGATTATGCTGGTCGGGATGGACAAACAGATGGCGAGGCAACTGCCCCATAACCTGTAACAGTTGCTCATTCTTAATGCCTCGGGCTTTCAGTTGATCCTCAATCATCAGTTGTTGTGCTTTGTCCAAATCTTGTTCTCGTTTTTTGCCAAACATATCCTTTTTCCCCTACGCTATTTTCTGGTAACAACAGGCAGATAAACTCTAGTCGTCTGTCTCACCATACCCTCTGACCAGAAGCCGGTTTGTAGGTGATAACTGTTCGTGACCACTGCCTGCCCCACAATGGGTTCGCCCAACGAACCTGACAACCTAAAGTGATTATCTGTATCGGTAACTGGATTATCGGTGGCGTTCCATAAATTACGTTGGAGTATTGGCGTATTTTCTTGAGCCAAAATACCACCAACCATGCTTCCTGTGACAACGATAATAAGCAATAACCATCGTTGAGTTCGCTTAATCATGATGCTCCAAGCGTAACCGTACTCCGCCCAAATAGAGTTTTTTGCCCGGATCAGAGAAGTTGGCCGTTACAGCCAGATTCAACGGGCCAGATGTAGCCGTCAACGTGTAGTTGCCAGTGGTGATGAAGGCATGGCTGGTATCGGTCGTCCGGTCAAGCCGGTCTTGGCTATCTAAAATCGATTCTGATTCGTTGGTCCCGATCATCTTCTCTAAACGTGTCCGAAAGATATAGGTGTCGGCATGGTTGACATAGTATTGAACTGACACCTCGCTGACCGCGACCTCTTGTCCGTACAGTTGCGAGACAATATCAACCGGCAGGTAGAAGGTCTCTGTTCCCAAACTGTTTCGACTTAAGATGACCGTTCCAGAGGCGGTAGTTTCTATCTCTAGTAAGCCGGGGTCGCCTTGGATTATGCGAGTACCCGGAACCCACAGATAGGAGGGGGCATGGCTTTTGTATCCCTCTGCTTCGACAAAACTGGTTGACAAAAGCGCCACATCACCCGGCCCGGTCTCTTGGGCTACCAGACCGTATTGATACCCTTGTGCCCAGATACCGCGTCCTTGACTCTGGTCGCCGCTATTGGTGTTGATGACGGTCAGCCCGTACACTGTCCCCACTGGAATCCCCTCAACTGTTGCGCCGGGAAGCAGACTAAACGAGTATGGCACACCTCGCACTTGTTGTGAGGCGAGCGGTACTCCGTCGACCGTAACTCGTAAAAAAGCGGTTTGTTTAAAGGCTTGAGGCGGCAGACGCAATAACTCTCCCAATACTACACTAAACAGCCCATTTTGAAGTGAAACCTCTAAATGGGTCTCTGGCCCCCACAATGGAACACCACCAGTTTCGGCATCATAGAGCCAAAACTCCAAGTTATAAAGGCCGTCTAATGGTTGATTCTGCCCATCGGTTAAATAACCTTGATAGTTCATCTGATAGACGGGTTGAGTCGCAGTGGAACTGATTTGGCTCGATGCTACATTGGTTATTAAGCCTTGGCCGAATACTGCTCCAGCAATCCACAACATCAGCCAGAATAAACTGGTCAGGCCAATAGCTTTTATGATTGATTTTAAATTCATAAGAATTATCGTTTTAAGAGTCATGATTGCGGTTATTTATGACACAAAGCCCGGCACATTATGCGTCGGGCTTTGTTGCTTAACCGTTCATCATGAAACGGTGACATTATACAGTTACTAGCTTACTATAGTTATCGTCGAATGACAAGAGGCAGATAAACATTAGATGATGAGGGGAGAACCACCACAATGTTTGAGGTTGCTAAAAATCCCATGTTTGCTCGATAGTTGCCACTACTACTACTTTGACTAGCCATTTGTCCTACATTAAAGTTAGTCGTATGGTTTGCAGAAGAGCCACTACCACCGGTTCCATAAACCGTCATCGATGGAATGTTATAATTGGCTGAATTAGAGGCCGCAACTGTAATTCCACTTAGCAATAGTGTTAGAACTATAGCTAACAGTATCGTCCGCCCCATGTTTGTTGCTACGGTATAGTTTTTGATTGTTTGCATTGTATACTCCACTTTTGTAAAAGTTCAGTAAAACTGCCCTAGAAACCCGATTTCTCAAAGAAATCGGGTTTCTGATACTCTTTCTAGCGAGTTCACTGAATATTTACCCACTCTTTGCAGAATCAGTTGTCACCTTCCCGCAAGTTTTGAACTTGCGGGAAGGTTGGTCTTGAATTGAAAATATTGAAAATCATTATCTGAAAGACTGTAGTCGTTACTGTAACATAACCAGCATGCGGATTAAACCTGTTTCACCATCAAAGCCCATCAACGCCTTACCAATCACCGTGCCATTGGCTGAGTTGTCTCCGGCTCGCATGGCATGGCCGGGAGTGTCTGAGGCAACTAACAGGTCTCCGGGTTGAATCGCGCCGTTTTCGGTGCTGACTTTAACTGGCACAATCCCGACTAAAGCCAGTGGTGCATACCCATCTTGGCCCCAGTTGCGACTGTTTCCCAAGTAACTCGGCTTGGTTGAATAAACGCCGACTACAGTTGGTTGGAAGGCCGTATCACTTTTGGCTAATTCACCGTCCATGTTGATGACCAGCACATCGCCCGCTTCCAGTGTGTTTTGACTGGTGGGCAACATTTCGGCAAAATCGGCTTCGCTTTGGTCTTGCAAACATGGATTCAGTCCGCTTCGAGTAATGCTTGTCACAACTGTTGTACCACTAATCGTTGTGGTTGTTTCGGTGATAGAGCTACCACAATGGTAACTCCCGTCGGCGTAAACATCGCCACTATTGGAGACTTTAAAGACGGTGTTGGTTGGTACAGAGCCATAAGCTTCAATCGGGTTGCCGCTGTCACTGTGGGCTATAACCCCAACACCTGCGCCAAGGTGTGAACCTTGTACACCTGCTCCTTGGGTTGATTGACTCTCGCCATACACCCCGTAAGTCGTGCCCGTCAAAGCGGTGGTACGTCCATAAACGCCATAGCCATTATTGGCATCACTTTGACCATAAGTCCCGTAAGTCGTGCCAGTCATGGCGGTGGTACGTCCATAAACGCCATAGCCATTATTGGCATCACTTTGACCATAAGTCCCGTAAGTTGTACCGGTTATGGCGGTGGTACGTCCATAAACGCCGTAACCATGATCGGCATCACTTTGACCATAAGTCCCGTACGTCGTGCCGGTTATGGCGGTGGTACGTCCATAAACACCGTAACCATGATCGGCATCACTTTGACCATAAGTCCCGTACGTCGTACCGGTTATGGCGGTAGCATGACCAAAACTCCCATAACCATCTTGAGAACTACTTTGCCCATACAGGCCGTAGGTGGTGCCAGTTAGAGCAGTGGTACGCCCATACACCCCGTAGCCATTATTGGCGATACTTTCACCGTATACGCCATAGGTGGTGCCGCTAATTGCCGTCGCCACACCATAGACACCACGTCCTTCGTCGGAAGCACTCTCGCCGTATAGCCCAGAGGTCTGTCCGGTAGTAGTTTCAGTGACAAAGCCAGCCGTTCCAACATTTAACCCCACACCATACACACCATAACCTGTTTTACCGTCGTTACGTCCATAAACGCCATAAGTAGTATCTAGTGGATTTTCGGCACTAGCACGGCCATAAACACCATATCCATTGTCGGCGCGACTCTCGCCATACACGCCGTAGGTTGTGCCTAAAAGAGAACTTGCTAATCCATGTACGCCAGTTCCTTGATTAGAGTTACTACGACCAGACACGCCTACCGTTTTGCCAGTTGAATTCCAAGCCCAGCCTCGCACCCCTTGCCCTTCGTCGGATTGGCTAACCCCGTACATGCCATAAGTTGTGCCAGTCAGGGCTTCCGTAATCCCATAAACTGCTCGCCCACCCGTGGAAAGATTACGTCCGTATACGGCATAAGTTCGCCCACCAGTAGCGTTGGTCAGAGCGCGCACTGCACTGGTATCCAGTTGAGAACTAAAGTTGACCACAAAGAACATGGAACCCCCTGCTTTATTGCCTTGCAGGTCAGCCCCCGGTAACAAACTATAGGCATACGGCACAGCCCGTAACGGCTGTCGGGGAGTCATTTCAGCATCACTTCCAACTTTGATGCCCAGATACATTTGAAAGCCCCGAATATCACCCGTATCACAACCTGTTATCTCGGTACTAAAAAAGCCCTCGGTAATGGTGACTGTTTGGGTACTTGAGCATTTTGCAGTTCCGCCGGTAGCTGATTCATAGACACTAAAGGTAACACTTCTATCTCCAGTAATTGGATTCCCAGCACCGTCAGTTAATTGACCCTGAACTGGCAAAATTTCGGTGGCAGGGTCGGATAAGGCTCCAATGTTACGCGCGGTCATATCTTCGGTAAACTCATACGTGGCACTTTCTAACTCCTCTTCATCCGGCTCTTGGGCCAGAATGGGGGTAACGACAATCGCCATGACCAACATCATGGCGAAAAGGGTTGACAATGGTAATTTTTTTAGATTCAAAATAAGTCTCCTATTTATTTGTAAATTGATTAGCCAGAAGCCATGCCCTGTGAATGAATTCACAGGCTGATACGAGAAACCTGCTTAAGCAGGTTTTCCGTTTAAGCCACTGATTTCAATCAGTGGCCTCGTTGAGGTGGCGAAAAACTAATGACACTAACTAAATTGAAAAATATCTAACTCACGGCCCATAAATCTAACCGTGACGTTGCACAAACTTGGCGATTCCTTCGAGTGCTTGTTCGATTTTCTCGTAACTGGTGGCATACGAACAGCGAACATAGCCCGCTCCACCAATACCAAAGGCTCGTCCGGGGATGACTGCGACACGTTCTTCGTCAAGCAAACGCTCGGCAAACTCGGCATCATCCATGCCTGAGCCTCGCACCGAGGGGAAGGCATAAAACGCACCGCGTGGTTCAAAACATCGCAAACCAATACTATTCAAGCCCCCAACAATAAGACGACGGCGACGGTCGTACTTTTGGCGCATCATCTCAACCGGCTCTTCACCATGTTCGATAGCTGTTAGAGCCGCTTCTTGAGCCGTGGTAGGGGCTGACATGATTGTATATTGATGAATTTTTTTCATAGCCCCTAAAAGTTCAGTTGGAGCGGCGGCGTATCCCAAGCGCCAGCCGGTCATGGCGTAGGCTTTCGAGAATCCGCCTAACAAAATTGTCCGATCCCACATGCCCGGTAGTGAGGCAAAACAGACATGCTCAATATCGTAGACTAAACGGTCATAAATTTCATCAGATATAACTAAAATATCATGCTTTTGGGCTACTTTGGCGATTTTTTCTAACGTTTCACGCTCTAACACGGCACCCGTGGGATTGTTCGGGTATCCAATCAGCAGGGCTTTGGTATGACGGGTAATGGCGGCTTCGATTTCATCTGCGGTGACCTGAAAGTTGTTATCGACTCGCGTGGCAATCGGCACGGGAGTTCCTCCAGCCAAACTGACTTCTGCGGCGTAAGAAACAAAACATGGCTGAGGCACAATCACCTCATCTCCCGGATTCAGTATCGCCGTTAGAGCCAAATACATGGCTTCTGACACGCCGACAGTTGCCAAAACCTCTAAGGCTGGATCATACTCGATCTCGTACAACCGTTGCAAATGTTTGGAGATGGCTGACCGCAACTCAATCATGCCATTGTTAGAGGTATAATGGGTGTGCCCCGCTTTTAGCGAGTTTATCCCCGCCTCGACCACCACTTGAGGGGTGATGAAATCTGGCTCTCCAATGCCAAGTGAGATGACATCATCCATCGTTGCCGCGATGTCGAAAAAGCGGCGAATACCTGATGGCGGAATCTGTTGAACTCGATTGGATATAAATGAACGCATGTTAAATTTATGAAATTAGTAATTAGGTTAAGGTTATAGCAGATAGTGTAGAAATTATAAAGAAAAGTAGATTATTTAACTTGACGAGTAGTTAATGGTTTTAGCACCATTGCCTTACTCCTATCTGACTATAAAGTTTATTATTTTGGGTATTTGAGTCTATATCAGATGTTATCTGGTATAGTGTTGTAGACAGCGTGAAACGTAAAAGCGTAAAACGTACGGGTATCACGCCTCACGAGATTGGACATTTATTTTTTCATGTTCCAAACAGTGTTGTTAAGTTGTATATATCATAACTTAACAACACCGGTCTGACTAATTACTAATTGACAATTCGTATAGGGTAGGTCAAACGCTTCAGATACAGCTTGATAAGTAATGTTTTCTTGATATTCATCATCTTTAATTTCTTTTGGAACACCTATGATCATCGTCGATCACCTCGCTGATATTTTGAGGGATTGCTTCTAAAAAACCTAGTTGTAACCCTGTTATTGTGTTATAATGGGTTAGACATGAATAGGAATTGGAATTAATTCACATGTGCAGTTCGTCATGAGAGTGGTTCAATCTTAGAGCTTGAACCACTCTGGAGCGCGCAACTTATTTAGACCTCATTCCTAGCAACTAGAATTGTCACCCTTTTGTGGGAGAACTACAATATTTAGGCGGCTATTCTAACATGGGTTGATAGGGGCTACAATTTTGTTAATTAATAGTTTTTTGTAGTGGTCAGACTGATGTTGAAAATGGGGTGCAACGGGTTTAGCCGTTGCCAAAAGCAATGGCTGAACCCATTGCACTCCAACATCATCTTGACCACCACATAATTAATAGTTTTTCGATAAACCATGCCTACGTCTATTTGGCGTGTTTGAATCTCAAATTAAGATTGACGCCCATAGGAACGAGTCCTAAAAAAATTGCACAATCCAGAATGGTTCAATCTTAAAGATTGAACCATTCTCTCGACAATATGCACAACTTAACTGACACCCATTTCATAGCATCGTAACCGAGTGAGCCTCATCCGTTGCACATGATGCAAATGGGCTTTTTCTGACGACTTTTAAGCAGTAAAACATAAAAAAATTATCGTTATCGTGGTGTGACTTAACGTTGTTAACGAACTTTAGGGTTGTTAATAAGTTGGTTGACATTTAGTTGAAATAACATTACAATTGGTTGAGGAATCTTTTAGTTTATGGCAGGTTATAACGGATAAAATATGACACTCCCTAACATTCTTGTGATTGACCCCGATGAAGGTTTCGGCACTATGCTGAAAGAAGGTTTGGAAGGTACTGGTTACTATCATGTAACTTGGGTTGACAACGGTAAAGACGCGATTAAGGCAGTTCGGGCGACCAATTTTGACCTGACTATCGTTGATATTGGCGTTTCCGATATGTCGGCCTATAAACTTATTTTGGGTATTCGCCACTTTAGAAAGAATATGAAGATAATGCTCATACCTTTCTTTGGACAAGACCTTCCCGACAAGTTAAAGAAATTGAACCCGAATGGTATTTTAAGTAAACCATTCTTTGTGGGTGACCTCCCCGACTTAATTGATGATGCATTAGGTCGTCCACGAACAGAACGCGCCCCTATTGCTCCCCCTCCGGCAGAGGAGAGCGAATCGACTGCCGATTCGGCCAAGTCTGACCAAGGGGATACTTCTAGTGAGGAAAAAGAAGCCAGTGATTCTACGGCTGAACAACCACATTTCTCCCCCCAAATTGTGGCGGTTCCTCAAAAAACGGTTAGTTATCTACGCTCTAACGAAACTGAAATATTGCGAATTCTCGATGACTTAAATCGAGAAGTTCGGGCCGAGGCGATTCTATTGATTGCCGGTCTCGAACTGATCGCTCAGGCCGGTATTCTGAGCCGTGAACAATGCGAAAAATTAACTACATTGATGGCGCACAGTTCTCAAGCCGCCTCAGAAGCGGCCACATTTTTGGGTGAGCCAGATAAACGTTTTGCCCAGAGTTTGCATGAAGGGTCGGAATATCGGCTCTATTCGCTTAGTTTGGGCGAGGGTATAAGCCTTTCGTTAGCCCTCAGTTTAAACGTCCCCCTTGGCATGATTCGGCATCAGTGCCGCCAAACTGCGGAGAACTTGTCTCGGTTTATTATTTAGACTAACTCGGTACACCCACAATTGGATTGTAACACGTTCTTTTGATGTTCCCAAAAAACCTCCTGATTATCAATGGATCAAGAGGTTTTTTGGATTGAGACGTTTCGTTCAGAATCTATGTTTCGACTGATTATGAACAAGATTGCACATAGTCTTACATGTGTTAAAATAGAGGTACTATTTCGCTCAAATTGAAAAAACAAGCACCTGAAATTCTAATCTAATTAAGCAGATTATCGCCTATTTATCACCCAGGAAAACTGTAATGTCCGATGATGCCTATAGTAAAGGTCTTTATGATCATGCCATAAAAAGCATGCAAGATTACTTAACCCACATATTTAAAACCCACCCTGCTTTTGCTAATGAAAACCTATATATTTTTTGTTATGATGATCCTGTTCTGCATGAATTTTATGCATACTTTAGCCAAGATGTAGTGGATGCAAGATTTAATAAACTAATTTATGAAGAAAAGATGAAAAAATTTCGTAACGCGCTCATTAACTACCTTCCAACCATAAAATGTCGACTCGGTGCTTTGTTTAACCGAACCCAAAAGACGGTTGAAGAGTATGATTATAAAAAACGAGAGGAAGAAGCATGTAAATTACGGAAAGAAGAAGAGGCACAACGAAAAAGAGAACAAGAACGGGAAAAGAAAAAACAACAAGGTAAAGATACTGGGATAGTATCACCTTACGGATTTCTACATCCTGATTCTTGTTTTTATATTGGACGGAAAAGTGATGAGATTTGTTGGGATGCCTTAAGTCAACCCCATACTACGTTGGCTATTCAGGCTGGCTCTAAAATGGGGAAAAGCTCGTTTATGGAGCGGGTTCGTGCTTCATCGAAGAAAAGAATAAACAAAAAAACGGTTTTAATCAGTTTTAGGCAGTTTTCAGAAACTGATTTAACCAAAGATGAAGAAGTATTCTATAAGCATTTTTGTCAGATGATTGGTAGAGTATTAAAAATAGATAGTGCTAAATCGATTGATAGCGATTGGCCCTCATGGGGGTTAGCTAAGACAAACTGTATGGATTACCTAGCCGATTATATTTTACCCGACGTTAAACCGTTTATTTTAGCCTTAGATGATGTTGACCGAATCGTAACTAGTAAAAGTAAGTTTCAGTCCGATTTTTTTAGTATGTTACGTTTGCTTCATGAAGAAGCGAAACGAGATGATTTATTCAAGAAAATGACCTCGGTTTTGACAATTTCAGATGATCCGAGTAGATTTATTCTGGATTTAAACCATTCACCCTTTAACGTGGCTCAGATTGTTCATTCGGTAAATTTTGATGAAACAGAGATTAAACTACTGATAGATGAATATATCGCTGAGTTCACAAAACCCGATTCGATTTTTGTGACTCTTAATCCCTCAACCATAAAACAACTTACAATATCTTTGCTAAATGTGGCCCAGGGACACCCTTTTCTGATCCAACTAGCTTTATTTGAACTAGCCAATCATAATCTAACTTTAGAGCAGATACTTTCAGAAGTAACAACTGGTGATGGCCCATTCTATGAACGTTTAGCAAGTATGAATAAAAATATAAGTGAATAATTTTTGTTAATCTATTCACTATAGAAAAGGACTAATTGAATGAAAGAGTTTGTTGTTGGTGGTACAGTAGAACCCACCCATCCAACCTATATAAAACGAGATGCGGATGACGTGTTATTTAAGGCTTGCGTTATCGGAGAATATTCACATATTTTAACTGCTCGTCAATTAGGAAAAAGTAGTTTGATGGTTGCCACGGCAAAACAGTTAAAAGAGAAGGAAGATAGAGAAACGGTTATTGTTGATTTAACCAAAATTAGCCGAGGTAAGGTACAAGCCAATGATTGGTTTTTTTACCTTACTGCTGATCTTTCAAGACGATTAAAATTAACCGGTGATATAAAAGGCTGGTGGGACGAGCATAAAAATCTTTCTGTTATTCAACGGTTTGAATATTTTTTTCGAGATATTGTCTTAACTCAAATAAGTAAGTCGATTGTTATCTTTCTAGACGAAATTGATCAGATGTTGGAATTTGATTTTAAGGATGATTTTTTTGCCGTTATTCGTTCCATGTATAATGATCGTGCATCATACTCTGACTATAAGCGATTAACTTTTGTATTATTAGGTGTAGCTACCCCTGATGATTTAATTGAAGCAGATTATCGTACCCCTTTTAATATTGGAGGGCGAATTAGTCTTAGGGATTTTAAATTAGAAGATTGTATCCCTTTTCAAAAACGTCTACAAGAAAAATATCCTACTCATGGTCTTACCTACCTTAAACAGATTCATCAATGGACTAATGGGCATCCATATCTTACCCAAAAACTAAGTCAATTAGTTTATGATGCTGAGTTAGGTGAGACCGGTAATGTGGTTGAAAACCAAATACAAACCTTTTTTAACCAAGACCGAGATGATTTTAATATTGATTACATTAAAACAAGAGTTACCACAGATAAACATGCTAAAGAGATACTAAGAATATATCAACAAATATATGAGCAAACAAATTTTCCTGATGATTCCAAATCAATTCCAATTCGCCGACTAAAATTACATGGTCTAGTTGTAGCTAAGGACAAAAATCTAGACGTTCGTAACAGAATCTATATCAAAACTTTTGATTTAGATTGGGTATCAGAAAGTCTTGAACAGTTTGATGATGTCGTTCGGGAACGATTAGATGAGACTCGAAAACAGGTAAGGGACTTGAAAAAACAGCAAGAAGATTTACAGCTAATTTTCTCTAAATTAGGTGTATTATACCGTTGGAATGTGGCTATAATGATTGTTTTACTGGGGTTAATTGTTTTTGGAACAATGATTGCGCCTTATTATTTGCCATGGTCATTGGTAATTCTTGGCTTATTATTAGCTGTGTGTTGGGGAGCCTTAATCGGAATGGTGATTTGGTTTATTACCGAGTACAACCGTGCTCCTCAGCTGAGCGATGACTATAATAATTCAGGAGCTATACAACCTGAAAATAATCAATAACCTTGCCCTGTTACTAGAACGATATTACTACGAGGAGAGAATCTTATGTCTTACCGAAATTTCTTCCCACATCTAATCATCAGTTTTATACTCATTGGTGGGTTTATTGGATATCTGTGGTCGAGTTTTGGGGATGAATCTTCAACCAAGTACCGTATCCAAGTAATTAGACAGGGTGCAACATGGTGGACTCCTGTTCCTTTAGCAAAAGTCACAGTTACAGATAATAAAGATTATCCCATAATTAATACCTCGGCGAATAATTTAGGCTTTGCTTACTTTAATGTTTCCCATCGTTATGATGATCAAGAAGGTACCTTGATTGTGGAGGCAGAAGGGTATAATCGACAAGAGTTACCTATACCGTTAGATGATGATGGGGCGAAACTAGTTGTCGAATTAGAACCGATTGATGGTCAAGCCCAAACAGCAATCGCAATGCAAGTATCGCAAGCAACCCAAACCGCAGTTGCAATGCAAGCATCGCAAGCAACAGAAACCGCAATTGCAATGCAGGTGTTCACTGCAACCCCAACCGATACTTCCGCTTCTGGTGATTTTATACCTATTACTCCAACCAGTACTCCCGAACCACCGCCAACTAAGACCAATACACCCGAACCAACCGACACCCCAACACTCATCTCAACTGACACCCCCACGTTCACTCCAACCAACACCCCAACACTCATCTCAACTGACACCCCCACGTTCACTCCAACCAACACCCCCACGTTCACTCCAACCAACACCCCATCACCAACCTTTATCCCTACACCAACTGACATCCCTGCACCCACCGGCTCAATCACCCTGACCTTCCCCCAAAACGGCGCGGTCATTCCAGAGAGCCGGAACAGTTTGGTTATGCAATGGAAATACGATGGTGGCTGTACGCCTCTACCGGAGGGGTATGGCTTTGAGGTACGGGGCGGTAAAGGCAACGATTTACGGGGGGTGATGGATGCTCGTAACCAGCAGGAGATTAACTGTTTTGAGAATACCTATAGCTACACTCTTGGCGACCGTTCTGTTTCACTAATGAAAGGGACAGGTAGATTCTATTGGGCTGTGGCGGTGGTGCAGATAGAGCCGTATACCGTTACTTTTACATCTGAGCCACATGTCTTGGATGTTGGTGGCTCTGGCTCTGGTGGAGACGGTAGTGGTGGTGTTCCCTGTGTTGGTCCGCAGTGTTAGCGAATGATGATTAACCAAGAACGAAAAACCCGCTTAAACCAAACAATTGCTCATATCCTATCGATTTTAGTTACGCAATATAAACCACAAAAAGTCATTTTATTCGGCTCTGTGGCGACGGACAGTGTAGGCGAGTGGAGTGATATAGATTTAGTCATTATTAAAGAAACCTCGTTGCCGTTTCTGCAACGGTTACGAGAGGTGTCCTTACTCTGTCGAGCCTCAGTAGGGGTTGATTATTTGGTCTATACACCCTCTGAGTTTGAACAGATGATTACCGAAAAAAACCCATTTATTATTGATGAGGTATTGAATAAAGGGAAATTATTGTATGACAGACAACAAATTTTCGACTTTACAAGTTAGTGTCGTATTAACGCACACACAACACAAAGTTATCATAATAACTCTTCTTCAAACTTGGAGAGTAATGGGTTAATCCCATATTCCCCCCACAATTTTTAACCGTATCCACCTGTACACCATTAATAGATAGATAACCAATCGTGTCGTCGCAAAGAAGCTCTAGTTGGTTCGGCTCATTGGCTGTTGGGGTGGGGGTTATCCTTCCATTATTTTTGGTCAAAATTTTTGAATCCCATCTCGTACTAATCGTATAGAGGTGTGAATCAAATTTCTGGGTGGCTGGATTAATCACAAAACGACGTAGTCTATTCGTTTCCTGTCTGTTCTGCCCCGAATAAATCATTCTTTGGTCGATATTATCTCCAGCAAAAACAAAGCCATAAAACTCATCCAAGCCTATTTCTCCCCATATATCAACTTTAATTCTATAGCGATTTAAATCTTTAAGTAAGCCGGAGAATAGTTTGTGATGTGATTTTGGTTTAATCACGTACTCCTCGTTTATATAGTTATAGTTCGCTTCGAGATAGACATTAGTATTCAACCACTGAATACCATCTGTTCGGTTGGGGTTGCTAAAATCATCGAAATAATACTCCACACATTCAGCAGGTTGAAGGATGGTAATTGAACCATCTGACAATTCGGCCTTGACTTGTCGATTATCAATCGTACTACCTGTCACCTGAACCGTAAAATGTAGATAAGTATTGGGAACCGTGTAAGGCGCGGTATAGTCAATCGTACAGTTCCAGGTTTGGCTAGTACCAATTTCAGTACAATCCAAACTACCATTAATATCGCCTGAAATAGTCCCTTTTAGGTTGTTTACCTGGCTTCCATCACTGTCTAGGGCATGCCGAACGATGAAGGTAAGTTTTGTGGTGGTCATGTGGACGGTGGGTGTAGAATTTTCAACTAATAAGCGAGGGTCAGGTGGATTGGGTTGCTTGGGTTGATTGAGAATCAAAGGAAAGTAGAGTATACTCCCCTTTGATTCCACCGTCACTGTTGACGGATTAGGTGCTTCAATAACTGTCCGAATATCGTCCGAAACAACTAAAGTAGCCGTGACCATTCTTACCCCTGTCGTGGGGGTGAAGAAGTTGGGATTTGTAAATGGCGTTGTGTCCCCGACAGTAAACAGAAACGGTTGGACTGAATTGACGGCACGTCCTTTGGTGGTTGCCGTGATGTATAAGGTTGCGACCCCCGTAATCGTCAGTTGGGTTTGGTTGGTGATGGTACTGATAAAGGTGATGGGGGTTCCCTCAACAACCTCGGTAACCGCAGTGGTTAAGGTAGCGGTTGGCGGATAGTAGACATAGTTAACGATGGTACTGCGAGTATATGACAAATTATCGCTATACAATGTGGTCTTATTAATAATTGTATCAATCCCATTATCTAGGACACTGTAAGCTAGTGTTCGGGTTACCTGACCATTCGGAGCAAGGTTGTTAATATTGGGATTATCCCAAGCTATACTAATCGACCCATCATGGGTAATCATGGAGGCTAAACGAAGCGTTGACACTGTTTCGGAGCCATGATTAGAAACATGCGCGGTATAGACAAGCGTGTCCCTTGTAAAGACAAACCGATACTCCAAAACACTCGGTATCACCTCAAGTTGTAAGGTTGCATTTATATCATGCTTAAAGATATAAACAGTGCTATTATCGGCATAATTTACATCTGCATTATTAGCATCTAAGTTAACAACCGTCGCCGTTAAGGGGATTGTAGATATATCATCAGTAATTGTTACCCAAAATTCTACCTCTACTGTTTTTGTTTGGTAGGCTGGCAACGTGAAAGGAAACGGTGGCGATGGACACTCGATAGTAGATTTGGCTTGCATGTTAGATGTAGGATAATCACATTCCTTAAACTTAAGCAGTGAGGGGGCGTAGGAAAAACCTAATGTAACGTCATTTACATCGCGTGGGCCACGGTTAGCCACCGTAAAGACAATTGTTACAGGCTGACGTGTATATTCATTAACCAGCATTGATGGGGATGGAGGTAATATCACTAGATCAGCTTTGGCATCCACCCCAACGCTAGTTTGAAACTGATTTGTCTCTGGGTTTAAGTCATCCTCAACATCCGCCGTAATCATTATCGGTATGGTGTTAAAATCGGGTGGTACGGTATCGCTTAACTCAACCGAAAACGTGACCGCGGTGCCTATGCCTTCACTGAGGGGGGGCAAGAGGCAGATTAAGGTTTGTAGATTACTCGTAGAACAGAGAGGAGTAGTAATCCAGTTAGGAACGGTAATCGTTGTTGCTGGTGGAACCATTATTGTAACCGTTGTGGTAGTAACAATTGGGGCGGAACCAAAGTTAGTAAACGAAGCGGTATAGGTAATCTGCTCCCTCGGCTTTACTTCGGTAACAGGTGCAGTGACCGTTACCGAAAGGTCGGTAACGCGGATAATTGGAATAGAAATATCTGCTGGTGTTGGCGGTGTGTATGAACCATTCCGATAAAAATCGGTGGCGATAGCTGTTGCCGTAACCAACCTTACATGAGCAACGCGGGCCATCGTTACCCAAGTCGTCCGCGAAACAACAGTTCCATCAGGCGGTAACTCTTCATTAATCTGCCAACTGATGGTATGCTCCGCCGTAATTGGGTGCATGGGGGCATGGGCTAAGGTCATGGAGGTATGAAAGGTAACGGTTACATATAGATAATTGGCAACTTGGGTACCACTGTTTGTGATTAACGCGGCCAGCTTAATCACATCGCCCGGCAAAGCAGGCGAGGGATCAGCTATCAAGCTAACATGAATCTCCGGTTCGGCTACAACTGTAAATTGTCCCGTATGAGTTATCACCAACTCCTTAAAATGGTCGTTATAGGTTACAACGGTACTGTAACTGGTTGTCACCACATCCGCGGGGAACCAGTTAGCCATGTTTGCTCCAAATTGGCAATAGATGAAGATAGTTTTATCAGGTGGAATCCTTAAACTATCTTCCCATATAACGGTATGGGCATCAGGCTGATAGGGGTCTAAAAAACAGTGATCATTTCCGTTTGTCCAGATGCGCCCACCCATAGCCGTATATTTCGATAGATAATTTACAACGTTTGGATAATAGGCTGTAATCCCGCCCGAATTGGTGATATAGGTTGTATAGCTAACCACAAGCCCTGCATAAACCGTCGTTATCTCGGTATGCGTCGAAATCGTGAGTATGGCACTCGTTGTTATGGGCACCGATTTGGCTTGCACAGGAGGAGGTGTTTGTGGTTGATTGTTTGCTCCAACATAAGTCAGTTTACTTTGACTGGTCAGCGTTATTTCACTTTCGGGCAAAATACGGCTCATAGTGGCCCACAAAGTAATCGTTAACCGTTCATGGCCTTGTAATGTGTTTAACAAACACTGAATGTGGTGGGTTTCAGTAATCAACGCATGGCAATCTTTGTTGAGTGGTGTAACCGTTGAGCTAATGACCGATGAGATATATTGGGTTAGTGTCGGTAACAAAGTCTCAACTTCAACATGGTGTGCGGGACCAGTACCTGTGTTATAGACATAAACGGTATAGGTTAACACCTCCCCCAAATTTAACGACCCTGTTGGCGGAGCAGATTGCATAATCGTTACAACGACTGTAGGGCTAATGGTGGTATGATAAGTATCACAATTGTTATCTGGGTTCACATCTGCATCAGCTAACTCATGTACACAAAAATTATTGAGGATAATGCTACCGTTATTAGCGGTAAAAACATCATCAACCTGTAACTCTAAATAGTGGGTAGCGACATGCGGCGGTGTAAGCGATGTTGCATTGGTCAATATTAGTTGCCGATTATTTAATACTAACCAGTTGGAGTTTGGTCGTGAAGCCAGTTGGGTATAGGTTGGTACGAGGCCAGTAATGGTATAACTGAAAGCTGTAGCAGAGCCACGATTTTTAATCGTTATCGGATAGGTCAAAACCATCCCCGCGGTTACACCTGAAGAAGATGAAAAATTTATCGGTGAAGCAATGATAAGCTTCAAATCTGGCGTATTACTCACTATAACGGTTACATCAATACGATGATTACTCGATATCACATAAGATATGTCCGGCTCATTATAGGCCGCGGTCATAACCACTGGCTGAACCAGTGTCACTCCAGCAAGTACATCGGTATGAATGGTGGTCAAAGTCAAACCAATCGTTTGTATTTCCCTGCCAATATGTGGAATTAACCACTCCACCTCATTTGCGGAGGTTAAGAATGGCGTTAAGGTGCTGGTGACAAATTGCGCCCTGCTGTCCAACTGTTGGGTAACACGGACATTACTAGCGGCTTGGGTTCCAAGCCGATTATCAACTGTAATTTCGTAATAAAATTCTCGGCCGGGTGAAACAGTCAACGACGGTGGATTTGAGCCTACTATTAAATTGGGGGTCGCCGAAATCAGGGTTGTGACGGATACTATCCGTGTCACTTCACGTGGTTTTTTGGAAGGATGGTCTCGCTCATCAGATTTTAGAGTGGCGGTTATGGTCACATCTTCCATGTCAGCGGGTACCTGAGCAGATGGCCATTCCAGTCCCAATTTATGTGTTTGTGTCGATGCGGGAGCTTTTTGATACATTAAATCAGGTAACGCAATCTCATCTTGTAACAAATTGTTATTATGGTAAATTTTAAAATAACTAGGGTTAGAAACTGTAACACTCAATGTATCTGTTGCTGATTGCCGATAACCTTCATTGGTGATCCAAACGGTATGGTCAAGATAATGGAGGGGGTGGGGTGTTGCAGTGGTTATACTAGAGGTAACTTCAATCGCTAACTGAGGGTCAGCGGATATTGCGATAGAACGAGGATACTGGCTTGTAAATATCCTATTGTTAGTTATGTAATAGATAATTGGGTTATGTTCAATTTTATCAGCATCACTCAAAACTCCCGATGGAGCTATAACTGCAAAACTTAGAGTTATTGCAGTATTTGGGTCAATTGTACCAATTTTCCACTCAAGAATGCTACTACCATACGTTACAACTGTTCCTACAGGAATTCCGTTAAGATACGGATCAAAATTATGAATCAGGGATGGAACAGGATATGTAACCATAGCTTCGGTCATGGTATAAAAATCACTTTTATTTTTGATTTCTAATTTATAAAGAACTGGACCATGTCCATCAACCGTCCATTCACCATCATTTGCACCTATTATCTGGCGATTAAAATTGGTCTTACGTGTATGTGTAACCAACCTACTCCAAGGTAATGCTGAACCATCATCAATAAAAACTGTATTGGTAACGGTTGTGGACGCGTCGGGTACAGCCAATACTCGAGCTACAACGGTAACGGCAACTGTATTATGGGGAGGAATCTTAATCGTAGCCGTCACAGGACTAGCTAAAGATGATGAAGAACTGTCTGATAAACTGAAGCCATAAGTAATAACCTCCATCAATGTGAAAGCAATGGTATCGGTAATTGTAATCGTTTTTGTATCAGGGGTAGTGTTTTCAATCGTCAAACTATAAGTAACTAAATTACCAAAAACAAGCTTATTAGTAGGAGTAATACTGTAAACGACATTTAACCCGTGCCATAAAGCTTCTGGTTTAGCTGGTTTCGAGAATGTTTCACTGGCTGGTTGCTTAGGTGTAGCCTGAACCGTTTTTGGAGATATTCCTATAAGTAGGAACACGAGAACAAAACCGAACATGCCTACTCCACCAGCAATAGATTTGGCTAGAGATATAAAAATTTGTGATGACTGGATAACAGGTTTCTGAAACAACATGGCTTTTTGATACCAAAAACAATCGTGTTTATATAAAGGTTCCATTAGTTTACAATATTAAGACACTATTATACCACACGTTTGTTAAAAGCATAATTTGAGAATTATATCTTAGAGAGTGCTAGGATACTTTAATTGAATTTAACAAAATAGCCAGATTGTTGTAAAATATATTGATAAGGGATATGCATTAATTAACTTACGGGTAATTGAAAGAAACGGATTGGTTTTCGGCGGTTTAAATTAACTGAATTTAATTACCAAATCCTGTAGTTTGAGAAATTTCTCTGTTTTATTCTTAAATTCACTGTAGCCCTGTCACCCAAAGTTTTCGTTAGTGGCAGAGGATTTGTTTAACGAAGGTTTTTTCCAAAAAAGGGCTTGACAAATACCTAGTACTAGAGTATACTGTTGAAACTTCTCGGAAGCGCTTCCGAGAAGCAGAAAAGAGGGGAACAGTAATTTGTCAAACACAATTCATGATGTTGCGAAACAAGCGGGGGTCGGGATCGGTACAGTTTCAAGTGTGCTCAACAATAGCCGACCTGTTAGTCAAGCAACCCGTGAAAAAGTTTTAGCGGCCATTGATAAATTAGATTTTGTTCCCAACAGTAGTGGTCGTCGCCTTTCGATGGGGCGAACCAATAGTATTGCCGTCATTATCCCCTATTTCACTAGCTCTGCCCAAATAGAGCGTTTGCGCGGTGTGATGTCCGTTATTGTAGAATCGGATTATGATATTAACCTATTTACGGTTGAAAATGCACCGCAACGCGACAAAGTATTTCAAACTGTACCTCGCCGTGGCCGTGTTGATGGCTTGTTGATTTTTTCCCTCAACATGCCAGATAAAGACTTAAAACGGATCCGTCAAGGGGAAATCCCGACGGTGCTTGTTGAGTCTTCTCATCCTGAACTCCCAAATATATATGTAGATGACATCGCGGCTACTCGTAAAGCAGTCGAGTATCTGGCCGATTTGGGGCATCAAAATATTGCCTACGTCGGCGATATTTTAGAAGACCCACTTGGCTCTAGTTTTAATCAAAATAGGTACCTTGGCTACTGTCAGGGTATGGAAAACAAGAGTCTTCCTGTTCACCCTCCGTTTTATCGAGCCGGATGGCATCGCAGAGCGAAAGGTCGTCAAGTGGGCATGGAACTGCTTGAGCAAACGGATCGACCTACTGCGGTGTTTGCTTTTTGTGACGAATTAGCTTTAGGTATTATTGAAGCCGCTCGTGAGTTAAACATCAACGTCCCAAGTGATTTATCTGTTATTGGTTATGATGATATTGAACTAGCCCATTTCGCCCAATTGACAACTGTACGTCAACATCTGTTTGAATCGGGCGTTCAGGGCATGGAACTACTCCTCAATACCATCGACACCCCCAACTATAACGCAGGCTCTATCCAATTAGAAACAAAACTAATTGTCCGTCAAACCACTGTTTCTCCTAATCAATAGCAGTAAACTTATATATTTTCCCAATACATTACCTCGTTAATGGAGGCCATGCTTATAAGATAACGATGCGAGTTTCAAGTGTTAAAAAGAGATGTTTTTAGTTGTTTTTATGTTGAGGCTATGAACATAAATCAAGACTATTTGTATGTGTTTGGAGCGTTAGCATCCTGCTAGGCGGGATGCATGCTTTCCGTATATTGTCCTATTTTACGTTGATAGCCTATTTTGATACTATCTTTCATGAGGAGAAGGGTAAAAAACTATGAGAAAGAATATTTGGCTAACCTTAATTGCAGTACTCGTAGCCGCGTTAGTAATGTCAGCATGTAGCGGGGGAAGTGAACCTGCCCCTGATTCGCCTAAAGAGGATGCCCCTAAAGAAGAGGCTCCGAAAGAGGAACCAAAAGAAGAAGCTCCCGCAGAAGAACCAGTCGCTTCTGATGTGGAATTAAGTGTGTTTTTTGGTTCAGTCGGTGACGAAGCTGGCTCTTATGGCGATTTGATTAAGCAGTTTGAAGATGAAACTGGAATTAAGGTGACTGTCGTTCAAGCGCCTCAATCAGCCACAGATAACTTAGCCCAACAGTTACAGTTTTTGGGTGCTGGTTCAGCCGACCTTGATGTCTACCAGATTGACGTGATTTGGCCCGGTATTTTGGCTGATCATGCCGCTGACCTGTATGAATATATCCCTCGGTCAGATATTGATGCTCACTTCCCGGCTATTGTGCAAAACAATACAGTCGGTGGTAAGTTAGTAGGTATCCCATGGTACACTGATGCTGGTTTACTCTATTACCGTACCGATTTATTAGAAAAATATGGCTACTCTGCTCCACCCACCACCTGGAATGAGTTGGAAGAGATGGCCGCCGCGATTCAAGAAGGTGAACGAACCGATGGCAACGACTCCTTTTGGGGTTATGTTTGGCAAGGGAACAACTACGAAGGTTTGACCTGTGATGCCCTTGAATGGCAATACTCCCACAATGGTGGTAGCATCGTCGAACCAGACGGTACAATTAGTGTCAACAACGCTAACGCCGCCGCCGCTTTTGACCGAGCCGCCGGTTGGGTCGATACCATTTCACCTCCGGGTGTAACCACCTATCAAGAAGAAGATGCTCGTGGCGTATGGCAAAGTGGTAACGCCGCCTTTATGCGTAACTGGCCTTATGCCTTCTCACTCGGCAACACTGACGACAGCCCGATTCAAGGTCTGTTTGATGCAACCGTCTTGCCGACGGGAGCCTCTAACCACGCCGCAACCTTGGGTGGTTGGCAACTTATGGTCTCTAAATATTCAGAGCATACCGAAGAAGCCGCTCAGTTTGCCGCTTTTATGGCAGGACGACAAGCTCAAAAATCACGAGCTATTACCAATAGCTACCTGCCAACCATTGGCTCGCTTTATAAAGACCCTGAGCTAATTGAAGCGCAACCATTTATGGAAGCATTGTTCGACGTATTCAACAACGCTGTGGCTCGTCCATCTACCGTAACTGGCGAACTGTACAACGAAGTAAGCGCCGCTTATTTCAACGCCGTTCACACTATCTTAACTGGCGAAGAAACATCTGAAGATGCCTTGATTGATCTTGAAGATCAACTGGCCGATATTACTGGGTTTACACCCGGCCCTGCTCCTGATGCTGATGTCGCCGCTTCATCTGGGACTTTAACGGGTAAAGATGATACGATTGACTATCTAACTCGTGACTATGAAGGCGCTGAAATTAGCGTATTCTTTGGTTCAGTCGGTGACGAAGCCGGTTCTTATGGCGAATTGATTGAAGAGTTCTCTGAAGCAACAGGCATTAACGTCACAGTTGTTCAAGCCCCGCAATCAGCTACCGATAACCTCGCTCAACAGTTACAGTTCTTGGGCGCTGGTTCTGGCGACCTTGACGTTTATCAAATTGATGTGATTTGGCCCGGTATTCTAGCCGACCATGCCGTCGATTTACGAGAATATCTACCTGCCGAAGAGATTGAATCTCACTTCCCAGCGATTGTTGAAAACAACACCGTTGGTGGCAAACTAGTCGGTATCCCGTGGTACACCGATGCTGGTTTGCTCTACTACCGTACCGATATGTTAGAAAAGTATGGTTACTCGGCTCCGCCCACCACCTGGGATGAGTTGGAAGAAATGGCCGCCGCGATTCAAGAAGGTGAACGAGGCGAAGGCAATGATTCCTTCTGGGGTTATGTCTGGCAAGGGAACAACTACGAAGGGTTGACCTGTGACGCTCTGGAATGGCAATACTCTCATGATGGTGGTAGCATCATCGAACCAGATGGTACTATTAGTGTCAACAACGCTAACGCCGCCGCCGCTTTTGACCGAGCCGCTGGTTGGGTCGATACCATTTCACCTCCGGGTGTAACCACCTATCAAGAAGAAGATGCTCGTGGCGTATGGCAAAGTGGTAACGCCGCCTTTATGCGTAACTGGCCTTATGCCTTCTCACTTGGTAACACTGACGACAGCCCAATTCAAGGTCTGTTTGATGCAACCGTTTTACCGACGGGAGCCACCAACCACGCCGCAACCTTAGGTGGCTGGCAACTTATGGTCTCTAAATATTCTGATGATTTAGATGCCGCCGCTTTGTTCACTCGTTATATGGCTAGTCCGAAAGCCCAAAAATCACGAGCAGTTACCAACAGTTACTTACCGACCATCGCTGGTCTCTACTCTGACCCAGAACTACTCGATGCTCAACCGTTTATGGGGCCGTTGTACGATGTATTCGTCAGCGCCGTGGCTCGACCGTCAACCGTAACGGGTGAGTTGTACAATGAAGTGAGTGCCGCGTACTTCAACGCCGTTCACACTATTCTTACTGGCGAGGAAACATCTGAAGATGCTTTGATTGATCTTGAAGATAACTTGGCCGACATCACCGGTTTTGGAGCTGGTTCAGCACCTGCATCAGACGCATCCACTGAGGAAAGTTCTTCATCAGAAGAAAGTTCAGCAACTGCTGATTACTTAACTCGTGACTACGAAGGAACTGAACTCAGCGTATTCTTTGGCTCAGTCGGTGACGAAGCTGGTTCCTATGGTGAGTTGATTACACAGTTTGAAGAACAAACAGGTATTAAAGTTACAGTTGTTCAAGCGCCTCAATCAGCCACTGATAACTTGTCTCAGCAGTTGCAGTTCTTGGGCGCTGGCTCTGGCGACCTTGACGTTTATCAAATCGACGTGATTTGGCCCGGTATTTTAGCCGATCATGCCGTTGATTTACGAGAATATCTACCGGCTGAAGAGATCGAATCACACTTCCCAGCCATTGTCGAAAACAATACTGTTGACGGAAAATTGGTTGGTATCCCGTGGTACACCGATGCTGGTTTGCTCTTCTATCGTTCCGACCTATTAGAAAAGTATGGCTACTCTGGCCCACCAAGCACATGGGATGAGTTGGAAGAAATGGCCGCTACAATTCAAGAAGGTGAACGTGCCGATGGCAACGACTCCTTCTGGGGTTATGTCTGGCAAGGAAACAACTACGAAGGGTTGACCTGTGATGCTCTGGAATGGCAATACTCTCATGATGCGGGTAGCATCATCGAGCCGGATGGAACCATTACCGTCAATAATCCTTCAGCCGCCGCCGCCTTTGAGCGAGCCGCCGGTTGGGTCGATACTATCTCACCACCGGGTGTAACCACCTATCAAGAAGAAGATGCTCGTGGGGTATGGCAAAGTGGTAACGCCGCCTTTATGCGTAACTGGCCCTATGCCTTCTCACTCGGTAACACCGATGATAGCCCGATTAAAGGTCTGTTTGATGCCACCGTTTTGCCGACTGGAGCAAGCAACCACGCCGCAACTTTGGGTGGCTGGCAACTCATGGTCTCCAAATACTCAGAGAATGTAGAAGCCGCGGCCATGTTCACTCGGTTTATTGCTGGCCCAGAAGCTCAAAAGTCACGAGCCATCACTAACAGTTACTTGCCAACGCTTGCGGGTCTCTACTCTGACCCAGAACTACTCGATGCTCAACCGTTTATGGGGCCGTTGTACGATGTGTTTGTCAGCGCGGTGGCTCGACCATCAACCGTAACGGGTGAACTGTACAATGAAGTGAGCGCCGCTTACTTCAACGCGGTACACACCATCTTAACTGGTGAAGAAACCGCAGAAGATGCCTTGTATGATCTTGAAGACGACTTGGCTGACATCACTGGTTTTGATGTAGCAGAATAGATTTATCACAATGTACGAGGTTAGATGTTAGGCATCTAACCTCGTATTAAAAATAGTAAGTAAGACCCTAAAGGTTTTCAAAACCTTTAGGGTCTACCCAAGAATGTATGCTGAGTAACAAATCCCCTCGTTCGTTCCCAATCTCCCCTCGTTCCCAATCTCCAGATTGGGAACGCCTATGCCATAGAAACTCTGTTTCTAGCATGTTGCAAGTCGCAAACAGAGTTTGCTTGAGCAATTGTGTTCCCAAACCTAGTTTGGGAACAAGGGGTCTGATTGGGAACAAGGGGTCTGATTACCCAAGAATGTATGCTGAGTAACAAATCAACTATATTATCTAACAAAGTTATGAGGATGGAGGAATAAATGGCGGCACCAAAAAGTCAACTGGGTAAACAACAAGAGCAGTTAGCTTGGATGTTGTTAGCCCCGACAATATTGATTATGCTCATTGTAGCGGCTTGGCCGTTGTATAAAGCCGTATCAATCAGTTTTACTAATGAAAGATTGGGCAAACCGGGCCAAAGTGAATATGTGGGCTTAGAAAACTATACCAAAATATTGTTGCCCAAGTTTGATGACGATGGCTCTATTAGTCGTAAATCTAACGGTGACATCCGTTGGGGAGATGATGATTGGTGGGACTCGGTAAGTAACACCCTGTGGTTAACCTTTATTTCTGTGATTTTAGAGACCGTTTTAGGGTTAGGGATCGCCTTGGTTCTACACTCTAAATTTAAGGGAAGGGGGTTTTTGCGGACAGCCGTCCTCGTTCCTTGGGCCGTTCCCACGGTGGTATCGGCCCGAATGTGGGCTTGGATGTATAACGATGTGTTTGGGGTTTACAATGACATGCTATTACGGCTTGGGGTGATCGATTCACCGATTGCTTGGTTGGCTAATAAGCAGACCGCTTTGGCCGCCATTATCGCTATGGAGGTTTGGAAAACCACACCTTTTATGGCCCTGCTTCTGCTCGCTGGGTTACAAATCATCCCCGGTGATATTTATGAAGCGGCAGATATTGACGGAGCTTCAAAAATTCAGCAGTTTTTCTCTATAACCTTGCCTCTCGTACGTCCTGCCATTTTTGTGGCTCTCATCTTCCGTACCCTTGATGCCCTTCGCATCTTTGATGCCATTAAAGTGATGACCAATGGGGGGAGTGGTACAGAGACGATGGCTACCCTCGCCTATAAAAACCTATTCGACTTCCAGAAGTTAGGATATGGATCGGCCATGAGTGTGGTTATATTCTTTATCATCACTATTTTTGTGGTCAGTTATGTGACCACCTTTGATATACAGGAGACGGCATAATGAGTAGAAAACAAAAAGAAATATTGCAAAACATACTATTCTACGGGCTATTGGTGGTAATCTGTTTTTACCTGTTGTTCCCGTTCTATTGGGCGATTGTCTCCTCTTTCAAATCATCGAGCGATATTTTTGCTGTGCCGGTTCAATATTTCCCTACCAATCCGACCATTGAACCGTATCAAAAAGTATACGCTAATGGTGACTTTATGAAGGGGCTATTGAACTCTACCATTGTCTCGTTTAGTGTGACTGCCCTCTCCCTCTCAATCGGAGCCTTTGCCGCTTATGCCTTGGGACGACTTCCGTTTCGGGGCAAAAACACTATTCTGTACACTATCTTAGCTATGACCATGTTCCCCTCGATTGCGATTGTGGGATCACTGTTCACCTTTATTCGTAATCCCTGCGTGATTGTAGCGCTTGATTGTTCAGAACAACTCCCGTTGTTTAACACCAAGTTGGCCTTAGTCCTTACCTATCTAATTTTTACCCTACCTTTTACCACTTGGGTGTTGACCAACTTCTTTAAGTCCCTACCGAGCGAATTAGAACAGGCGGCCATGGTTGATGGTGCAACCCCGTTCCAAACGTTTTACATGATTCTGTTGCCGTTGACCATGCCAGCTTTGATTACCACTGGCTTGTTGGCCTTCATCTTAGCGTGGAACGAGTTCCTGTTCGCCATGACCTTCACCCTCGATTTCCAAGCTCGAACCGTACAGCCTGCAATTGCCTTCTTCTCTGGGCAGGATGCGCGTGAGATTCCGTGGAATACCATTATGGCCGCTTCAGTTATCGTGACCGTTCCGCTGATTGTCATGGTGCTATTCTTCCAACGTCGTATTGTTGATGGGCTGACGGCAGGTGCAGTTAAAGGATAAACCTGCTCATTCTTTCCAAATTGTGTAGTGGTCAGACTGATGTTGAAAATGGCGTGCAACGGGTTTAGCCGTTGCCAAAAGCAATGGCTGAACCCATTGCACGCCAACATCATCTTGACCACCACAGTTCTTTCCAAATTGTAACTCTGTCAAAAACAACAGGAGATACTATAATGGTGTCTCCTGTTTGATTCTCTTGCTGTAACGCCACTCCGTATCATCCCCTCATTTTGTCCCCAACCATCAACCTTTGGTATAATCCCCCTTACCTAAATAAATTGCGCGTTCCAGAATGGTTCAATCTTAAAGATTGAACCATTCTCCCGACAACATGCACAATTTATTTAACACCCATTACTTATTATGACCCCTAAAGAAGCCCTAAAAAAATATTTTGGATTTGATGTGTTCCGCGAAGGACAAGAGATGGCCATTAAGCGGGTACTAAATGGTCAGGAAACCCTGCTAGTCATGCCGACCGGCTCCGGTAAATCGTTAGGCTATCAACTGCCGGCTCTCATGCTCCCCGGCCTAACACTGGTTATCTCTCCCCTAATTGCCCTAATGAAAGATCAGGTTGATGGTCTGGTGCAGGCCGGTATATCGGCCACCTACATTAATAGCTCTTTGCCCGGTTACGAATCTAACGAGCGCATGCGAGCTGTGCAGGAAGGGCATGTGAAACTGCTCTATGTAGCTCCAGAACGCCTGCGGAACAATCGGTTTATGCGCGCCCTTGCCAACATCAAAATTAGCTTACTCGCCATTGATGAGGCCCATTGTGTATCGCAATGGGGGCATGACTTTCGGCCCGATTATCTGCGGATTGCTCCGACATGGCAGGCACTGGGTCGCCCGACGTTATTAGCCACTACCGCTACGGCCACCCCTAACGTGCAAAAACAGATTGTGAAACTGCTCGACCTGAAAAAGGCTCAGATTATTGTGGCCGGATTTAATCGGCCAAACCTCTCTTTTGCGGTAAAATATACCCCTGATGATAATACCAAACTGCAAACCTTGCAGTCGATTTTACAAAAAACCAATACCGGAAGTTCAATCGTTTACACCTCCACCCGGCGGAACACCGAGGAGGTGGCCGACTTTATTCGCCACATAGGGATTCCGGCTCAGGCGTATCATGCTGGTTTAGAGCGAAATATCCGTTATCAGGTACAAGATGAGTTTATGGCCGACCGGCTCAAAGTAGTTGTCGCAACGAACGCTTTTGGCATGGGCGTTGACAAGGCAACCGTACGAGCGGTCATCCACTACAACATACCAAGTAGCGTCGAAGCCTACTACCAAGAATCAGGCCGAGCCGGACGGGATGGCTTACCGGCCAACTGCATCATGCTCTTTTCTCCTAACGACCAAGGTTTGCAGGAATTTCTCATCAAAAGTGATATTCCAACTTATGAGGACATGGAGCAGTTATATCGGTTATTGGCGAACAGTACTGACAGTGTCGAGGCTTTTGCCACGATTAGTGAACTGAGCGACCATACGCACATGTTCCCGACCAAGGTGCGGGTTGCATTGAGCGAGTTAGAGCAGGCCGGACTGATTATCAATTTGGGCATGGATGGCTTCGTCAACAAGTGGCGCATAAACGGATACTCCCATGCCGCCCTAAACAAGCGTAATCAGGCAATTCAAGCTCGTATGAATAACCGTTTTAATCTGCTTAACACCATGCTCAACTACGCCAAATTGACCACCTGTCGGCGTAAATATCTGCTCAAATATTTTGGTGATGTGACCCCGCCCGATTCACCGCGCTGTTGCGACAATCATACCGAGGAAGAGGTTGCTGACCTGCCCAAAGCGGCCACCCCCGAAGAGTGGTATCCGCTAATTATTTTGGAGACAGCCAACAGTTTGCCTCGGTTAGTGGGGCGTGTATTGTTGGCCGATGTGTTGGTCGGGTCTCAAGCGGCTAAGATGAGTAAATTTGGTTATAATCGACATAAGTTTTATGGCAAACTACGGGGGCGTTTGAGTAAAAAACAGGTGGTGGCCTTAATCGACAGCCTCATCTCTAACCGATACATGCAGATTGCCGGTAACGACAAACCGGTCATTGAAGCCAGTGAATTGGGACTTGAGGCGATAAAACATCGAGCATCTTTGCCAGTGTCGATTCCTACCACTAATGGCACTCGACCTAAGCCAATTAACACCACTACTCGGCGTAAACGGGGACAAACTTTGCTTGACACGTTAGACCTGTTCAAGCAGGGACTTTCACCAGTGGAGATTGCTGTGGAGCGTGGAATTAACGAGGATACGGTTTACGGTCATTTTGCTCAACTGATTGAGGCCAAAAAGGTCGCAGTTAATGAGGTGCTATCGATTGAGGTAGAGAAGCGGATTGTTGAGGCGATAGCTATGGTCGGGGATACTGAGGTGATGTTTCCGATTAAGGCTATGTTGTCTGACGACATCAGTTATAACCAGATAAAATGTGTGATTGCCGCTTACGGAGACAACGTGCCTAAACCTCTGCAACCGGCTCAACTCCCTTCGACCGCTAATCCAACCAAACGGATTGTGGCCTTGGGTAACACCAAAGATAGCCAACATGTACCGGAGTTGGTGCGGGCGTTACAACATGATGACGGAAACATCCGGCGATTGGCCGCCTCAGCTTTAGCCAAAATTGGTGACAAGCATGCGGTGGAGCCATTGTTGTCACTGTTGCACCATGAGCAACTCCCTCAAGTGCGACAGTATACGATCAAGACGTTGGGCAAACTGGCCGATTCGCGGGCGCGTCCCATGTTGGAACAGATTGCAACTAGTCAGGCGGAAAAAGATCATGTAAGTCGAGCCGCTCTAAAGGCGTTGGAGCAAATGTAGCGGATGTGGATGAGTATTGATAGGAGATGTTATGCAAAATATAGTACAATTAACCCGTTCAATCGATAAACTCTCACTAAAGGAGTTGATTTGGTTATTGCAGTATATTGTTGGCCTTCTTCAAAAAAGAACAGGTACGGCTGATGATACCTCTCTTCCCATTGCGGAGACAACCTTATTGAGCGAGCCTGCCTTGGCAGAGGATTGGAATAAACCGGACGAGGATGACGCATGGTCTCATTTGCAGTAAAAGATGTCTGACGCTACCTAATTCTTTGGGTGAACAACACTACAGCGGATACCTCAAAGATTAACGGATTTACTCGCCCAATAACGGAAATTCTTTACCCTTGACGGTGATTATATACGGGCGGGAACTATCCATTCTGTATTTAAGTATCCGTTGTAGCCCTGTGAATGAATTCACAGGCTGATACGAGAAACCTGCTTAAGCAGGTTTTCCGTTTAAGACACTGATTTCAATCAGTGGCCTTGTTGAGGCTAACCCTAACGTAACCCCTCCAAACTTGGACGAAGCGAATATTTACGGCCATGCTTGTTAATCAGACTCTCCAAATAGGTTTGCCAAACGGCTGTTTTGTCCGCATGCGAATAGGCAGTTTTTGCCGTTTTAAGCCAGTCGATGGCATGAGGATACGCCTTCGACCTCCCCGCATCCATAATCTCCTCAGCCTGTTGTACACAACGTTCAATCACCCAGTCGGGGTGAGTTTCCACCGCGGCCTCGGTCACTTTTCGCAGATCATCAAATCCGCCATAGCCTCGCTGTTTGATGTAGGCCACCGCTTCATCGACCAACCCTTCGCTCAAATAGATGTCAATCCGGTCATAGGAATATTTATCCCCCGCAATCAGTTTTCTGAGCAGTTGTGGTTTTAGTTCATCCCACGAATTACCCACTAAACTTCGTATCGCGTAGTAATCATCGCGGGCAAACGATCCCTCAAAGGCCACCTGTGCCGCTTGCAAAGCCAGATTCCGATACTCCTCTTTTTGGGCGGTCTCCCGTACCCACCGCGCCAACTGTACCGGATCACCATGCATGCTCAAGCCGCGCTCACCAATTTTCATAGCTTTACCCGGCTGATGAAGTTCTAGGAGCGTTTTGGCTAAGGCCAACACCTCATCAACATGAGTTAAATATTTATAGTCGATAGCCTCCTCAACTCGGCCCATTTTAGCCAGCATGCAGACGTAGCTAGTCGTATCATCTGCCGCCTCAGCCAGATAAAGGTACTCGGTAGTGCGACCTTGGCGCTCCAGAATTTGGAGCCGTATGGGAATGGTGGCATCGCCTCGAAACGGTGGCTCCTCTCCGGCTTGGGGCTGATAACCATCCGCTAAAATATCGGCCAATAACGGATCATCCCAGCCATCTTCAGCGGTCGCTATCGGCATGTCCCACACCTCATCGTAACCATACTCTCCGGCTTGTTTTTGCCATTTTTCTAGCTGATCTCGCCAGCCAAACCGCTCGGCCTCACTGAACTCGGTCATGAGTAACGCTTCGGTAAACATGCTCGTTAGCCGTTCAAAGACCTCACTAAACTCATCTTCGTGCATAAACTCGCCCCACGAATCATAAATAAATGAGTCGGTGATGGTCAGTAGAAGCAGTAAACTGTTTTGAACTTCGGCCCGCTCCAGATAAGGTTGGACTTGGTCTAGGATATTGTTTAAATCGTGGGCGATATCGTACCCCACATCATAGTAGTGCCCTCGCCGAAAAATCGACTTGGTCTGTCGAGTAAACGGAGTCGGGTCAACGGGAGTAACCTGAGTCGATTTGCTTATTCTAGGGACAGATTGCTGTTGGGTGTTGGCCTTAATTTGTGTTTCTACCCAGTCGATGAGATGGCTCTCTTTTTGGAGCAGGTCGGTCAGCAGAGTCAGAAGCAGTGTTTTATCCAATCCAGATAACAGGTCAGTAACCTCCGATTTCTGCTCAATTGTATCCCGTTTATGGAGATAGGTCAGCAGTAGCGCTACCACATGTTTACATTCCCCGCCCCAATCGTAGGGACAGCTACAGTCGGCGCTCAGAAAGTCGCCATCGTCGGTGAGGGTGACGCTGACTTGATAGAAGTTGTACTCACTGCCCTCGACCTCGGCTAATAGAAGGTTGCCCCGTTGATAGGGGGTCATGATCGCGCCGTAATGGTAATACTCGTCGCCGCGGTCGTAGGATTTTTTAGTGGCTAACTCTTTGATGGTTTGTTGAGTGATGGACATGGAAGCCTCCATTTTTGTCTACATGCTAAACGATTGGTGATTGTGATGATTTGGGTCGTAAAGTTGTCACCTTCCCGCAAGTTCAAAACTTGCGGGAAGGTTGATCCTGAATTGAAAATCATTATCTGAAAGACTGTACATGCTAAATGATTGGTGATTGTGATGATTTGGTTCGTAAAGTTGTCACCTTCCCGCAAGTTCAAAACTTGCGGGAAGGTTGATCCTGAATTGAAAATCATTATCTGAAAGACTGTACATGCTAAATGATTGGTGATTGTAATGATTTGGGTCGTAAATTGTAGCACATCAATGGGCATGATAAAACGGATAAGCCGATTTGTCGAATCGGTTGTAAAAGTTCAGTAAAACCGCCCTAGAAACCCGATTTCTTAAAGAAATCGGGTTTCTGACGCTCCTTCTGGCAAGTTCACTGAATATTTACGAATCGGTTGCCTAGCCAATCAATAAAGAGGCCGACTACGAGTCGGCCTCTTTTCTTCCCGCAAGTTTAGAACTTGCGGGAAGATAGCTTGGCAGAATTTATGCCCACCACCCCATACATTATCATTTTAGTTGACATAAAAACAGAATTTTTGTTCGACTAACCTGCCTCCAATTGACATCTGTTAATGCTTCCCTTACAATGAAGGAACAGTTTAATATTTAACCTTGGATGAAAGATAATGACTATGACTGCTCGTAAAAAGAAGGCAAACACAGAGCCGACAATTATAGAGCTAATTCTCGCCCGCCTAGACCCTTATCGTCGAGAGCTAATTGGAGCAATGTTTCTATTAGCAGTGGCTGTCACATTTTCAAGCATTTTTTCTATCACTACCGATAATTGGAGCGTTTGGTGGGCAGAAACGGTTAATCGACTACTGGGCTGGGGTGTCATCCCTACTCTGGCGTTATTGGCTATATTTGGCCTCATGCTGACAATAGGTCGCTTCAAAGAGGAATATCGAGCCATTCCTATGGGAGTGGTCGTTGGGCTAGAAATTCTGTTGGCCGTTGGACTGGCAATATTCCATCTGCTGACCACCATTGTACATGGGACTAATGGCCTTACCTTAGCTCAAATGGAAACTGGTGGTGGATTAATCGGTTGGGGAATCGGTTGGTTTTTTGTAGAACTATTCGGTCCAGCTTGGGCCATCGTTCTCCTATCAGGGTTGGGTCTGTTTGGCCTAGCCCTCACTTTCCGCGTAACTATTGTTGACCTAAAATTGTGGGCGACTCAGTTGAGCCTATGGGCCAAAAGTCGGCTGGCTCAACAGCAAGGCGAGTCTCCAGAAGATGATAAATTGAGTTCAGATTATTCCGATTCAATGGATGTGACGGTCATTCCGCCGGTTGCCCCAATTAACGAGGATTATGATTTTGAACCGATGATTGAAACGGTCAGGCTACCCCAAAAATCAGCCCAAACCCGCACCGGCACGACAAAATCAAATCGCAAAGGTAAAAAAGGGGAACAGTTAACCTATCTGCCGGATGAGACGATTATTCCGCCTCCTACGGCCAATCCACAGCTAGTGGTTCCAGCACATACGGCTAAAAAGGCATTAGCCACCATGCCCAAGGCCAAACAAGAACTGCCGCCATTAGATGTGTTGACTCCCTCAACCGAAACCCGTAGCTACAATCGACAGGCCAAAAAACAGGCTCTAATTATTCAGGACACGCTCAAAAGTTTTGATATTCCCAACGAGGTTGTCAATTGGCAACCGGGGCCAACCGTAACCCAGTTTGAGATTAAACTAGGCACAATTCCTAAAAAAGGGCCAGATGGTGAAATTATCCATCGTCGGATTCGGGTACGTAAAGTCATGGCCTTAACCAACGATTTAGCTCTTGCCCTGTCGGCCACTCCGATTCGGATTGAAGCACCTATTCCGGGCAAACCACTAGTCGGAATTGAAGTGCCAAACAAAAAGAAATCTTCTGTTTCATTATATGGGGTCATGGATAGCGATATATTTGCCGACAAAAAAGCCCCCCTCCAAGTGGCTTTAGGGCGAGGAATTTCTGGCGATGCGGCAGTCGCCTCATTGGTCAAAATGCCCCACTTGCTAATCGCCGGAGCAACAGGTTCAGGGAAATCGGTCTGCTTGAACTCTTTGATTACCACCTTGATTATGACCCACTCACCCGAACAGTTACGCCTATTAATGGTCGATCCAAAAATGGTTGAACTAATCAGCTACAACGGTATCCCTCATTTGGTTGCACCTGTTGTGACCGACTTCGAGCAGGTAGTCGGAGCGCTCTCTTGGGCCACCCGTGAGATGGAACGACGCTATAAACTGTTCGCTCAAAAAGGAGCGCGCAGTATCAGTAGTTTTAATAAAAAAGCCAAGGAAGAGGATAAATTAGCCTATTTAGTCGTAATTATTGACGAGTTGGCTGACCTCATGATGATGGCTCCCGACGAAGTAGAACGCCACATCTGCCGGATTGCTCAGATGGCTCGTGCCACCGGCATCCATCTAGTAATTGCCACACAACGTCCCTCTACCGATGTGATTACCGGTTTGATTAAGGCCAACTTCCCCGCTCGGATTGCTTTTGCCGTCACAAGCCAGATTGATTCGCGGGTTATTCTGGACACTCCCGGCGCAGAAAAACTGCTCGGTCAGGGGGACATGCTCTATATGGCTCCCGATTCAGCAAAACTAGTACGTCTGCAAGGCTGTTATGTCTCTGATGCGGATATTAACAAGTTAGTTAAACATTGGCACAAGAGCCAAGGCTCCCCCACCCAAGCCAAAAATGTAGACGGAAAACCTGCCACCCCCGACAAACTCCCTTGGACTGACATCATGGCCGAAGCGGAGAAAGATGACCTGCTCGAAGAAGCAGTCAAACTGGTTGTCGAAACCCGTCGAGCCTCAACCAGTTTCTTGCAACGGCGCTTGGGCATTGGTTACCCGCGAGCCTCACGGCTAATGGATCAGTTGGAAGAAGAGGGTGTCGTTGGTCCAGCAGAAGGCAGTAAACCCCGCCAAGTGTTATGGCGTGAGGAGAAAGACGAGGCTGATTATGCTGAGTTCCAGCAAGATGTGGTCGGAGATTAGGAACGCAGACATCCTTGTCTGCCCGCTTATGCCCCTACCAGAATAAACTCGGTGATTTCGGGGGGACAGTTGTAGCGCACTGGCTCGTTAGTTACACCGATACCGCGGTTGGTGTAGAGCCACATGTCCCGCACTTGGTAGAGACCCATGTCATATTTCCAGCCGAGATAGGGCAATATGACCGCCCCAATGCCCGGAAAACGGATCTGCCCGCCGTGGGTGTGACCCGACAGTTGCAAACCAATCCGACCATCAAGCGAATATTTATCAGCCAAATCCGGCTCATGCATAAGCAGTACCACCGGCATGCCTTCTTGCCAGTCGCTCATCGCGGTACGAAGATCAGGTTTTCCGCTCCAGCCATCATCTAGCCCGGCAATATAGAGCGAATCTTTCCCCTCGGTGATGACTAACCCTTGGTTATCCAAAATTGGTAACCCCACCTCATCAAACCCTTGCCGTACAATTCCCACATCCGTCCATAAATCATGGTTGCCCATCGTCGAATAAACACCGTGTTTTGCTTGCAGGGCGGCTAAGGTCAGCGTCAAATCAAAAATTGCTTCCACCTCATACCACACATAGTCGCCGGTCAGTACGACTAAGTCAGGCTTAAGGCTGTTGCTGATTCTGACCGCTTCTTGAATCAGGTCGATTTGGGTGAAAGGGCGTAGATGGAAATCGCTCAACTGCACGATTTTGAACCCCTCCAAAGCCGAGCCTAATCCCTTAAGTGGAATTTGAATCTGCTCCACGACCAATGATTGGGATTCGTTGTTAACATAGAAGTAACTAGAGGCGGCTACTATGCCACCAGCAATCGCGGTGGCTCCCATAGCAATAAATTTTTGTCGATTAACAATAACGTTATGAAGATTCAAGAGAAAAGCCTCCGAGATCGTAAAAGTTCAGTAAAGCCACCCTAGAAACCCGATTTCTTTAAGAAATCGGGTTTCTGACGTTCCTTCTAGCAAGTTCACTGAATATTTACCCGAGATCAAAAACTTGTTCCTACATTGTTGTATTCAAAATGAGATCAAACGACACTGTCACAATATTAGGCAGACGGAAGAAATAAAACATCCCAATTAAGGAGTCAGTACCCGCGGTGCGGCACGACGCGTGCCTACTCCACGGGACAATTATTTTTTCCACGTGCCTTATATTCTTTTCATGATAAGTAGTGGCAGGGATTAAGGCAAGTTGACTTGGAGGTGTCTCAAAAACAAAAACCCCCGCCGGATGGCGAGGGTAAAAGGAAATAATGGTTCTATAGATGTTCAGATAAACATTTTCAGTTGTCACCTTCCCGCAAGTTTTGAACTTGCGGGAAGGTTGGTCTTGAATTGAAAATCATTATCTGAAAGACTGTATCTAACGACGTTGCAATCGAGCAATCGTCTGTTCATCAAACGGATTCAGTCCTGCCTGTAAACTGGTCTGCCAAATCTGACGTTCAATCACATCGGCTTCATACAGCCCTGTTTGACTCGACCAGTCGATAAAGGTACCGAAATCATGGGCCGCACCAGCTAAATCACCATTAAGGGCACGAGCCAGACCTCGACTATCATAAAAAATGCCTTCATTAGGTTCTAAACCAATCGCTCGCTCGCAAGCCTCCAACACCTCACCTGCCCGTCCGGCTAAGGCTCCCCACCAACATAAAGCGTTCCAATCATCTGCTGACATGCTAATTTCTAGCCCTAACGCTTGTGCTTCTTGATACGCGTCAATGGCTTCATCAATCTGTTTGGGCTGAATAGTGCCGCCACCAGTTACAGGCAATAGGGACTGCTCCAGATTATGGGTGACGCGGTCGGTCAAGCTCTGTTGATTCGACAGAGAGAGGCTATCATCCAACATGGTCATGTTTGGATATCCACCGGCCAAGCGACTGGCCTCGGCAGTCGGGTCGAGTTGCAACGTTGGGTCTAGCTCAAGCGTCTGTTTGAATAACGCCTCGGCCTCCACCACTTGGCCGTCAAGAGCCAGTTCGCGCCCCTGCTCGACCAACGCTGGCGCAATTAACTGTTTAGCCTCTGCATTTGGGGCAAAGCCCGGTGTTGGATTCTGGCTAAAACTATTGCTCAGTTCTGTTACAGCCTGTTGCACCTCGCCGCTTTGAGCCAAATCACGTTGCATGCTAATAAAGGCCGGGTCTAGGTCGAGTCGGGCGCATGTTTTGCGATATAGTCGTTCCTTCATAAATCGTTGCCATTCGTCATACGTCAGGTTGCGCGACAGGCGCTGACAGGCCAGTTCCATCAGGGCGGTTACATCGACAATTTGGCTTAAGTCGGCCAACTCACCCGCCGAAACAATGCCCCATACCCGCGCCGTACCATCAAAACGGGTGGTCAGTACCCGATTTTCGGCCACGTTCCATTGTGCCTCCCGAATTTGTCGAGTATCATCAGCAATAGTGAACAGTTCTACGCCGTTGCTGGCATCCCAAATCCGAATTGTACCATCGGTGCTGACGGTAAAGACTCGCTTTTCCTCATCATCCCATTGAGCCTGAATGACCCGCCCCGTGTGCCCACTCAAAATCAACCGTAAATCGCCATTAGCGCTATCCCAAATTCGAGCCGTGTTATCGTCTCCGGCAGTTAAAATTTGACTTTCATCCTGATTCCAAATCGCTTGACTAACAGACCCGGTGTGAGCGGCCAAACTCAACACGGCTTTACCACTGTGCGCGTCCCATAGCCGAGCCGTTTGGTCGTCGCTGGCAGTCAAAATCAAACTCTCATCCGCGTTCCACCGAGCTTGACGAACCGGCGCACTATGTCCGGCTAAAATCAGTAGTTCGCGTCCCGTCTCTGCCGACCAAACGCGAGCCGTGCCGTCATCTCCAGCCGTTAAGACCATGCTCTCAGCCTCGTTCCAAATAGCTTGATTGACTCGCCCCGAATGACCAAAATTGAACAATAGTTTTTTGTCTTCCAAATCCCACAGCCGAGCCGTATGGTCGTCGGCCACGGTCAAAATACGCCGATTATCTGCGCTCCAATTAGCCGAGCGTACGGCTCCCTCATGGCCGGTCAAGATAAACTGTTCAGTGCCAGATTCAGTGTCCCAAATTCGAGCCGTGTAATCATCGCCCACTGTCACCAACCGAGTTTCATCACTGTTCCAGTCGGCATCCCGAATCATGCCAGCATGGCTGTTGAGGATTAGGCGCTCTTGGCCTGTTTTGGCATCCCAAATCACGCTCAAGCCAGCCTCACAGCCAGCCTCTTGCCCCTCGACCGCGCATCCCGCCGAGAGGATATATCGTCCATCGTTATTCCATTTACTATGCCAAATATAATGCCCACTCAGGTTGATTAGGGTTCCTCCCGGATGACTAAGCGCCTGCCGTAGAGCGTTTACAGCCTCGATGGTGTTGGCACTGTTACCCGATTCTACCGCTAACAGCAGAGCCAACTGATCATTTGACCCATTTAACTCATGCCCCGACTGACGAGCCAATTGCCGTGACAGTTCCTGCGGATTCAGGGCACTATTTCCTTGAATCTGGGTGACGGTGTTAGTCGTTGAACCAGTGCTAGTCAGTTGGCTGACTTGGGTCATGCTGATTAGTGCTGGGGCGTTGGTTGGAACTGTTTCGACGGTTGGCGTTGGAGGTTCGGCAGTTGGAGGTTCGGCAGTTGGAGTCGGAGGGACAGGTGTGGGGGTCGGTGGCTCATCAGTTGGAGTCGGGCTAGGTGTGTTGGTTGGGGTGGGGGACGCTGTTGGTTCATTGGTTGCGGTGGGGGGCGATGGCACAGAGGGCATGTCAAGCCCCTGATTATTCGCTACAGATTGGGCGGTCGGTGAGGCCAACGCGGTCTCATCTACAGTTGGGTATGACCAGTTGACGACCGAAAATAGAAGCAAGGCAAACATGCAAAACAGGATTGCCACGGTCACACTTGCTCCGGCAATCATCATGCCTCGACGGCGGGGATCAGTCGTCATGCTATTTAGGTCGATATTGCTTAGTTGCCACGGATTTTTTGATTGGTTGCTCATGGGTATCGCTCACTTTGGCAAGAACTAGACGCTGATGATTAACAATCCTTACGATTCAATCATCGTCATCCAGTTCTTCCAACACTCATTGACAAAATAAAAAAACGCTCCCTGCACGATTCATGGTTGATGACAACCATAAACAGAAGGAGCGTTTTGACAATTGCCAAAAGCTGTGTTGCAGGGAATTTTTGTAAGGTACAAGAAATGAGTATCTATTCAAAAGTTTGTCGATTCATTCATGACCTGACATGCTGACAAAATCAAAAGTATTTTTTGACAGGATTAACAGGATTGACAGGATTTTTTTACTTGTAATCCTGTCAATCCTGTTAATCCTGTTAATCCTGTCAGATATTGTTTTAGTCATGTTGAAATGATAAACTTCTGTCTATTGTACGAGCTATTTAGAACTCATCCCCAAAGACCGAACGTAAGCAGTTCGGTATTCCCACTGTAGCTAATTTTTAAGCAACCTGCAATAAGGTAAAAATACTATGTATCGCTTATCTGTTTTTTATGTGGTGGTCAGCTTGATGTTGAAAATGGAGTGCAACGGGTTTAGCCGTTGCCAAAAGCAATGGCTAAACCCATTGCACTCCAACATCATCTTGACCACTACACTTATCTGTTTTTTAGCACCCGATATCTTGATTAAAGAAAAGATTTTTTCGACAGGATTAACAGAATTGACAGGATTTTTTGCCTTTAATCTTGTTAATCCTGTCAGATATTCTTTTTTAGAAAACCCTATCCTCTCAATCGTTTGAGCCGTTCCCACAAAGCAAAAAACATCCCCACACCCATTAATACTCCAACAAAAAAGAGATTTGTTTTTCTAACCGCGAGATCGGCTTCAGCCTCACTTTGTCCCTGTTTGACCAAACGCCACTTTAGGATGGTTCCGCCATCAATGAAGGGTAAGGGGAACAATGCCACAATACCAAAAAGGAGGTTCATCCAAACCGACAAATCGACTAGTTCACGTAGAAATGAGCCAGAACGGGTAAAGGGACGCAAAAATAGCACTTTAATTACGGTTAAAATATTTATAATTGGCCCGCCCATAGAACGTCCAATATGCTGGTCTGGCGTGACCAGATTATCATAATAAATGCTTGAAGGGAGTGGAAAGGTAAGATAAACTTTATCCATTGGTGCTTCAACCCACCATGAACTGATGATATGGCCGAGATAATGAATCAGTTCGCTAATTTGGTAAACGATCATGGCGATTAGTCCAAACCGAAGGCGTAAAAACCCTGGACGATTAGTGGTGAGTCGTCCCGCGACCCAACTTCCTAAACCAAATACGGCTATTGGAGTGATAAGCGCAATTGGGTCGAGTACTACTGGTGTATTGAATATTTTAAACAGGGTGATTTTTTGCTGTTTTTTAGACATTGTTAACCGTGTCTCCGTAAAAATAATTTTGCTAAAAAAACCGCGGTTATGCGCCACGGTATAATATCCGTAAATATTCAGTGAACTCGCCAGAAAGAGCGTCAGAAACCCGATTTCTCAAAGAAATCGGGTTTCTAGGGCGGTATTACTGAACTTTTACTAATGGTCAACCAGACCAATGGCGGCCACCTAAACGGGCACACCAGCCAAGCCGGATAACCAAGTTCTTCTCACTCGTATGATAGGACTAATTGCATCATACCACAAATTGAGAGGCATATTCGTCAGCTTAAGGTTTTGCCGCCATTCAAAGCAGTTCCATGCTAGGGCTGTTCAGTTCCATGTTCGTCACGCTACAAGCGTGACCTCCATGGCCTCATGTCTGACAAAATCACTGTAGATGACGCTTGTAGCGTCACAATTATGCCTATATACAGTCTTTCAGATAATGATTTTCAATTCAAGACCAACCTTTCCGCAAGTTTTAAACTTGCGGAAAGGTGACAACTGAAAATGTTTATCTGAACATCTATATCATGCGCTCAATCTGAAAATTAGGAGATTACCCAATGGTAAATAGCATTGACTAACAAAAGTTTGTTGTTTCATTCATGACCTGACATATTGATAAAATCAAAAGCATTTTTTGACAGGATTAACAAGATTAACAGGATTTTTTTGCTTGTAATCCTGTTAATCCCGTTAATCCTGTCAGATATTGTTTTAGTCATGTTGAAACGATGAACTTCTAGACTAAAAGTATAGAGTATGATATAGTAGTCGCACAATTAGGAGTTAACTCCTAATGTACGCCCCCGCCCCACACCTCAACTCTATTAACAAAATATTGCACTAGATTGAACACCACAAGGAGAACGAAAAATTTATGAAAAAGGATAAGGCACGTGGAAAAAAATAATTGTCCCGTGGAGTAGGCACGCGTCGTGCCGCACCGCGGGTGCTGATTCCTCAATTGGAATGTTTTATTTCTTTCGTCTGCCTAAAATAGTCAAAAGTGACGAATTGCGTGACGAATACAAGCCGTCAGATTTTCCTGTTCCTTTGGTGCGCGCAGGTTGCTCCCATCACGTAACGCCTCCAAAGCGTGCCGGACAAAAGATTCCCCATGAATAAAGTCGTTATATTCGACATCTACAAAACCCTCATTGAGCTTAAAACCGACGAAGATGAGTTAAAAACCTACCAGTTTCTTTCAATCTGGTTGTCCTATCATGGCTTACAGGTTACACCAGCAGAGCTATTAGCGTTGTACCAGAGCATAACCAAACGAATGGTTCTCGCCAACCCCGAACCTTATCCTGACATAGAAATTGGTGACGTGTTTGCCGAAATTATCTCAACCGTTGCGAAAGATGGTCAGTCAGATGTAAAGCCGGAAGATATGGCGCTCTTGTTCAGAATTTTCACCACCAAATCGGTTAAGATTTACCCCGAAGTTATCCCCATGTTAGAATCCCTCCATAAAAAGGTCAGATTGGCAATCTTATCAAACACGCAACGCCTTTTTACAATTCCCGAATTAAAGCACTTTGGATTGGCAAAATATTTTGAGTACATCCTCTTTTCTTCCGATGTTAAAGCGGCCAAACCAACTCCTAAAATATTCAAACGGCTACTAACCGACATGCAGATCCAACCTGAATCGGCTATTTTTGTCGGCGATAACCTGTTTGATGACATTTGGGGCGCGCAAAGTATCGGTCTGCAAACTATTTGGATAGATCGTAATGATGCACGTCCTTTCCCCGCTAAACTAAAACACCCCACCCCCACCAAACGAGTCGATGAAAACAGCTATCATAATTTAGCCGAGATTATTTTGGGCATGTTAGATTAGCTCATGTCACTTTGAGGTTAGACGGATGAAAACATGGTCAGATTGGGTCTACTAAGAAATGTTCAGAAGTTTATCATTTCAACATGACTAAAACAATATTTGACAAGATTAACAGGATTATAAGCAAAAAAATACCGTTAATCTTGTTA